>CAYFXC010000016.1:26627-40087 GCA_964347045.1 uncultured archaeon
GCCGTTTGCCCCATATTATTCCATGTTTTCGTGTAAATCCGTTTCGAGGTTGAAATGCGATGTTCGCACGGTTTAATTGTGTTTTGGTTCAGGTCTTTGCCTTTCCTTTTGTAGCTGTTGCTCGTTTCGTTTTTGTCTTTGCAGTAGATGTTGTTTTCGTCTTCGCGGTGGCTTTTTTCGGTTTTGCCTTCGTTGTGGTCTTTGGTTTTGGCTTGGCTTTAGGCTTAGCTTTAGGTGTAGCTTCAGGTACTTTTCTTAGGGCAGGAGCAGTATGCTTGGTGGGATCTTGAATGGTTCCTTTGATTTTTCCTCCCGCAGCTTTAATTTTCTCCGCAGCACGATGAGTAAAGAGAGGTGCGGAAATTGTAAGAGGCACTGTAAGATTTCCTGCCCCGAGCACTTTATCGTATCCGAGAGCGCCTAAATCAATAGTTATGGGTGTTTCTTTGGCTGGAGGTTTTCCTTCATAAAATTTCGGGAGGTTTCGAGCAATATCGCCCACATTAATCGTGGTGTGGTTTTGGCGTAGTTTGTTATGGCGATGGAAACCATGTTTCCCAAAGCGATTGGGGTCGTGGGCAGTGACATAGGTCCAGTCATGCTTTTTACCACCTGTCTTTCCTTTTCCCCCGCGTTGACCACCTTTGCGGTGTTGACCAATCCGACCATAGCCATGCATGCGGCTTCCACGAAACCGGCGAACCTTTTTGGGTTTCCTTGTTGTCATGTTTAGTCTCTCCGTGTAGCTAACGTTTCTGAAGCTGGATTTCTAAGATACCATTGTTATAACTTGTCTTGGCTGATGTAGTATCAACAGGACTTGGAAGATCAATTTTTTTGGCGTATTTTCGTTCTGTGGATTCAACCTGAATAGTAATTGTGTAATCGGTAACCTTGATGTTGATTTCGTCTTGTTTCACGCCAGGAAGTTCAGCAATAATGATTACTTCATCATCCTGTTCCATTACATCAACGAGTGGTTCACGTTCCTTCCGAACTATTGGAGGTGCACCCTCGGGGTTAAGGTTACCAAAGGGGTTCAATCGCATTTTGCCATCAGGACCAATACCCGCAGAAAAACCCCAAACCATTGGATTCTTTTGTAATTGTTCTAAAATCTCTTCAATATGATGTTGCGCATCGGATCCAAACATGTCTTCGGGATTGATGTCTGAAAACATTTTCATGATTTCTTCAAACATGCGTTGGAGCGCTTCAAATTGAGCATCTGTGGATTCATCATCCCACCAGCGTTTACGTTTTCGGCGATCGTCTTCTTCTTTCATTTTCAATCCTTCCTTCTTTCGCATCCTTCCTCTTATGACATTCGTTTGAGGAGGGCATTAATGTCCTCACCACGATAGCCCAGCTCACCTTTCTGTTGAATAGTTCGCTTAAGACTTCCACGAAATCCTTTCGATGGGGGTCGAAGCCGAAAGAATTTCTTCATTTTTGGAAGTGCCAGCGCTTTTTCCTTCTGAGAAACGAGGGCTTTGGCATAATCGTCGATTGTTTTGTATTTTGAGTGTTTTGATACATAAGAATCTGTGATAGGTTTATCTCCAATCAGGCGACCTCGTTTTCGAATAAGTCGTGATAAAGTGGGTGCATCAATTTCTCCCCACGTTATTGCATCCTTCGCTCTCTGAAACATTCCCAGATAGGTGGGACGTTTATCCAAGACAACGGCATGATTAACACGTGAAAGACTCAACATCGCCAGCGTATCTTTAGCTTCTTGCCGTAGTCCGATACTACTGCGTACTCGTATGACTGCAACCAATGCATGGGTATCTTTAGTTTCTTTTGCCATCTTATTCGGCTCTCCGTGTCCAATCTTGGGGGGTCATTATCTGATTAGTTTCTTTTAGTGCGTTAAAGACAGATTGAGCGAAGTTTAGGGTAGTTCGAGTATGACCTCGAGTGCGAGACCAGACATCGTGGATACCGGCAAGCCGTAAAACGACTTTGATGGTATCAGCTGTAACTAATCCAACGCCCTTAGGTGCAGGAAGAAGCATAACGCGGACGCTACCCGTTTTTCCATTTACTTGGAAGGGAACCGAGTGCGGATCTTGGCATCCGCATTCCCAGCTTCCACATCCACGACGAACTGAGATAAGGTTCAGTTTTGCCCGAAGAATAGCTTTACGAATAGCCGGCCCAATTTCAGGAGCCTTACTTTCACCGATGCCGACAAACCCATTTTCATTTCCCACAATTACTGTGGCTTTAAATCGTGATTTCTCACCTGCATCGGTCTGTTTTTGAACCAGATTAATATCAATGACTTCTTCTTGAAGATCTGGGAGTAGTAGGTCAATAATTTCAGGTTCTTTAATAGGTAAAGCTAGTTGAAACAAATCCTCAAGGGATGTTATTTCCCCTGCCTTCACTTGCCGCCCGACTTTAGTAACCGGTTCCCATTCTTCGACATTGAACTGCCTTGGACGTTGCGAACGAGATGCTCGACTCATTTAGTTGCCCTCCCTCGAGTGAATTTCGTTGTAATATTCTTTTTTGTGGTATCGTACATGCCAGGGAGCTGGGTGAGATCAATGCGTCTCTTTGAAATCTTTCCAAATTGACGTTGGAAGGTAGAGGGTTGATTATCACTGAGATCTTTCGCATACCCAGCAATGTGCTCCCCTTTGATTCGTTTTTCAACAGGAAACATCTTGTCTGAACAAGGAACGGAGAGACCTGCATCAATGGCGCCTTTAACTGCAGAGAAAATCCGTGATCCAGGAATCGGGCTGATTAGTCCAAGATCGACAATGGCTGTATTCGTTCCGGTTTGCAGAGCCCGGTGACCCGCCAAGAATCCTGTGAGATATGCAGCAGGGAGGTTTTTCACTCCAGCTTGCCAGCCGAATTGGCTTAGTTGTCGCGAATCTGCGACAGCAATGCATCGGTCACCGTCTGGTAAAGCTTCCATTATCTGGACAATGATTCGTGTGCTTGTTTTTCGAACAACTAAGCGTGGCCGTCCAGAGCCCACCATGCGGCGTCGAGCGTGATAATCTGTTTTACTTTCACGACGTCGACGGAAAGGAACTTTGTATCGTGGTCCATGTGCCATTTTATTTTCGCCTCTTCATTTTGTGATCTTGAATATACATGTCGACTCGTCGAATGGAAGGAAACATTCCCCCTTTCGAGAGCCGGTATAGTCGTCGGTAATCTCGTGGTTTGATAATTCGCCGAGCTCGGAGTTTCTTAAGGTGTCGGCGAATTGCACGAATTTTTATCATCCATCGTTGTTTTCCTGAGAGCCTTGCCGTACGTTTACCCTTTCTACTGCCAGGTCCTGAGCGAAGTCCTCGTTTTTGTTTTTCATGTACTTCTTTAGCTCGTCCACGACTTATGCCTTGGATAGAGATCTTACGAATAGCCCCTTCATGGATTAATCGGCGAATATCATCTCGTCGAATTGCCAGGGCTACGTCATCTAGCCGATCAGGATCAATCCAAACCCGGTTTTCCCCGACTTTTAGGAGACGAGCTGCTAATTTTCGTTGGGAACTCACATTCACTGTTTTATTCACCTTCTAGAGGATCTCCTCAGTGTCAAGGTCGAGAAGTTCTCGTACCTCTGATTTCAATTGTGGGTTGAGTACGCGGAGGCCAAGGTCATCAGCCCGTTCAAGAATTGCTAAACGTTTACGATCACCCACACGGCGTGCAATCCGAATCGCGTGAATTCTTGGATGAAGACCTTCCATTTCTTGGAGATTGTGAATTAGCACTTCCTCCATGCCAGACGGATGATAGTCTCGAAGGTCCGTAGGAGTCCGATACCCGATACGAGGCATTTTAGGTTGATTTTTTTCACGCTTGCGGATCATGGAGTCAATGCCTTTAGGACGCCGCCATCCAGTGTCTAATCGTTTATATCGCCAACTCTCCGGACGTCGAAACTTAGGCTTTCGTTGATTCAGTAACCGTTTCTTGTAAAGCGCGTGTTGAAGTTTCTTAATGCGTTTACTCTTTTTCATTGTCTATCACATCCGTGTTGGCTAAATTTTCCAGTGTCGTTCACCTAGTTGTTTTTCATAAACATAGATTCCATCATGAAACTTCCGAGGGTCTTTTCGACGAAGTTTTGTAGAATGTTGAATGTTAGCTGCAGTTTGCCCGACGAGTTCGATGTCAATGCCTTCCAGGATAACGTCGTCGCCTTGTACAGTCACTTTCACCCCAGGGAGTATCTTAGCGCGGCGCGGAGCTTTTTCGCCATAAAAGTTTTCGATGATGAGTCGATCACCTTCAATTTTGACTGTGGGTGGAAAGTGGGCAAATACGACCTTCATTTTGTATGTGACTCCATGAGTTACACCAAGCATCATGTTCTTGATGTGGGAAACAATGGTGCCTACTAGAGCAATTTGTCGGCTCCGAGGATATTCTACCGACACTATGACGCTGTTTCGAGCCTTTCTGATGTTAACGTCGATATGGCTGAAGTCGCGGATGACTTCGCCTTTGGCACCTTGGACGGTTACACGCTTATCTTCAATTGTTACTGTGGTGTCTTCCAGAATTGGAGTCGATCTTTCAAAGTGTGTTGTTTTTGCAGGCATTTTTTCTATCCACTCCATGGTTAATAGACATAGGCGATGAGTCGTCCTCCGTGACCTTGTTCGACGGCATCTCGATGTGTCATGAAGCCCTTTGGGGTTGAAACAATGAGAAATCCGAATGCTCGAGAGGGCAGGAAGCGTTTCTCCCATTCTTCAAAGTCGTGACGTTTTACTGGATGATGTGGGCTAATTATTCCACATTGGTTAATCCGGCCTAGAAGTTCCACCCGGAGCATTCCTGCTTTACCATCGTCGATAAATTCAAACTCGCCGACATAGCCCATTCGCTGCATGATGCGTAAAGCGGCACCGATTTTCTTCGAAGCAGGGGCGATAATAACCTCTGATTTGTGAAGTAGCTCATGATTCATGATGGTTGAGAAGGCATCCGCCAATGGATTCTTCACGGTCATTGTCTTTTTCACCTCTAACTGAATTTCCGAAAGCCGAGCTCTTCGGCGACTTCCCGGAAGCATCGCCTGCATAGTTCAATATTGTAGCTACGAATAATTGCGCGGTGTGTCCCGCATCGCTTGCATGTACGGTGTCCTTTACCCTGTTTTTTCTCCAGTGACATCAGTATTCATCCTCCAATTCTGGTCGGGTAAATTGTACTCCCAGCTCTGCTGTAAGTACAGACATCGCTTCATCGGGCGTGATTCGATGACGGCGAGGAACCTTGTGGCGTCCGCGTCGTCGGCGATTAATTCGAAATCCTGGACGTTCAGTGCAAATACAGACGTCCATTCCAAAGATTCCTAAACTGGGATCATATTTGACACCGGGAATCTGAATGTGTTCGGAGATACCGAAACACACGTTACCAGAATGGTCAACCGCACTGACTGGAATCTGGAAATCAGTCACGTCCAAAGCGCGTTTAGCAAAGTCTTTGGCTCTTTCACCACGAAGGGTGACCTTACAACCCATGGGTTCACCTTGGCGAAGACCAAAGTCACGATTGGTGCGCTTTGCTAAGACATCTACAGGTTTCTGCCCCGTCAACTCTTTAAGAATCGTTTTAGCTTTGGCTAAAGGTTCACCACCAGTACCCAGAGACATGTTTACGACAACTTTTGAGATGAAAATTTGCCGCATTACATTCTCCTTCTTTGCCTTTGGTTTCGGAGTTGGTTGAGGTTTTGCTGGTTTGGTAGCTGACGAAGTTGGTTTTGTCTTCGCTGAAGTAGATCGCTTCGTTGTGCTTTTGGGTTTAGATGTTTTTTTCGCAGTTGACATGGTTAGCTAGCCTCCGGAATAGAAACTAAAGGTTGGTCGACACCAAGGGGAAAGACGTAGCGAATGGCTGTTAGAATGGTCTTATCCGTGGTAGTTTTGATGGTTCCTAATCGATTCTCTGGATCAATTTTGATGAGTTTGCCCACATTGCCCGTATGGTCACCGCCGGTAATGACGGCAGTGATACCCTTTTTGAGTGGGATATGTTCCTGAATGGTTTGTTCCGGTAACTTGATCAGGAGCATATCGCCGGGACGGTATGGTTCCTTGGGCTTAGTTTTGGGGTCTTTGACTTGAAGCAGAATTGTGCGTCCATCATGGAGATGGAGTTGGATGTTTCCCTTTGCTACGGTGTTCTTGCCTGTGATTTTACAGGGTTTGAGATTTTGTTCTTTCTTCGGGATTCTAATAAGTTGGAGGAGGTGTCGAGAATCAGGGACTACGCGAACTCGCGTTTTGGTTTCATCAATCTCAATAACATCCATTAGCCCAACAGAATATTTGTAGTCTTTTCGTGTTCGTCCGTCTACTTTCACGTGTCCTTGAGAGATGACCCGTCGGGTTTCATTTAGTGTAGTGGTGAGTTGAAGCATTTCTCGTACAACAATACCCAAGGGAATACCTTCATGTAGAGCATGGGGACCTGGGTTGGCACGAATAGTAAAGGGACGAACTTTACGCTTAATTTGCCAATGACCAGGAGCCGCTAATCGCTTCATGTGTTTTCTAGGACCTTTTGCCATGTTTCTAATCCTCCTTTTCCGCAAGTTCGCCACGGGCCGCAGCTATACGATCAATGACGGCTTGACGTGTCTTATCGATTTCCAGTTTGGTAATCATGACATTTTCAGGACGGATGGGGAAGGCAACCGCTGAACCATCCACTTTTTCAATTGTGATGTTTTCGACACTCAGTTTTAGATTTTTCATGTCAATTTCAAGTACATCACCTTCTGAGTCTCGGAAAGCTCCACGAGTGATGTAGACAGTGTCCCCTTTATGAATAGGAATCCGTTTGATACCATGTTTTTCCACTAAATCAGGAGCCAGCTTCGCGGTAAGGTATTTGTGGCGACGATGCCAAGGTGCAGTATAGCGGGCTTTGCGCTGTTTCTTGGGTTTTCTTGAGGTCAATTTCTCAACTCCTAAACGATGATACTAGCGACGCTGGCGATACGAGGCCAACGTTCAGCCGCTTCTCGTGCAATGGGACCACGAATTTCAGATCCAAGTGGATCACCAGTTTCTCCTGTAATGACGATTGCATTATCTTCAAAACGAATCCATTGTCCGCCCTTGCGTCTGTAGGGTTTGCGTTGTCGAACAATAATGCCACGGAGTACTTGGCGGCGCATCTTGGGAGTGCCTGCCTTGCAGGAGACTACCACCATGTCTGCTACGCTAGCTGAAGGTTGTCGACGAAGCCGCCCGTGATAGCCAATGACGGAGATGATTTCGACGATTCGTGCACCACTGTTATCTGCTACCGTGAGCCGAGCACCTGTGGGGAGCCCACGACTAATCCGTGGTCTTGCAATACCAGCGGTTTTACGTCCTCGTTTCACCACTAGTCAGACGCCTCCTTGGTTTTAACACGTTCCACAACAACAAAAGATACGGTCTTACTAAGTTGTCGACATTCAGCAACCCGAACAGTGTCTCCCACTTCAAGGGGAATACAGGGGGGGTGATGGGCAGCGGTCATGGAATGGCTGCGTGCGTATCGACGGTATTTCTTGATAAACTTTAGATAGTCACGGCGAATTGTTACTGTACCTCTCATCTTTGTACTGGCGACAACGCCTTCGATGAGACGCCCTCGAACAGGCAGTGTACCATGGAATGGACAATGAGGGTCTTCACATTCCTCTTCAGGTGGATTAACTTTTAGACCAATATTACGAGTTACCATCGTAGTTTTTTCGCCCTCCTTAATCGTTCGGCAGGATGCCCTAATAGAGCACTTCCTTCAATTTCTGCTGTCTCGCCGCTAGGCAAAGACAGTTCAAAGGAACTTGATGTCTTCGGAATCTGACGGTTTCGAAGCCCATCAAATAGTGTAAGCATGTTATGTGTGTCATCCACAATGATCCCTGAAATCTTGTAAAGTGCGGGGTTCTTTGTCTGCTTCACTGCAGCGGATAGACCAATGAGAGGACGAAGTGCGAGCCAAGTGAAATGAGGCATACTCATTCGCCTCCTCCGAAGCCTTCGACAGCTGATTGCCGCGCTTCTTCATTATTAACTGTAAGAATTCGAGCGATGTTTTTTCGAATCCCACGAATAACACCTGGGTTTTCCATGCCCGCCCCTGACATCATAGCAGCACGTTGTTTTGCGAGCTCGGCACGGAATTCTTCAAGCTTCCGTTCACGTTCTTCCAGATTCATGTTCCGGATTTCTTCCATCGTCAGTAATGCCATGCCCTAATCGCCTCCTTGCTATCTCACTTTTTCGAAGACTCCTTCTTGGATTTTAAGGCCTTATCCTGGGACTCTTTGGATTTCGTCTTCTTTTCTTTCTTTGCCGCTTTCTCAATCTTTGCCTTGGTAGCAGTCTTGGACTTGGCTTTTGGTTTCTCTTCCGCCTTCGGTTTCTTGGGCTTAGTTTCCGCCTTCGGTTTTGGCTTGGCTTTTTCTTTCTTTGCCTTTGGCTCAGCCTTTGTCTTTGCTTTGGGTTCCACTTTGGCCTTGGGCTTCGCTTTTGGTTTCTCCTCTACCTTCACCCGCTTAGCCTTAGGTTTGCCTTTCGGTTTCTCTTCTACCTTTTCCTTCTTCACTTTGGGTTTGGCTTTGGGCTTCTTTGGTTCTTCCTTTACTTTCTTTGGCTTGGGTTTGACCTTGGGCTTTTCAGGTTCCTTTTCCGTGGGGGGTTCAACTTTGGGTTCCTTTTTGGGTTTTGCCTTCGGCTTTGGCTTTTCAGGCGCGGGTTTCTCTTCAGGAGGCGGAACCGCTTCGGGGACTGGTTCAGGTAAAGGTTCTGGTGTTGGTTCAGGCTCGGGGACTATCGGAGCTTCTGGTTCAGCTGACTCGGGAGCCGGTTCAGGACCTTCTTCCACAAACTCTTCGATTGAAGGAGCCTTTTCAATAGGAAGTTCTTCTTCAACAACCTCCATTTCAGTAGCATCAGGGGCGGGAGCAGGAATGACTTGAACTTCCACTTCTTTATGAATAATCACCGGATGATCAGGTGCAACAGTGTCTGGTAGCATTATTCGGACCTGGACACCAAGAATACCGGGTTTCATAATTGCAAAAGCCCACCCGTGACTCACGGCTTTTCGTACCGGTTCACCAGTTTTGGCAACGAAGCCACTGCGGAATTTCTGATATCGCGCCCGACGACTGGTGAGTTTACCTGAGATGGAAATTTCCACACCTTTGGCACCTGCTCCAATGATGCGGCGAAGAACACCATAGGCTGCACGACGGAAGTGGTCACCCCGTTCAAGACGTTGTGCTAATCGTTCAGCCATAATGGGACCATTTAATTCTGGTACTTCTACTTCGCTTACTTCAATTTGTGGCGCTTCTAACCCGAAATCGTGTTCTAGCGTTTCAGTTAATTCGCGGACCGTGGTTCCTCGTCGACCAATAACCATACCAGGACGTGCAGCATAGACAACAACGCGCATTCCCAATGGTGTTTTTTGGAGATCTACGCCAGCATAACCTGCACGTCGCAGCTCTCGACGCAAGTAGTCATTTACTTTGACTTTCAATAACCCACGGTTGATAAAATGATCTTCTGCTGGCATTCTTACTCCTCCGTTAATACAACCTCAACATGCACCAATTGCTCATTGAATTGAGTCGACCGCCCACGAGCGCGTTCGATAAAACGCTTGATAACCCGACCCGGATACGCTGAAATGTGGGTTACACGAAGCCGGTCAAGATCCAACCCCTTGTAATCTGCATTATTCTCCGCGTTAGTTAACACACGCATGATCTCTTTCGAAGCTTTCACCGGGTATCGACCAGAATCGGCCTTATGCAGACCCTTGCGGTGTCCAACTTTCTTATCATGCCGTCGATAGGGCACCGCCTGACGCATAGCAATAACCGCTTCCAAATAGGTCTTTGCAGCTTCTAAACGGAGACCACGGAGTTCGTTACAGATTTCTCGAGCCGCTTTGGGTGACATTCGAAGCTCGCGTCCGCTAGCCCGTGCGGTTTTGTCTGGATCCAGACCAATGATGGAATAGCCGAATTGGGGCATGAGGTATCCAACCTAGATTGTTACAACACTCACTTTGCAGGTTGCAGCAGCAAGAACGAGAATCACAGGAACCCTCGGCGCTGGTCCGCACTCCCAAACAATGTGAGAGCGAAGAGAGTGAACCCCTGTGCCCTATATAAAAATTCTGCTAGTCTGTGCCCCCCACTAGTCCTCTTCTAATGCAAAGGGTTTAGACCCTGTTACAATCACTTGGGGAAGCACATCACGATGCGTCTGAAGAAACGTAACATCCGCCTTTTTATCTCGCCCCGCATCGGGTAACAATTCTGGAATCGTTTCCACGCGACTGCCAATCGGATACCATCGTTGACACTTCTCGCACCGCATAGCCCCCACTTGAATCTCAATCCCATGGAAATATTCTACCAAGGGCACCAAATCCGCGGGCTCAGGCTTCTGCTTCGATAACGCCGCAAACACCTTCCGGGCCTTTGCCAACCGCTGATCAAAGATCTTATCCTTCGACAGATTATGCACCGGCTCCAGCGACGGCTCACTCAACACGCCCCGCTGATGATGCATAACCAACTCCCCTGCTAACCCTTTTTTATCCTTCAAGCGATTTTTTTTCACATCCACCACATAGGTAGTCAACGGATGCTCCTTACAAATCGGACACGCTAAAATATTAAGTAACCAGGGCTTCATCGCGTCAACCTCTGAAAAACCAACTCTCCTTCGCAGCCAGCCCCTATTAAACCTAGCTCTTTACTAACCAATACCCCGCAGTGCCCCAGCACGAATGTTTAAGCACCATTGCTTCAAACAATAAGTATGCCAACACTCCTTGCACACATCGCCATTGCAGGCCTCATCTGCCTTGTTCTCGTCAAAGAGCCCAAATGGGTGCTACTCCTCGCCTGGGTCGCCATTCTCCCCGACTTCGATATCTTCTGGGGATTACATCGCATCGCCTTCCATTCCCTCATTCTACTAGTGCCGATCAGCGTAGCCATCATCGGTATTACCTATAACTGGTTTCCGACCTACAAGGAACCCGCCTTCATCGTCGCCTTCTCCCTCCTTAGCCACACCATCCTCGACTGGCTCCAATACTGGAACGCCCTTCTTTGGCCCATCCCCCTCGCCTTCTGGCTCAACCTCCACATCATCCTCCTCCCCACCAGCCCCATTCCCACTCCCCTCCTCAGCATCGGACCCATGATTGCCCCCCTCCACGTCCTCTTCGAACCCTCCACCGGCACCCTCTTCGACCCCTACACTACCACCCTTTTTATTCTCTTCCTCGCAGTCGCCGTCATCCGCACTTGGCCCAACATCTTCAAAGGACTCCGAAAACCCCAAAACGATACCAACGCACCTACGACACCGGACGAACCAACCGATACCGACCCCGCCCCACCCGCACAAACACGCCCTGTTTAATCAGCTTCGCCATCCGATCCGCCAAATACGCAGAATACCGATTCGCCACCAACCCCTGTAACACCAAATCCCCCTTCAACTTCCCCAGCGTTACCTCTCCGGCTTGGGCTTCCGCCAATTCAACAATACGATCTCGAACCGCCGCCGCACTCTGCAACTTCACTGCAAACTCAGCATCCAACAACTTCTCCGACCGCCCCACCTCCCGCCCATGACGTTCCAACCACTCCTCAAACCCAATCGCTCCCATACTCAACTGCCGATACACCACCAAGTCCTTGCCCAAGAAATCACACTGCTCATACCGCGGCGCCACCTTCCTATCAAATCCCACCACGACCCCCCGCGACACCTCATCAATACCCCATTCCACCACCTCAGCCAGCGCAACGACCCACTTGCCATCCATCCACTGCCGACGCCCCTGTAAATACGCCCTTGTCGTCGTCTCCGGCAGCCCCGCCACCCGCGCCACGGCCGCCCCCGTTCCAAATTCATCCAGCAGCGCCTTTCGCAATTTGCTCCACCACCCCTCCTCCATCACCACCCGATCCGCTACTCTCCATCCCCGCGCCCAAACCCGCTCCAAAAACGCTTCACCCTTCACCGTCGTCTGATACATTGTAGTAAACTTTTGTTTTTCCACCACCCGAATCCATCCTAACTTTCGCAACCGCTGCACCACCTTAAACACAAAATCCTCACGCACCACAAACCGCCGCGCCACCTCCCCCACAGACCCGACATCCCGCAGCCTAATCAACGTCAAAAAATCCAAATCAAACCCATCCAATCCCCGCTCTTGCCAAACCCTGTCACATTCTAACTGAAACGCCAACCGCTCCGCCCGCCCCGGATGCGTAAAACCAATGTGCTCCGCATACCACCGATACACCGGTCGATACACATCCAAAATAAACCAACTCCGAAACGCCTTCACCGCCCCCAGTGATTTCATCAATTCCTCACACTCATCATGAGGCAACGTCGCTCCCATCAACTCGAGAATGAGTGTCCGCATTTGCTCAAGAATTGTTGACCCACCGGATGTAAATCGAATCGAATGCGTCCCCACATGCCCATCATCATCCCCAAACGTCCGCACCATCTCTGCCTTCAAATCCAAAGGTAATTTTAAAAATACAGCTGGTAAAGATCCTGATTTCTCATCAAATCTAGCATCAGGATACAAGTAGCGAATTAGATAACCAATCCATTTTGTAAAAGCTACATATGAACGGGATTTTCCACTTCGATCAGAATAACTACGAGTACAGTCTGAAACATCTCCGAACACTGCTGACATTTTGTGAAGAAACTGATTTCGGAGGAAGGCACTTCCATTAGTATAGTGCGGAGTTTTTGAAGTGCCATATTCTTCAGTTAATGTTCCATCTCCAATTAAATGGATCACCAACCGAATAAGATGAACATCCTCTTTAATTGGTAGTCGCGGATTTCGTAAAATCCCTGATCTTCCATAACCTTTGATGGCGCGAATATTCCTTTCTATGTCAGAGAGAAGGTCTGGGTTTTCCTCCAATTCATTATAGGTTTTAAGGAGTTTCAGCAGAATTTCAAGTTCGAGGAAAACTGGCTCCAACAAATCCTCGCGATAGTCTACAGCATATCGAGCTAGCAAATCAATCTCTACTTCAAGCTTCTTCGAAAGAGCACTCAAAGAGATATTGCTCAGAATTTTTGAAAAGAACGTTTTACCAAAATTTTGGTTCAATTGTACGAAAATATTCTTTCTAAGAAAATCAGTTATATGAAACACACGTAGGTTCTGCTTACTCATATTTCATCGAAAGATGAATTAAAAGGAGATACTTAAACTCCACAATTACAATGAATCTAATCTATATAGATTTTCAAAATCTATATATTTATTTGAGAGGTACATATTGGCTTCCCCTTGTAGCTCCTATGCCGGGGTTGCCGTGGCGGACGGTTTTGTTGGTGGGGGCGTATTCGCCGAGGTAGTGGCCGATGTGTTCGATTTTGATG
>CAYFXC010000017.1:0-39692 GCA_964347045.1 uncultured archaeon
GGCTTGCATTGCGGCTTTTCCTCGTTGAAGCCAAGTATGCTTGTTCCCGGGGTAAACCTCTGGAGACAGGGCTTTTGTCCTGCCACCTTTCTCGCTGGTTTACTGTGCGTGGTGGCGCCTTATAACGGTTACGTTTGGGTGGTGGAGCGAACGTTTAACGTTGAAGAAAAGAGATTTTAGTCGGTTCCATTTTTTATTTTATGTCGTAAAGGCTCTGATTTTTGATAATTCATCCCTCTGCGTGTTTTACGAGTTTTAAGGCGCGTTTGGCGCTGTTTCACTTATAAATTTAATTTTTTATCTGTTCTTCGTCTGGCTCTTCTACGTCTTCCTCTAGCCCTTCTTACCAATGTCATTGTAAGCATGATGACAATTTTAAGTGTTCTAATTGTCTCCCTTTTTTTGGTAGGCTTTGTGCTTGACCAGATGAATAGCCATTAGACAAACCTTTATTTCCCGCTTGATGTGCTGATGAGGATGGGTGAGTTTACACTGCCACGAGCTTTGCTGGCAATGTTACGGCGTGATGTGCATGATCATATTGAGTGGCCACTCCAATTAGAAGAGTTTCTGAGTCTTGTTGAGGCTGCCGGGTTTGAAGTTATCGAGACCGTGTTACAGACCCGTATGCGCCGACATGGGGGATTTTTGTTTGGACGGGGTAAAGTAGATGAGATCGCTGGGCTTGTTGCGTTGGAGGACATTGAAGCCGTTGCAATTTACAATGTACTAACGTCGATGCAAAAATACAATCTGCAACGCACATTGGGTGTGCCTGTTTATGATCGATATGAGATTGTACTGCAGGTGTTTGGACGGGAAGCTCGTGATCGCGTTTCGCAGTTGCAGCTAGAACTGGCTGCCCTACAGAAGAGCTATCCATATATCAAGGTCACCGAGAGCGAACGATTGCTGCGTGAACGTCCCGCTCGACGTGGTGGACGGGGACCAGGTGAGTATGCGTATCACGCGCAATTACGACAACTGCGGAAGCGCATTGCAAAGGTAACTGCAGAGCTATCACGTTATCGTAAGGAGCATCATCGACGAATGCGCAAACGTCGAGAATTACAAATTCCCATGGTTTGTATCGTGGGATGTTATAATGCTGGAAAAACAAGTCTGTTCAACGCATTAACGGGAGCTGAAAAAGAGGTGAGTGATCGCCCTTTTACTACTTTGGCTTCAAAATGGTCGATGGCGGAAAATCCTGAGCTGTTTTTTGTGGACACCATCGGATTTGCCTTGGACCTAGATCCAGAGTTGATTTCGGCGTTTCAGCTGAATCTTGATGATATGCGTGGGGCAGATGTTGTTCTTCTTGTAGTAGATGTTTCTGAGCCGATGCAGTTATTGGAAATGAAGATGCTAAGTTCATTAAGAATTCTACGGGATACAGGAATTGATGAATCACGGATTCTTGTTGTGTTGAACAAGTCCGACTTGTCTGAACCCGGACAAGTGGGTGAAGCGAAGGCTTTCATTGAGAAGACGTTTAGCCTCCCCGGAGTATTCATCTCTGCTAAAACAGATTCAAACTTCGATGAGCTCTCTGAGTCTATCCACCAATTATTCAAGGAAGTTGGTGCAACTACTCCTGCTTCTCATATTGAATGAGAATCGAATCTTTGATAAAGCCCTATTCATTACAGGGTCGATAGCTTTGGTGACCATGGTGCCTGAACAAAATGTGTATCAGCATTGGATTGATGCCTTGGTTCAGGAAATTATCGACTATTGGGGCGTTGATGCTCCAAAGATTGATTCTAGTTGTGGTCTATCCGTATCCGGTTTGCAGCATGTCGGTCGGCTACGTGGTGAAATTACTTTGGCCAACACGGTAATGCATCAAATTCGTCAGAAGGGATATGGCTCTCAGCATTATGTGGTCCGGTACACCAGTGATGAATGGAAGGGAAAAGACAGGCAACTTGCGCAGTTTCCAAATCCTGATGCCGCCAGAGAATATGTGGGTCGCCGTCTAATTGATGTACCTGACCCCCAAGATGAGCTAGATAGTTGGGTCGACCGTTATTGGCAAGATTTCGGAGACTACTTAGATCACTTCAGCCGTGATACCACGATCGTCAGTACAAATGAAATCTACACTCGGCCAAAAATGCATGAGTTAGTTCGCTTTACTATTGAGCATCGCGAACGAGTTCGCGAAATAATCAATAAATATCGGGTGAGAAATCCTTTTCCCCCCGACTGGTTCCCAATTAACGTCGTCTGTGAATATTGTCGGCGAATAAGTACAACAATAGTCATTTCTGTCGATTTGGATGCATATACTGCTAATTACCGATGCGATGGGTGTAATAACGAGGGAACTACAAATATCGAAAACGGCAAACTGTCATGGCGTATCGAATGGGCTGCCCTTTGGATGGTCCTTGATGTGGGATTTGAACCTTTTGGAAAAGACCATGCAACTCCTGGTGGATCACGTGATAGCGCTAAAGAAATCGCAGAAATTTTCTTTGAATTCAAGCCCCCGGTTCCCTATGCCAATGAATGGGTGGGTCTGATTGAAAACGGTGTTGATAAAGGTGACATGGGTAGTTCAGACTTCAAAGGGTTTACACCGAAAACATGGGTCTCGGTGGCTCCTGGAGAAGCTCTCCGGTATATCTATCTTAAAAACAAATCAATGAAACGTCTCACCCTAGGACTTGAGTACATTCCCAATTATATAGGACAATACGAAAGGGCTGAACGAGTCTATTATAAAATCGATACACCCAGAGCCCCGCCTCAGGAAATTGAAGATATTCGTCGAAGTTATGAACTGGCTAACCTTGAACCTGTCTCCAAAACACCTCCTCTCCAAATCCCATACTTACATGCCGTGCTCCTCACACAAATTATTCCCGCCGATAACCTTCCGAGGGCCGCTATCAAAAAACTCATTGATAGTGAGCTCATAGCTACATCTTTGACAAAAGATCAAATGGCAAAAATCACGACGCTATTTAACCGTGCAAAAACCTGGGTCACAAACTATGCTCCTGAAACATATCGTGTCATTACCCTCTCTAATCCACCAGACGGTTTGAATCAAATTATCTCAGGTGAGCTCCGGTCTTACTATCAGCAGCTATATGAAACTCTCAATCCTGCACATTGGACCGAACGAGCAATCACCCATGCAATGAAGCAGCTAACCCAATCTATGCCTAAAGAAACGCAGCGCGCCTTCTTCCGTCATCTTTATCAAGCCTTTTTTGGCTCTGACAAAGGACCCCGGATTTCTGCCTATTTTGCCTTCACAGACTCCTCACTGGTACGCTCTCGACTGCAATATCTTGCAACGCCACCCTAATGAGAGGACATTAAACCAAAACTTCTTTCCGCAAACAAGACGCAACCTATATATGCTCATATCCCCAAAGTCAATTCTATTCCATAATCGGATAACGGAGAGAAGAAACTATGTCAAAACCTGCAGTCAGCGCATTCCGCCAAGCCGTCTACAATGAAGCCAAGGCGCTCAAAATCCCAATAGTGGATGAGCGAGCGATTGACAAGCTCGGTATCAACAAAGGCTCTGTCGGTGGAACGGTTGAGATGAGGTACCGAGATGGCGAGGAGACGAAGATCAAGACCTTTCTAGCGGTGGCTAAATACCACCATGCTCTTGTGATCTATAAGGACGAGATGTTCTACATATTAGCCAATAACACTATTTGGCGCTTGTCAACTTAGAGTTTCATTTTCAAGGCAACCTGTTCCTCTCATTTTCTTCCGTCCTCGTAAGAAGACAGTGATGAATGTATCTCGAAGTGAGGATTGGATTTGAGGTTATCACATTAACTTCGTGTGATAACTTATGAAAAATAATAGCAAGATTAGGTTTCAAAAATCTCTTTAATCCGCTTGATCTCTGCCATCATTTCGTTCCGTAAACCTGCAATTCCAGGTGCAGCAGCTGCGGTAGCTGGTGCGGGGGCAGGAGGCGGACTGGTTGTTCCTGCAGGTGGCGCACTAGGAGGTGCCATGGCAGGCTGGGCCGCAGGTGGGGCTGCAGGTTCTGCTTTAGGTGGTGCAGTAGGCGGTGCCCTAGGTGGTGCACTGGGTGGCGCTGTTGGTGGTGCTGCTGGCGGAGCCTCCGCAGGGGGTGTGGGGATAGCCGGTGCTGCAGCTGTAACTTCTCCAAGCAAAATGGATTCAGCTTCGTCACCTGTATCAGCGGTAGCGATAGCTGCTGTATCACCTTCAAGAAAATCAAATAACTCGTCTGTTGAGGGTCCTCCGGTACTGAGCTCCGCTGCCATCAAAGGTGTACTTGCCGCAGCCATAGGAGTGACCTGTGCCTCTTTCAAATCACTTCGAATTTTATTCAGACTGCTTTGAAACTCGGTGACTTGTTTAGCAACGGTGTTAAGCGCATCGGCTAATTCATTGACGGCTTTGGATAAGAATTCGGATACACGAATCAAAATGGCTTCCTTGTCTGAGCCTGACATTCTTGCTACACCCCGTGTCATCTGCAGCATGGGGTACTGCAAATTAGGATGTAATAGGCTTACATATAAACTTTGTTGAGTCCTATTCGCTAACTGAACCAGTTTTGCGGTCCTCTCCACGCTGGAAGGCTCCTGACGCATCCAGGATTTGCTGATGATCGAAGGCTAAATTTTCTGGAGCCTCGAAAAATATTTTTGCTTCTAGCGCATCGTCACTAGCCTGAAGAGATCCGCTCACTATTCGCACAGTGTAGGCGATGCTTATCATGTGACCTCGGGGATCTCGTGCTGGATCAGAAAAAACTCCAATCAATCGAAATGGTTTGACATCGAATCCCGTTTCCTCTTTAACCTCGCGTATTATTGCCTCCTCAACGGTTTCACCAATTTCAACCTTTCCTCCTGGTAAAGCCCAATGCCCTTGAAAAGGTGGATATCGCCGCTGAATGAACACGACTCCTTGATCTTTAGATTGGATGACAGCATCCACGGCTACAACTGGTGATTTTTGGCGCATTGCATTCCATTCTGGATTGGACATATCCTTCTTTGCTCCTATCAATTTAGGTGCAGCTTCGGAAGCCTTAAAAGCATTTGTTTACTACGCCACTAGAACGACCATGACAGTAGAACCTTGGCAAGAACCCAAACCTACTATTGATCAACTCCGAAGGTTGGTTGAACGAATTCAATCCTATTCGCGAACTAGCCGCATCATGGGTTACCTTTCCTCTTCCATTCTCATTGTACTCATGATCCAATTGGGCATCCTTGTGTATAGCAATTTCATCCCATTTATCTGGGGTACTCCCCTAGTCATCCTACCTGAATGGTTCTATTATGTTATGTTCATAACCTTTGCATTTTCCATGTTGGTTTATGGTATCGCAGGAACTGTCAACGGTCGATTAAATCGATACATTCTTGAATACAAGAGGATTGGTGTCGTCGTACAGTTGCGTTGCGAAGAGTGTAACCGCACTAGTGAACGAGTCTGGGAAAAGGAAGATTTCGTTTTCAAAAAAGAGGGGCAATGTGCTTGCGGAGGAACTAAGTACGTCTCTCAAATGTATATCATGCCGCTCCCATTGAAGAAGGGATCAAAAGAAATCTAACGGTTTTCAGAATTTATCATCTTATTTTCATAATGCTAGACATTGTTCATCAGGCTATTCAAGGATCGCCCGCACTCTAAGAGTATCTGCTCCAATGCGTTTTTGCTTCATGATGCGAAATGTCCCAAGTTTACCAGTTCGACTAACATGAGGTCCACTGCAAATTTCTTGGGATACATTTCCAACCGAATATACTTTGACTTGTTCACCATATTTTTCACCAAAGAATCCTAGTGCACCCTGCATCCGAGCTTCTTCCGGTGTCATCACCTTAAAACTAACAAGTAAATCGCGTTGGATGATTTTGTTAACCCACTTTTCAATTTGTTCAACTTCTTCTGGTTTTAGCTTACGATTTAATTGGACATCCAAACGTAAGCGATCTTTTGTGATATTGCTACCCTTCTGGTAAATTGAAGGTCCCACAATCTCACGGAGCGCCTTATGAAGTAAATGAGTTGCAGTGTGAAGACGAATAACTTCCTCGGAATGATCTGCTAAACCGCTGGCAAATTTTTGTTGGGTGGCATCTCGGGAAATTTGTCGATGCTGTTCAAACTCCTTTCGAAATTCTTCCAAATCAACCTGCTGACCATTCTCTTCAGCAATCTGAACTGTCATCTCTATCGGGAAGCCGTAAGTAGCAAAGAGCGTGAATGCGTCTTTTCCAGTAAGCATTCCTTTCTCCTTTAATGTTTTTTCGGCAATTCGCAGTCCACGCCGAACCGTTGTACGAAACCTTTTCTCCTCCTTTTCTATTTCGCTTAAAATGCGTTCCTTATTGCGAAGTAGCTCTCCGTATTCATTACCTAGGCAGGCGATAATTGGTGGGATTAATTCACCTAGGAAGAATTCGTCAATTCCTAGCTGTAATGCCTGTCGAATTGCTACCCGGATTAACCGACGAATAACATAACCTCTTTCAACATTAGAAGGCACTAATCCTTGGTCATCTGCTAAAGCCATCACTGCGGAACGAACATGGTCTGCAATTATCCGGATCGACCGTTGCTGACCCGTTGAAGGCTTTGTGATTTGGGCAATCTTTTTTATTTTATCTACGATGGGTTTGAAAACATCAGTTTCGAAGACACTGGGAAATTGGTTCAATACTTGGAGAGTTCGTTCCAAACCCATTCCTGTGTCAATATTCTTTTTTTCAAGGGGTGTCAACGTTCCATCTTCAGCGCGATTGTAGGACATGAAAACAAGGTTCCATATCTCGACGAATTTCCCACACCCACAACCTGGACGACACGTTTCTGAACAGGTTGGTAAGCCAATATCCACAAAAATCTCAGTATCGGGTCCTTGCGGTCCCGTATCGCCAAGAGCCCACCAGTTGTCCTTGTAAGGTAAGTAGTGGATATGGTTACGCGGTATCCCAAGGGTTTCCCAAGCATGAGCTGCTTCTTCATCTGCGGGAACTTGGTCGTTTCCTTCAAAGACAGTGACATGTAAAACCTCTTTTTCTAATCCAAGGCCGACCTCTGGATTGAGGAGGAATTCCATCGCCATTTCTATGGCACTTTGTTTCCAATAGTCTCCTAATGACCAATTCCCCAACATTTCAAAGAAGGTTAGATGAAAAGTATCACCGACTTCATCGATATCATCAGTTCGAATACATTTTTGGACATTTACTAGCCGCGTCCCTTCAGGATGGGGTTGCCCTAATAAGTAAGGAACCAACGGTTGCATACCTGCACTTTGGAAAAGAACCGTTGGGTCAAGCTGTGGTATGAGCGACGCGGAAGGAATAATGGCATGACCTCTTTCTGTGAAATATTGAATGTAGCGTCTTCGAAGTTCCGGTGCCATCATTCGCATAGCTAATATCCTCAATTTATGTTTGTTTAAGACCATCGATTGTAGATTGAGAATAGCCCGTATTATGACTAGTAATGCTCTGAAAGAAATAGTCCTCTTTAATTATTCGGCTCTTACCGACGTGTCCATTTTACAGCGTCATTATACCCAGTCCATCGGGTTCGTCGACCAGCTACCCAATAAAGAACAAGAATAACAAAAATCGCTGGAAGTGCAAGCCAAATGAATTCAACAACTATATCGATAGGTGAAGTAGGCGGTTCAAGTGAGAAAACTGAAGGCGCTGTAGGTTCTAAATTGAATGGAGATACCGAGCCCATCATGGTATGGACTAAGGCAGGAAGAAGCATAACCGTGACACCTATGGCGGCACCTGCCACGAGATATATTACGCGTCGCCAATACCATTTAGTTGTCTCGCGTTTGGACATCATATTTCACCTTTCATGAAGTGTGTCTTACAATATTAGACTACGGTTTAGAACACTCCTTTCACGGTCGATTTTTATAAGCTCGCCAGGTTTCATACCAAAACAGAGCAACAGCTCCACCTCCGAAAAGCCAGGCCGCAAAATTACCAAAAGTCAAATGCTGGGGATAGACGATAAGGAAGATAACTAGTGCAGTTGTGAAGAAAGCAGCATAAAAAAGATGTCGCGGTAATGCTCGATGTCCAACCCAGATAAATTGCTTTAGAACTCCGACTTGTACCACCTCTTCCACGGTGTATTCACCCCGTTCCCGTTGAACCAATCCCAGCTCGACTAACTTGTCCAAATGATAAGCTGCGAGACTTGGGGAGGATAAACCCAATTTGCGTTGCAATTGTCGGGGTCCTACTGGCTCCTTTGCAGATAACATTTCAAAATAGACGCGAAGCGTTCGTCCACGAAGTTCAGATTCTAAATCAAGCTCTCGATTTCGTTCTGGGGCTTGTTCTTGGTTCACATTTTTCACTCTCGAAGCACTGGTAAACTGAATTCTAACAATCCATTTTCTGAACTTATTTTTTAATAGACGGGTTCTTGACTAGTTTCTTTTCTGATTGGTTGTGGCTGTTCTAAAATGTAGTTTAATGAATTAGCTTATCACTAATTCTAATGAAAAATACTTATGGAGTTTGTAAAATGAGATTCGTGCAAAAACTCCAGTCGGTTTTATTGCGGATTGGTGGCTATTTAGTTCCTCTTGTGCAGCAGATTCCAACACTTGGTATTTATGTAGGCTTAATGACGTTGCCCCTGTTTGCAGTTCTGGTTATTCTTTTCACACAATTTCCCTTGAATATTATTGGGGTAATCTCTGACTTACTTATGATGAGTCTCATGTCGATCGGCGTTTTAATCGCCAATTTAGTGACTTTTACAGGTATTCTATTAACTGTATATTCATTCATCTATTTTCAACTTCATAAAAGGGATGGGCTAGTCACAACAGGGCCATATCGATTCATTCGTCACCCGCAATATACTGGATTTCTTCTAACGACGCTTGGGCTCACGGCGTTCTGTTACTGGTGGCTTTCCAATACCTTTGGAATGGGATGGCTCTCAAAAGAAGCAACCGTTGCCCTCTGGTTCTTTCAACTATTAATCTATGTCAGTCTAGCTCTTCTAGAAGAGTCGCATCTAGCTAGACAATATGGCAAACATTATGTGGCGTACAAAGAACAGACATCATTCTTTCTCCCACTAGGGAGATTCAATCGCTTCGATATCCCCATCTCAATTGCGATTCTGAGCCTTGGTATGTTCAGTTTAATTCTCACTCAGTTAATCAGACCTACATTCATTTTTACCTTTTTTTTCTGAAGACTAAGAAGCCCAAATTAACTATTTAGGCTTGATTCTATGCTTTTTTCAATTTAAAAAAGGGTAACAAGTTTGACAAACAAATCTAGCCTAAATGATTGGTAATTCCTGGTCGGTGAATGGAAAGATGAAAAGCAAATTAAAATCAGTTCTAGATGAAACCGGTACCGTTGATGTTAGTGCCATATTCTCATTAGAGCTTGGGGGTAAAGCCTTTATGGGAATACATGAAGCAACCCAACGGGACAAAATCATCAATCAAAGTATGAAATACTATTCTATGATGTTCCCAATGACACTTTTCGTCGAAAATCCTTCTTCTCCTATGGTTTTATTTACAACAAAGTAGCCTACAAATTTTCGTCACAAGAAATTCAATTCACAATGGAATCCGAACCCCTTCCACGACAATTCACAGATATGCGTTGGCGATCCTATATAACCAAAGTTTCTCCTGCCATAAACCTTCTTGGGCTAGAACAAGCAACGAACGGTAAAGATTTTCAAATCTATAACGAGGTCAAACTTGAAAAAATCTCTTAGACCAAATATGCGAATATGAAAATGCTAGACATACAGACTTAAGAGCAGAACCTCCTTTCCCTTTCTCTGGAAATCTACTCTTTACTCCTATGAAGTGAGAGAAATGTTTGTTAAACCTCCTGAAAAAGTTTCAATTGGTATGATTGGCGGAACCGGTGTGTATGATCCCAAAGTTTTCACTGATATCAAAGAATACAAAGTCTATACACCCTTCGGTGCCCCCTCAGATAAAATCATGATTGGCTCATTGGATAAGCGGCGCGTTGCTTTCATTCCTCGACATGGTCGGGATCACAGTTATCCACCTCATTTAGTCAATTATCGGGCAAATATCTGGGCTCTTAAATCACTTGGCGTGACACGATTGATTACAGTTTCTGCTGTTGGTAGTCTTAAAGATGAAATTAAGCCAGGAGATCTCTTCATTCCTGATCAAGCCATTGACTGGACACGAAGTCGAAAACGTACGTTCTTTGAAGAAGGTCTTGTTGCCCATGTTTCCATGGCTGAACCCTTCTGCCCAAACCTCTCGAATTTAATCGCGAAAAAAGCAAAGGCACTGAACCTTTCTCATCATTACAAAGGAATAATTATTACCATTGAAGGGCCACAATTTTCAACAATCGCTGAATCCCACTTCTACCGTGCTCAGGGCTTCGATATCATCGGCATGACCCTTCATCCGGAAATCTACCTAGCACGGGAAGCACAAATTTGTTTTACGAATGTTTCTATGATCACTGATTATGATGTGTATGCAGAGAAACCTGTAAGCCACGAAGAAGTTCAAAAAACCATGGGCGAAAACCTCGGCAAAGTCAAAAAACTTCTCACCAATGTCATCCCTCAAATATCAATTAAGCAAGATAAATGCCAATGCGGTAAGGCGCTCGAGGGTGCCGTCTAATGGATTAGAATTGTGAGAAAACAATAGCGCTCTGCTCGAACCTTTTTATTCTTCTACGCCTAATCCTAAATATGAATTACAAAACCCTAGCACGTCCTGATGTATTAGAGTGGTTGCTTGAACCGTCAAATCCTAGTGTTCGATTTTGGGCGCTCCAGCTTCTTCAAGGTAAATCTCCTACTGATCCTGAGGTTCAGACAACTCAGGAGGCGATAATTCATTCTTCACCTGTGAGAGCATTTCTAGATGCCCAATCGCAAGAGGGCTATTGGGACATGTCCAATAACATCTACGCACACAAATACAAAGCTACAACCCACACTCTTCTCTTACTTGCCGAGCTTGGGGTTCCTCGCGTTTTAGAAATCGAAAAAGCCATAGAGCATCTCTTTAAATTCCTGCTTAATTCAGGTCACTTCACTACAGTTCTCCCCAAAACCTCTCGTGGCTATGCCAGCCAGATCTCAGATACCTGTTGCTTGGATGCCAACATTCTCTATTATCTTACACGATTTGGATACATTGATGATCCACGAACCCAAAAAACAATTCAATTCCTTGTAGACCATAACGATAGAGAGGAAGGCGGGTGGAAATGCCGAGCCTATCCTATCAACCCAGATGGAGTATTCCCCCAAACCTGTTATATGGGGCTTTGCAAAGTTCTCAAATGTTTCTCGGTCTTTCCCAAATCCTTTCGTTCCAAAGTACTTGACGGAATTATCGATCAAGTCGTTGAGATTATCTTAGAAAACAAAATTTACAAATATCTTCGAAATCCTGATGGTAGCCGAAAAGAAAAAGCCGGATGGAAACGTTTCGGTTTTCCTCTCTTCTACAATTCGGATATCCTTGATGTTCTCGGCACACTGAGTCGCCTAAAAGTCAATGATTCCCGAATGCAGGATGCTATCAACATAGTCATTGAAACACAAAAACCAGATGGAAAGTGGGTGCTTAAACATACCTTCAATGGTAAATTTTGGCAAGACATCGAAAGAAAAAACCAACCTTCAAAATGGATCACGCTTCGTGCTCTACATGTACTCAAACATGTGATGGCTAGCTGATTTGGCTAGACACTTTTATGGAAGTGCAACCTTGTGGGCTTGTACCTGCTCTTTAGGAGCTGTATCTAATGGTTGAACCGATAAAATGCCAATTCGTCGATTTTGACGAGATCTATGATATGTCCAAGAAACTAGCCTTTAAAGTTACAGACTCGGGGTACGAACCAGAACTTCTTTTAGCTATCGCACGAAGTGGTTTCGTTCCTGGGCGCTTGATGTCCGACTTCATGGGGAATTCCAATCTTCATGCCCTAAAAGTCGAACACTGGCTAGACACAACAGCTGAACATCAAGAAGATGCCATTATCCCTGTTCAATCACCTTTACCCGTCAAGGGTAAACGTGTTCTTATTATTGATGATATCGTTGATACAGGACGGTCTGCGGTCCAGACTCTTAAATATGTCAACAACCTCGGAGCTAAAAAAGTGAAAACCGCGGTTATGCTCTATTTGACGATTTCAGAGCATGAACCAGATTACTATTCTGTTAAACAAAGTGAGTGGGTGTGGTTTATTTGGTTCTGGAACCGATTTGAAGACTTGCGAAACCTTACTATCAAACTTTTTGACGGCGACATGAAACGAACACTTAGCATAAAAGATATTTTAGCTGGATTGAAACAGCATTTCACATTGGAAGTTGATCAAAAGGAACTTGAACAAGTACTAAACACAGCAAGCCGTATAGGAAAACTACACGTGGATGATTTAGACAACATTCAACTTGTTTAACCCGGCCTTTTTTCCATCAGCTAATTTTCCAAAATGCTTTACAGGATTATACGAAGCCAATTCCAAGTAAAAATAAAAACAGTCCAATAGCTACAAAGGCTCCAATAAGACAAGAAACAAGATTAACCATATGATTATCAAGAAACCGATTACCCCGAAGATATGCTGACTGTTCCCCACAATGAGTCTTTTTCTCGGTTTGT
This sequence comes from uncultured archaeon, assembly GCA_964347045.1. Classification (GTDB taxonomy): domain Archaea; phylum Asgardarchaeota; class Hermodarchaeia; order Hermodarchaeales; family Hermodarchaeaceae; genus Hermodarchaeum. The sequence goes on from CAYFXC010000017.1 coordinate 12,683, forward strand.
TTCCCACACACATTGCATGACCAATGTCCTTGAATCGTCGCCCCCAACAAACTGTCAATAGTACAACCAATAATACCCCCTACCATGGCAACGAGCATAAACGTAACAGGTGCGATGCCTGCTAGTTCAGGCATCAATGTGGTTCCAAACACATTGATCCAGAACGGTGCCGCAAGAATTGCTGCCAATCCACCGATAAGCAATGTTCCTAATACTGTAGCAAGTTCTCCTGCCACGGAGACACCTCCAGAGGTTCCAGGTGGAACAACTTTTCTGGGGTTCGATATTAAACGGGGCGGCAGTGGATTCAGTAATCCAATTTCAGTGGCCAATGTATCAGCGGTTGCTGTTGCTACTGCACCCAAAAATGCAACAAAGGCAACAGCAATTACTAACGATGCCGGAATCACCATAGGGCCAAAACCAACCTCAACACGCCCATAGGCGTCTATCTGACCAAAAAACAAAATTGTCAAAACACCAAAGAGCACAATGCTCAAAGGCAATCCGCCGTTCGCAAGAACATGAGACCAATCCCGTGCACCTCCCTTCTCCTGTGCCGCACCATGCTGCCGTTTCGTCTTATATTTATAATGGGTAAACTGGGCGGTCACAACAAAAAAGATGAGTAGAATAAAAAACCATGTCCATGAAGTTAGCAGCCATACAGTAATGCCTAGAAAGAAAGCTGTAACAAGACCTGATTTAGTGACTATTCTTCCTTTATACGCAATCAGTGCCAGAATGCCCATAACGAAAAAGACAATTAGTACACTCAATGGATCAAGCGGTAACATGGGAATTCATCTCAGAGGGTATTATCAAATAAATTCTAGATATAGGATTTCTCAGGGAATAGATCGACATAGATTGTGTTCTTTTGCCGAGCTGAGTTCAATTCAGTTATAAACCTTGCCGTTAGATACTGGAAAAAATCGTTAGGTGTCGAAGGAAACTTAGAGCTTCGGCAGCTTCCTCAACTGCCTATTCTTGTTTGTTTTGAGTTTGTTCTGAATTTAGTTTATATTTATCATTAAAGGGATTCAGGAAAATCTGATTCACGGCGAAGACTAACTTCTCGAGCAAGAAAAATCGTTGCAACAATGACAATTACAGCTCCAATAAATTGCCACAGAGAAGGGGGAATCCGGAAGATCACGCCATAAAGGATGAATGTGACGAGTGGGGCAGGCGCAATCAACGCGGTTGCCTTTGCGAGGTTAATTCGGCTAATTCCTTCGTACCATAGGCTATGGGCGAGTAAAATAACGATTGCTTCGACAAGGATTACACCGTAAATAAGAAACAAGTTGGAAGTGTAAAGAATTGGTACTCCTAGAAAAATCACACCTAATGCTAGAAGTGATAGTAAAGATCCACCGACAAGATTTCGATAAGCCACTGCTGTCCATGAAGATACACGCTGTAAAGTGGGTTTGGCAAAGGTGTGCCCTGCTGCCCAAGCAATCGGAGTTATCAGGAGTAATATATCACCAATTCCTAAAGCGGTTAATTGATTGGTTACAACGACTAACAAAACTCCAAAAACCATTAAAGCCATCCAGACCAATTGGCGTGCTGAGATTGTCTCGTTCAGAAATAGATAGCTAAAAACCAAAGCAAAAACGAGTTCAGACCGAAGAATAATTGCTGCATTATTTGCACTTGAAAATTGCAATCCGATAAACAGGCAAGTGAAAGCCAGAAAGGTGCCTAGAACACCTGCCATAATTAATCGAAGTATATCCGCACGAGAAATATCACGGTTTATTGATGCCGTGGATTTTCGTGTGAAGATCAATGCTATGAATCCTGCGATGAACGCCGCAATGGATGCAAACAAAAGAGGAGTAACAAGTAATCCTCCAAACTCCACTACTACCGGATGAATTCCATAGACAAAAAGACCGATGAGAATGAAAATAGTGCCAACGTTTTCCTTGTCCATTTCATTCACTTTCTTGAAGAAAACTCACTGGCGCTACTGATACATATATATGGTGTCCTGTCTCTGAGTAGAGCCGCCCAATCCACCTTTCCTCTTGTTTGGAGTTCCTATGAATGAGCGATTTCCCAATTGAAATGGAAGTGCTAAGTCGAATCAAAGCGAAAGCAAAAAAGAATGGATGCACCGAGAAAGAAGTCATCCAAGCATACATCCGAAGAATGAACAAAGAAAATCAAGAGAAATTCCAGAAAATCCCACCGAAGGAACGCATTGTTTTTGTTCCACAGTGTCTTCGTGAGTCCAATTGTAAAGCTCCTCTAGGTGAACTTGGTTACGTCTGCCAACACTGCAACATTGAATGTCAAGTTCACCAAATTACTGAAGCCGCAGAAAAACTCGGCTACAAAGGTATTTATATTCTTCCAGGCGGCACTATGGTTCAAAAGATTATCGACTTCAGCCAACCTCACGCCATCCTCGGAATTGCCTGTGAAAAAGAAGCTCTCCTCGGTGGACTTCTTCTCCAAAAACTAGGTATTATTGGTCGTGCCATTCTTCTTTTTCGCGATGGTTGTGTTAGCACCTTAGTCAAAGTTGCTGATGTTCTGAAAATTCTTGGGCTTAATCTAAATCGCCGAAAATACACAAAATCCTAATTCTGAGTTCAAGTAAAAAGAATAAACCAATATCTGTCATTTCAGATTATTCTTTCCAAGCTTTCTTTGGGACCCATTCATACATTTCATCAGCTGCATTCAGCACCTGACGAATATACCGTGAAAGTTCTTCTGTGGTAATCTCAGTGTCGGCTGTCTCCACAACGACAGCTAAATCTCCATCTGGGTCTAAACAGAATTTTGTCCCATTATAGTTCCACGCCTCTTGGAGTAGCATCCTATAGAATTCACTTTTTTGCTTACTAGAGAGCTTGGGGAATTTGCGCCAACCTACAATGGTTAGCCAGATATCATTTGGGCTGAAAATAAAGTTTACAACGAGATTTTCCCATTTATCGGTCTTCCAAAGTGCGACGACTGTTTCGTCTTTAAGTTCATATCTGACGTCAAGTTCATCGAGGAGTTGTGTGATTTCGGTTATGCGTTTTCCCATTGTTGTAACCTCGAATTATATTCGGTGTGTTCGTCCCTCTTGATGTAACGGTAGAAAAACCTTTTCAAGAGACGCCTTTAGGTGTCAATAGATGCTGCAATTTCGTAACGTAGAACGGGTTTAAAAGGATAAACACTGGGTATTAGCGCACATTTGATGAGAGCATTTTTTCTCTGATGCTTGTTAAATGCAAGGTGATTATATGCACAAACGAAACATCGCGGCTCTATTCTTTTCAGGAATAGGAGGCATAATTCTCATTCTAACAGGTTACTATGGAACCTCAACAGGGTTCTGGGGGTGGGCAATCCAAATCGCTATCAGTATTAGCCCCAATCAACTTATAGCCGACATTCTGATTATCGCCCTTTCGATTCTAGCCTTTCTCTCATTTTTGGGTGGATGGACCGTCATCCTGGGGTGCCTTCTGTTGATATTAGGTCGCCATCGGACCGCTGTCCAGATGATTGGTATTGGCGCTGGAATGAGTCTCTTGGGTCTCATCTGGAATCTAGCCGAGATGTATCTCCTTGGAACCCTTGACCTTGCGACATTTATGAACAAATATCAAGGCTTTGCTTGGGTGGGGGTAATCTTCACCATCATTGGTCGAGAATTAATTCGCTATGGAAAAGATGTACCTGAGGAAAAGCCAATACAAGAACCTAAAGTGGACGAAGATCTTAAAGAAATTCATGATGACTCCACAGCATCAGTAATCACAAATGATGAAGGTGATGAAAATTTCACTGGAGGGTCCGATTCACAAACGGACGAGATATGATATTTACGCAATGCTCATTCGAATCATCGTTATTCATGGTTATTGCCCCCTTACCCGTGCAGCTCGGTCAACAAACTTACCTGTGGATAGGGCAAAGAACATACTTGAATTCTTAGAAGAACGTGGGTTAGTCGAAGTTGTCGAAGAGGAAAAACGCCGCCTTTTCAGAGTTACAACCCGTGGACGTCAGTATCTAGAAATGTACAAACGGATGATAGGATTTGTAGGAATGCCGATGCAAGAACCCGTCACGCCATTTTAGCATGAGAGGAGTGAACCCATGACAAACGGAACAACCAACTATGATGTAATAGTAGTCGGCGGCGGACCGGCTGGAATCGCTGCTGCGATGCATCTGGGATTTCACCAACGTGAAGTTCTCGTCGTAGATCGAAAGACTTCTCCGATGCAATTTGCTAATACTCCCATTCACAATTATCCCGGTGTTCAACCACTAAAGGCTAGTAACGATATCCTACGGAAACTACGAAAGGAACTCAGTGAATTCAACGTAAAAACCCTCTTCGGAAATGTCATAAGCATTCAAGGTCAAACTCCCTCGTTTCAAGTGCAAATCAAAACTTCCAAATCTACACCTCTTCTTTTTAATGCCAAAACAATCGTCTTGGCAACCGGTATTGCCCGGAAACACCCCAAAGTCGATGGCGACTGGAAAAAATGGCTCCCATTTGCAGCAAAAGATCATATGAGCTATTACTGCCCTGATTGTGATAGCCCGCAAACTTATGGAAAAGACATATTAATAGTAAATGCTGGAACCGCAAATAGCGCATTGCATGTTGCTCGAAGCATCCAACCTTTTGCAAAGCGTATTCGCATTTTTATGACCGAAGATGGATACGCTCCTTTCACTAAAGAAGCGGAATCTATTCTGAATCAATCTGGGTTTGAATGGACCCATGGGCTCATTAAAGAAATTAAGATATTGGAACCTGGAAAACGTCAGCAACTTCTTAGTACCGACGGACAAATTTTCGAGTGTAATACTTTTTTTGTTTCATGGATTGGAGTTCCCCGTAGCGATTTAGCAGTATCAATGGGAATCGAAGTAGATAATCGAGGAAGTATAATCACCGACCATCGTGGGGCTACCAATGTTGAAGGTGTATGGGCCGCGGGAGACGTCCGACCCATAACCCAATCAATTGCTACTGCCGTGGGAACTGGGGTCTATGCTGGGATTATGATTGCCCACTATCTACTGAATCTTGATTGATGTAACCGCTTGAATAATTAAAAACGTATACTAGATAGCGATAATTCAATCACTTCTCAATTCACTGAATAAACTCGCTGGTTTCAATTCTAAAATTGTAAAAGTTTTAGATAATTCTTTAATCGGAATAAGGGAGAGAAAAGTGAAGCAAACTTTATTATTTTAGGCACAATTTCTCACCATGAGAATGAAATCAATAGACTTGCTAGGTTAACCTCTGATATGTCTTCGTATAACCACTCTTCAATTTAGTCTTGCATCGAAGAAATACATGTATGAGAAATCGAAGAAATTCATGTATGATGATTAAAAAACCTTAAGGGAAGACTGGCTACAGCTATCGCTTTTCTGTTTGTTTTGTAATCTAATTTTTCCGATAAACTTTTAGAAATCTTATCTATTCAGATAAAATTTAGAAGTTGTTTAAAAATCGGTGAAACAATTTGCCATTTCGGGTAACTATCATCGATCGGCAGGAATGCATTATTTGCTGTAACTGCCATACATACTGCCCAGAAGTTTTCGAACTCAGCCCCGAAGATGGACTAGCACAAATCAAAGAGGAATTCCAAACTTCAACCCATGAGCTAGGGGAAGGAATAGTACCTGACAATCTGGAAGATTGTGTTAAAACCGCAGAAGAACTTTGCCCGGTAGAAATCATTGAAGTAAAATGAGGAATCACCCAAATTCACGCATATTCCACCGAGGGTGTCACGTTCAATTAATACAAACTGTTTTCCGAGTTCTGATGCCTTTACCGCTGCATCTCCCCAAGAACGAGGTTAGCTAAGCATTCAAGGCACATAAATCCTCGGTTTTTCTGTCTTTGAGAAGAATCCGCATCCAAATGAAAAAAGGTTCAGTAAGGCTAGATTTTGCTGTTAAAAGATTTTTAAGGTCTGAACCATGTTTTTCTTCTTGGTAGAATGAGGATGGAAATTCATGTGGGGTACGATTTTGAGGTATTCAAACAGTACTATGAGGCCTTATGGGGCAAACTTGGTGAAACGGAAAAGGACTACATAAAACAGGATCCATCGCAGCTCATCGTCATGACAGAGGAAAATACAATTATTGGGGATATTATTTGGCACAAATCCAGCACAAGAGAACATAAACCGGGAAATCCCCGAGATGTGGAAGACACAGAAATCCTCTTGAAGCTTTTAGGAAAACATTGTGAGTTTATTGAATTGCATGAACTCTGGTTGATGAAAGAGCATAGAGAAAGGGGGTATGGAAAGAAACTCTTTGATTTTTTTGAAGCGTTCATGCGAAAGCGGGGATTTAAGACTGTAATATATTATGCCTATCACCCTGCGGCAATTGCAATCTGTCGAAACCGAGGATACGATGAAGCTTGTTGTATAGAACTGCAAAGTATAGAAGGTTCTCATGAAAAAATGCACGTATTTTTCATTTCATTATAGGCAACAGGTTACTATGTGAAATACTAATTCAACATAAGGATCACAATAAGTCGAGGAATCGGATGGTACTGGGTCATGGTATTAGTGATAGTTCTCCCCTTCGCCACATAATGTGAGCGTTACCTGATTCTGTGAGTAAAAGGCGTCAGTTAAACCAACTTTTCGAAAATCATCAAAGCTCGGAGGTCTACGGTCTTTCCATGGACTTTCAGTTTCCAGTTGTGCAGCGAGCCGAAATAGTGTAGCTTCGTCACCAAAAGGGCCAAGAAACTGTGTTCCTATTGGGAGTCCTTTGGTGTTCCAATAAAGTGGAACGGACATCGCCGGGATTCCAGATTTTTACACAACGAGAGTATGGTTATGTTATGTGACCCCAACTTGGAGATTTACTCACATGTTAATAGCTAGTCGGCTCGCTGATTAACCCCGATTGAAGGGGAGTATCTTTGATAATGATAAGTTTTGACCGTGTTCACAGAAGCCTTTTCATGTGTTTTTAATTTTGGGCATCGGAAGCCTGAGAATGCGGGCACGACTTTCTTTGTAGTGTCGGAGAGGACGATAGATGTAGTTGAGAACAATTACTGTGAAAATTATCCAGATGATGAAGCTTGCGATTGTAAGGTAGCTGAGGTTCCAAAGGAAGAAGAGCCATGTGGGGGCGGAGGCTGAGAGGACAAAGAAAAGGAGGGACAAGTAATAACCGGCGCGTATGAAGGGAGTCATTGGGGGGACGTTTTTGCAGAAATAGGTCATCAGGACACTGATATGACCGACGAGGTATATGCTGAAAAGGAATAGGGCATTGAAGAAGAGTAAGATTGCTTGTGATTGAATTGTGGTTGGAAGGGGGAGTTGAGTAAGGAGCAAAGTGAGGACTGTGAAGAGGAAGCCCGCCATAAGGCCGCCCGCACCCGAAATTCGGGATAAATAAATCAAGTAATTCGAATAATCTGGTTCTTGAGTCGGCAAATCCTTCTCACCAGAGCTGCATATTCCAATGTTTGCTATTAACTATTCGAAATGCGTTAAGATTCCGTCACTATTTCACAACATGTTAGTAAAGTAACATTATGTGACCCCAAATTGTGAGTCCGCCTTTTAAAGAAAGAACACTCTGCTTTTATCAGTAAAGTACATGGAGACATTTCAAATGAATGAAAAATTTCGGTTCAAGAATGAACGCGATCTCAAATTAGGTCACATCAAAGGTGATGTGGAACTGAAAAATTGTCCACAGATTTTTCCTGAAAAAGGTGATACAATCGTTGTGGATGGACGAGTATCTATTCGAGGAGATGTAATAATTGAAGGTTCTTTGAAAGCTGAATACCTCGAGATCGATGGTAAAAATACTTCTGAAATCCATGGAGACCTAACGGTTGCCCGATCGGTGAATGTACAGCGTGGTCAATTGACTATTTCGGGATCAGCAACCGCGAACCGAATTGATATTGGTGCTGCATTAAATGTAGGAAAAGATCTACACGCTAGCCGGGTCTCAATTGGTGGTGCCCTAAGAGTCGGAGGCGATGCTGAAGTTGAGGAAATTCGAGTGGGAGGTGCAGTGAAGCTTGAGGGAAAAATCAATACCAATGTTCTTGATGTTGGTGGGGCTGTTAAGTGTAATACGGGTGTAATTGGCAAAGTAAATGTTGGCGGCGCTTTCAAAGCTGACGGTGCCGTTGAAATTGGAAGTATCGATGTCGGTGGTGCCGTAGTCGTAGGTCCTAACTCTAAAATCCTCCGTATAGATGTCGGTGGCAGCTTCAAAGGTATTGGTGATGTTTCCTTTGAAGAGCTCGATGTTGGTGGTGCTGCGAAATTCACAGGAGAGGCCAAAGGCAAATCCGTTGATGTGGGTGGTGCCGTCAAAGCCGAACTATCGCTTACTTTGACAGAAAAATTGGATGTTGGTGGATCTGTCGAGGTTGGTACAAACCTCTTTGTTGGGGAAAAAATCGATATTGGCGGGTCATTGAGGGCTGCTAAGACGATTGAATCTCCTCGTATTGATGTTGGCGGATCAATCCGAGGTAAACATATTATCGCAGCAGATGAGTTTCGAATTGGAAGACGGGGTGAAGTTTCAGGCTTTGTTGAGGGTACTGAAATCACGGTCGAGGAAAAAGCTCGAGGAGATTCATTTCATGGTGATTCTATTCGTGTCGAAGAACGCGCTCGAGTGAAGAACCTCTATGGGCGGGAAATCTATATTGAACATGATGCAGTAGTCGAAGGTGAAGTACTTTATACAGAACGTTTGGAAGCCGAATCAGGAGTTCAATTTGGGAAACAACCTGAACAAATCAAAAAACTTCCTAAACCTGAAGATTTAATCAAATAACTTATCCCTCAGCTCGGGGTTCGGGGCTCAGATATGCGCTTCGAACTCCATTAATTCTCGTTTTTCCTAGGAGCTATTACTTTCATTTCATTATTTTGGATTTCAAAGGAGAATATATGCACAAGTAATGGGATAGTACCCGTGAATCGACTCAATACTCCTTGGAGTAATAGGATATGGATGGAAAACAATCTGCAAGTCTAGGTAAGATTCAGCTTAGCCGTGAACTTGAAATTACACCTTTGGCTGCTGAAAGTCTCGGCGTGCGGAGTCTTGCTACTCATATTAAAACACTTGATACATCCATTCTCATTGATCCTGGTGTGGCTCTAGGGTTCCGTGATCAGTATCATCCGCATCCCACAGAGTATCGCCTTCTCGAAACCCTCAGAAAACAGATTATCGCAATTGCGCAATCTGCTGATCTAATTGTAGTCTCCCATTTTCACCATGACCATTTCATGCCTTTCTTTGAAAACTATGCATATTTTTGGTCTACTCAAGATGACGCAGAATTGATGTATAGTAAGAAAAGAGTATGGTGTAAAGATATTCGAAAGCGAATCAACTATTCACAGCAGGGACGTGGCTACAATTTCATGCGCAAAGTTCGAAAGATTGCTCAAGAAGTTGTTTATGCAGATGGCAAGGCAACGAAATCAGGAGAAACCTTGATTCGGTTCTCACCGGCAGTCCCTCATGGTGAAAGTGGAACTAAACTCGGATGGGTTATTATGACAGCCATTCGGTGTGGCAGTTTTTCTATGGTGCAGGCCTCTGATGTTCAAGGTCCGATGGTAAAGGAAACCGCTGAATGGATTATAAAGCAAAAGCCAGACGTCTTGATACTTGCAGGTCCTCCAACTTATCTCTCGCCAGAACGAGTCTCTTCTGAAGTACTTTCAAGTGCGGGTAATATTCTTGGAGCCCTCACGGAGCAAATTCCCATGACGATTGTGGATCACCACCTTTTACGAGATAAAGAGTGGTATGCATGGCTTAGTTCAATCCAGCAACGTGCTAGCAAAAAGGGGAACCAGGTAATGACTGTTGCAGAAGTGTTGGGATTAGAATATAACCTGCTTGAAGCGAATCGTAAGGACCTTTATCAAAATCAACCTCCTAGTTCCGCTTTTAAGGACTGGGTGAAGCAGATAAAGAACTCTCGAATTCGAATTCAGCCTCCAATTGAAGGTTAGTTAATTCAGAAGATGGTCTTTGCTGTGGGTGTGGGATTGTAGAAAGGACCATGTACTGGCAATAGCACTTCTCGGAATGCTTCAGCGTACTCACATCCACCTTGAAGGCCGCGGAGTCGGGCTTTTTGGAGATTGAAGGAAAGATAGTAATCGTCGGCTTTTTTTAGTTGGCTGTGATATTCAGAGATTGCTTGGGTTTTCAACGCAATAACCTCTGAAATATCAATTAACACAGATGGTTCTGCGAAAAGGTTATTGATTTCCATGCTGAACAATCGTTGTGGGCGCCAGGCCTTCTGTTTGTACTGTGTAGAGTGACCTGCCCATTCCGCCGCTCGTTGGAAAGCTTGATGTACAACTTGGTGATCCGGATGATAATCTGGGGCGCTATGTGATATTATTACTTCCGGCTGAACTTGTTGGATGATTGGGATGAGGGTATTTGTCACATCTTTTACTCTAGGACTCAAATCCTTCGCTTTTAAGGCAATAACCTTCGCTCCCAGGACTTTACAAGCGGCTTTCAACTCCCGATGTCGTGCTCCAGTTCCTGTAAGACAGCAAACAGTCACATGAGACCCTTGGGAGGTTTCAAGAGCGATTGTTCCTCCACATCCAAACGTTTCATCATCGGGGTGAGCCCCGATGATTAGTAGGCGGCGAGGAGTTGATTTTGGCATGTACTATAGTACACCGGGTTCTTTCCAAAAGGTTTGCTGGCAGGAGGTTTTTACGGTTTTTTTCTGACAAGGTAACACATAAGGGCGTGAAAGACTGCGTCCAATGAGACTGATTATGCGAATTGGTGTCACTGTTTACCCAGGCATTGGTGGATCTGGTCTTCTTGGCACTCGGTTGGGTGTCGAAATGGCCAAACGGGGTCATGAAATTCGATTTATTACTTATGAGGTTCCCTTCGAATTACAAGAAGGTCGGCACGAGAATGTCAAGGTCGACCTTGTTGACGTTTTAGAATACCCGCTCTTTCGCTATCCCCCTTATACGGTAGCTCTTGCATCTCGAATGGCACAAGTTGTCCAAAAGCACCATCTGGATCTTATTCATGTACATTATGCCATCCCTCATGCGCTATCTGCTTTCATTGCGCAGCAAATGACTGGTGTTCCTTATGTTGTCACATTACATGGTAGTGATGTCCACACACTTGGTGCAGATCCCTCATATCAACCTGCAACTCGTTATGCAGTCGAAGCTGCTAATGCGGTCACATGTGTTACCAAACATATCTGTCAAACAGCTGAACAAACTCTTGGAATCCGATGCTCTGTTGAACCTATCACTAATTTCACGAATACTGAAATTTTCAAACCAAATTCTTGCGAATATAATTCCGGTGATGAGAAGCGGCAATTAATCCATGTTTCAAATTTCCGTCCAATTAAGCGGGTTAGTGACTTAGTAACAGCATTCGCTCAAATTGCTGACAAAGTTCCTAATGTTGAACTCTTACTACTTGGGGATGGACCTACTCGGCCTGAAGTTGACCGGCTTATTCGGAAATTTGAGTTAAATAATCGCGTCAACTGCCCTGGGTTTAAGCGTGATGTCTATCAGTATCTTCGATGTGCTGATGTTTTTGCTTTAAGCTCTGAATTAGAAGGGGCGCCTCTCTCCCTTCTTGAAGCAATGAGCTGCGGTCTCCCAGTCGTCGTAACAGATGTGGGCGGAATCCCTGAGATTATCAAAGATGGTGAAAACGGGCTTCTCGTCCCCTTCGGAGATATTGATGCCCTCGCAGAAAAACTATATGCCGTCCTCACAGACACTTCACTTGCTGGTGAACTTGGCAGAGCGGCTCGACAATCAATCCTTGAAAATCACACACCTGAAAAGATTCTACCACAATATGAGGCTGTATACAAAACTGTACTTCAAGAGTAATATCAAGTGTTTACTCTGTTTTGCCATAACGATATAGAAGGGAGGTAAATGTAGTCAGATACTTCGTCGATCTTGGATTATTATTAGAACTTCCATTTTAGTTTGCTCGGATTTGAGCAAGTCCAATAGAAATAATCTTGCCAAGTCTCGATATTACAAACCATTATCTACTAAATAAAACGTTGCTGCAGATGGAGTATATTCCTGGTAATGGGAAAGGAGTCTTGTAAAGTGGTTCTCTGGGTTTATTGACATGGCCACGTCAATCCAGATGAAACTCACTTCTTGGCCAATCCGTTCAGCGGAATAGCGACCAAACATCTGTGATAAATAAATTTGAAGTAGTTGTCGACGCCGCGTGAGAGTTCCGATAAGTGTTTGGCTTTCTTTTTTGAGTGAAGGATCAGTTATCTCACGCTGGCGAATAATCAATTCCTTCCTTTCTGTCTCCAGTTGAGATTCTGCACTGATTAGGCGTGTTGCGGTTTCGCTGATGTGTTTTTTGCAGGCAGCAAATAAAGATTGTACAACGCCTGTATTCTTTTCTTTGTATCCGGTATTAATTGCAGACTCTAGTCTTTGTAGTTCATCATGATTTAGCGGCGTGAGATTCCCACGCAGAAGTCGTTGAGCTGTGTGGTTTGTCCATGGGTTTTCATAGTAAAGGCGAGTGTATCGAAAGAAAATTGGAACGACGCTATTATTTGCATGGAGGGCAGGTGAAACTTGTGCATGATAACTTGTTTCCCCAGAACCTCCAATGTGGATGATAACTGGTGTATAACTTTGCACAAGAAATGCGCGGGTGTCAACACGTGGAGAAAGATACATCTTCCAATCTTCAAGATCGGGAGCAGTTGCTTTGACCTCAATTGTATGAGTCGTGTTACATTTAGGGCACTCAGCTGAGATGATGGTATCTGTTCCTGACGAGTTCAGGCTAAGTGTAGGATCAAGGCGTGTTCGATTACAGTCTAAGCTAGGGCATTCAATATGGAACGGAACGTAATTGTCTGCTCGCCTACCTATTGCTGGTCCATATCCTTGTTGTTCAAGTTGAAGGGCGCTTCTATTGAGTGCCTGAATTAAGGTTTGTCGATTTGTTTCAGTTAGCAGATATTCAAATGCAGGTAACATCAGTTCGCGTATTGTGGGATTTGAAAATATCTGGAATAGTACACCACAATCCTGAGATAGGTTAGTAATACGCATCCAAAGAAAGGTGGTCCATTCTGAGATAGTTTGTGCTCTGTCATAGGTTGACTCCAGAAGATTTTGAATGATACCCGCTCTTTTTTCATACACACTAAGGCTTTGTTTTCTAGATCCTGCTACTAGCTCATGATACGTTGATATGAATTTCTTAATGATTTGCTTTAGCCATTCTTTGGGTGGAAGTGGTAGAACGTGCATGGGTGACATTTTGTACTCTTTGGGAACGGGTAACGAAAAGGTAAGCCCTCGTGGTCCTGGGCTTGGCAAATGAATAACTGTCAATTCTTTCTGTTCATGATCGTGATCACCAACAAACATAACGGGTGTGGACTGTTGGATTGAGGCCACCTTTGTAATTGATGCAATTTTGTTAATAACAAAGCCTGGTCCTCCTAGGACGGCTGGTTGGTGTCCTGCTTCGATTACTGCCCCCTGGTCTTCAAGCTTTGTAAGATTCCGTTTAACCTGTGGCGTGAGCATATTGAATTTTCGATGAATGGATTTGATGGTTTTGCAAAGTAAACTAAGGCGTTCCTGAGTGAAGATGGGTTGTTTCTTGGGGTATGCGTTCATCAAGGGAGTGCTTAGGGTGATCGCTTCTTTGATGTTCCGTGGAATCGATCCCCAGAATTGAAGTGCAGATTCATTGCCGTCAAATACATAGTCCGTATAGAGCTTACTGGGTGGGGGCTGTGGAGTCATGATTTGGCTTCTCCTGTGGTTGTCGTCGAATGGTAAGTCCAACTAGAAACGTTAGAAAACCCAGTGTGATGATGAGGGCAATTAGTGTTACCATATTAGTCACCAAGTACTCAGTATCAATAATTGGAACCGAACCAAGAGAAGACCATTCCTCTAATTCAATTCGATGGACCTGATACGAAAATAAGTTCGCTTCTTCTGTTCGTCGTTTAGCAATATAATCGCTGGTAATAATTTGCCAAAGTGTAACGAATGGCAAATTCGAGGCAAAAAGAGAATCCGTGTAGGCCCTAGCAGCATCTGTTCCCGGTTCTAATGTAAACAGATCGAAGGGTAACCATCCCCATGGTGGTACAAATGCCATAGTCCAACCATGACCAGCGGAGTTTTGGTAATCAACATAGCGGTACGCATTCTCCTCTACAGACCCCCAAATAAAACCACTTGTTCGTGCGCCCTCTTGAAACCAATGGCCTGTTGTTAAATAACTTGGAATATCAAAAATGCGGAGCAGAGCAATCAGAAGATTGGATTGGTCGTCGCAATCACCTCTTTGACTCACAATGGTTTCTTCAGGATATTGTGGTTCAGTAACCCCGCTTGAACGGGCAATATTACTTTGTATCCATTGGATTGTTGCATATATTAGGGCAAGAACATTATCTTGTTGTTCTTGTGGAAGTTCTTCACGGATAAGCTGTGCAAGTTCAATGAGGCTAATATTCCATGTTTTCCATAAGGACGTTGCCTGAATGTACAACAAGTAATCATCGGTGCCTAATAGGTCTTCAATGTCTCCAAGGCGTCCTGATTGCGCGATACCAATAAGTGGTAGCAATGGGCGTCGATTTGCTACGGTGAATAGCCATTCCTCATCCCATCTTAGGACCTCTTCCGGTGCCAGCATTGAAGTCAAATTTAGTGCTAGACGTGGGTTTCCATCGACGTCGATACCTAACTCGGTAGGCATAATCGGGGAGTTATTTAGTGTCAGTTGGAAGGAAAGTTGTTCACTTGTTTGCCATGTTGTATTGCCAATATAGTCCCAATATGGTGAGATTGGTAATGAATCATTTCCCGTTGGTTCGATCGATCCCGAGAAATGAACTCGCCAAAAGTGAACGTAGTTAAAAGCTGAAACGCTGGGGGGGAGGGGCACAACGACTAAGAAAAGAAGGAAGACAATTATAAAGAGCCATACGCGGTTATTGCGCATACCTACCAGCCTTGCCCCACTCTTACTAGCATGAAATCTAATGATATAAGCTCTCTCCTTTTACTTACTCTTTCAGTGTGTTTCATTTGGATTAAGTTCTTTTTGAAGCATTCTTCTGGTATTACCAGTACTTTTTAACAAGAAAGTGGAAAGAATAGGAACACACCTGATGTTTTGAGGGATGCCAATCTTGGGTCCAAAGGTGTAACCTACTTGCTGGTTATTCCTTTCAGAGAGGAGCCATGCGGCTAACCTTAAAATTCCATGGACTGGGCGAGGATATCGACATGAAATTAGGCGAAGTAGCTAGGCACGTTATTGCCTTTTTACGAGATCATCCAGAACAAGAATATACGGCCAACACGCTCCTTATGCATCTAGGCTTGCCATTACAGGAAAAACGAAGACTTTATGATGTTATTGAAGTTCTTTGTTGTGCTGGATTGGTTAATATTCGTAAGGAAGCTCGTAAACGTTATTTCAATTGGAAACCACAACTTGTCATGGCCACATCAGAAACATCGGAAATGGATATTGCCCCCGATCCTCTTTTCCAAGAAGCTGGAACTATTTTGCACCTTCTGCTTCATCTAGGTCCTGGTGCATTTCAGGAACTGAGTAACGATTCCGCGGTTAAAATGCTGGAACGCGATGTTAAGCGAACTATTTGGGGGGCAAATGCAGTTAGTGTGGTGAGAGTTTCACTCCAAAATAGGGAAGGTCGGATTTTAAAAGAGACCTCAACTGGAGAGGCAACCACAGCGGCATATTAGATGCCTAATCCAGTTGTTTCCGTCTGTAGAGATAGTGGCAACCAACATGATGGACCTATTTCGCAATAAAACTACTCGGCTAAATCTTTCTTAACAGCTTCATAAAAACTCACTTCGTCTTCACCGCGGCGTTTCACCGTAATTTTTGGCTCGACGCCTTCTAATTTCCGTTGTACTAAAATCACGCCAGTTTTTGGTATCCGATTTATGAGTTGTCTTCGTAAATAAAGGGTAATTGCTAAATCTTCAATTCGATTGGCTATCGTAGGTTTAGTTTTTTTCAATTCCTCAAGATATTTAACGGCTTCTGGTAAAAAGAGCGTTTCTATGATCTTTTCTCGTTCTTTTTCGCGTTCTTTGATTTCATCCTTGATAGCTTCACGGCGCTCTTGCTCCTTGATTAGCGCCTGTATTTTACGTTCACGAATCCGTTTAAGCTCATCAGTATCTTGAGGCATGTATGCCACCCTACGGCGAAAATGGGGCATCTGTCCAGTACTTTTATAGGTTTCGGGTTTTCTGACTTCTTGGTAAGAAAGTCGGCAAGGACCTGGGTATTTCTATGAATTACGCTCGCCAATCGCAATTAACTATAATTACTGTACTCGGTCTCATATTGCTGGGTCTCCTTATACCTAATATTCCTTCAGCCTCATTGTTTATCAATTCAACTTCTAATATTGGTAGGTATTCGATTCAAGAATCATTAGAATTCAATGGCACTCGTGC
Organism: uncultured archaeon; assembly: GCA_964347045.1. GTDB lineage: Archaea > Asgardarchaeota > Hermodarchaeia > Hermodarchaeales > Hermodarchaeaceae > Hermodarchaeum. The sequence goes on from CAYFXC010000017.1 coordinate 29,278, forward strand.
CTTCACATATCTGGAAGAACAATGTGCATTTGGTCCCCGACCTCCTGGATCTAATAATCTAACTGCTTGTGGAAATTATATCATTTCAACACTTGAAAGTCAAAACTGGACAGTTCAAACTCAAACTTGGGTTTATCAGGACACTCAGTTACGAAACATCATGGCCGGAGCTATTGCTTCTCCTGAATATGTGCTATTAGCACATTATGATACGCGCCCAATCGCTGATAGTGACCCTGATTCCTTGAATCATTCAAAACCGGTATTAGGTGCTAATGATGGTGCCAGTGGAGTTGCCATATTAATGGAACTTGCTGCTGTTCTGCCCGAGGAAGCTAAAGAAGTTACAATGCTTTTATTTGTAGACGCTGAAGATTCAGGTAATTACAATGGCTGGGACTGGATTGTTGGCTCAACCTACTTTGTGGACAGCTTGAGCATCGCACAAATTTCGAACATTAACGCCGCTATCTTGTTAGATATGGTAGGAGATGCTGACCTTCAAATTCGACGTGAAATGTTTTCCACTGAGACTCTGGTTGATACTATCTGGCAAATCGCGGAGAACCTTAACTATGATAATATTTTTCTGAACATAGATGGACCTGCGGTGCTAGATGACCATCGCCCGTTCCTAGACGTAGGAGTTCCGGCTATCGATATTATCGACTTATCATATCCTTTCTGGCATACGCTCGAGGATACTCCTGATAAATGCTCTGCTGCCTCCTTGGAGGCAGTGGGGCGAGTTGTTGAATCATTTATCGAAACCCAATTGATAACCCCAACGCCTTTTACCACTCCTGAACCACCAGATCCTTTCCCACTTCAATTAGGAATAATAATTGCCATTCCCCTTGTAGTTGTTGGACTCATAATTTGGTTTATTTATCGGCAAAAAATTCAAACACGTATTACATGAAAATAATAATCAATCTAGACAAAAATATTCTAAGACAAAACCAAACATTTTAAAGTTGGTGAAGGGGTATCGGTTCTCCTCACCATGTTGCAGGAGGAGCTCCTAGTCCCTTCTGCAATACGTCACTGGACAACTGGTGAAACCAGCATACAAACAAACTAGAGATAGAGGAAACTACCATAATGTCTAAAGAAACAGAATCTGCTGAGACTACTAAAACCGAAGCAGCCAAAGCGGAAGAGCCTAAAGCTGAAGAAGAAAAGGCCAAAAAGGCTACTAAGAAAAAAGAGACTAAACCCAAAACTGAAGCTAAGGCCGAAACCAAAGCTGAACCAAAAGCCGAAGCTCCTAAATCACGACGTGATGAAAGTGTCGTGTTTGTTGGTAGCAAACCATTGATGAGTTATATCACTGCCTGTGTTACTCAACTTAACCGAAATCCTGAAGAACTCGTGATCAAGGCTCGGGGACGCGCTATCAGTCGCGCTGTCGACGTTGCTGAAGTGCTGCGAAACCGATTCATGCCTGATCTCAAAGTGCGTAACATCGACATCTCTACAGAACAAGTCAAAACCGCAGAGGGCAACGTTGCAAACGTCTCAGCGATGGAGATTACATTGGTTCGCGGAATGACATAATACCGCATACAACCTTTGAACCACGGACCAATCGAGTAATCACAGATTGCTTCGCATGCCATTCCGGCAGGTGAGAACGCTCTGCTAATTTAAGCATCAGCGTTCATCCCTCCTTTCTTTTTGCCGGACTAGGAGAGAGGATATGCTTTTCATCCAAAACATCAAAAATGGGAGAAGAAATTCATTAGCTGTATTTGGAGGAATGCAAATGGCGCGTCGGATAGGCCCTTTGATACCCAAAATTGTCCAACTCTTATCTATTGGTGATGCCAATATCGAATTGGTTTTTTTTGCCTTTGGAAAAGATGCCTCGGTTTGGTCAAGAGATTGTTGTTCCAATGTTCATTTTACGAGCCGCAGGATCTGCAGCGAATTTTGCAATTTGTGGAGCTAGCCTTGGAGTAAAAACTGGATTTGCTGGTCGATTAGCGGTCGACTCTTTTGTAGAAATTGTGTTGAAAGCTTTTCGCGAGGTGGATGTAGATACAAAGTGCTTACAATTAGTTGAAGACTCAATAACCGGGGTAACTGCAGTGATGATTCGAATAGACGGAGAACGAGGATTTGTTACCCTTCAAGGAACCAACGCTGAATTATAATTCGAAGCTCTTGAGAGCTGCCTGAAAAACTGAAACTCCGCCGCGTTGGGTTCATCTAGCTGGGTATCATTTACTTGACTCTTTGCATGGTAAACCTGCAATAAGATTATTAAAACTGGCTCAATCTCAGGGAGCTACAACATCGTTAGATACAGGTTGGGATCCTGCTGGCTGGTCTAATGAAACAAAAGGAACTATATTAGATCTGTTCCCGTTCACTGATGTATTTTTTCCCAATGCTAATGAAGTTAGAGCTCTCACAAGAGAACGTAGTCCTCGGAAGGGAGTTGATACGCTTTTGAAATCCGGAGCCCCAACATTAGTTGTAAAATTAGGAGCAAAGGGTTGTTTACTGGCAACGAAAAAAGATGTGAATTTAGTTCCGGGTTTTAATGTCGAAGTTGTGGATACCATAGCGGCTGGAGATGCATTCGATGCAGGTTTTGTAGTAAGTATGCTTTCAGAAGCCACAATGGGGCGTACCGCAGTGTTTGCTAATGCCGTAGCAGCCCTTCGAGTCTCACGTCATCCTGATCAACCGCTATTTCCCAGCCTACAAGAAACTTCGGCATTTCTTACGCGAAACCGTCCCTTAGTGGTTTGAATAGACGCATCTTCCACCGACGTAAGTTGCAAGCACTTTGACGTCTTTCAATTCTTTTGGATCAATTTCGAATGGATTCTGACTAAGGACAACGAAATCAGCTAGTTTCCCAGGGGTTAGAGATCCTTTATTGTTCTCATCAAAACTTGCATAGGCCGCATCAATTGTATACAATCGAATGGCTTCTTCTGTGGTAATTTGAATTGAGGGATACGGATGTGTTGCTGCTGAGTATATACCATACAAAGGATCCATGGGCATACAATCAGATCCAAATGCTACTTTGATTCCTGCATCGAGAATTCGCCGGAAATTATTCAACTGTTTAGCACGTTTAGGTCCGAGACGAGAATCATACATACCATTGGGTAATCCCCATCGATGAACAAAATTAGGCTGTTGAAGCAAAAGCAGTTCTAAACGCTTTACCCGCTCAATCAGCGGGGATGTGAGAAACTCCGCGTGAATAATTGTATGGCGCAATCTGTTCACAAACTCGCGTCTACTCTTATTTTCGTGCGTACGAATAACCATGTCAATAGCTCGGTCTCCTATTGCATGGGTGCTTACTTGAAGCCCCAGCGCATTAGCTGTAGTAATCAGGAAGGTATAGTCCTTTTCGTCAAACAATATCAATCCATCCGTATCCGGTTTATCATAATATGGTTCAGAAATTGCAGCAGTTTGAGCTCCTATTGATCCGTCAATGAAGACTTTTACTCCGCCCAAACGAAAGTAATCATCACCCAATCCAGTTGGCGCTCCAAGACCTGCAAGCAAATCAAGAAGTTTCGCTTCCAGGTTTAAGTAGATTCGAACAGTCAGCTCCCCCCGTTGCCGGAGTCTGAGATATGTGGCGATAAATGGAAGTTGTTGATTGTATAAATTCTCGTGGATAGAGGTTATACCCACGCTGTTGGCAAAGCGACATCCTTCCATAAGCACAGTTGAAAAATCATCTTCATCCGATTGGAATTTTTGAATGTCGATAGGAATCTCCCGAAGGATGCCGGTCGGTTCACCCGTTTTAATATCTCGGTCAATCCCAGGATTATCTAAATTTAAATCTAATTTTTTGAGGGTCACAGAATTCACACTAATTAAGTGACCACAAACTCGAATTAAGATGACTGGATTATTAGGAGTGAAGGGATCAAGATCCTCTTTGGTTAGGTACCGGGGAGTTTCCCAGTTACTCTCATCCCAGTTATATCCTAGAATTAATTTGCCTTTTGGAGATTCATCGACTTTTTCCTTCACTAGTCGAAGTGCGTCTTCTACTGAAGCGGTATTTCCAAAATCAAGGTGTAAAATCTTACGACCTAAACCCACTAGATGTGCATGGGTATCAATGAAACCGGGCAAGATTGTACGTCCTTTCATATCAATGGTCTTTGTTGCATGACTTTGAAATATCTCAACCTCAGCATTACTTCCTATAGCGATGATGCGTTCATTGGTTATCACCATGGCTTCAGCCTTCGGTATTTGTGAATCCATAGTTCTGATATCCGCATTAATAATTGCAAGATCAACTTGAGAAGGCATTGATTTTAACACTCCCTGTCAAAGGGCTGGTCAAAGAATACGTCACCACTTCAATTATCTTTGTTTACCATTTTTGAAGAGCGATGAAATTTTCCATTATTAGATCTATGATGGCTTTTTCCAAAGAGTTTTTTCTTTGGGTGCCTATCTGCTACTGCGTTGGTGACTCTTCGTGGAAGCAACCGATGTATGGATTGTGATAATCCATGGTGAAGCTGAAGGTCAAGATGTGAGAGTCGCCCTTGATTTTCAAAACACGGGGACATTACTCGGACCGCGTAACTTCATCGTCGGTGATGCATTCATGAACCAATTTCTTGATCTAATTCAAACTCAGGAACGCTGGGTCATCAAAACTGTAATTGAAGAGGTAAGAACTCCACAAGAAACCAAACTTTCACTCAATACGCCGTTATTCGCGATTTTAACGAAAAGTTATCCTCGGGGGCTTTCTGCAGGTGCATTGTTTATAATTGAGGAAGTTGCGCTAAATCTTGAAGAGATTTCCCAGGAACCTGTTATGACAACGAATTTCATTTTTGAAAAAACAAAACGATTTGCACTCGTTGGGTTATCTCCTGTAGGATTTACCGCTGCTTGTGCTGAAGATTCTAAACTCTTCACTCGATTCATTTCACGGCTCCTTAAACGTCCTGAAGCCTTTGAGGAGGTATCTTTACTTCTTCCTCGAGACAACCAATTTAGACAGGTCTTTAAGTAAGATTTTTGGTTAATCCTTTTTCGCCTTCATTACGAGGAAGAATGGAATTCGATGCTCCCGCTCAAAAAAGGGTTGATTATTGCGTGGTCGTGGCTCTTCAAATGCTGTTAATCGAAATTTTGCGTTAAGCAGTGTTTTGACATATGTACTAATTGTTCGATGAAAAAAGCTGAATTCTTGTGGAAACCCCTCTCCCTTTCTTGTTTTCCATCGTACTCGATATTCCTTCTCTACAAAGTATTCATCCATTACAAAGTGTTTACCTCGTCGACGTCTTGACCGAGGATCTTTCTCTCCTAGCTTCCACTGTCCTGGCCCATAGACATTGAACGCTGGATGAACGATTGAAAAAATCAGGAAGCCCTTGGGTCGAAGCACCCGATGGAATTCTAATACGCATTCGTTCAAACAATCAAGATTCAAGAGTACCAGGTTACATAAGATGATATCAAATTCCTCATTTTGGAAGTCTTTTAGCTCACATAGATTTCCAACCAGAAATCTAATTTTATTTTTTTGAGCATGTTTTTTACTAATCTCAATTAGAGTTGGAGAGAAATCAACACCTACAACATCAGCGCCTTTTTGGGCGTAGTATTTTGAAAGATATCCATCCCCACAACCTGCATCTAGAATTCGGCGTCCTTGGACATTCCCCATTAACCGTTCAATACAAGGGTTGAGTATTTCACGATGATGCGGTGTACCTTCTCTGTTAATTAATTGAGCATAGGCTTCAGCATTAGCTTGCCATTGACGACGAAGCTGATCAGTCATGAATATTTGTTGTAGTGAATGGTCTATTAGACTGTGACGACTATTATTGAATCATGTTTTTCCTGCATCAGTGATTTCATCGAAAGAAGCTACAAGGCGTCCTGTGTATCTGTTTATAGCAAGTGTTAGAATTTGCATGATTAAAGTTGTGATAATTACACCTAAAGCGATAAACACGATTATTAATCCTATCTCATAGAAGAGACTTCCAGTCAATCCCATTAGATTTAGCCATGCGGCACCCCATGGTTGAAGAAGGTACTTCCAAACCAAATAATATCCATAGATGCCTGCAACTAGTACAAATAATGTTGATATGGCAAACAGGGTTAGAACAGTTTTTGTTGCCGAGTCGTCTGCGTCTATTTGCCCTACACCACGACCAACAATGAACCTTCTTACTCTACCATGAAATCGGAGAAATACTCCAAGGAGCCAAACGAATAGAAGAAAGGTAAAACCCCCTCCTAGCAACAGGATGAAGATGAGAATATCGTCGTTTGCCACTAAGATTATCCAAATGCCTGATAGCATTAGAAGAAAAATGATTCCCGCTCCTAAGAGAATGAGAAACGAGAGGAGTTGTAAACCAAAGGTAACTGAAGCAATTCCGCCGAAGACACGATCCCAGTCAATTGAACGTTTTTCCTCAGAATTTGTGGACATAAATAACACTCCGTTGAAACATTATTCCATTACTAACCCCAAGTAAATCGAAAAAGCTTTGCTTTTTGGGAGAAAGGATAATATGCACTATTCGTTGCCAGTCTATTTTTAAGACATATTTTGCGAATCTTGCTTTTACTGAGTTATGGGAGTTCTTTTTCATCATTCCAAGGATTTCTGTTGATGTTCGAACGGTTACTTCTTGTTTTCCAGTGATATTTTACTACATTCTTTGGATAACGGAATTATATTCTACTGTAAAAGAGTGCATCTAGTTCTCGTCTTTTTTTCTTGTCAAGTTAGAATTTTTTTTAAACTTGAGAAATTTTTGCACGATGTGAAGCAAAAGCAGAAGCAAAAAATGCAATACAATTCAATGGTAAAAGAACTTCACCATATAATGCAACGTAAATCGCAATTATAATAAACACAATACCTACTCCCAATATGGGGATGAAGCCATATCGTAAGTGCCACTTGTTTTCACTCATTAGATACCCTGCCCAACCGATGAATGCCAACACTAGGGGTAATGGTAAAAGTAATCGAAAAAATATTGATGTATCAGTTAACCATGATTCAATAGTTATTGATAGAAGGGAATATCCCCAGTAGAAATGAATCACCGGAAAGAACTGGATATGAAGTAAAGGAATAATATACCCAATTAAAGCCAAAATTGGGGCAAATGTTATCTACACTTTTCGGGAAAACTCGACCATTCCTTAGACCTCATGCTTCGTAAACACTGCATAATTACAAAAGCATTACTAAAGGTGGCGTAAACTTTGGTTTCTTAATAGAATGTAAGACTGTTTTCTATGGATTCTTTTCTTGGGCTTTAATGCCCTTCACCCGTCTTGCCTAAACGCTAATTTCCTTTTCTAATTCTTCTACAATTTGCTTGTAGCGTTTATGGACTTCTTTGCCGCCAAGTATATTATCAAAACGGTCAAAATCAGCTTTTATTTTGTCTTTTTCGACCTTGCTCAGCACTTCAACCATGGCAGGAAAGACGTCTTCTTCTTCCATTTTGAAGTGGGGTTGCATGATATCTAGATACCTGTTAACTGCAGTTATGATCTTATTTCGCGCACCTGGTTTACCTCCGTGATATGATCGAATTCCCTTATGCATTTCGTTAGCAAGATCCAATGCTTCAATGTGTTCTTCGATAAGTACACCGATGTTAGCATAAACTTCTGCAGGTAAATCAGTGTCATGTTCTCGCATTTGTTCAAAGAGAATATCTTCTTCTTTGCTATGGTGAATGACGTCTGCGTATCCACGAATGAACTCGACTAATTTCCAGAAAATTGGGGTTGGAATTTCTTCTTCATCTCTTAGCTTATTCCGGACCTTGTTAATAATAGTAAAAACTCTATCAACTAATTTATGTTCATCAAGTAACCTGTCAATCGGGTACATTAGAGACACCCTCTGCGTCCAAAGTGTACCCCCGTTACTCATCTACTCTTCAAAAAACTTGCCTTTCTGCAATGTTTTTAGATAAAACCAGTACATCGAAGGCTTCAAGATAAGATTATTGAAGGTTTTTTGGCGATTTGGAATGGTGGTTCCTCCCGAGCTTTTTCTTGTCGGTGTGTTCATGGGGCTCCTGGGTGCAGCCCTTTTCGGCGTTTCTAATGTTGTATACAAATCGCAAAGCGCTGAAATTCAGCCAATCGCTATCAACGCATTCAAAATGTGGATTGCACTTCCTGTTATTGCTTTTGTTGTATTTTTGCTGTTTTTTCCGACTGGATTTAACGTTCCACTCGCCTCCATTCCCTTTTTAGCTTCATCTATAATCTTAGGTGCGGGGATTGGTGACCTTTTTTATTTAACTAGCCAATCACGAATTGGGGTTTCCCGAGCTTTTCCAATCGCCATGACATTTCCAATTATAACATATTTCTTCTCAATTATCTTTCTTCATGAGGTCCTACTTATCACTCGCCTTATTGGAGTAATTCTTTCGGTACTTGGAATTAGTGTTATAACCCGTGAACAAGCGTTACAAGAAAAAGATGAATTACACGTAACTAAAGGGCAATCGAGTTATTTATGGGATTTACTCGGTATTGTGTTTGCAATTATTGCAGCATTTAGCTGGGCTACAGCGACAGTTATTCTTCAAATTGGCTTAGTTAATGCGGATCCCATCGATGCTAATCTTATTCGTATTTCAATTGGGGCTTTCTTTTTACTTCCTATCTTTCTTTTAGGCCGAAAACAAGGTATGGCTATGCCATCTAAACGAGCAACCAAATTTGTACTAATTGCTGGATTTTTCGGAATGGGAATTGGATCTATCTTATATGTCAACGCGGTTTTCCTCACTGGGGCCGCAGTGACCTCAGTTATTGCTGCAACTGCACCTCTTTTTGCCCTCCCATTTACGGTTATTTATCTTAAAGAGAAAGTTACACTACTAATACTACTCGGTACAATTCTCTCAATCTGTGGAGTCTGGTTAGTTATCTTAGGATTTTAAAAAAAAGAAAAATAATGCGAACTAGTATTACAGTGTAAACTACTTCGCAATTGGAAATCAACTTAAGTATTTATTTAAAGTGCTTCTTCATCGTCTCAAGATCATCCATAATTGCTTCGAGGTCTTCTTCATGTTCAACTTCATCTTGCATGATTTTATATGCTAGGTGCTGGGTAATCGGATCCTTTCCTCGAGTCATCTCTGCAAGATTTTTGTAGACTTCAATTGCACATTGTTCGCCTTTGATATTCTGCTTAAGAACCGCTTCAACATAAGGATCAGAAGGGGCTTCATAGCCACAATTTGTCTTTGTTGTCCAATCCGATGGATTAAGTAGTGGAGTACCACCTAATTGTATAATCCGCTCAACTAGCATGACAGCGTGTCCTAATTCCTCGTTAGCATGTTGTTCGAGCTCGGCTACGACCGCGTCCCGCATTGGCCCAACAGCAACCTTTGCTCCAATCCAATATTGATAATATGCCAGCCATTCGTCAGCTAACGCCTTGTTGAGAAATTTTAGAAGTTCTTTGATGTCTAATTGGATGATTTCACGACCTTTTGTTCCCATTTTGAAACCTCCCATAAGTTATTCAGGGATTTTGTGATGGTGAATCTGTCTTTGTTCCTTAAAATACGCTATTATCGTACTATTTACAATGATAGTTAATTATGGCAAAGATTCACAACGTTTCTCACACCATTATTTTCAATCTAATTACGTGAAGATTCAAAACAATAACTCTCACCTATTTCCATGACCTGAATTATTAAGAATCTACCATTCAATTGTGAATGGCAATTAATTGTTTGTGAATTTTCGTCAAATCTATTTAGAGTTAGTAGTTAGATTCATCTAAAATATAAGAAAAAAAGAAAATGCAGATGGGTGGTGCTTTACCACCTTTCTGCAATGAAGTCATTATTCGTCATCGATTATTGAAATCTACTTTTCACGCTGACGAAGCCTACCATCGAGCATGAATAATGCGCCTTTATTGTCACCAATCTGTTTCAGCAAGTCTGCAATACGTGAAGTTTGTTCTTCTTCTTCCACTTGTTCATCGTAGAACCAATTAAGTAATGGAATGGCAGACCTGTCATCCAATTTTTCAGCGAGTTTGCCAATTTTGAAGATGCGATCGGTGACAATTTTTTCATGTTCATAGGCGTTTTTCCATGCGGCTAATGGTGAATCCCATTCAGTTCCGGGGGCTTCAATCTCAGTTAGGATAACACGACCTCCGCGATCAGAAATATGGGTCCAGAATCGCATTGCATGGTCATATTCTTCACTAGCTTGGATTTTCATCCAATGGGCCATACCGGTTAGGTTTAGGGATTCAAAATAGGCTGCCATGGAAAGGTAGATGTAAGCAGAATGTAGTTCAAAGTTAATTTGATCATTAATTGCTTCTTGAAGTTCTTTGCTAATTTCCATGT
>CAYFXC010000018.1:0-37399 GCA_964347045.1 uncultured archaeon
ATAAACAGAGCAAACAGCGGATTGTTCTGTTGATTGATGATGGGCAATCATTAGCGTTATCACAAGAAGATTCTGAGGCCATTGAATCGGAGAAGCGGAAGACAGTTCGCTGGTTACGTGTTCTCAGTGATTTGCCTGCGATGGTTGTTTTTGTCGCTGGACTTTCTGGTTTCTCACAGGCACTTACGAGTATTTTTCCACCTGTAGCTGAACGTGTTACTTTAGAATTTGCATTAGAGACAGAAGGTCCAGATGGTGTTGAGGTGCTTACAGTAAAAGAAACAGAACAGATGATTCGCGAACGAATTAGGCACTTTGGTGGAAAAGGGCTTACACCCTTTAATTCAGAAGCAATTGAAGAAATTCATCTCCACACCCGTGGATACCCACGGAGCACACTCCGGTTTTGTGAAAACATTATCTCCATGGCTTTCCAGGAAGACACTCCCGCAGGAGATCGTATCACTCGAGAATTCGTGCAACAGGTTATTAAACAGCGTCCCAGTCCTCCGCCTGTAACAACGCTGGTACCAACGGCGTTGGATCAGACACGTTTCATCGAGACAAGCCCTGCTATTGAAGAAGAGGAGTGGTTTGACGAATTCGATGAACTCACCGCCACTCAACGCGAGATCCTAACAATTACGAAAGAGTTGAAACGTGTAACATCAGCTGTTGTAGCCGAAGAAATCGGGATAACAAAAGGTACTGCTTCTAATGAACTCAAGAAGTTATATGATAAGCAAAAGCTGCAACGACGGAAAGGATATCGTGGATTTGAATATCTTCCGCGTTAGGATTTTACATCTCCCTACAGGTTTTTGCAAGAATCCACCTAAGATGCTTATAGACACATATCTTTAAGTGACACTTCCACAGAATTACAATTAGTAAAATCTTGCCGCCGGGGCTAACCCATGTCACATGATGCCTTTGATTATCTTTTCAAAGTCGTACTTGTTGGTGACGCTGAAGTCGGTAAAACAAGTCTTACAACACGATTCGCCTATGGTACCTTCACCGATGGCTATATATCCACACTCGGCGTCGACTTCATTGTTAAATCACTGCCCCTCGATAATTATATTGTAAAACTCCAAGCATGGGACACTGCAGGACAAGAACGATATGCTGGGGTTCGACCAATCTATTATCGAGGAGCAAAAGGTGCCCTATTAGTGTTTGACATAACAATGCGTCAAAGCTTTGTAAATGCTGAAAAATGGTTTGAACAAATACGCAAATATTCAGGCGTTGACGTGCCAATTATTTTGGTCGGAAACAAAATTGACCTTGTGGACTCTCGGGTGGTTTCCACAGATGAGGTGCAGGTGTATGCTGCTCAGAAAGGCATGCCCTTTTTTGAAACCAGCGCCAAAACCGATTATGCGGTCAATGATGTTTTTCATAAACTCGCTAAGGTCATTTTGTCAAAGGAACTCGCTAGAGAGGGATCAGAAGATTAACGGGTTCGGCGAGCAGAGAAAAAGCTTGGTCGAGTAGTGATGTCTGAGGATGCTTCTACTTCAGAAGTTCAACCTCCTAACCGTATCTGGGAGCTGCTAGAAAATTATCTAATCTTAAGTGAAAAATACGATATCCGCTCCCATAAAATTGAGGAAGAAGCACACAAACGACTCATTCAATATTTCCAGGAAAAATCCCCTGAGCTTAAACAGCATCTCGTTGATACTAATGCCTTAATAGGATATATCGATGAATTCGTCGATAATCTGTTAATTTATTATGCTTACTATCGAAGTGTTCGGCGAAGCATGGCTACTCTCTTTGCATCACTTGGTATAACCGATCATCGAATGTTTGCTGAAATGGTTCGCGCAACCAGTGATCCTCGTGTTAAAATTCGTATCAATGACCTTGATGCCCAAGGCATAGGCTGGTTTCTTCGACAATTTCTCGCTGAATATCAAGCTGTGCAACGCCACATCACAAAATTAACTCAGTATTTACCAAAATTGGATGAGGCGGTTGAACAAACTTTTAGTGAGAGTATGCGCCGGTTCCTTGATGTAATACGATATATAACTTCTAAAGAATCAAACGGACTTCGCAAAGCTGGTTATAAGAGAGTTGAAGCTGCTATCGCTGAAGATGATTTGAGTCAAAAGGCTAATGCGGTTGTTGAGGCGATTGAGTTTTTTGTTAAGGATGCTCAAAATCATCCTACCTTTATCTTGACCGACTCTGTTGGTTACTTTGGTTCTGCAGAACTTGAAGAGTTTGATAACAAGATTACGTCTTTCAAAAGCGTGCATGAACTTTTCAAGGAACATGTCAGTCTTTCCAATCGAACGCGATGGATCTATGAGAGGCATCACACAACACTTTTTTCGAGTATCTTCGAGGGTTCTCATTTGGAATTGCTTGAAATACGTGACAAGATTCGAAATGGAGAGAGTGTGAAGAATTTTCACTCCCATATTCGTGATTGTCCAGGCATGCTCTTAGGAGTATCTCAGGCATATTCTCTTTTTCTAGAGTATAGTGCTTATTCGAAGCAAATGCTCACCTTAGTAGATACCTATCGCGAAATTGCTGACTTTCTGCAAAGCGAACTTTTGCAAATTCTCTATACAATGGAGCTCCAACGAAATCACTTGTATCTTGAGGTCCGTGATGAGTTCAGACAAACCTTAGATGAATTTCAACAGACATTATTAGAAGTTTGTTCATTAAATCCAACAGAAGATTAGTTCCGTAACTATCGGCACTTTCCAATTTATCCGTAAATTGGTCTAGACAACTGAGGTGAAAAGCTTTTTTAGCTTGAGATTCGTCTCTCCTTTTCACCACGTTGGTTCGGATGTGTGGGTGTGGTGTTGGAACGGATTCATAGGAGTCGTTGGTTTCAAAGTTATGGGAAAAAATTAGTGGCCTTTGCTTTTCCAATGGCATTACTTCTGTCTGTGTTTTCGTTAATTATTGGATATTTTGTTCCTTCAATTGCTTCTGTTTACCTAATTATTGCCTACATTGTGGTCTTCTTAACCATTTTTGGGATTTGTCTCATTCTTCTTGGCTTTCATAATAAGGTTGCTCGACGTCTTGTTCTCGTCGTCGCAATAACATGTTTTTTGGGGGCATTTGCCCATTACTGGCTTCTCACGGAAACTCTCTTCTTAGGCTTTCAAATCATTTACCCGAATGGATCTGCATATATTTCCGCTCTTGCGAATCTGGTCATGCTAATTGGCCTTGCACTGGTTTCCATTGAACAGCGGCGAAGATCAAAGCGCCAGATAACTGGTTATGTTTTGATTATCATGTTTTTTACGGTGTGTATTCTAACAACATATCAGATGAACCTTACCTTTCATCCCCCACTACTTCCCGCCATCGGGACAGGTATTCGTATTCTCATCGGTTTCTTGACTGCCATTTTTGCCTGGACATTTTATTTCAACCAGAATCCTCCCGAAGATGTTATGGGTCGAACTAGTCGCCTTTTACTTGTTCTAGCTAGTCTATTCCTTATCCTCGGTTACACCACTTTTGCGTTCCAGTATGCTATTGGTTGGATGGATATCTCGGTTTTCTATTATTCGGGATCAATATCTGATGCAATCATGCTTCTGGCAGTTTTCACTTTCCTAATCGCCGTTTTGGCGATCTTCAGTGAGGCGCTCGAAAATATGGCTACAAGCCGACCACTTTCTATTAAGTATGAGGCTATGACTCGAGTATTGCTGATTGTCCCGTTACTTATTGTAATGTCACTAGTAGCGACAATTGCCATCGTTTTATTTGGTCGTGTACTACTAGTTTATCTCGCTCCCATTGACGCGCTAGTCGCATTACAAACCGTTGGAGTTGGCTTGCTCATTGGATTGAGTGTTATTATCCTTGGGGTTGGTGGAATTGGTTATTTGCTCTCTCGATGGTTGTACCGCCCCTTGATATATCTAGAGGCTGAAACTATTGCGGTGACTGATCCAGGAGTCATATCCTACACGGAACCACAAGGTCTTGTCTTCGCAGAACTGCAAGAAGTTTCCGATAGCTTTGCAGAAATTATTAATGAGCTGAGTCGGGTTCGTGCCGAGTTGCGACGCTTTACTATCACTGAACAACGTTTAATGAAACCCCCTACGTCACAATTAACCAAATTAGATTACTATCTTGCGATTCTAAATAATTCGGTGACTAACCGGATTCAAACAATCATGAGTCTCTCAGAGGTTGCACGAGGAGTATCTAACCAAGAAGAACAGACTCATATATTGGATATGATTCAAACTGAAATCACAGAGATTCATTATCTACTCAAAAGTGTGCAAATCCTTAGACTCATCGATTCTCAAGCTTTACCCAAATTTCGCCGTATTGATCTGATTACAGTTATAACTGAACTCATCAACGATTTACAAGAAATTATACCAGAATCCACTAGTTCGATTTCTCTTGTCTTACCTGATCAGAAGGCATTTGTGCTTGCAAATGAGTACGTTTCGCAAATCTTTCAACCTCTTTTTCGCTTAGTCTTAGAACAAAATATTGGTAGCCCAGCTACCATTGAAGTTACGTTTTCAAAGAAAATAGAATATGGAACTGATTTTTGGCAAATTAATATCTCACATCCCAAGTGGGTATTACCTGATATCGAAAAGGTCCTCTTATTTCGAGCTGACTCCGAACAACCACAGAAAGCAAATCCTAACCTGCTTGTTGTTCCTGCTTTGGTTGAATATTTCCATGGGAAATTCTATGTGAAGAATATCATTATCGATGAACCGCAGTATGGCACTCTTCTTCAAGTTCTTCTTCCTCAGGCTACACGTCGCTTACCAAGCACAGTTCCAAAACCAAATGAAAAATAGGAGAGCTGATTCGCGTGGCAAAGACTGTAATGGTAATTTCTCCTCAGAATTCTCTTCGCCAATCAATAGAAGCACTCATAGAACAAGGAGGACATGTAGTATGTCAAGGAGTTAATAATCTCGCGGGTTTTCAACATGCTTTAAATGCCTCTGAAATAACCCCCAACGTTATCATGGTTGATTATTGGCTGAGTCGGGCAATTACCGTTGATTTTCTCAATAGTTTGAAACGCCAGGGATTTGCTATCATTCTCATGGGAACTACATTCTTAGGTCGAGATGTGGCAGCAACAGAACAAGTTGGCTTCATAGAAAAGCCCTTTACGAAAAATGAACTTCTAAAAGTAATTGCCAATGCAAAATAATGATTTTTGTCAAATTGGGATGATTTCACGTTCGCCCGATTCAGCTACATAAAGGACTTTACCTGCAATTGGGCCACGATAATCCCGGCATGAAAAGAGACTTAGAATCCGACCATCAAAGAATTCATGGAAACCATGAGAAAACACCTCATGAGATCGCACAATCAGCTCCAATGAATTTTGGGTCATGAAATTCATAGTGACATCCTGACCAAAGGATCGAATTCGGCTTCCACGCATCGAAGGTCCAAATCCTTTCAAAGTTTCCTGAGGATCATTCCAAAGCATCTGAACTGTGACTGGATTTTCCGGTTCGATTTCTTGTGGCAGTGAATCAATCTGTTCTAAATTAACGAGTCCTTCTGGAATACCTCCATGTACTGCAAAGATTTTTCGAAATCGACTGACAGCTGCTAATGGTAGTTTTGCAAACGTACTCCAATAATGATTAATTATATCCCCCAAGATGTTCTGGACTGCGTCATAAAAGCCATAGGAGCGATTCACACGTGGAGTTTCGTGATTACCTCGAATAATCATTAGACGCTTAATTGCCTTAGATTTCAGCTCTAGGAGCAGATTAATATTTTCGATTTGAAAAGGACCCCGGTCCACGTAGTCCCCTAAAAACATAAAAACTGCATTTGTCTCCCAAAATCGGGTTAAAATTCGTTTGGTGGCGTTCCAGTCACCGTGTGTATCTCCAACAAACACAAGGGGTTTGTCAGGTAATTTTAGTAATCTGGGTTCTTTTTGTAAAATAGGCTGGACCCGTTCAAGAAGTTGTATCACATCCTCTACAGTGTACTGTTCAATTACGGCAGCTGTTTCTGCAATCATTACAAGTACACCTTGTGTTCTAATGGGCTCTGTTTTGGGTTATAATATTGAAACTCTGTAACTTTTTCGATCTAGTCAGGGATGATATGGGTTCCAGCTTCGCCTCGGATCGCACGGGCTATATTCTCAGGAGATGTAATAATTGCGAGTTCTCCACCACCATCAAGAAATTGTATGACTGACTCAATTTTCGGAGCCATCGATCCCGGTGCAAAGTGACCCTCCTGAAGATATTGCTTTGCCTCCTTGCCTGTCATTCGGTCAATCGCTTGTTGGCTGGGTTTCCCAAAATTCAAATATACTTTATCGATCGAAGTTGAAATGAGAAAGTGTTTCGCACCCAACGATTTGCATAAAAGTGCTGAGGCTCGGTCCTTATCGATAACGGCTGCAACTCCTTTCAACTTCCCATTATTCTCTTCTATCACAGGTATACCACCACCCCCAACCGTGATGACAACAAACCCGTCTTCCAGTAAATTGTTAACTACTTGATTTTCAATGACCTCAATTGGAATCGGCGAGGGTACAACGCGACGCCATCCACGTCCTGCATCCTCAACGACTGACCAACCTTCTCCTTCTCTGCGGTTCGCCGTCGCTTCATCCATGAAAGATCCAATAGGTTTGTTAGGGTGGGTAAACGCAGGATCATTCTTGTCAACGAGAACTTGGGTTACCACGGTTACTGCTAACTTCTCTAGTTTCCGGCGTTGGAACTCGTTACGAAGAATTTGTTGTAGCATGTATCCAATCGCACCTTGTGTGTCGGCTCCACAAAAATCAAGAGGAACTTCATGTAGCTCGTGAGCTGCAAGTTCAGAACGTCTTAAAATGAAACCCACTTGAGGTCCATTGCCATGGGTAATGGCAACCTCCCATCCTTGTTCCACTAGATCTACAATGTGTGGCATCGTTTCTGCTGCAGCATCATATTGGTCTGCAACGGTTTTATGAGCTGCATCTTTGATGAGAGAGTTACCTCCGATTGCGACGACGATTCGTTTTGTCATTTTGAAAACTTCCAAAATTTTAATCGCAAAGAGGGCTTATCTCACTTCTTGCCGTGATATAAAGGCTTTCCAAACCAGAAGGTTCTTGGAAACATAGTTCGATGACAGGATAAACTCTTATTCTGTTGCAGGAGTTTAGAGTTCAGTATGGTGTCTTTCGACGATGTAAAGGCTGCGTATGAAAGAATTCGAAGAGCTAGTATCCATACTCCTTTAATGACATCGTTAACCGCTAATCGGTTGACTAATTGTAGTATTTTCTTCAAATGTGAGAATTTCCAACGGATTGGCGCTTTTAAATTCCGAGGAGCCTATAATGCCATCTCACAATTATCTCCAAATGAAAAAAAACGTGGTGTGATTACTCATTCATCGGGAAATCATGCTCAGGCTGTTGCACATGCTGCTAAGATGCTTGGTATCACCGCAACGATTGTTATGCCAAAAAATTCTTCGCCTGTTAAGATTGCTGCAACCCAAGGTTATGGGGCCACCATTGAGTTCTGTGAGTCTGCCATCGAAGCCAGAGAAAAAATGACTAATTCGCTAATCAAGAAACACAAGTACATCTTGATTCACCCCTACGATGATTCACGAGTAATCGCTGGAGCAGGAACCGCAGCTTTAGAGTTAATCAACGAAGTTGGTGCCCTAGACGCCATGTTTGCACCAATTGGCGGAGGAGGTTTAATTAGTGGAACTGCAATTGCCACGAAGAGTTTATGCCCCTCAGCCAAGGTCTTTGCGGTCGAACCTGAAGAAGCTGACGATGCATACCGTTCATTCAAATCCGGAATACTTGTCCCCAGTGTTAATCCAATGTCGATTGCTGATGGGTTACTCACATCACTTAGTGAGTTAACCTTCTCCATTATTCGAAAACACGTTGATGACATTATCCCCGTTTCTGAAAATGAAATCATTGAGGCTATGAAATTTCTCTGGGAACGCATGAAATTAGTCGTTGAGCCTTCAGGAGCAGTCTCATTAGCTGGAGTATTTAAAATCCGAGAGAAATTAGATAATAAACGAGTTGGTGTGATCATTAGTGGAGGTAATGTTGATTTAACTCAATTTTTTGACATATTGCGGAAAAAAATCGAGAAGAAATGAGTTCTACTCATCTATTCCTGCTTCCTTGAATAGATCATCTAATCGATGCTGGGTGGGGTCACGATAGTGTCCTCCACGATGTTGTTGTGGGATCAGATAATCTATTACTGATACCCCAAAGGGCACTTCCCGAATCCGGTTTGTGATTTCTTCAATTCGTGTAGGGTCATCTGTAATTAGTGTTACACAAACTGTGGGCTCATCTAACCATGTTGTTGCATGCCAGAATTCATTGGGATACTGCCTATGGATCCAATCAATAATTTCATTAGGTGATGTTTTTTCGTCATCATATTGAATCAGATACTCTAGTTCAACATCACCTAATGCCAAATAATTCATCCTCATCGTGAAATGCACACCTCCTCCTTCTCGTAACTCTTGGAGGATTCTACTGACTCTGCGGGGTGTCAGGTCCGTCTGTTTTGCGATATCACTAATTGACATACGGACATTATCCACTAAGCAGCGTAACACTCGTATCTGATTTCGTGTGAAAGTGACTTTACGACCTTTGCTTCGAACCTTACTATCCGTTGGGGCATCCGGAACAAAATGAGTAACAGGATGAATTTCCACTCCATGGACAGTTCCAAGAGATTCAAGGCTCTGTTTAAGTTCAAAGAACTCTGTTGTCCCTGCTAAAAATGCTGAAGCCCCATACCTGTTTGGGCCAGATCGATAGACATACCGAACCTGTTGGTGATTGCCAATTTGCTCCAATAGTTCATTCATGTTTTCAGTGCCGTCAGTTGTGATGACAATGATAACCACTTCGAGGTCTAGCATTGCCAAGCTTAACTCAACGGTATATTCCTGGATAACACCCGTGTTCTCGAGCTTCTTTACCCGATTTTTTATTGTATTGAATGATTGTTTGTATTTTTTCGCAAGATCCTGGAAGGCGATTCGAGCATTACCAAATAATTCCCAAAGTAGCGCCTTATCCAACGGATCCACGATGTGCACCTCTTAATGGAAAATTTGGAAATCATCGGCTCAATTCGCGATCAACTTCAACGAAAAGTGAAACCTCTTTCCCTGTCATTTACGCAAATAGAATCTGTACTATTAAAAACTTCTTTTGCATAGCATTGGTTTGCAGATTATCTTGCAAAATAAAGCGGATTTTTCATTTTTTCTGCGAATTTTTGCAGTAATAGCTTGCTATTGATTCAAAAAAGAGACTCCCCTAAATGAAAACGCAATCCCCCAGGAATCTTGAGTTTCCTGGTTTATTGCTTTGTCTGAGAACACAAAATCTTCTGACGTAATTGGTTTCAAGTCAGTGTTAGGGAGGTGAAAAAGCTGAAAAAAATCAACTTATCAAAAGGAATAGCTATTGTTCTAATGGTCTTAACCTTCTTCATAGTCTTTGTTCCACGTGTCCAAGCTAAGCCGCTTCGAAGTGAAATGGAAGTATACTTCAATCCAGATTTTGGTGGTCCCGAAAACAACCCCATTTGGATCGGATATATTCATGGTGATCTCGAAGGCACAATGAAGTTTTGGGCTACAGGACCTATCCCGGAAAAAGATGTAGGCTATAACGCAGAGAATTGGATTAGTGATTGGAACGTACATTTCTTTACGGAGGATTGGGAAATCATCACACCAGAGGGTACAATACGTGGAATTGACAAAGGTTGCACAGTTGCTTCAAATTGGAAATTCCGGATGAACGGTGAAGTCAGATACGCCGACGGAGCATACGCTCATTTAGTAGGTCATCAAGTGCACATGCATGGTCAAATCAATTGGGCTGAATGGAGTGCCATAGGTCCTGTTAATATAAACTAAAATTTCGAACAAAGGAGGCTCTTGGGCCAAACTAGGAGTTCTCCTTGTCTTACTTTTTTCATATAAAGTAGGAAGAATAAACTTGACTCAAACTAAAAGAATTCTTACTTAACCATAATTTCTTGAAATGGTGAGAGCGAACCCTTTAAGGTTCAACCATTAACGGTTATATCTAATCGGCGAGAATAATGTCAAAAATAACAAAACGAGACATTCTAAGACTAAAGGTAGCGATGCTAACTCGGGGTGTCCAATTTGTATCCGATGAACCAAGTGGTCGCACTGGGGGTGCTGGACCTACACTCGGTCGGTATTTTCTCCTAAACAACGATGTTGTAGTAAATGCTCCTGTGCGCACAAAAAAACAAGCTAGAAAGTTTCATGCTATGAAGCTTGAACCTGTCAAAGAAAATGAATTTCATATCAGCTTCGAAGGCAAAGAATTTCCAGTCACTCTCGTGAAACCACCCCATTATTATCAGATGGAATTAGCTGATGGCACACCCATGACCCACATAGCGTTGGTGCATGGAACAGATTGCCTCGCAACAACCATTGTGCAACATTGCGACTATTTCGATCTGGGCTTAGAATGCCAATATTGTAGTCTTCCTGTTAGTCTAGTACATGGAAATACCATTCTCCGTAAATCTCCTAAGCAATTTATGGAAGTTCTGCAAGCGGCTCAGAAGGAAAGCTGTGCTAGCCACTTAACGTTAACGATGGGAAGCCCTGATCGGCCAGATCGCGGTGCCCAAGATTATGTTGACTTTGTATCTACCATCCGTCAAGAAAGTGCTGTGCCAATCCATGTTCAATTGGAACCCCCGGAATCAGTAGAACAATTATGGGCACTAAAAGCTGCGGGTGTCGATACAATCGGAATCCATTTGGAAATATACGATGATGCCCTTCGCAACAAATACTGTCCGGGAAAATCCGCTCATGCTAGTTTCTTTGACTACTACAATACATGGAAGAATGCGGTCCGAATATTTGGGAAAGGGCAAGTTAGTTCCTTCATCCTCCTAGGTCTGGGTGAAACTCCTGAACAACTTCATCAAGGATTTAAAACCACTATCGAAATTGGGGTCATTCCTGTTCCAGTGCCTTGTCGTCCCAATCCCGGATCACACTTAGAGGGTCACATCCCCAACTATATTCGAAACCTGGATCAAGTTGTTGACATCTATCTTGATTGTGCCAATCTCCTCTATGACCATGAACTAGACCCAACAATGCATCGTGCCGGATGTATTCGTTGTACAGGATGCACTGCACTCACAGAAGCGTATCAAGTCATCGCCGCTAACCGTAAAGGCAAGCATTGAAAAATCCTAATTGTAACTGTTCCTTGTTATGTCCTTGCCACCATCAACCACTTACTTTCCGCCCGAAGATGAAAATCTCCACATCATTGAGCTCACCAAAAGGGATGCCCCTGAAATCGCACAACTCATGGCACTCGTCTGGCTCAACGCCACCCATATTCCAGAAGAATGGCGACAGAAACGAGTTCTAACATCTGAACAAATCATCAAAGAGATGGAAACAGACTATCATTATTTTGGTGCCCGTATCGACGAACGAATAGCTGGCTTCTATAAGACTATTGTCAAATCTGATGGAGTACTCGGAGAACATCAAACGGTCCACCCCGAATTCCGCCATAGAGGACTTGTCCGGGCAATGTATCGCCAATTCATAGCCTATGCCCAGCAACTTAATGCGCCCGCCAATCTCTGCAACATCCTCTCTAATCATGAGAACATGCGAAAACTTGTGGAAAGTTTCGGTTTTCAACCAGTTGGCGAACCGTATGAACAGGCACCAGGAATGCTTGTGCAGCTTTATAGGCGACCCCGCTAGAGCACCAACTCTCTCCTAAGAATTATTCCAACTTCATTACACAAAGAGTCAATCAAATCATTTTATCGCAGGATCCGTTCTTTTTTACAATGGTGAAGGGCGGTTCTCAGCCGCCCTTCAGGTGTTGGTTCGCATTGGAGGGTTACTTCCTAGTCATAGCGGACGCGAGGATCAAGGAAGCCGTAGAGGATATCAGCGATGAAGTTTGCGATGATTACCGTAAGTGCCATGATGTAAAAGATCGCTTGCAGAACCGGGTAGTTTTGCGCCATCACGGATTCGAAAATCAGGCGTCCGATGCCATACCAATTGAACACCGTTTCGGTTAAGGTGGCCCCGGTGATGAGGAAGCCGAAGGTCAAGGCAATCATCGTCACCAACGGGAGAATCGCATTCCGCAACGCGTGCTTGTATAGTACAGTGCGTTCGTCAACGCCCTTAGCGCGAGCGGTTACAATGTAGTCTTCGGTGAGGACATCAATGAGGGTGTTCCGCATTACAAGCATATATCCACCATATGATACAAGCGCGAGGGTAATGGCGGGTAGGAATAGATGCCATGCCACATCCAACGCATAGGCTAGTGGATCAGGTGCTGGGGGTACACTGACAGTACCACCCATGGGGAAGATGGGAAGATAGAACCCAAATAGGAGGATGAACATCATCCCTAACCAGAAGGTAGGGACAGAATAAAGCACAAGGGCTGTGGTAACAATGCCCATATCGAAAGCGCCTCCACGTTTAGACGCCGCAGTGATACCGGTAGCAACACCAATGGCAATAGTGATTATGGCAGCGGTACCCATAAGGAGCAGTGTGTTGGGGAGTCGGGCTGCAATAGCCTCAATGACCGGACGATTTCCTTGTGCGAATGAAATGCCAAAGTTGAAGGAAAACATATTCACAATGTATTGACCAAATTGGATGTGGAGCGGTTGGTCTAGGCCCCACATGGCTCGGAGTGCATCAGCGAGGGCTTGTTGGTCGACGCCAATCTGTGGACTGATTAGAATTGAGACGGGATCTCCTGGCATAAGTCGAAAAACAAAGAAGTTGAAAATAATTGCACCAAGGATGAGGATGAAGCTGTTAACTACGCGTCTGATGACAAACTCTCGCATTCCCATTTTCATCACATCAGGATTTTCTTGAACTGGGATCTGATGGTAGCTTATCAAACAGTGTTATTCTTTGCACAGGGTGCCACATAATACTACAGATTTGAACGAGATGCAGTCCTGTGTTCAACCCTTTAGAACAGAGTCTGAGAAAATATTCATGTGTTTTTATAATTAGGTGGGCTTAAATTTGTCTAGAAACAATTGGTAAAAACGAAAACGCTTATATACTTCTTTACATAAAAAATTAACTGAGTTAAGATGTTGTCGAATACTGAAGCCCTTCAACACAATACCCGAAGGAGAATCATGCATAAGCTATCCAAAGATAAAGCTTTCCTTCGTGAAATCGCGAAGGATTTAAACATTCCAACCTCCACTGCCGCTTATCACCTAAAACGCCTCACCCAAATTGGTCTTATCAATGAACGAAGAGGCGTCTATCACGTTTGGTTCGATTTAACAGACAAAGGTCGACAGCTGCTGAATAGTGAAGCAGCATAACCTGGGCTGGATGGCATTGCATGATCCTCCGCCCACCACTTTTTCTATAATTCTTTTTATGATAAAGCAAGACTATTTTTCATCGTTCTTAGCGTCTTGTGAGCAGGATTCCGCTAGTTGAAGTAAGGCGATTTTGGCTTCATGGACAACAACTTCGTCTGAATCAGTTTCAGCGACTTTTTTGAGAGGCGCACAGGCACGTGAGTCGCCAAGAAAACTTAACCCCACAATGGCACCAGTACGAATTATGGGATTTTTCGCATCAAGTTCTTGTTCTAATAAGTTATACACTTCTGATCCTCCAAGATGGCCAAGAGCTCGAAGGATTTGATCTTGAACCTGAATTGTTTCTTTCTTATAGCGGCAGAGAAGATCGGGTGTGACTCGGGAATCTCGGAGGTACGCGAGGGCACTAATAGCTTGAAACCGTA
This sequence comes from uncultured archaeon, assembly GCA_964347045.1. GTDB lineage: Archaea > Asgardarchaeota > Hermodarchaeia > Hermodarchaeales > Hermodarchaeaceae > Hermodarchaeum. The sequence continues at coordinate 13,895 of CAYFXC010000018.1, forward strand.
CGGCTTCTATTTCATCATCAAGTAGGGGAAGTAGAAACTTACTATCCTCATTAGTGCCAATAAAACCGATGGCAACTGCAGCTTCGAGTCGGGTTATAAAATCTGGATCAAAAAGAGCTATTCTGAGCTGGGGTAAGGCTGGAGCAGCTTGAGGTCCTAGTTGTCCAAGACGTCGAATTGCATTTCGACGAATTTCCTCGTCCTCACTAGACATTGCTTGGATATACTTCTGAATCAAGCTCTTATCGTCAGGGATTTCTGGATTGGAATGCTTCGAGGGCGACAAGCTGAGAACCTCGCAAGGTCACAGGATTTTAATTATTTTTGTCTTCCGATAATAGAAAAAAATAACTTCCAGTTTCCAGTTGCTAATATCGTTTCTTCTTTTTCTTCCGTCTCGGCTGTTTACGCTTAACATGTTTACGTTTAGGAAGTTCCTCGGTGGGAATACGTTCAGGTCCCGGTGGGAGTCCTAGGTCGTCAGGTTGAGGGTAAATAATTTCAGCAAATAGAGCTCCAAGTTGTCCCCCAACCCCGGTAATTACACCACCAATTAAACAAACAAAGACTTGGGGTGCGGGAATCGCTTGACTTACCAAAATCCAGGCATTGATAAATGCGTTGGTGAAGTTGAGTGCCATTAATCCGATTAGGGTGAGCCAAGCGAGGAATCCTGCAAGGAAGGTTATAAAGATGGCTCTAAATGTATTTTTCATGAGAAAACCCGCCAGGATTCCTGCAATCACGATGAGTAAACCTTGACCAGTAAGCTGTATGAGCAGGGTGAAGAAGAAACAAATCACAAAGCCTACCAATATGTTGTGTCTTTTCCTGAAGAATGCAAAGAGGGCTTCGCGGCTAAAATCTCCTGACACCTAATCACCCCGGTAAGAGATGGACAAGTGAGATAAATTCGGTTATTTCTCCAAGCCCTGATGGATATGGTAATACATGATATTCACCTAATACCCACAAAGCTAGTTGGTCTAGGTAATTTCGAGCATAGCCATTTGCTCGCTGTCCTCCTGGAAGAACACCTACGCTATTATCAAAATCACCAACATCAATGATTAGTCGATAGCTTGCACCAAATGCGACCAAAAATCCCGGGGCATAGTTGATTGTATATTCACTACCATTTACCGGGAACCTAGGGGCATTGAGGTAAGGGAATGTTTCAGACATTGAATGTTGAACCCACACAATATGGATGCGGCTATATTGCCACAAAGCAGTGTCTGGTCCTAGATTCAGTGTAAGGAATTCAACTGTATCTGCAAAGCTGGCGAGGATGATATCATCACGAGTTTGGTTCCCTGGTTGAGTTATATCATTAAACCAGCGACCGTAGTTCATTGTTGTGAAATTATCAAGAACGGAGACGGAAGGATAGGGTCCATCGGGAATGCCTGCCACAGAGTATTCATCGTAAAAAGTGGCATTCATAAAATTCTGTGAAAAGCTGGACCAGATGGTCGCGGCAACACTATCAGTGTGCATCACCCCATCCCAATCTTGAATAGCTGTAGCTGCGGCAAACATGATGGGCTCTTCGATTTCGGAAACTTCCGCGAGCACCACAGTGGCAACAATATCTTTGATAGTGAGAGCGTGAAGAGATAATACATCTTGTTGGATGGCTCCCATATCCTCAAGCGTATGACTTGTTGAAGTGTTCAACAATTCAACAATCCGGTTGGCCCGATAGGGAGCTGCGAAATCATAACCTAGATAATAGGGATAACTAGCGTTGACTGGTCGATTATTTGCCGTAACCAGGAATCCGGAGGATGGATTCAAGCTTTGAGGTAATTGATTGAAAGGAATAAAACCCAACCAACTAGTATTGCTAGCTGAACCATTGAGTGGAGTCGGACCTAGCCCTGGTCCTCGGATTGGTTGTGCCGCTGCAGCATGATAAGCTATATTGCCCGTTGTATCAGCGTACAAGAAGTTGAGGTTAGGGGATTCAATCTGTTGGATGGCTGAGAGGAAGCTAGCATAGTCAGTAGCAAGTCCTAGTTCGTAAAGGGCTTCAATGGTTTTAGATCCATTTGCGCCTGTCCATTTGAAAGCAAACTGTCCTGTTGCCTCAGTGAATAAAGGTCCATGAACCGTGTAGTTGAGCGTAACTTCTACCTGTGCAAATCCTCCCTCAAGGCGCACCCAGATAGTCGTGTTTCTTTGTTCAATGGTTTCCCAACTACCATTCCACCAATATTGGTTGGCATTACTTGGGTTCCAAAGGTAGTAGTAAAAATCACTTATATCGGAAAGCATTCCAGTCCACCCCCAAGCAATTTCCGAATTATGACCCTGGTAGACAAATGGAATACCAATGTAGGTGATCCCTTGGACATTATGTCCTGGCGCCACAAGCTGAATCTCATACCAAATCGACGGAAGCGTCATTGAAAGATGAGGGTCACTGGCCAACATGGGTGACCCGGTCGATGTATGTGAACCATCAATGACCCAACTATTGCTTCCTCCCATTGATAGTGGAACTGGATTCTGTTTTTGAATATTTTCAAGTCGACGTGCGAGGGATTCTGCTGCTGATTGAAGGTGTTCAGGAAGGGTAAGGGATGGCACAATGAATTCATCGTTGGACTGTACTTCTGGGAATAGGTCTGTGAAAACCAAGTCGGGCCCATATGTTTCAATTAGATTTGCCATTCTAAGATCTTGAAAAGCGTTGTTTGCTGATAGTTGCCATGCTAGGTATCGCTCAATACTTAGCGTATCGGTTTCATTCCACGGTTCAGGAAAATAGCCCAGAACCCGAATCTCTAAGGGGATATTTGTTCCAATATTCTCCATATATCGGTTGATTCCGATAGTATAACTTCTGATTAATCCAAGAACTGTAGGATCAAGAAGCGAAAGGGACGCATTCGCAGCGCCAAGGAAACCAAGCTGTCGATAGTATTGATCTAGATCAATATAGTCTGGTCCAAAAAGTTCAGACAGTCTTCCTTGTGCAATTCGTCGGTATAAATCCAATTGAAACAAACGATCTTGAGCATGTACATAGCCACTTGCAAGATACAAGTCATTTGGGTCACTGGCAAAAATTTTAGGAACACCCCAGATATCCCGGACTATATGCACTTCACCATTCAATCCTTCGATTTCTTCGCTAGAATAGGGGGGAAGGTTCGCCCAGGGAATATCGGCCCACAAACCTCCGTTGGGTTGAAGCCACGGAATTACGCTTACCATCATGCCTAATATTAACGAACAGATGAGGATGGTAATGATTGTTTTACAGGTGAACACTTTCCGTTGGCCTGACACATAAAAGCCCCCAAAGGCAGCTCAGTTCAGCATGAATTTGAACGCTGAGGCGAACACCCTTTGCCTTGTGTCTTATAAAATGCGTGGTTCCTGAAATATCCTTAGAAATCAATATTGATGATTGTGACTCTGAAATCCTATCTTCCTATTTCATCGGTTTCTCTTAGGAGTCTTTTTGGGTTTCATTTTTCTTCTTTTGTCGACGTAAGCGGCGTTTCCCACGTTCATAGGTTTCCTCGAGGACACGTCGAACCGATCGGCGTTTCCGCTCTTTCATAGGAACTTCGAGATGAACTACACCCTCTTCCCCTTCTACTGAGGAAATGATGTGTCCCGTAGCGTATTCAGGAAGTGGGCTGAACTTATAGGCATATCGAAGCACACCGGTACGTCCAGCATCACCAATTCGTCGGAACACAACCTGGACGCTCATACCGATTTTTAAATCTTCATTATTCACATCCACAATTTGGGAAAGCACCAAGGGACCTTCATCTAAGCGTACAAGGGCAAGAACATAAGGTGCAAGATCTTTGAACCCAGCAGGAGGATCATGGATAATGGTATAAGAGTAAATTTTTCCGAGTCCTGAGAGCTGATAATCAGTGAAGTCGGTTTTCCTTCGACATTTCGGACAGAGAGGAATCGGGGGGAAATATTTGGTCCCACAGGTCCGGCAATGTCGCCCCACTAGATTATAGACACTTTTAATTCGTCGCCATAACATTGGAACACTTTGATCTGACATAATTTCTCACCTTGATTTACTCTCGATTTAAAATGTGGACTACTGCTGTTGAGCCAGTTCCACCCAAGTTGAGGGTGAGACCTCGCTTAACACCTTTCACTTGGCGTTTACCCGCAGTACCACGAAGTTGTTCCACAATTTCTGCAATTTGGGCTATTCCCGTTGCACCGACAGGGTGACCTTTAGCTTTAAGTCCACCACTGACACTAACCGGGATGCTTCCCTTCTTATCAAAAACCCCGTCTTCAATAGCTTTACCACCTTTACCTTTCTCGACAAATCCTAGATCCTCAACGGAGATTATTTCGCCGATACTAAAAGAATCGTGTAACTCTGCAATCTCTACATCTTCAGGTTTCATTGCGAGTTTATCATATGCTTGTTTTGCAGCACTTTTTACTGCACGAAACGTCGTAATCGCGGGGCGGTCATGGATAGCAAGCGTGTCAGATGCTTGAGTGGATGCATCAATCCAGATGGGATCGCCTTCAAATTTATTCACCAAGTCACCTCGACAGAGAATCGCTGCCGCAGCTCCGTCCGATATAGGTGCACAATTCAAGACATGCAGAGGATCAGACACAATTGGGCTACGAAGGACTTGTTCGGTTGTAATCTTAAAACGGAATTGAGCATACGGGTTATCCACGGCATTTGCATGAGCTTTCACTGATGGCACCGCCAGCTGCGCTTCCGTCGTTCCATAGTTGTGCATATGTCGACGGGCGAGTAACGCAAATAATGCGGGGAAAGTGGCGCCAATTTGTCCTTCCCATTCCCGATCCGCAGCACTCATGAGGGTGTCAGCAATTGCAGGTTCGGAGATATCACTCATTTTTTCACACCCAATAACCATGACAACCTTGTGTTCACCTGATTTAATTGCCAAATATGCATGCCGGATAGCAACTCCTCCACTGGCGCAGGCGGCTTCAACCTCTGTAGAAGCGATAGGAAGAAGTCCACCAGAATCTGCCGCCATCACTGCTTGGTGCTCTTGTTGAATGAATGAGCTCGTTGATGTGTTGCTGACATAGAGTCCATCAATATCGTCACCACTTACCCCCGCATCCGCTAGACAGGCTGTTGCGGCCGTAAGAGAAATGCGGCGAATACTTCGATCCCATTGTTCACCAAAGGCTGTTTGACCAACGCCAATAATGGCAACGCGGTCTTTTGCAGGTATCTCATCTGTCATCTCAATCACTCCACTTTGATAGTTCGACGGTGTTTCGCGTATTGAGCATAGTCTAAGTACACTTTATCGTCTATGTAATCTTGAATCATGGGTTTTCGTTTTCTTTTTTCATTAACTGGCTTCATAACTTCTACATGGAAGGCATCACTGCCCGCACCAGAGCCATAGGATACTACCAAGATTTTATCACCCGGTTTTGCTACATCAAGGGTAGCTGCTAGGCCCAAAGGTGAACTACCCGCATAGGTGTTTCCAACATAATCAACAACTAAACCCGGTTTGATTTGTTCTTCTTTAAAACCTAAAGTTTTGGCTACGCGTCGTGGAAATTTGCCATTAGGTGAGTGAAAAACAGCCCAATCATAATTACTAACTTTCGTATCCATCTTTGTAAAGAGTCCCATCGCAGCTTGTTGCACATGGCGGAAATAGGCGGGTTTTCCAGTAAATCGGGAGCCATGTTCAGGAAAGTCGGTACCTTCACGTCGCCAAAAATCTGGTGTGTCACTGGTATAGGAGTAGGTGCCATCAAAACAGGCTAGCATATCATCATCTCCTCCAATGATAAATGCAGCACCTCCAGCAGATGCTGCGTATTCCAATGCATCTCCCGGTTTCGCCTGCGCTGTGTCGGACCCGATTGCTAGTCCAATATCAACCTCCTTGGATTTCACTAAACCAATACACACTTGCATGGCTGCGGTCCCCGCTTTACATGCAAAAGAAAAATCAGCACATTGTAAGCTGTTGGGGGCATTAATTGCCTCAGCAACAACAGTTCCGGTGGGTTTGGTTGCGTAAACGTGTGATTCAGATCCAACATAAATCGCTCCAATCCGGCTCGGATTTATTTGTGCACATTTCAAGGCATTTCGTGCCGCTTCGACGGATATGGTCGTGGTGTCTTCGTCGAGTCCCGGTACACTCTTTTCAATTAACGCTAGACCGGAGCCGATGGCTTTTCCATCTTTACCCCAGACTCGGGCGATTTCCTCAATTTTGATTCGATATTTAGGAATATAACCGCCATAACCTAATATTCCAACTTCTGGCATGGCAATACATGTCTCCTGGCGTTCAATGGGACTTTACCCGCATCCCGCAGTGTAGTTGCTTTTCAATCTTTGCATTTACACTGCATTGGCGATACTCTGAGTCCTTAGATATGAAGAGTTCCTGCGAATCCTCCATTTTTCTGATTAATTGCTCCTAACGATGAAAATAGTTTTTTTCAAATTGATTTATGAGAAAGCAGCTATAACTTTCCGTCCAATTTCTTGACCATAGTCAAAGCAACGCTTTAAATCTTCTTCGCTCGGGCGGAACTGCACATCCAAGGGGTCTAATACTTCACCAAAATTAAAGTCCTTTAACTGCTGAGTGAGAACCCTCGTGGCTCCACCACCCCAACCATATGATCCAAAAGCTGCGCCAATCTTGTTGTCTGGTCGTAAATGTTTCAAGTAGGGCATAAACGCTGCAGTTGGATAATAGGGGTCAATATTGTAGGTCATCGCCCCCACGACCACAGCCTTTGCTTCCATAGCTGCGCCTTGAACTCGGCTGAGAGGTTCGCGTTCCAAATCATAAACCTCTGCAGGAACTCCTACATTCGAGATCCCTTCCCGAATCATAAGCGCCATTCGCTTGGTGCTATTCCAGATCGTCGAATAAACAATCACAGCTCGTTTCTGTTCTGGATTACTTGACCAGCGGTGATAAATTTCTATAATTCGCTCGATGTTTTTTCGCCAAATTGGTCCATGAGAGGGACAAATAATTTTGATGGGAATCCCCTCTACCTTTTTAAAGGCGTTTAATACCGCTTTTGCATTAAATCGAACAATATAGCTATAATACGCTCGAAGGGGTTCATACCAATCTTCAAGCTGGTCAGCGAACCGGTACGGCGTCGCAATCTGCATCCCAAAGGCATCGTTACTAAAGACTAGCTGTTCTTCAGCCAGATAGCTTATCATGGTTTCGGGCCAATGTACCATCGGAATTTTCACAAAGGTCAATGAGCGTTTGCCCAAGCTGAGAGTACCTCCGTCTTCCACGATTTCAACTGGAAATTCAACACCAGGATAATTTAGCTTCAGGAATTCTGCACCCTTCTTAGAAGTGATAATTTTCGCCTTTGGTGCTGCTTCAATCATTGCTACATATGAGGTTGAGTGGTCCGGCTCAACGTGCTGACAAATAATATAATCAATCTTGGCAGGGTCAATAATCGTGCGGATACGGTTTAGTAGTTCTTCAGTGAAGTTAGGAGCCACCGTGTCAATCAGAGTAACTTTCTCATCAACGATTAGGTATGCATTGTAAGTGCCGCCTTTGGGAGTCCAGAGGCCATGGAAGTCTCGAAGCATCCAGTCAATTGCACCCACCCAAAAGACACCTTTCACAATCTCAACTTTTTCAGAGGTCAAACGAAACCCTCCATTTTGTTAGTCAAATCGTAGCAGCTAGTCTACCCAGTCTCTTTAATTATTTTTCATTTTCTTTACTAGGCAGAAACCTTATGGGAACTGGTATACCAAATCCTAATGTTCGACTTGGAGTTTTTGCCATGAAACGATTACTGAATCCCAAATCTATCGCAATCATCGGTGCCTCCACGAATATTACTAAAATGGGCTCACTTATCACCTTTAATGTCCGTTCCGGAGGCTATGAAGGCGAAGTTTACCCTATCAATCCTAAAGCGGATAGCGTGCATGGCTACAAAGCCTATCCTAGTATTCTCGACTGCCCCACACCTGACGTGGCTTCCATTATTGTGCCCAAATCTACCGTTCCCGAGATTCTTGACCAATGCGCCCAAGCGGACATCCGTAATATCATTTTGGTTACAGCTGGTTACCGAGAAATAGGACCTGAAGGAAAAGCCGCAGAAGAGGAAATCAAAGCCATTGCCAAACGTCACCAGTTCAACCTTGTTGGCCCCAACTGTGTGGGTATCAGCCGACCTGCATTGAAACTCAACCTTACCACAATGCCCTACTTTCCACGACAAGGACCTGTAGCCTTCGTTTCGCAAAGCGGTGCATTTGCGGCCCAAAATTTTCTCTCTATTGAACGTTGGGGTCTTGGTTTAAGTACTGTTATTAGCACCGGCAACGAAGCCGTTCTTACCTGCACCGACTACATACGTCTTCTCGTCAACGATCCGGAAACCCAAGTCATACTACTGTACATTGAAGGCTTCAACGATGGTTCCCGATTTCTTCAAGCAGCCAAAGAAATTACACCAAAAAAACCGATTCTTCTTATGAAGGTGGGACGCACTCGCCAGGGGCAACGTGCCGCGATTTCTCATACTGGGGCACTTGCAGGGAGTATTGATGTTTTTCACGGAGCTATGCGACAAGCCGGAGTTATTCTTGGAAAAAGTCTCGAAGATCTATTTGATTGGGCGATGGCCCTTGGACACCAACCCCTTCCTAGGGGCAATCGTGTGGCTATCCTGACTAATTCTGGAGGACCTGGAGTATCCTTAACGGATGTCTGTGCTGAAGAAGGGCTCATCATTCCACCACTTCACGAAGACGTCCAACAAAAGCTTCGTGCCTTTCTCCCTCCTACTGCTGTAACTGGAAATCCTGTCGATAGCACTTTCACCATTAACATGCGGATCTTCTCCCAATGTGCAGACATTCTCCTCGGTCTCGATGAAATCGACTCCCTCCTCATTCATGGTTTCTTTGGACCTGACCTCATGAATCAATTCCGCCAAAGATATGATGTTCCTCAAGATATGGTCAATGTTTTGTATAACGAGTTCGGCGACGCTGCCAACCAGCTAATTTCCACGATTCGCCAATATAAGAAACCCGTGCTCATCTCTTCAACACAGGATCGAAGTGATTCGGCTATTCAAGCAATCCAAGATGCCGGTATCCCCGTGTACACTATGCCTGAACGCGCCGCACTAACCCTAGGAGTCATGACGCGGTATGCCCAATGGTGCAAATTCCATTGCACTTAACTTTCATCTGCCGATTGTTTTAAGGAGAAGTAGGTCGCCTGTCGTTCCTCTTTTGATAAATACTTCAAGTGGTCAACTAATGCCTGCTTTTCTTCGTCAGAAAGTCCTGGAATCTTATCCAGTTCACGGCGAATTTCAATCTCCACGCCTGAGGGAACCTCTGGCGTTACTCGCTCCTCGGGAGGTACAACCGTGGGGGCGGTGCGGTCACCTTCTAAAGCTTTCTCCGGTGGTGGCGGTTCAACCGGTTTCACTTCATCAAGAGGCTTGGCCGGTGGTTCTTTGGCGGGTTTTTTCGTAGGTTTCATAGGTGGTTTCTTAGTGGGTTTCAGTTCAGGCTTGATAGCGGGTGGAGCTTTCTCACGCTTTGTTATGAAATCCATTCGTCGTTCACTCATCTGACGACGCAAATCATCTAAAAACCAGATTCGATCCTTTCGAGGAATCTTGCGCATCTCTTCGGCAAGAACCGCTTTTTCTTCAGCACCTAGCCCTGGAATCTTATCCAACTCAGCTACGATGTCTTCTTCGGTGGCAGTAACCTCTTCGAGTTCTTCAATCGTTGGTATCATCGCAGGAGTCATGACAACCCCAATAGTTGACATCGCTGAATCAACTTTGCCCTCTAATATCACTCCGCGTTCATGGAAATGCTTCAAATCCTTTCTACCTAGCGAATAAGTTTCATCCTTTTCCACAGTTTTCGCAAGTTTCCGCATCCTTCGAACTTCCCACGGAATAGACAAGACACGGGCCCACAGTATCCAACCAATTAATATGAAGATAAGGAAAATTGCGGCAATAGTTCCACCGATTGTGCCATAAACAAAGAGGGGATGGTACACAAATTCAAGTATAACCTCGGTTTCTAGACCTGTTTCCTGATATGGAACAGGAATTCCTTTGTTTGCACTAATTCGTAACTCCAAAGTAATCGGGGTAGCAGATCGAAGTCCGTATAGCAAGTAATAACCATTACCTTCTTCAATCCATCCTCCCTCGGGACCCGCGGGATCAAAGTCCCAGCCTTGAGGTAGAGTAATGTTTGCTCCTTCAATGCCAACACGATGCCAAGTATCAAAGAAATAAACTCGAATCTGGAAGGGTGAGCCAATATAGAGCTGTTCAAATGGGTACTCCGGGGGTGTAGGTACAATACCGATAATTTCATCAACAGTTAATCGTGTTGGAATTTCAATGGCTGTAAATGTATCTGGGTAAATTTGACTCAAGAAATTCGCTTTACCAAGTCGAATAGAAAGTGAGTGTGATCCAATTCCAACCGTAATTGGATCAATATAGAGTTTCAATAGGTATAGATTCGTTGAATTATCAAATTCAACTGGAATTCCGGATAATATTACTCCATCAAGGGTGATTGTTCCAGACCCATTGGCAACTAAGAACCCATCAACATCGCGGTAATCAAAGTAGATGTAGATCCAGTCACCCACGGGAACTGTGAGCACACCACCTTCGTAAGCTGACCGATTATATTCAATAATATCATCTATAACAAGAATCGACCAGGCAGAAAAGACTGTCACAGGACGCGTAGAGCGATCTATGATGTCAATTGTAATGGTGGTTCGCTGAACATCAAATGCACCTTTTAGATCCACATAAAGTGAGTAAGAGAATCCTGCCGCTTGTGTTGCTGTAAATTGTGCCCAGTACCAACCATTCCCTAATTCATTTAATGACACCTGTTGACCGCCCCAAGTAGCCAAAATTAAAGCACCAGTAATATTCCGATCGAGGATTCCAGACCTTGTATTATTAGCAAAAATCCAGAGCGTGAAGACTTCCTGATATTCATAAGTCATGAAATATGATTCGTTTTCAAAGGATGGATAGTCAATATCAAAAGCGAGCACTTCAGCGGGGGTATAACGTACATCAGCTGTAAACGATAGTGTTCGTCTCTGTACATTCGGTGATTCTGCACTCACAGAAATCTCATAGGGAACAGTAACGAGATCGCTAGATGTATCTACTCCCCAAATTGATGAATCGTAGTAGTAGATACCTGGATACAGTGCTGGATCTAGCTCGATTAGGTAGGGAGATCCGAATCCGATGGCTGGATCTGCACAGAAGAAGGTTACATTGGCTCCAATAATCGGAACCCCTGCTCCAGTGGTGAAGTTGACATAAATGATGATGTCTTCGGGTGGATACACTAAGAATGATGTTGTACAATTATAGGTGGTTAGTATGCTAGGCCCCGCAGTTATCGTATATGTTACATATGTCGTTGCATCCTGATAGAATCCGGCTTTTGATGCTTGGATTGATAAGGTGTATTGGCCAATGGTGTATTCTGATTGGATTTCCAGCTGATAAACACCAGCTCCAATAAATACAAAGTTGAGTGTGCCATGAGCCCAAATGCAATCAACTTGAGAATCATTTACTAAGTCGCCTTGATGTAACCCTGCTCCGATTTTGACTGTAACCTCAATTATCTCATAGGGTGTTTGACCGTAGAAGCGTGAGATTAGACCTAGAGATTCGAGGGTAATATCGAGAGGAACTTCATAAATATAGACTGGAACTGAAATGTTTTGGAAAAGGAAATTAGTTTGGTTAGCAAATATGTATATCGAAAATCCCTGTAGCGCTGGAACGCCTGCAGTGTTTAGTTCAATTTGCCACCAATATTGCTTTGGCCCTGATGAGATTTGGCTAATCGTAACTCCGACAAATCCTGTTACCTGGATATTCACGGTTGTGGGGATATTGGGAACGTGGTTATTGTTATCTAAATCAAAATATCTCACTATTAGAGTAAGATTCTCTCCGTAGTAAAGGTTACCAGGAGGATCGTAACTGAGGATTGTTTCAATTTCTCGAACTTCTTGTAATACTGGTCTATTGGTTTTCGATTCAAAGAAAGGGTCAAGACCTTTGGGGTAAGTCACATTAACATAGAATAGGTAGGTACCAATTCCCGCTAGCTTTGTTGTATCAATGGAGATTTCATAGAACCCTTGACCTAAATCAGTGACCCACCAATCACTACCGTAGGTTCCAAAACTAGGTAATTCCTCACAAAGTAGAGTTATGCTAATATCAGGATAATATGTGCTGTTTATCCCCATTCCTTCGATAGTTTGAAAGAGAAATTCAAAGGTCATAGTTGAATTCCAAGGTGTGGCACCCGCAGTTGGTTGTAGGACAAATTCTGTTCGTTGTCCTACAACATAGGCTCGGAATTCAAATTCTTGTGTCTCAAAATAAGGTATGGTTCCTCCTTCCCAACTTACTTCAAGTTTGAAGTCAAAGAAGGTGTTTACTCTGCCAAAATAATCGGCATCTATTCTGAGTTGAAAATCATAATCTCCTGTAATCGAAACGATGTACCACGCATTAAATGGAATTAGCACAGGCAAAGCAGGAGTAGTGTTATAAAGAACGACTAGAACGTGATTTCCACCAAAAGATGTGTTCGTTATCGAGAATGTCCGAAGTTGATCCGAATAGGTGAAGTTCACGGTAATTTCTGTAAGGTACCCATATTCGCCTGTTATGGTGTTTTGGATGCTTGTTGGTCGCTCTACGACAAAGAGTGTCACTTGTTTAGTTTGAATAGCATATGGTGGTGGGAATTGTGCCCAATCAGTATTTATTGTGGCTAAATAAGTACTGGGGGCACCCACACCTGTTGAATTAATGACAATATCATAAATGCCACTACCTAATGGAATAACAGAATAGAGTCCCGGATATTCCACTAATTCGATGATTGATTCCTGTCCATCAATACCCTGTCCATTGATGGAGCTGTCAGGGTCGTTAACAGTATAGGTGATACGGATCGTAAAGTTATCTAGGAAGGCTTGGGCATCAACTGGTTCAACAGCTAATGCCGTGAAGACTGTACGGACGTTGAAGGTGAGTTCAGGAATCGTATCATTTTCATAACCACTCCCGGAGCCTGAAATACGTATCATGATTTTATAGGCTTGGATGGCGGTGACTTCGGAGGCATTGATGGTGATTCGATATATCGATAATATTCCATCCCATTCCCACCAAATTACTGTGGGGTTAAATCCATCAAGCCCTGTAACATTAATCGTTTCGCTTCCAGTGTGAATTGGGTCTTGATTCAGCGAGCTTTCTCCGTCAAGAACGATATATTCAACTTCAATTGTAACATTATCCCCAAAGGGTGTAATAGGCACCGTTGTTGGATGTAACCAAGTGAATAAGGCACGAACAGAGAGGGGGACAGCATCTAATTGACCAACTTCATATTCCTCGGCTCGTGTTATGGTAATATCAAATTGGAATTCTTTTACTTCGGTGAGAATCGAGCTGTAGAATGTGATGTTATACTTCCCATTTTCCCAATAGACGAAGTTAAAGTCCACGCCTAAAGTTAGGTCTGTAATCGAAATGGTTCCACCAGTTATTGGACTATTGTCTTGAACTGCTGTGGGGTCATCAACTAGAAAGGTGACAATAAGTATGCCATTTTCTCCCCAAGGAACAACTGGAGGGCTTTGGTAGGTGAAACTAGTGGCAAGAGAACGAATAGTTAATTGGGTTAATACAACTCCGTTGCCATATTCAGCTGAGGTTGTAACATCGAATTGAAGAGCATAGGTGTCAAGACTCCAACCAGAGACATCTAAGATGATTTGGTAGATGCCATCATCTGCAGTTCCGTTATTAACCCAAAGATGCCAATTTGAGCTGTCAAGAGTGATGGTTGAGGGTCCACCCGTGATAACCACAGAGGTTAAGTGATTCTCTGGAAGCCCTGAAGGCGGAATTAAATCGCTATCATTTACTCGTAAAATGATAGAAATGTTGTTTCCATAGGGAACTCGGGGTATGGGATCTACGTCCGCAGTGATGGAGTGCACTCTAATTATGATGTTCACGGTTCCAAATCCGGTAGCAAATCGAGGATCATTAGCAAACACAGTGACATTTAATTCATGTAATCCCCGCCCCCATCCCGTTGCATCAATATAGAAATCAAGATACGAGAAATTCGACCATGGGAGCGTGGGTGCAGATGGACCAGAAATTTGGGTAACACGAACTTCTTGAAGATAGGTTCCTGAGTCGATGGCTGAGCCTTTATCCAAGTCAATCCAACTGATATTAAGGAGGAATGATCCACCTTCAGGAACAGGTGCAGGTCCAGTTACTAAAACATAGACGCGGTGGCCACGAATCGTTAATTCATTGAAAGTACTATTGGAATCGGCATAGATTTGTGCAGGTATAGTTTTTGCTACGACTTCAATAGTTATTGAATAAGGCGAACCAACTATCGTTAAACTCGATGTATCCAATTCAAAGGTCCAACTGGTAGGATTGTTAATTGTTTTTGATACGTCACCAGAGATTATGATTTGAGCCGCCGCCGTATATGAGATGTATCCTGTTGTTGAGAGGTCCACCCATTGAATAGTTATAGTTGTGTTCTCACCCCACGGGGTAGGTTCGGGTGGAAGAATCGTCACCGCCGTCTGATGTATAATTATCAGCACAGTAACTGCTGAGGCGGTTTGATTATAGACTCCCGGAGGATCATCAGGAATTATTGTTAGAATCAGATTATACTCGCCTGGAACCCATGTATCGGTCACCAACGTAATAGTCCAAGAACTCGGAGTGAAGATTTGCGGGTCTCCATATCCAGTGACACGAACTTGGAAAATGTCAGTAATGAGAGGATCAGTTCCACCATCAAGGTCATACCAACTAAATGTAATCGAAGTATTTGCTTGGTAGGGTATTTGCGCTGGAGGGATGACGATGACTTGGGTTAACCGTTTGCGAACACTGAATACTATAGTGCGACTTGCGCTTTGATAATCATCAGTTGTATCATCAATAGTAATTACGAATGTATAGGAATCAACCTGAGTTATTGCTGACGAATAGATAGTGATAGCATATTCACCACTCCCAATTTCTTGCCAACCGAAAGTGGCGTATGGCGCCCCATTAAGTGTACAGCTGACATCTGTGTCGATTATTGATGTAATTCCTGTTGATGGGAAATATACTGGGTCATCGATTTCATAATAAACAGTTACCACCATGTCATTGCCCCAGGGCTCTGGGCTAGGCGGGTCATAGCTTATTGTAGTTCCAATCTCACGGACAGAGACACTTACATCAACAGACCGATTGCCATAGAAGGGTGTATTATCTGGGCTCCCATACCAATAGAAGTAAACTTTGAAGTTGTAATTTCCAACCGCTGGTAAATAACTTGTATCAATGCTAATGTTCCAGACACCGGCTGACCCACTAAAGGTCACTGTAGCCATCGTTGGATTCCATTGAGTCGTTCCACGCATCACGTGAAGATGCAATTTATTTGTGCTATTATTGGGGGGTGTGCCTCCGTCAAGATCAGAAAGCGTGACGGTGAAGTTGGAACGTGCTCCGTAGGGAACGGAACTCGGCGTAGTTGAAGTAAGGAGCGTATTGCGAGCGCGGATAACAATGGTCAAATTTATCGCTTGTGCTTCATAATAGGTCCCAGGATCATCAACTGCCACAGTTAGCGTGTACGTCCCTGGGAGTGGTTTTACACTTGTTGGTACCTGGACATCGTACCATCCATTGGAACCGCCAGGAGTGATTGAGGTTCCTGACCAGCTGGGTGTCGTAAACCATCCAGCGGCGCCGGTTATCCCTTGGTTATTTGCATCCTCATAGAAGACTTGAATAGTAAAAGTCTCAAGATAGTACGCAGTATATCCTGGCGTCGCTGATGAAAGAGTTGTATCGGTGCGTACATGGAGGTTAATATTACAAGTTGCAGGTATAGGGTCATGATAGGTTTCATTGGCTGTGACCGTTAGAATGTAATCTCCCGTTAATAGAAGGTTATTAGAGATTTTTGCTTCATACCAACTACCCGCCTGGTAAAATGTAATGGTATTGCCATCAACACTACCCGTAACATTGGGAGTAATAATGAAAGGATTCGTGGCTTTGTCAGTATCGTTAAAGTAAACACGAGGATAGAAGAATCCGGGTCCTCGATTTACATTCATCGACGACGCTTCTGGGGTCAAAGTCGACGCATGAATGAGGTTGAACTGACTAGAAAAGAAACCAGCGGCAGTCGGTGGAACCAAGACTCCATCATCATAGCTAATACAAAGGATATATTGTCCAGCTGGATAGGAGTCTCCATTATTGAAGTTAACTGTGAAACCAACTGATGCGCCCGCTGGTTTCGAATCCTCAGCTCTAACAATACCATCATAGTCATACAGGGTTAGGTTGACCTCTCCTGTTGTTTTAGAAAGACTAACGGTGATAGAGAGTGTGGAAGGACTTCGGGGGTTTATGTAGTAGGTGGGTTGGACTCCACTTACTGCTGTGACGCGGTTTGGAGAGCTTAGGGTAAAGTTCCACCAGCCATAAACAGTTCCAATTGTACTTGGTGAGAGTCGCAGGTGTGTTCCGTCATCGGTGACAGCAGTTGTTTTATCTTCAGATAAGGCATTCCAAATCTGATTTTTAGACCAGGTTTCACTGGTAGGTTTCGTTATGGATAGATTGTATTGTTGATAAACACCTGGTATTGGATTCGCCACATAAAACCAAGTTGTCCAATAGACATTCGACGATCCTTGACTAACCGAAAAGGTGGTTCCATCAGGTCCAGTTTGTTGTTCGGTTGTACTCGTTTTATTCACAAAGAAATTAAGCGTGTAATCAAAAGCTACGTCTTTACTTGCGGTGGCTGTCGTATTCCAGATGGCTTGAAGCTGATAGGTCGTTGATCGACTAGGCCAGCCACCTACTGGTGTGAGTGAAACGGTTCCCGTGCCATAACTTGCCCCATTCGCAACTGCTGTATTATTGAGTTGTAACCCGATTGTGGAATCTGCAGGTTGCGCTTTACCTTGCACCTCAAATTGAACGTTATCAAACCAGAGCGCCCACGCCTGAATATTACTAGTAAAATCAATGATAAAACCTAAACCAAGTTTTAGGTTTAGCGAACCCGGAGCACCCCACTGGATAATGTCGTTATATGGGATAGGTAGCACAATCGTTACCCAATCGGAATCATAATTTCCTTCTCCAATGGCAGGCAAATAATAGTCAACAGTTAGCAGATAGGCTTTGCCTCCGAGTTCAACATAGATAGCAAGTTCATCGCGATCCCAATAATTCGGCTTGGTGCCAAAAGGATTATGATCCACTTTCACATCAAAGGTGAGTCGCGCCCAGTCCGGTTCTCGTGTCAAGGTGAATGTTTGCTGAAAGGCTGAATAATCTGTAGTTTGAAAAGAAATTCCGGTGGAATAGTTAATCCACACTCGGACGCCATTTCCTGATCGTCCGTAACTTGTGCTCCAATTTCCCCCATGATAGGGATCACTGACTTGAGCTCCAAGCCCATTTGAGGTGTAACTCCAATCGGTCCAAGTATCTTCAAAATCTCCATTCCGTGTGTCTGGATCAATCCAGGTATTATTATCAAACAAATTCGAAACAGCAGCAGTAAGTTGGTAGCCATCCCATCTGACCGGATGCGTAATTTCTCCAATATTATTTGACCCATAATCTAAATCCAGCACACTCGATGAATTCACACCATATGCGAACTCATTAGTTTCAAGACCAGATCCCAAACCAGTGTAGAGATACTCATTATCTTCATAGGTGGGACCTTCAGGTAAGGGAATCGGATTTGTGGAAATCAGGGCTGTCTGCGTATTTGCAGCGATAAAACTTCCATTATCTAGGGAACCCATAGGTACGCTTTGGATTCCACTCAGCGGTGTAATCACAAACAAGGGAGAAAAGACAAACAAAACAAAAAGAGTAAGACCGAGTAAAGTTTCACGTTTCATATTGGTTACCCCCGGGTTGGAAGGCGGCAGAAGAATGCAAATACGAGCCTATTACGAGATTTGAACAAGTTTCTCCAGTTCTGAGTCAGATACCTAGTGGTCGATTCCGTTATGTCGCCAAACCGATATTTTACCGGACTATTGACGCTTTATATAGGTTTACCTGCACTGTCGTCTAACCAAATAGGAAAAAAAGGAGATCGAATCCCTAAGCTCCCAAAGGCGCATAGGGATTTCAATGGTTATTCGTCCATGTCCGCAGACATGCGTAACGACCGATATGTGGACTGCCGCTCCTCTTTACTCAGGTATTGCAAGTGATCGACAAGAGCATCCTTCTCTTCTTCTGAAAGCCCTGGAATCTTTGATAGCTCGCGGCGAATTTCAGCAATCACCGCAGGTGCGGCACTAGGGGTAGGTTGAAGTTCCGGTGGCAACACCGTCGGGGCTGTTCGGTCTTTGGTTTTGGGTTTCGAAGGGGGTGGTTCTTTGGGTTTCACTTCTTCTAGTGGTGGCGGTTCGGGTTCCTTGGGTGGCGTTACTGTTGGAGCTGGTTCGGGTGTTGGTTTAGGAGTTGGTTCCTTGGGTTGTTCGCGTTGGGTGAGGAAGTCCATGCGGCGCTGGCCCATTTGACGGCGCAGGTCATCGAGGAACCAGATTCGGTCTTTGCGAGGAATCTTGCGCATTTCTTGAGCGAGGACAGTTTTTTCTTCGATGCCCAGCCCAGGAATCTTATCAAGTTCAGTCATGATGTCTTCTTCTGTGGCCGTGACTTCTTCAACTTCTTCCGTGGTGGGAATCATCGCTTTTGTGGCCGCGACTCCAATAGTACCCATGGCTACGGTCATTTTGGACTCCATGGTGTTTTGGCGTTCTTGGAAGCGTTTCCGATCTTTCTTGGAAAGTTTATAACCTTCACTTTTTTCCACGGTTTTGGCTAGTTTCCGCATTCGACGGACCTCCCATGGAATTGAGTACACCCGGGCATACATAATCCAGCCAATCAACGCAATCACAAGAATTACCACCCCAAATGATCCAGCCTGGATGAGCATGTTCATGAGCGGTGTATTCTCAATTGATACAACGAAATTCTGTTGCGCGTTTTGATAATTTTGCCTAGAGAAGGTGAAAGCTAAGGATCCCGAACTGGGTGCATTTGCCACGAGAGTTACATTGTAAAAACCTCGATGAAGTGGATCTGGATCTACGGTGATTGTTGTTCCTGCTGGAAGAGAACCGGAAAGGAGGCTGTCAATCTCTGCGTCTAAGATGCCATCGTCATGATAAATATCGCTAAAGAACAGTGAAAATGTGTAAGTCGTTCCAACATACAATATATCTGGAATTACCCAATCATGAATGAGTTCGGTTGGGATGTCTGTTACCTGAAGCGTCCGTGTTATCACTTGGTTAATGTAGTTGTTTGATTCAAAGTTAATTTCTAACGGACCAGAATCTGTAGCATTCAACAGGAAATAAATTGTCCAATAACCACTGACCGGGTCATAGACGAAGTATTCAGCTCCAAAGAAGCGAAGATAGGCACTTCGAACTTGGGTATCGGATAAGGTGATGTTCGAAATATCTCGGTACCAGAAAGTTAGCACCAAAGTATCACCAATAGGGATAATCCAGGTACTGTCGGTAAAGGGAACGGTTACGTTGTAATCTCTGCCATCAATTGTAGCGAGCGTATAGGCGTGAACCAGTTCGAGTTCAGTCCGTCGTTCACTAATTGTCAAGAACACAGACTCGGAGGCGTCACCATACTTTCCAAAGACATCATGATAAATACGGATCTCAAGGGCAAGTGTACTCGGGGTTTCGTTGGCAATAAACCATCCCGTATACCAACCTGCGGTTCCATTTTCAGTCATATAATAAGGGACAGTTTGCCAAATGAAGTAGGGTACATCTCCAGTGATTGGGGAATTCCCCGCCAGGAAGTCACCTAAATAGACATTCAGTGTCACATTCTCATTGTATTCATTGGATAGGGAGCTATACTCGGGGATAATTGTGATTGGTTTATATTGGACATTAATTGTGAAGGTGACTTGTCGTTGTACTGAATTTGCTGATGTGGCAACAACGATTATTGTGTGTGTTCGGATATTCCATGATGATGTATCAAATTGAATATAGTAGGAACCTGGTCCCGCAGGGATGAAATCACCTAAGTATATTGATACGTTATTTGCCTTGATGGTTGTGTTCGAACTCAATATTGGATACCAATGAGTCCCATTCCATCCTTCAAAGGTCACATTTAATTGCACAATATCATCTACAAAAACTGTTATCGCAGTTATATCACCAGGTGGAAGTTCAAGGCGCGTGTCAATTTGAAGTATACTTACTGTATAAATGAGTAGACCCGTTTCGAAGTTAGTGATATTAGCTTTGATGAAAAGTTGAGTTGCTGTAGCATTAATTTTACCTGTATTTAGTGTAAGCGTATAATAACCAGGTGTTCCTGAGTAATTCATTGGAGCATAGGAGTAAGTCCACCATTTGAAGTAAATTTCTGCAGTGATCATTGGTGTGCCAGTTAGACCATCTTCTAAGTAGACGTCAACAGTTATGGGTACAGCCCAATATTCTGAAATGGAAAATGTGGGAGGATTTACTGGAGTTAGGTTAACAGGCGCATATTTGATTTGTATGTCAATGTCTCGCTGTTGAGAGAGATAATTGGTTTTACTGGCGGTTAGATAAAAGGAGAAGGCTCCTGCAGGAGTCCCAGAGGTGTCAATTTCAATTATCCATGTTCCATTCGGAAGCTGATAATATGAGTAAGGATTGGGCACATCAATGATCCAGGTAACGCCGGATACCGCACCTCCATGGTCAAGATCTATGTAATCTGCGAGAATTGTGAGGTTTTGGGAATGAAATACATCTGTGGACTGAGTCCAGTCCATTGTGGTTTGGATTTCTCGCACGCGACCTGAAACCAGAGTTTGGGCAGAGGCATAATAAGGGGCGTATTGCGGTAAGAAACCGGTGGGCCAGGTCAATGTTATGTTGAAGGTATAAGTTCCGATGTCAAGGTTCTTAGACCCTTCGATGATGAGGACATAATGCCCATCAATTCCCAATTGGGAGGCCAGAGTCACATACCAATAGGTATCATCCCAGGTGGGAATATCTGCACATAGAACTACTATTCCTACATTTCCTGAGGTGTTTGTGATGGGTAATCCGCCTGTAGTATTATAGTGTAAGGTGATAGTGATGTCATCACCGGTAGGTTGGGTGGCGATAGTATCTGAATAGAGTACTGTTTGGGTCCCAGTTGTGCGGACGGAAAAGTCTTTGAAGGCGGGTTCATAGAAGGGAACGTTTCCCCCGATCCATGACGCTTCAATCCTGAAACTATAAATCACGTTGACAGCGCCAAGTTCACTAGCGTTGATTAAGACTCGGAAATACAATGTGGGTTCATCCCAGCCTCCACTACCAGGATATGTCTCAACGAAATATGTTGCAGAAATCTCGCTATCATTTTCAGCAAACAGAATACGGATCCGAAGATAATTGCCAGTAGTGATATTATCGATTCCCCATCCACTGTAAACATCTGTATAGTTCAAATAGACAACAATAAAGTCTGCATAGTTGGTGTCTGGTGGGTTGGTGTTGATGATTCGGGTTTCGCGATCTGCAGATCGCAGCCAGACGCCGACCCATTGTTCTTCATAAATTGGTGGGCTTGCTGTCCAATTGAGGTCAACGCGGATCCAATATCGTCCCGGAGCGGGGGTCTCCGCTGAGTTGATGATGAGATAGTAGAATCCATTTCCAGCATCAATGATCTCTAACACAACTGGAACAGCCCAGCTACCGTTGGTGGTAATGATGATGTTATCAACCCCGGGGATTCCATTTCCATCTTGGGAACTATCATCATCGCGAACAGTATAGATGATGGTGATCGTGAAGTTTTCACCATAGGGAGCGGCATCGACTGGTTCCCGTTCAATTTCTGTAAACACGGTTCGAATGTTAAAGGACATGGCAGGGTTCGAGATACTGGCGTCGCGGTATCGACCGGTGGGGTGCGTGGCATCCACTTCGATTTGATAGCTCCCGATGGCTAGTGCTTTGGTAATGGTGATGCGGTAGTAGGTGGCAAATTCGGTGACCGAATAGTCGCTGGGAAGGATGGTGAGTCCGCCAATACCGATCACCGTGATGGTGGCTCCTGGAATAAAGGCACCATTATTGGAACTTTCCCCATCTAAGATGAGGTATTCCACATCAACTAAGACATTATCGCCATAGGGTGTGGTAGGAACCTGCGAGTAGGTGAGTGTGGTGAAGAGGTACCGAACAGTCATTGGGACTTTGTTTAGTTGTCCGTTGTTGTATTGGGCAGGGCTCGTTATGGTGATCGTCAAGTTATAAGTTGTAACTGAGGTAAGATAGCTTGCTAACACGGTGATGGTATAAGAGCCGTCTAGATTATTGGTATAGGTGAAATCTACGCCTTCGACTAACCCTGCAATAGTAATTGTGCCAACAGTGATGGGATTTTCATCCTGAGATGCAACCGGATCTGAGACAAGATAGGTGACATTGAGTTCGCCATTTTCTCCCCATGCAACCACAGGTGGGCTCTGGTAGGTAAAGCTAATGGCTAGGGCACGAATTGTCGCAGCGGTAAATACTGTGCTATTTTCATAGTTAGAGGAGGTGTAGACATGGATGGTGAGTGAATGGGTGCTTAGTGACCATCCTGTCGTATCAAATCGGACTATGAAAATGCCATCATCGGCGGTTCCGTTGGTAACCCAGATGTTCCAATTAGCGGAATCAATGTATAGGGTCGTGGGGCCAATGATTTCGATAGCAATCATATCGATATCAGGGAGCGGTGTACCTTCGTCATCGTCATCCACTCGTAGAGTCAGGTTTCCGTCATTTTGCCAAGGAATTGTGGAAATGGGATCAATATCACTGGCAATATTGTGGTTTCGAATGCGAAAACCGATGGTTTGGTCTGCATCTTCGTGAAAACTATCCGGTGCCACCACATGAAGGGCAAGAGAGTACACTTTCACTGTTGATATCTTTCCACTCGAGTAAAGGATTGTGAGAGTGTATTGTCCACCGCCATCATCCACAAGTAGATAATCCGCTGGGTTCAAGCCCACCCCATCTAGGGTGGAACCAACAATACTAGTAACTCCTGGTATACCAGTACCATCTTCTCCACTAGCTGAGTCATCGACGATATAATAGAAGGTAATTACCACGTCTGTTCCCCACGCCACACTCCCTACGGCATCATATGATATCGCCGTTCGGATAGTGCGAATGTCAAAGCCCACATTACTAGCTGCATCCTCGTGTTGCGCATCCGGCGTATTCACATACAAGTAAAGAGCATAAGTCTTAATGGCAC
>CAYFXC010000019.1:0-33265 GCA_964347045.1 uncultured archaeon
AACAAGAGGAATCGTGCTATTCTGACACTTTTGCATGTTATTGTGACACTTTTTGGCAGAATACAATGGTTATTGCATAATCTGGAGTTTCCCCGTGGTGATACCTTGGGAGACTTATGTGCGGTAAGGAGTCTGGGTATATAAATCCGAGAACACGGGTGTTGCACTTTGGTGGGGTGGACGACCATTTCTTTTAGGTGTATTTGGGTTAGTGATTAGGCAAGTTTTGTGGCTTCGATGGCTAGGGAATGGGGGATTTTGTGGTGTTTTGCCATGGGAGGATGGGCTTTGATACCTTTTTTGGTGGGTTGTGGTTCGTCGAGTTGGGTTATTGTGAAACCGTGGGTGGTTAGGGTTTTCATGTATTCGGATAGGGGTCGGTGGTATCCGGTGGTTGTGAAGGGGGCGGGTAGTCGGTTATGTTTCCATTCGAAAGGGTAGCTATGGCTTTGGAGATAGTTGGATGTCCAGTTGTAGAGGTACTCTTTCGTTCCGTTTCGACGTGTGCGGGTTTTCCATCCACTTACTTGTTTTCCGTTCAAAACGCGCCAGAGTGAAAAACAGGGGTGCGCAAGTACAATGACGAGTCGTCCCTTTGGTTTCAGAATGCGAGCGATTTCGGCAATTGTTCCCGCGTAATCGTGTATGTCCATTATCGCCATGTAACAATAGGCAACATCGAAGTGTTGCGATTGGAGCATGTGGAGGTCCGCAGCATCAGTGGCATAGTATGTGATGCCTAACGGATGGCGTTTTTCCTCAGCTATTGCAGCTTGTATCAGTGCTTCACTAATGTCAATTGCCGTAACCTTTGCACCGGCCTTTGCAAAAAATCGGGCAAAACATCCCTCGCCACAGCCTATATCCAACACTTTCATCCCCGCCACATTCCCCATCAATTGTATAAGGGCAGGACCATTCAAATGTTCGGAGTAGTAGTTCTTTCCACTTCGCACGAATTCTACCCAACTTTCGGCAGCCTTATTCCACTGCTCCCTATTACCTTCACCAGATTTCAAATGATCAACTCCGGGTGTTTTAGCACTTTGTAATAAATCTATAGTGTACTCAGAAAAGTACCTGCCTAAGAATGCATTTCTTCTGAGGTGTCCCTCGCAGGGATACTTTGGAAAGGGTGTGCGGTAGAAAGCGGGTGTATGTTGCCGGAAACACGGGTGTTGAACGCTTAGTTGGGGTGGACGACCACTTTTTCTTTGTAACCTAATTTGGCTAGCTAGAGCTATTTTTCGTTGAAATTTAGAATTGTGAGAAGTTGTTTAGCCTGTTTTTGGTCTGAAATTTTTCGAACAATTTCCTTGATTTCATGTCCTGTTATTAGATAAAGGTTGAAGAATTGTGAAGAATTGTCCCAACGAGGATGGGCGTTGCTGTAGTATCTATATCAGCGATACTAGTCCTCCTCTTTTGAAGGGATTTGCTAGTGTGAATATGGTGTCAACTTAAGTTTCTGGAAAAGCTTGATTTTGTGGTTATTTTGATTGCAGATAATGAATGATTTTAAATTTCAGCATCATGGCCACAACAAATCGAGAAATCGAATAATGCTGTCTAAAATTCCTGCGGGGATTATACCGATTGCTGCTAGTAGGCTGATTATAGTTAATGGAAGCATGATAATGTTGATTATAATGAAATAGCGCCAAAAATCTTGGCGGGAAACTTTGTTTATCTTGTATAGGATAATCGCTCCTACGAGCATTATGAGCCAAAGTGCAGCAAAGAAATAGAGTCCTATGATCGGATGTCCAAGGTTATATATTTGGATTAGAAAGTCACTCACATCCTGATTCCTTTTAGTGATTAATGTTTTTTAGACTTGTGTGGGCTTGAAATAGTGATTGGCCATGCTATCAAATATGCAAGAATAACATAATATTGTTAAGATTCCGTGTGAATATAAACCGATAATTAGCGTATAGTTTAGAATTTTGCCTAATTTAAATAACTTCTGTTTGACTAAATCTGAGTAAAAAAATCCTGACTCCTATTATCAAATAGACAAACCGCTTAAAGTATTTTTTATTTTGTTTTTATTATTTCAGTATCTGCGTACCTTCCTGTCATAAAGCGAATGATCTTCCATTGATCATCTGATGAGAGTTGCCAGATTTCCAGAAGTCGTCCGTATACTTTCTCAGTCGGTCCTCCGTTAAGAGGTGTACGTACCTCGATGAAACTTCCAAGTGCATGGGCTCTGCGTTCATATAAATCGATGAGTTCTCGATTTGGACTAAAAGAGTCTGTCGTGTACTTTGAAATAATGTTGTCAAAGGCCTGTTGGATAGATTCTCGACCTATGATGTCTTCCGTATGAGGGAACATGAGACCTGCGTCTTCAGCGAAGAAATTACACATATCTTTTGCGCGATCCTCGGAAAAGGTTCGATCGAGTTCTGCGTTTGTGTTTAACAGAGATTCTTTGTGTAAAACACGCAAGTTGGATAATCCCTGGTCTTCTTTTTGAGACATTTTTTCAGGATCGAAATTATTTGGCATATTATCAACTTTATTAGCTTTCAGAGATAATATTTACTCAATTATGTGAATAGCAAAAGGAGTATGATAATTTCTTAGAAAATTAGATCTGGTTTGCAAATACAGAATGTACGATTTGTTTTGTTTTAGGAGAATTAATCCTGCGTTCACAAACTAGCTAGTCTTCAATACTCGAAACTAGGTCTAAATCGATGATCTTATCGGCTTCGATTTCGTAGATTTTTTAATATATCTCGATTTTTCTTTCATCACGAGTGTGTAGATTTTTTGTAGCTTCGACGAATAAGCAAAACCACAACCGCTGAAATTAGCGATATTCCAGCAACAGCAATAATGGTTTTTATGAGTGAGTCATTTTGCAAACCTAAAGGAGGTTCTGGGTTCCAATTATCATAATTATTTAGAATAACAACATCACAGTCTGCTAGTTCTGTGAATCTTTGTGCATCAAAATAACTACCTGTGAAATCATTGTACCCATTCCACCCATAATGCATTGGAATTGCATACCTTAAATCAGATTGAATCTTGAGGTCTTCAACTGAATCTGCAGCCTCTGAAGCGGTCATCCACGCATACCCGGAGACAGGCAGGAGGGCAATATCTGTGGTAATGGATTGCATTTCAGGTATGCGATCTGTATCACCAGCGTGATATATTCGTAATGTGCCAAAATCCATGATTACTCCCAAACTTTGGTGTTCAGGTGGATGAAAGAGATTTCCATCTGGTCGGTGTTTATTAACATTATAGGCAGGAACGAATTCAAAGGTGACACCAGGATAGGTTAAAGTTTCACCAGGTTCAACTTGAAGATTCCAGCCCGGTGTTTGAGTAGAGGTGATGACAACGGTATTAGCATCGGTTATTTGAGCAATGTCCCCCGATGAATAATGTGGTCTGTGGTCATGTGTGATTATAATAAAATCCGCAAATTCAGTTATCTCGGGCAGACTAATTGGATCAATGTAGACGACTGTGGTTGCCGATTTGAATTTGAATCCTTCGTTGTAAAACCATCGGATACTCACACCATTATAGGTAAATTCGTTTCCCGCTTGGATAACCACTTTTGCCGTCACTGTTTGCTCTAGGTTCATATTAATGAGAATTACCAAGAAGAAAACTATGATGAGAGTGAAATTACGAGTACCTGATTTCATTGGATTCACCGATTCTCAAAATGAGATTAATGTACATATATTCTTTGAAACCAGAACCTGCACTTTCTAATGGAAAATCATGTGAATTTGCCCTGAAACGGAACAAAGTGGTTCTGTAAAGTTCTTTTTAGGTCTGACTTTTTAGCTGTTTGAAGGATATAGAGCTGCACCAATAAGGATGAGCAGTCCAGGAATTGTACCCGTAAATATCATTCCCACAATTCCTGTCGTGATCAGTCTTTTCTTGTGCTTTGGAATATCATGACGCCACCGAAGCCAGATAGCGGCAAGTATGAGCCCAAATATTCCTGCAAATGTTAGAAAACCTAGTAAGAGGGCTGTCCACCACCCGAAAGCAGCCCAAAAAAGCGGGTCTATGAGGACCGGCCATAAGAGCCACAACATCCATACGTTAATTAATATGATGAAGATCGAGAAAGGAATTTGAAGCCACGCCCCTGCATTGGTCAGTGTCGAAGGCGTTTCTGTATCTGTCATTTTTTCATCTCGAGTTTTTATTCCTTCGTTATAATTTAAAATCTTCCTTATGTGGCTTTAATATTGATTTTACTTCAAACACTACAAGAATTTCTAATGAGTGATCAAGATGTTGGGGGCAAATTATTCTGTTATCTTTCTTCTTTTTCGAATTATACAAACACTCGCGACTACGACAGAGGAAATAATGGTAATAATGGCAATGCTGCCTGCGACAATTCCATTTGTTGGATCTATTCCTATCATGAATGTATAATATTCTCCATTACGTGTATCTTGCACAATGTTGTCATTATAGTCTTGCACTTCAATATAGAAAAGTATCTGAGATCCTGCAGGAAATGGGCCTATATCCGCACTAAATATGTCAGATTCAATCAGGAATAATCGTCGGTGTTTCCAATACGAGTTGTCTATGCTGAATATGACTTGGACATTGTAGATGTCTGCGCCTAGTGGGTTTTGGGTTATTCGGGCTGATACTTGAATAGTGGTTGTTTCGAAGGGCTGTCGGGGCCAGAATGAAACCTCTAGAATTTGGGGGAGATATTGTACAACCTCAACGTAAACTACAGAGGTGTTCGTATATCCATTTGCATCTATTGCTCGAACTTGGATACTAGTGGATCCATTTCCGGTGACGGTCCAATTATAGAAATAGCGTTTATTGAAGATGTGAGTTGAGGCCAAACGCCATTTTGTATTATTAATATTGACTTGAACAGCTACTATAGGGTAACCGTCAAGATCGGATGTATTTATCCAAATTGTGTATGGTGTGCCTTGAGGGATTTGGTCGCCTGAAGAAGGAGAAGTAATGGCACAATTGAGACCTTTATCAACTCGAAAATTACGGTGAGCGTGAGTCATCCAACCAGCTGAGTCAAAGACTCGTGCACGGATACTTGTCAACCCATATACCCCAGTAGCATTCCAGTAATAGGTAGAATGAGTGGAGTTCATTCCCGTGGTGATATCAATCCAAGGGGCATTATTTATTGAAAGTTCAACTTTGTTTACATCATTATGTGAATCAGAAATTTCTAAAACGAGAGGAACATTGTCCGTTGGTGGGACAAACTGTGTTGGGGTTGGTGGAACAAACGCCACATTAGGAAATCCTGGAATTGTTGATACAATGGTGGCGAAATCAGCTAGAGCCGCTGCTGCATTTTTTGTCACTTGTGTTCCTAATTCAAAGGAGTAATCCGGTTGGTTTAGGGCATCGGCTGAGGAATGAATATACGGATTGCCAAGACCCCCATATTCAAAGAACCACACTGCAGGATCGTTATAGTTCCAAAATGGTGAATGATCACTCATTGTTAAGCCAGGAGCGTAGCGAGTGCTAACAGGCAGATTATAAGCGAGTCCAATGGTTTCAGCATGGGTGGCCAAAACTTCACTTGCACCCCCATTGTGAATGATTTCATATTTTGTATCTACAGGGGCGGATGGATTGTCCCAGATTATCATATCGAAATTGTAGACAGAAGCAATAGGTATGTTACTATCATGAAGGTAATCGGCAAAAGCACTGCTTCCAAATAATCCGATTTCCTCTGCGTCAAATGCAACAAAATAAAAGGTGTAATTAAATTGATATCGGGAAAGAACCCGAGCGATTTCAAGAACCGCTGCGACGCCGGAACCATTATCATCGGCTCCTTTTGAGGATGCAGGAAAGGTGTCGTAGTGTGCTCCTACAACGATACATTCGTTATTATGGATACTTGCTCCTGGAAGTTTTCCCACCACATTAGTGGCAGATGATCCAAATTCCTGGAAGGAAACCTCTAGCCCTGCTTCTTCAAATTGCTGAGCAATATATTCAGCTGCTTGTTCATTTCCCTCAGTATCATAGACTCTACTGCCAATAGTGTTTGATAGATGGTTTAGATAATTTTGAAAGCTGGATAGAGAAATTTGATCAATTATTGCAGGTATTGGAACTGGTTCTTGTGGCTGATAGTTCTCCTCAAATATATAACTTGAAGATAATGGGTGTGGCAAGTATTGAGAGCTGCTTGTTTCTTGTGAAATAGGAGCTATCTGCGTTTCACTTGTCTGATCTGTTACAGCGTTGAAGGTAGGGGATGGATTGAAAAGGGCAACACCCATGATACAAAATGCCAGAATTAAAAATGTAAACTTTCGATTCAAAGAAACTCCACATTTGATAACTATAGAATTTAAAGTAAAACTTGATTGTTTTATGCTTTATTGATATTACATAGAAAATCTTTACTGGTAAATTTACATGCTTCTTTTGGTATTTTACTTCTTATGTATTAGTAATGTAAGAGAACGTTGAATGGTTTGACGCATTGAAGGATTTAAAGCCCGTCGCATTAGTTGTTGTAATGGTTCAATGGCTCTGGAATCTCCTAGCTGCCCTAATGCATAGGCTGCAGCCACACGAACTTGAAAGTTGGCATCATTTAGTCGATCAATTAGTGGAAGCACGGCTTCAGTATCACCAAGCCGACCAAGTTCACGACAGGCCACCATTCGAGCACCAGGATCATTACTGCGTAAGCGTATCAACACTGGTGCAAGGACCCAATCCGCACCAACTTTTTCAAAGGCTTGAACCACGGCTTTTCGAACAAGTGGTGAACTGTCGTGCATAGCTATGCCAAGGGCTTCGTAGGCTGGTCCATTTCGCATCGCACCCAATTCAGAGACAGCGCGAGCTCGTTCATGAGGGTCTGGGTGGGTTTGCAAAATCTTAGCTAATGAATCAATTTTCTCAGGGTCAATCAAAACCTACACCCTTCACATTGATACATCATAACCATCGGTTTTCTTACGTAAAAAGCTGTGTGGCGGATTGTAATGTTTAATAGTTTTTCTAACTTTTAATTAATTATAGTTCTAGGGCTCATTGACTTGGCTTAAAAATGTAGTTAGGGAATGGTGGAGCGGGTTACAGATATTTAGAACGCCTATTTGATGATATTAAGAACCTAGTGATACCACCTTGAAATGAAATAGCAGAGCTGTTCTAGCAGTTGCTTAGAGTGTATTTTTATTAGGTGATTTGTGAATTCGAAAGTTAAACTTTAGAGTACGAATTCAGATTGTGTATATGACTGTAGGTTTTGAGGAAAAAACGTATTGGCCTTTTTTCCCGAAGAAACTCTTGATACGAGCTAACGGTTATTAAGGCTTCTAACATCGGCAACTCTCATAAAGGGATAACCATTTAATCTGGTTAGATTGATGTGATGCCATATGAATGAAGCAAAAAACGGTGATACCGTTCGTGTACACTATGTTGGGAAATTTCCTGGTGGAAAAGTGTTTGACACTTCTTTAGAGAAAGAAGCAGTTCGAGCAGGCATCTACAATAAAGGGCGGGATTACAAACCTCTTAAAGTAACTTTAGGTGCTGGACAAGTCATCAAAGGCTTTAACGATGCTATTGTCGGTCTTAAACCCGGTGAAGAAAAAACCGTGGTCCTGCCTCCTGAACAAGCCTATGGTAAGAAGGGCAGCCATCCTATGGCAGGAAAAACCCTTGAGTTTCGAATTATACTCGTAGATATCATTGATAATGACTAATTTCCTTCATCTGGTACCCTGAACGGAAGAAAGCATTCTATATCTTGCTAGTTTGGTTAGACAAGTGAATCTTATTGGGAGGTATGAAGAGAAGCTATTTCCAAAACAGCCTAAACTAGTTGAGGAGTTTGGATAAGCACGGTGGGATGATCTCCATGCTGGAAAATATATTATTGAACTTGTAGCGATACGAGCTAAATTTCCTCTCTCAATGTTTCCACTTAATCCAGCACCCTTCATTAATCAGATTACTCAACTTAGCTTTATCTGGTATATTGTATAACGTCTTAACCAAGCAGGCAATGAAGTGGTATTAAATTATCCAAGGTTTAGAAATTTCTGGAGTTGTAAGTTTAGCTATTTTTGGAATCTAATATGGTTTATAATACATAAAAAATTCGATAATGGAGAACCGCCTTTAATAATCTAAATACCATTAGAGTTACGTTTAAATAGTGCTTTCCGCGCTCCTTGCTCACACTAACTGGGGGCATTTATACTTTGTATCAACCGGAAATCTCTCCTATTCTCAAATATTCACGATACATTCTCTGTTCCGGATTTATGATTGCTTTTTTATCCATCTTGGTTCCTGCCTTTTCACTTTACATTACAATTGCTGGAACTCTGGTTTTCCTCATCGGTTTCATCGCACAAGTTTACTTGTACCGAGTTATGAGCAAATACAGAATTCGAACTAGTCTGGGAATTGATTTTCTATTCCCTGAAATTGATAATTGGTTGGTTGCTGTTGATTTCATCGCTATGCCAAAGGAACCAATTCCTACTGAAGCCGCTTTTTCGGATGCGGAGATTGATGATTTAATTCGTGTAATGAAAACCAAAAAGCGGAAACGTAACGAAGCCGCAAATCAATTAGCATCAGGTGGTCCAAAGGTCATTCCTTTTGTAGTGAAACTTCTAAAAGCTGAGGATGATGATTTACGTGCTAAGGCTGCAGCTATCCTTCGTCATCTTGGTCCTCGTGCAGAAGAAGCTGTTCCAACTTTGATTGAATATATCGACAATGCGGAAGCGGTTGTTCAAGGACAAGTTATCTCTGCTTTGGCTCGTATCGGAGCTCCTGCTAAAAACGCAATACCCTCATTAGTCAAGCAATTGAAAAATGAGAATGATGATATTCGTATTTGTTCATCGTTGGCCATTGGTCGAATTCAAAAGAAAAAGAATGTTGATGACAACACTCTGAATTCGTTGACAAAGTTACTTGATGATCCAATCCCAGAAGTTCAAACTGCAGCTCTTATCGCTTTGGAGGATTTGGGTGAGTCTGTAGATGATGCTGTTTCACTACTAATTAGTGGTCTTCGTGTTCTGAACCCCATTCTCGCTCTTCTATGTACACAACATCTTGGTTTTCATGAAAACGAAGCAAATGATTCAATCCCTGATCTAATTGAGGCACTCAAATCTAATCATCCTATCATCCAAATCATTGTGTCCCACGCCTTATACCGTATCGGCTATGATTCACTAGCCCTACTTCGTCCAATCCTTACAGCAGCAAAAGCAGGTGAGATTTATGTGAAGTTGGAAGCTCTTGAAATCCTACAGGATATGGGACCTGCTGCCGAACCTGCAATGCAAGCCTATGTTCGAATGCTAGGTGATAAAAACACCCTGGTACGCGTAGTGGCTGTTCGTGGTATCAATTTCCTAGGAGATAAAGGTCGACCCTTAGCTTCACAACTTCGCCGAGCCCTAGATGATCCGGCAAAAGCAGTTCGATATCATGCTGAAGCTTCTCTTAAAGCGCTTGGTGAACCACTAGAAGAACCAAAGCTAATTGAAGAAGGTCAAGCAGACTAACTCTTCCAATTCTATTAGATCCGGAGAATTCTGTAAACAGATGCCAGTTCAACTTCGAGTTTCCAATTATGATCGATTATGAATAAAAATGCTATCAGACCCGAAGCCGGTATAGTAACTGGAGATTCTTTCGATACCATTCTTCTCCTCCTGGGGTTTCAAGGGTCATTGGTGTTAATTTGAACCGGTAGTCATTAATAATTTCAGCAAAAACCCTTTCACCAATCTTTCCATGACCGATGTTTTCATGACGATCTCTATGACTAGCTAAATCTGTTTTGGAATCATTGAGGTGAAATGCTTTCAGATGCTGTAAGCCTATGTTTGAATCGAACTCGTCAATTATCTCATGATAACCTTCAGATGTTCGTAAATCATAGCCTGATGCAAATGCATGTGATGTGTCAAAGCAAATGTGAATTCGATCTGAAAATCCTATCATTTCCCGGATTTCAGCGATTTGTTCGAATGAGCTTCCAAGAAGAAAGCCTGATCCAGAAGTATTTTCGATTAAAAGTTGAACTTGTTGATCGGGACGTTTTTTGAGTAAACGTTGTAGACTATTGACTAGCCGACGAATTCCTCGTTTTTTGGTAGAATTTCGAAAAGAACCGGGATGAAATACTAAATAGGGAATATTGAGAGCCTCACATCGATCCATTTCATTAAGAAATGCAGTTTCAGAACGGTTTCGAAGATTTTTGTTACTACTTGCCATGTTGATAAGATAAATTGAATGAGTCAGTATCGCTTGGATATTGAATTTTTTAATTCCAGTTAGGAAACCCATGATGTTATCATCGGATAGTGATTTGCATTTCCATTGGTTAGGATTTCGTGTAAAAATCTGTATAGCTTCACAACCTAATTGATGACCACGCTGGGGGGCATTTTGTACACCCCCTTCTATTGAAACATGACAGCCCAAGAGCCCCATTACTTCATCGCCTGATTAATGGTGTCATTCAATAATAGAATAGAGAACATAAAAACTGATTTAGAGCAAGCCTTTTCAATATCATTTGAAGCAATAGAGCCTTATCGTTCAGAGAGGGCCCTCTCTTTGGAAGGTTGGTATTGTGACAAGCTGGATTGCCAGTTTCTTTGGTCTGGAAGATGAGTCCAAGCGAGTCCAATACCTTGCCAAAGTTGCTGCAGCTTGGATGCCTCTTGCTGCACTAGCTTTCATGTTGTCTAGCACCTTTTACTCCATATTTGTCGCTGAAATTCTTGCTCCGGGTGATTTGGTCATTGGTTTTGCTTTTGTAGGAATACTTGCTGCGATTTCGATGGGAACCCAACTTCTACTAGATTATCCAACGGGAGGCATTGGTGATTGGATTGGTCAAAGATGGATACTAGCGGCATCTTACCTTTGTTTTGGGTTAGTATTTTACCTCACAGCCGTAGGAGCCCTTTTCCCTTATTTTTGGTATTGGGTAATTCTCTATGTCATCACAGCCATAGGTGCTGCACTCAATTCTGGAGCACTTATGGCTTGGTTTGATAACAATTATCGTACTTCGGCAACAGATCCTGAAAGAAAAGCCTACAGTAAAGCTCAAGGGAGAATGGGTATGTTTTTTCAAATCGCTACAACAGCTGTGCTCATTCCTGGAGCTTTTATGGCTATGCTTCTTGGGCGAACTATGGTTTTTAATTTTCAAGCGATTCTTTGTATAGTATTGGCTGCAATCTCATTTATTTTATTTCGTGATTCCCCAGAGGTTATTGAAAAACGTCCAAAACGCTCGTTGCGCAATTATCTCAAAGTGTTAAAAAAAGGACTTTCCTTTAGCTTTTCAACCCGACTGGTTATGCTATTTCTTATCGGCATGGTCATAATGAGTAGCACAATAATTGTCTGGGGAAACATGCTTTTGTTTCTCATTTACTATTCATATCTTGGGAACAGTGATGTGGCCGTAGCAATTTTTCGAACGTTTCTGTTTGGATTTAGTGTTCTTTGGATTGAACGCGCAGGAGTCTGGACGCGAAACCTATCTCCACCAAAATGGATTCCCCGATCTCGAATGCTCCAAACTTGTGGCCCATTATTCTACTTTGCCTTCGCAGTAATCATTTTTGTAATGCCGCCGATTAATGTTCCCTTTCCATACAACTATCTCCAAATCTCCACACTTCTAATTTGTGCTGGTTTCATCATCACAGGCATCTTTACAGCCTTTGGCAATATTTTGAATTCGCGGCTATTGCTTGATCTAATTCCCGATAATATTCGGAATAGCATCTACTCTTTAATTCCCACACTCACCCTCCTCTTTGCCATACCTCAAACCGTCCTCTTTGCCCCAATTCTAATTATCTATGATGTACCAGCAGTACTTGTTGGCCTTGGAGTAATCAGTCTAGCTGGGCTTCTAATTCTATATCTTGGTCTTCGTCGAGTACCCAAGAAACCTATCGTTACTGAAGAAGAACTGGTTTCAGCGGAAGAACCGCAAACTGGACCTGCGCCTTCTGAAATGCCCTAGCTCTGGGTTTTGGTAAATTCATCCGGAGGTTCAGATTTCCTTACAATAAGCCGAATGCCATCAAGGCGCACAATTTCGATTGATTCTCCTGCTTTAATAACGCCCTTTTCCGCTACTGCCATCCAGCTCTCACCTAGCGCACGAACACGTCCTTCCGGGTCGAGATTTGTTTCAGCAATTCCAAGGGTTCCAGGAAAAGACTTGGGGTCAAAGTCACTTGTAAGACGACGCGCTTGTGCCGCTTTGTATATAGCGTATCCAAACAGAACTGAAAAGATCAAGGCTGTCGTTGCTGCTACACCTTGAAAGAGCCACATTAGTTGAATTGGGATGAGCCATTGACTTGGTGGCAGGAAAAAGATTCCGCCAAGCACAAAACAAGCAATACCGGCTATCCCTGCGAGTCCAGCGAATCCGACATCTGTTTTAGCTTCGATGATTAGCATAATTAAACCTAACACCATAAGAACTATACCCGCAATGGAAATTCCAATGATACCTAATCCAACCAATGCCAGTAGAATGCAAATGAGACTAATTACTTCACCAGCATGTCCAGGTGCGTTCAATGCAAAGACAAAGCCCCATATTCCGACTTGAAGTAAAATAAAACTCACAATTGGATGGGCAAGGAATGCCAAAATAGATAGCCCTACATTAGGTGAAAAGGTGATTTGTGGTTCGGACGCAACTCCACTGAAATCTTGGATAATCTGTGAGTAATTGTAACTACTCAATTCCGCAGTTGGCAAAATTGTATAAGTAAAATCATACTCAACCAATTGCCTTTGGACAAGAGTATATGTCTCAAGGGTTACAAGCAGTTCAGCAAGAGAATTGGCAATTAATTCGATGCTGCCCAAGATTTCAGCCTCAACAGCCCCAAGATTCAAATTTTCAAAAATAAATCGCGTGGCGGTTGTTTCGTTACGCTCATGTAAGTGAGCTTGAGAAGTTAAAAGTGTAGCAAGTGAATTCATGTACACAGGGTCTGTAACCGGAAAAATTCCTACAATTGGTTGACATGACCCGATACGTGCAGCAGGCCCCATTGCTGCAACTTGTGAAGCAGTAAGCATATAGGCTCCTCCACTGAGGGCTTGAGCAGCGGGAGGAACATATACCATAATTGGAATAGGTGAAGTAGCAAACAATTGCATTATCTGGTTGACGGCTCCAAGTTCACCACCAGAAGTGCTTAATTCGATAACAATAAGTCGAGCATTTTCTGTTAGAGCTAAAGATATTACTTCTTGAATTGAGAGCGTTGTGACTCCCGTTATCTGTCCGGATAATTGATAGATTACAATGGGATCACCTGCTTGCCTACTTTGGGTAGGTCCCTTCGTTATTCCAACAAATAGTATGCTAGCCAAAAAAACGCTTGAAAATAGGGTCAGATACCTAAGGCGCAGCACCACTCACCATGAAAGGCTGGCAAATCTAACCTAAAGAAGTTTCTGTTTTGATACTATTTTTTTGGACAAGATATTGCTATCTAACGGCTTTTGCGTAAAACTCCCATGACTACAATGATTTAAAGAGGTCTCATAAAATTTAAAATCACTCTATCGAATTCCCTATTGAGGATCATGAGTGGGGAACTGAAAGAACAGTCTATCCTAGGTCAAATCATCTGGCGAGTATTAGTAGTTCTTTTAACCATTTTTGGATTGTACTTCATCCTCATACCTATATGGAACGTAGGCACTGTTCAGGTTGGACTCCATACTCTTCTCGCTTTTCTTGCGATTATTGGTGTAGGTGTGGTTAGTTTTGATATTCGTAGGAAAAATGTAACTTGGAAATTTATTTTGATGTCCGTTTTTCTCTTCACTGCAATTGTTAATTTTGTCACGGCAATCTGGCACCTTTATCCTGCCTATTACACCTCTGAATTATACGAAATTACTGCAGATCTAATTGAAATGATGTTGCTTGGTCTGATTATCCTTGGAGCTATGATACCAACCAAGTTCACACAATCCGAAATGGAAGTAAAACGAGGTTTGGTCTTTCTATCTCTTTTGACCTTTGGATCCCTTCTCATTTACGGGGTTTTGTACTATTTTCTTTTACCTATTGCTCTATTTTTCGACCCACTTTTACCAGGAATGGGATTTGGGGTTATCTGTATAGCAATATTTATCGTGAGTTTCATCATCCTGGCTCGACAATCTAAAATTCTTCACCGATATAGTGCTGTCTTTTTCATTTCCGGTCTCATTATAATGATGAGCTCAATTGCTGGTCTAATTATTTCATACGTTATACCATTTTCCCTTCTAGCAGCCTCGATTATGCTTCGAGCAGCAATGATGTATTTCTTTTTTGTTTCAGTTGCGATACCAGTTCAAAAAGAAATTGAAATCACTGAAGATAGGGCGCATCTCTTTGGATCATTACTAGCACTACTTGCCCTGATTCCTTATGCTCTTACTTTGTTACTTGTCGCATTTGTTCCTATTACATTGATATTTCCTGAACAGGGCATCTACACTCTGACACACGTTATTGTAGCGTTTCTTGCCGCAATTATAGTACGACTTTTATGGTTGTTTACAAAACAACAGCCCCATTGGCATCGATATCCACTAATAATGGCCTTTGTTTCCTTGACTATAGTAGAATCCATAATTGTTTTTCTTAGTCCGTGGGTTGAAGTATCTGGCGAATACACTCTCCTTTATGTCCTTGCTGGGTTATTGGTGGTCTTTTGGCTGTATCTTACTTTACGATGGATTTACAATACTCCTACGAGAATGAAACATGAATCCATGATACGATGGATAGTATATATTTCAACTTTAATGACCATTATTATTCTTGCAGGCGTTTGGTTACAAAATTACCTCTTTCTAGTTCTTCCGCTGACCATAATTCAACTCCTTTTTCGAAGTATTCTTCTTGCTGTGTGTCTCATTGGTACATCATTTCTTGCATATCTGTTTATTATCTTCATTCAGATGTCAAAAGGCAAACCTACAATGGGATTCAT
Source organism: uncultured archaeon (assembly GCA_964347045.1). Classification (GTDB taxonomy): domain Archaea; phylum Asgardarchaeota; class Hermodarchaeia; order Hermodarchaeales; family Hermodarchaeaceae; genus Hermodarchaeum. Next base: position 15,069 of record CAYFXC010000019.1, read on the forward strand.
TGTTTTAGGAACCCTAGCCCTTTGGCTTATTGCGAATATCATCAGAGTTAATTTCATCGATTGGACAGCAGGTTGGTGGGTAGCTCAATTTCTAGTACTCTTTGGGTTCATGCTTGGTCCGTCAATACTAGGAAGACTCTATCTAACCGCTCTTGAACAGTCTGAGCGGGAGCGAAAACGAGCAACCCTTTACGCAGATATTCTCATTCATGATCTTCGCAACTATCACACAGTAATCCAAACTTCCCTAGACCTTCTAATGCTCTCACAGGATCCGACAGAAGCTGTTGATGTTGTTACAGATAATATTCAAACAGCTATTACTCGTGCAGGTCAATTGATCACCAATGTTCGAAGCCTTGAATTGGCTAGCAATTTACAATCACAGGATTTAGCTCGAATAGATATCGTTTCGGTAATTCATGAAGCTTGGGAACATATCCAAGACCCTGATGAAGAGATAACTCAGTTTGAGATAAACCGTCAACCCAATGAGTGCTTCGTACAAGCCAACGAGCTACTTCTCGAGGTCTTCATTAATTTATTCAGGAATGCACTACAATATTCTGAAGAAGTAAAACGCATCCAGGTAGATATTCACCCTCTTGAACAATTTGCGCAACAATATTGGAAAATCCGAGTATTAGACTGGGGAAAGGGAATTCCTGCTGAACAGAAGCAGAAATTATTTAAGCGATTCACAGAAGGAGCCAAGGGTCTCGGTTTAGGTTTATATGTAGTAAAATCTTTGATTGAAGCGTTTGGTGGGTCGGTTTCTGTGGAAAATCGTGTGCCAGATGATGAAAGCCAGGGAACAGTCTTCATTATCAAATTATTACGTTTAACCTAGCGATGAAACATCTATTTCGGCTTTAGTTATTTCATTTTTTCAAACTTTCTTTTTACATTATTTTTTAAAGAAGACCGAAAGGTCCTTTGGTTAGAGCCCAAACAAAACGAAGAAGCAACTCAAACACATTAACGCCACGCCCATATGTTCCCAATGGGTCTTTGGTTTGAGTTCCTGCAATGAAGCCACGCATACCTGCATCTCGCTCTCCAATACGTATGAAAAGATTACACCACCGAGTGAGAAAAACTCTTTGAATCAAAAGTTCAGTTTTAAATCGTCCTATAACTTTCTCCCAACGAAATTGAAATCTTTGGAGAAACACAGTATCATATTGTTCTCGGTCTGAAGCCTCTGCGAGAGTTTTTGCTGCGAGCTGACCACTTTGCATACCAGGCACGATGCCGGCCCCAGTAGACGGTGAAACAAAGCCTGCTGCATCACCAATTAACATAACTCGATCTTTTTGCGTTGTTTGAAGTGGTCCAATTGTTGGACAAATTCCAGCCTCCACACCTTTCAAGTCAGCTATTTCAGGTAGCATTGACTTCTCCTTTAAAAGACGAATGAGTACTCTAAAGTAGTCAACAAGTCGAATTGGATAACTGGCAAAACAACCCAATCCTACATTTATATGGTGGGCTTTGGGAAAGACCCAGGCATATCCTGGGATTTGATTGAACTGTAAGAATATATGAATTGAGCGATCTGGACCATATTGATTAAGAATGTACTCAGGATTGACAGGGAATTCTTTAACAATTGTTCGACAGATTTCATGAGGTTGCCAGCCGTGGTGTAATCCTGTTCGTCTTGCAACCAAACTTGCCGCCCCGTCAGCACCTACAACAACCTTAGTTGAAAGTTTTCGTCCATCATCGAGTTCAACCATAACATGATCAGTGCTTGTTTTTACGTCAACGACGCGGTTACGCGTTCCAATATAAGCCCCTGCTTGTTGAGCAAGTCCAACAAGATACGCGTCAAATGTTGATCGAAAAACACCCAGCATTCGGGTTCGTCCGCGAACTTGATATCGTAAATCGGGAGAATGTAGTATCCCTTGGTAACTTTCACTTTCAACAAAGTAACCTTCGTTTCCTCTAAGGTATGGAAATAATTTCAATACTTCAGCACCTAAATATCCTCCACAGGGTTTAGAACGGGGAAACTGCTGTGCTTTGTCGAGGAGGAGCACTCGAGTTCTTGGACGATACTCCATTAGGCATTTCGCGGCTGTAGACCCGGCTGGACCAGCCCCTACGATAATAACATCATAATCGGGCTGTCGAATCGTCATTCTTACTCACCCAAGAAAAGCTCCTAAAATAAAGCCTACTATAGATGACTGTTCTCAATTAAAGGCGTTTATGCTCCAACAGAAAAACACTCATCAATATGTTTCTAGGCTAATCCTACACCAAATAGAGAAAGATATAACAAGACCGCAACCAAGGCGCCCAAGAGCCCCGAAATAAGATTTACCATATTGTTGTCAAAGAACCTGTTTCCTCGAAGGTACTCTGCGGGTTGACCACAATGAACTTTTTTCTCTGTAAGCTTGGTACACACTTTACATTGCCACATTCCTTGAATTGTAGCCCCAAACAAACTATCGATTGTACAACCTACAAACCCTCCAACCAATGCTACTAGAACAATAGTGACTGGAGCAAAGTTAACAATTTCAGGCATTATTGCAATACCAAAAACCGATACCCATTGTGGTGCTGCAAGTGTTGCTGCAGTTAATCCAATTACAAGGCAACCAAGTAATGTTGCTAAGAAACCTGTTATCGATACGCCACCAGAAGTTCCTGGAGGTACACTCTTCCATGGCTTGGTAATTAGACGGGGTGGTGAGGGATTCAATAATCCAATCTCAGTTGCTAGAGTATCCGCGGTATGAGTTGCCAAGGCCCCTAAGAAGGCAGCAAATGCTACGGCGACAACGGGAAAAGGGATAAAATATGAACCGAAGCCTACGTCAGTTCTACCATAGGCATCCTGTCCACCACCAAACAAAACAAGAATAAATCCAAAGATCACAAAACTTAGAGGAAGAATACCGTTTGCAATTACATTCGACCAGGCGCGTGCTCCCCTTTTATCTTGAGCGGCACCTAATGATCGCTTCTTTTGATACTTGAAGAGAGTGAAAAGTGCAGTGATAACAAAGAATGAGAGCATGATGAAAAACCATGCCCATGAGGTGAGTAACCAGACTATCAGACCAACAACAAAAGCGGCAACTAGACCGGATTTTGTGACAATGTGTTTCTTATAGGCCATAATTCCTATAACGGCAAGGAAAAGAACTGCAATAGCAATATTGAATACATCCAGTGGTGCCATTTTTTCCCGAATCCGTTGCTTTTCTTGATTTCTTATAGGAAAGTGCCAACGGTCAAAATAATTGTAAAGATTATACAATGAGACGTATGTTTGCGTCTGATTACCCGTGTCCCTCATATTTTTCCATTTAAGCCTATGGGTTATGAATCTAGATTATTCGTTTATTGTCGAATTTTTTGTGAAAAACACGATATTAAATGAACTTTTTTAATAATGGTTCTATTCTTCGCCAATTAGTCGAGCCATTAGCTCAGGGATTATTGCTTTTCGTTCCAAGGCTCGGATATGCTCACGAATCTGGGGCATGACCGATTGCCATTCGGGATATATTCGATTCTTGAACGCTTCGATAGTCGGAGGTTCAGAAGCCATATCCCTACCTTCATTAGTTTTTCGTTTTCGAATGTTAAGAATTGTCTCGTTTTGTAGGTTCTTAGGGAGTACTTGGAATTTTTCAAACTGGTATCCAAATATTGCTCGACCAGAGGTTGCGCTTCGAAGTTCATCGGCAATACCTCTTGATGCTTCAGATGCAGGGAGTTCGCCGCTAAGAAACGCATTACCGCCTTTCGTTTCAGTTCCTGTTATTTTTCCTCGATGTTGTGTAACATAACTGATAACACTACCCATAGTATCTTCTGGGGTTTTTACGTCGATCCGTAGTACAGGCTCATAGAGGCCTGGATTTCCACTGAGGAAACTTATGTTTAAAGCTGATGCTGTCATGATCATAATTTGACCAGCTTTTGTGTGGGCAGGGTCTTCATGAACTGTGGCATCATACATAGCAACTTTCATTCCCATGATTGGTTCACGGGCAAGAACACTACTGTGGCAAAAGTCACGAAAAGCTGTGATGACATAAGGTTTAATGCGATCTAGCCGCTGGACACCACGTGAAAGATTTAGTAGAATGTTTGTACCCTCGATAGCCCAAATGTTTCGTCCCAGCTTGCGGTCCCAACCTGCAGCTTCACTAATAATCTTAGCCTGGTCCCGTTCATCCATATATTCATCAAGCTTTCCATCCCTAATTAACTGGATAATCTCAGGTTCAAGAGGTTCAAGTTCCAATTCAATACGATTGAGAGATTCTGGACATTTCGTACGTATTCTAAATCCCCGTGCCATAGGAGATTCATGGTAAACCGTAATTGGAATCCCAATTTTGATGTCAAGTTCTTCTGCAATTCGTTTGGTGAGGATTTCTATCTGAAGGGGGTCAATTCCGCTAAGGATATATTCCCCACTGTCCTCGTCCTTGCGGAAAACTGCCGTTGGATCTGCTAGGACCCATTTTCGTACAATATCACCTAACTTTGAGAGGTCTTGTGGATTCTCGGGCTTTATGCTCCGACTAACTACTGGGTCAGAAACATAACGAATTTTTTCGAATGGTGGAAATGATTTGTTCTCGGGATGGACAAATGTCTCACCAGCTGGTTGAATCTCAGGCAATTCTAATGCAAAGAGGTTACCTGCGGGGACAACCGGTACGGGGAGCAAGCTATCTAATTCTTGAACGCCTAATCGTCGAATACGAAGGCTACGCTTAGCATTCAACAGGTATATTTCATCACCCTCACGAAGCGTTCCACTGAATACTCGACCAATTAGAGTAGGTCGCTTGGTTCTCGGATGGATGAAAATTTTTGTTATCATGCCAACTAAAGGCGCATCTCTATCAACGGTTAACATTCCATATGCAGCTTGCTTGATAGGATCATCACCTGCATCTGCCATACTATTCAAATCTTTGACTTCGTCTATACGTTCTCCCCATAGGCGTCGCATACGATAAGGTGCTGCTTCATCAGGGCTAGGTAGGTGAGTGATTATTACTTCAAGAAGAGCATCATCAAGAGGGAAGTTTTCTCGTAGCCATTTGATGGGTTCATCAGTATCGTTACGAACTGCTTCATCATATTTTTCGATTACGAATTTGGCGCTATCAACTCCCTTTTGTTTGAGCATCGGAATGGTAAAAGCCCAACCATCTTTGGCTGATCCAAAGATTACTCGTCCATCAGTTGGGTTGACCTGCCATTCTTTTTTAAATTGTTTCGGGGCTACGGCTTCGATTTGTTCGTTTACTTCTTTTATGATTTGGCCAAAGCGTTCAATGATTTTATCTGGTTTGAGCTTCAGTTCTTTAGTGAGCCGATCAACTTTGTTGATAAATAATACTGGTTTCGTCCATTCATTGCCCACAGCTAAATGAATATTGGTCACAGTTTGAGTCATAACACCTTCAAGTGCGTCTACCAGAAGCACTGCACCATCGCTTCCACGGAGTGCACGGCTGACTTCACCGGTAAAGCTGATGTGACCTGGAGTATCGTTAAGTTCTAGGAGATAATCTTTTTCCGCATATTTATAGTTTAGAAGGGCAACGCTGGTGAAAATTGTAATTCCACGTTCCTGTTCTTCATCGTCTGTGTCGGTTTTTCGGGCTTGACCGGCATAGCTATCACTAAGAAGTCCCGCACGTCGCATAAGATAGTCACATGCGGTTGATTTTCCATGGTCTATATGCGCAGTGATGCTAAAGATTCGGCGAAGATGCATTGGATGTTCTTGTACCATGCGTTGGATTTCTTCAGGACTTTTGACGCGAACCATAGGTGTTCAATCCATTCAAGACTAATTGTAGTGTGTTCTCACACGATTTGTGATGGCAAAAGCCAGTGCTACATGCCATTATGCGCACAATGGTCTCTCGCTCTCTGGGCAAGCAGAACTTATGATTTCCCTAAAAGGATTACGGTAAACCGACCGTTTAGAGATCAAGGCCAATTTCTCGTAGTTTTGCTTCACCATCGGGTGATAATACGTATTCATATCCATCTTCTGTTTCAATACGAGTCAACCATCCCTGATTTATTAAGTGGGTCAAGAACTCTTTGCCAATGTGTTCTAGGCTTATAATTCGCCCCGGTATTGGTTTGGATAAAATCTCTTTAGAAACCTGAAGTTTGTCAGGTTCTTCTGAAATCGACGGAGTATCTTCACCATACCACAGAATGGTGGGAATGCGTTCTTGGAATGTAGCAGGCGAGTTTTTCCACAATGAAGATTTCAGTCGTGCATCCGCAAACAGTTCTAGTTCAGGGTCTACAAATAGGTTGAAGTCTTCTTGGCCTTTTAATATCGGAGAAAGATCAAGACGCGATATAATATTTTGTGTTAGATTTAGCGTCTTCAAACTAATTGAATGCGCAAGTGGAGCAAGATTGATTTGAGTTAATTTGTTCTCTGCTAGCCAAAGTGCCTCGAGCTTTGGACAATGCCAAAGTGGAGTTAGATCAATTCGTTTAAAGCGATTTTGACTCAATTCGAGTTCACGAATTTCTTCACAGTGGTAGAGCGCACGGAGGTCAAGCTTCTCCAACCGGTTCGCACGGAGACTGAGGGCTTTTAGTGATTTGCAGTTCCAGATTGGAGAAATATCCAAATGGTCTAATTCATTACCTGATAAATCAAGCTCTTGAAGATTCACACAATAATAGAGGGGAGTGAGTATAAGTTCATGAAATTGATTGTCAGATAAATCCAGTTCCTCTAGTTCTGTGCATTTCCAAAGGGGACTCAAATCAAGAGTTTGTAAACTATTATGGGCTAAATCTAATCGTTTTAGATGAGGACAGTGTAATAAAGGCGAGAGATTGAGAGTTTCCAATCGGTTTTGATGTAACTCTAAAATCTGTAGATTAGTGCATTTTTGAAGCGCTGAGAGATCTAAATGCACCAATTCGTTTTCACTTAAATAGATTTCTTGAAGTTTTTTACAATGGTGCAACGCACTGAGGTCAATATAATCAAGATGGTTGTCATATAGATTTAGGACCTCTAACGTGTCACATTCTTTTAATGATGAGAGATCTATTGAAATGATACCAAGTTCCGTGAGGTCAAGCGTAGGAGGGCATTTGTCGAATTCAAGAGTTGTTTCTTCACCATCTTGAGTTTGATAATTTATTTTAATCATTGGCATCAAATAATTGATTCAATTAATTTGGCATCGTAATGTAAACTAAATTTAAAGAATTATCGGTGCATAAAAAGATGATTCAATAAATAAGGGATAAGACTTTAAACAAAATCGAATAAATCTCTACAATCCATACCTTTCCAGTAGAGGTGTATGAACAACATGGTAATTAAAACTTATAAAAGTGAAGAAGGAGGTTTCACACTCGAAATCGACTATGATAAATGCATTGGAGCAGGTGTCTGCAAAGACGTGTGCCCCTCTGATGTCTTTGAAATAATAGAGGGCAAAGCTACAGCACCAAATATTGATGCTTGTGTAGAATGCTGTGCCTGTGTACAAAACTGCCCAGAAAACGCACTCAACCATTCATCTTGTTAAACCAACTGTAAACTAACACTTCTTTTTAATTATGGATTTAAGAACAGATGAAACTGAATCATATTTACGTTTCACATAATTGGGTGAAAACTATATTAAAAATGAAAAATTTGAAATGTCCTCAGCGCGTTCAAATGGTTGATACAAACTACAAAATACTATAAAGGTACCCATGTATTCTTTCTATACTCGCGTCCTAGACCCTGTTTTACAAAGGTGAAATCGATGTCACCGAAGGAAAAATCTGCATCAATGGCATCGAAGCCACCTAAATCAAAAAAGAAAAAGAAAAAAGAGAAAGAACCAGAAACACTTGGAGAAAAAGCAAGACAGATATTGCAAGAAGCCAGCGAGCTTGCTCAGGATCTTGAAGAAAAAGACCAAGAACTTGCCAAAGCAGATATTTGTTCAGCGCATGCTTCAATGGAATTGTGTGATGAAGCATTGGTTTTAGCGAAAGGTGTACGTCCGGGTAATCCCCGATGGCGAGCACTTACAATTGTGGGAAAATCTTTAGGTAGGTGTAAAGACCCGGATGAAGCTGTAAAAACAGCTATGAGTCTGAAAGACGAAGAAGATCGGGATTATCTTCTGGATGGAATTGCCCGCTCATTAGCCAATCAACAGAAAGTCGATGAGGCCTTAGACGTGGTTCAGAAGATAGAGAGCAAAGCGCGACGACTTCATTCACAAGCAGCAGTAGCAGAATCGCTTGCTATTAATGGGCAAATTAGAGCCGCTGTCAAGGTTGCAGAAAAACTCGGTGATTCCGATAAAGCCGGACGTGTACTTAGTTCAGCTATTGTCACAATGGCAAAGGAGAATCGAATTTCAGATTCAATGGATTTACTTTCAAATATTGAAGATGAAGGTTGGAAACCTGAAGCACTTGGTGAAGTATGTGCTGCGCTTGCTCGGATGCGGAATTTACCTAAAGCGCTTGAACTATACGGAGAAATTGTTAGTGAAGACCATCAGACTGTAGTTCTAGCTCCGTTAGTAGGCGCTTTGGTAGAAAATGGTAAAGAATCGATGGCGCTAGCCCTTATTGGTAATATTGAGAACCGATATGCACGTGCTATTCTAATCGCAAAGGTCGTTGGCGAGCTTGTTGAAAACCAAGAAATTAGAAAAGCCATTAAAGTCACTGAAAAATTAGATGATGATGTCCCACCAGATGCATTAATTGAGGTAGCTCGAGGATTTGCAGAACTTGGTGAGGTTGAACAGGCAACTCAAATGGCCATGCGACTAGAAGTAAAAGGCTCACGCATCGCTGCTCTAACTGAGATTGCACATGTACTAACTGAAAAGGAACTCTACGATGCTGCCCTAAATATAACAAAAGAATTAGAACGGAAAAAAGCACGAAGTGTAGAACAACTTCGAATTATCAAAGCTATGGCCGAAAACGGACATGCTGCCAAAGCTCTTTCGCTAACCAAAAACATTGAGAGCCGTCTTTACCAGATTTACGGTTTAAACCGTGTAGCGGTTGCCATAACAGGACATGTTTTCGAAGAATTTGTTTAAGCGTTAAGCTACATTTTCCCTTCCTTGATTGGAACTGGAAGTAGCCTTTTTTTGTTCTAGAAGTTTAGATTTTTTTGCCTGCTTATCCGCTCTGTAAAGGAAGAAGAGAATGGTTAAAGGAATAGGCATCAACGCTGAAGCAATCATTAAAGGAAATCCTGGAGTAACAGAAAAAGCCAAACCACCGATTAACGGGGATACAGGAGAAAGGGACCGGGCAATAAGATTGTACACTGACAAAGAATCTGCTAACTGTCCCCGTGGAATATTATGAGATAACACTGCACTATTAAGCGAGAAACAATGAACGAATCCACTAAGTGCATAAATAATAGGTAACAGAGTAACTGAGGGACTTATTACTAACAACCCAAAAAACCCAAAGGTACCAAGCACAGGAAATACTAGGCCTCCTACATATGACCACCGATCACCAACCCAACCCATGAGCGGTCCTAAAATAACCCCCGCGGCATTAGATATTGATCCTAAAACACCAATTTGAGCCTCAATTAAGCCCCATCGATCAAAAAGGAATAATGGTACAAACATATTTGCTATCCAATAAAGGGTGCCAATCGTAAACCAGAATATCGTCATGAAAATAAAAACCCGGTTTCTTAGGAATTCCCAGCTCCTTTCCTTGGCTCTTTCTTCTTTGGTAGTTGTAATAGGTGAAATCGGAAGTACAAGTATTGTACTAGCAATAAACATGATCGCTGTGATGAGAAATACTAGTTCATAACCATACGCTGATATGATAAATCCACCCATCACAGGACCTGGTATGCCAGCTAGTGCAATTGCGGCGGAAGACCCTCCGAAGGCTCGACCCCTGTGAGAACCTCCTGATAGACTAGTAATGTATGCACCAATCGGTGCTGCTGCAACCATACTTGCTCCTTCAAGGAACGCTCCAATCAATGTTACTTGCCATGATACTGCGAAAAGGTAAATGAGAGGTGCAGGTATTATCACTAACCATCCAAGGAGCATAGTACGTTTTTCACCAAGTCTGGCAGTCAAAAAACCCCCCAAACCAATGAACAACAATGTGCTAATTAGGAACACGGTTGACCAATACCCCACTTGTATCGAGTTCGCACCCAATTCTTCTCGCATATATAGGCCTATGAAGTTGCTATACAAGAAGACACCCAAAATCCATGTCGAATTGGCAGTTAAAAGGAGGACATAACTGCGTCGAGGACGCTGAACATTGTTTTCCCCCGCTTCCATGATAGATCACTTGCAGTTAATGAGATTCAGTTTACACTGAATCTTTTATTTAAATAATTAACTGAAAATATGACTTTAAATTATTGATGACTGGGTGGACGGTTCTGCTGTCTAATTAATTCATGAAGTTCTGTTCTAAGTCTAATAAGTAATGACACCATTTGTTTCTCATAATCTTCCCATAGAGCTATTCGTGATTGATTAATATCCTGATATAACTCTACAGAAGGGCTTTGTAGATACTCGCCTAATTTTCCCACTGTTGTTTTTAGACTTGGCATTTGGGGTAATAGGCGCTGTTCAAGATCTTCAAGCAAAGCAAGACTATGGGTAACACCAATAAGTAATTGATTGGCATCTAATCTTTCAGGAATAAATCCTGAAACCTCCACTGGATCTGTTTGGATATATTCAAGCCACCACTTCTCTGCTATTCCTTCATAACTAAGCATCATTCGGATGATAGATAGAATTGCTTGTTGATTATAGTAATCCGCTTGTCTTCGGGCTTCTATAAATTTTTGAAAGTTACGAGTAAGCTCATTCAATTCATTAACAGACTTTCGAGCATCTTTTACGAACTGGTCCAAAGTTTTTAGATCTTCAATAGTGGAATCATCCAGTTGAAGCATTCCACGCCATCCCGAAAAAATATCTAAAAGTCCGGAAAGATTTCGGAGAAAATCATTTTTGGTTGGAGCATTATATGTCGCAGCTAGCAATTGCCGCATTTGGGAAAGGAGTTTCTGGTAGTTCACCTTCTTTACGCGATTAAGGCGTAACTCGACTATCTGGAGAAGAGGGCTTTCTAATCCTTTGATAAAGGAATCCATTTCTACTAATCTGTCCAGAAGCTGTCGAGTTTCTTTTACGTAATCCAGAAAATCGTTGGTGGCATTATTCACCACTAAACGTATGTAGCCCTCATCCAATTTATGGCTCTTTAGATGCTCTAGAATATCATCTTTTCCTTGGGTAAGAATCTTGATGTTGTCTTCGGTGAAATCAAGGTTTTCAACTAATTCTAGAAACCATGTTTGCCATTGTTCAATGTTGGTTAACATCCTATCAATAGTTGATAGGCTGGAAATTAATTGATTTAGCCACCATTTCTCAGCTCGAGCCAGTCGTATAAAAATGGGTTCTTCGCTTTGACCGATTTGCTCTATAGGAAGCAAAGTTTCCATTTTCGAGATTATGGTAGGCGAGTATAGTTTAGAATAAAACTCTTTCATAATCAGCAGATACGCCAGTAGAGCATCTCGAACCGCTAGCTCTTTGCTTGCTACCGCTGTCTTGCTCATGTTTTCCCCGCCAGTGCTGGTGCATAATTCCTTATCAACACATCAATAAGACTCTTTCTTTTGATTTGATAAATTGCGGAGATAATTCTGTAAATTCCTCTTTTTTGCCTTTGAAACATCTCAAGAAATCGAAATCTAAGCGTTTTTATTGAATTATTTTTGAAGTTTTTAGAACTTGTATCAGAATCTTGTAACCTAAAGACTTGTGAAAACTAATTTGATTTGCTACCTAATGATTGTATCCACATTGCCCCGGATAATATGGTATTCTATTGGATCTGTATCTAATCAAGTCTTCAATTGATTCTCGTTATTTCGTGTTCGGAGAAGAGGAATGAGCATCGCCGCTATCATAACTAAAACAATTCCTATCCAATCAATTAGAGTAGGTACTTCTCCAAGGAACAAAAACGCTAGAATGGCGATTTGAGCTAACATCGTACTATTAATGATTGTTGTTTCCAATGCTGTGAGTCGTCGCATTGACCAATTCCACAATGTAAAAGCCAAAGCAGTATTTACAATTGCTAGCCAAACAATAATGACAATTCCCCAAAATGAAAGTGTAAAGGTAGGGGTCATCAGAAAACCTCCAATTATCAGGAATAGAGCTCCAATTGTCATACTAATTGCAGTTACAACAAGTGCAGAGACTTCTTGAGATCGGTTGATTCCTCGTCCAATAATTGCTGAGAATGCATTAGCAACTAAACTAATCACAACAACAAGGATACCGAACAATGAACTGGTCAAGATATCAATTGGCCAAAAATAGAAATAAGCTCCAAGCAAGGCTACGAGAACAAAAGAAATCTGCTTCTTATTTGGCTTTTCATTCAAGAAGAAGAAGGCAAAAATCACAACAAGAATCGTAGTGAAGTTGAGGATGAAGCTCACAGTAAGAGCAGTCAACAATGCTAATCCAACAAATTGAGTACCCATAGTGATTGTATAATAAACAAGACCATAGGTGAGTAGACGCCGCCACCATGATTTCGGAAGCGCTCTAATTTCTTGGCGGTGGGAAGGTATTGTAAATAATGCCGTTAAAAGTATAATGGCAGCGAGTGTATAACGTAGTCCAGCAAATATCAGAGGAGGGATTTCTAGGAGACCAAATTTGATGATGATAAAGGACGAAGACCATAGTATTGTGACAAAAAAAGCGGTTACAACTGCTAACCAATACGTTTTGTCAATCTTCCGATTGAGTACAGAAGGAGTAGCTGAATTCGTCACAACACAACCCACACATCGTTGGTTCCCTCACTTTTATTCTGAGAGTATAAACCTTTCTTCCAAAAGAAAGTCTATCCAAGAGATCAAAGGGCAAAGAATCACGTTACGTATTCTTTAAAATATCAACAACCATGGTTTGGAGAGCTTGTTCAAAAAGGGGATCATGTTCCTGGCTAACCTCAATATACGGGATTCCTAAATGTTTACCAAGTTGTTTGGCTTCACGTTTTGTGACTCGTCGGCGTTGTTGTGGTTCTTGGCGAGTTCCCACCAGAACTGATGGGACCATACCCAAGACCCGACGCACTTCATCAACCCAATTTATCACATTATCAAAAGACATGCGATCTGTGAGACTAAAGACGTATACGACACCAGCACCACCACGAATCAATCGACGACGAAGTTTCGTTAAATTCGGAGCATCTGTAAGATTCCATATTTGTAATTGAACATGAACCGGATCCATATCAAACTGCTTCGCTCCAAAGGAACTACCCAGTTTTGTACGGAAGCCATCCACGTAAACCCCATCAGACACCCCGCACATAAGCTCAGTCTTTCCTACTCCTTCATCACCAACAAACAGAATCTTCAAAGCCCACTTGAGGTTGTACAGGGGTTGGGCATTTGAGATCTTTTGCGGCCAATCCATAGAATTAGACCCTCCGGCGCGAGTGTTAAGGAACCATCACATTTAGCATTATCGCTACGCACTTAGAATGGAAGAATCTATCATCACCAAGTAATTCAACCGTATTAATATGTGGAAATTTCTACATTAATGAAAATAAATTCCAGTTTTATTCATCACACTTTCCGTCTCCTCTCATATTTTGGCAAAAAAAATTCTTCTATCACCGACGTAGAAAAGGAAAATCCAAACTCAAAGGATCGGAATTCTCGTAGTTACCAAATCTTCTATCTCTTTGGTTGGTAGCGCATAGGTTCATTAAAAAAATCCATTGCACGACCAAAGGTGTGAAAGGTTCCATAGTGGCTGATGTTTTTGGGGATGAAGTATGTGTCTCCAGCTTGTAAATGATGGGTTTCATCGCCAATAGTTAATGTCATCCTACCTTCAATGACTTGACCGTATTGCTCTTGGTGGGTATGGGGTGGGATGGTGACGCCGGGTTGGATTTCAAAGAAAACGATTTGAAAGGTTTCACCTTGGGCTAACCAGCCATTCACCCCTTCGATGTTGATATCGACTTGTGGGAGGGCTTTAATTATTTCAGGATAAGTTTTGGGCGTCATAGTCAAGTTACTCCTCAACTGTTAACCGATATTGGAGTCATCTAGAGTAAGATTGGTGAAACCTAACTGTGTGGCGAGGTCTTGAATAGTTTGTGGTGAGTCAAGCCATTCGATTTGCCACTCTCCTCGGCTAGAAACAGAGAGCTGAATATTCGGTAGTTCTCCGACAAGGTGATGAGCCATTTCAATGACATTCTGATATGCGCCGACAAGTGCGATAGCGAGGAAGTTGTCTTCCATTGATGATAAATCTCCGATAGGAAAACCTTCTAGACATAGTTTCTGTGTAGATGTTAAGGGGAATCCATCTTGTGTGAATAACGGTTTGTCGTCTAGAGGAGGGGTGTAATTTGAAATTTCTCCATCGCTATCTCGAGTTAGGTCAACAAGGCGTACAAGGGTTGTGGGTTGAGAGTGTAAGTTTGTAATGGGAAGAACTGGGAAATATTGTCCCACCATAACGTGGTCACATGCGCCGTTGAATACTGAGAAGCTACCTTGGATGATATATTCAGGTCGGAGTAAATCTTTTGCGATAGGTGTGGTGATGTAATCTTTGTAGTTGTCAATGTTAACGAATAATTGGCGGAGTTGGGTTTTGACGTAACCAGTGAGCTGTTCAAATTCACATACTTGAGGGAGTCCGTTGTGATTAGAGGCTTGGTTGATCCAATATTTCCAGGCTTGGAGAATGGTACGTGCATCTTTTGCCTTTTTTGCTTCAGTAAGTAAAGAAATTGCAGGTTTCTTGGTCGTATCGGGGAAGATTCGACGGAGTTCAATTGTTCGGACAATTAGAAGTGTATAAAGGGCCATGATGATTCGCCCGGATTCATTAATGATGTCGGGTTGAGGATAGTTTTGGCCAAGTATCTTGGTCAATGCCACAATAATTGCGGTGGCATCAGAGTGGATACTGCCCGGAGTAAGATGGCCGTCATAATTGATCGGAAGGCCTCCACCGACATCAATTACACGTAGGTTGCTAAAGCCTGAATCATGGAGGAATGTATAGGTTTTTGCAAGGTATTCTGCAAATGCATAGATGTTGTCCAACACTTGGGATCCTGGGTGCGCGTGAATCGCAACTACAGCTGCTTCAGCGTTTTTTTGTTGGAGGAGTTTAACGGTCTTGAATAGCTCCATTATGTTGAGTCCAAATTTAGAATGCCGCCCGGCTGAAGCGTCCCAATGACTGATTACAGATACATACGGTTTAATTCGTAAAGCTAGTGACATTATATTTTGTGGAAGTCGGTCAAGGATAATTTTGGCTTCATTCACCGATTCCACGGATACCCAGATATTATAGTTCTCTTTAAGGGCTTTGTGGATAATTTCGATATATTCGATGTCTTTAACTCCATTGCACATGATTAGACGTTCTTTCTGATGTTTGAGCTCTTCTAGCACAATGAAAAGTTCCCATTTGGTTCCTACTTCTAATCCATAATCAGGATTTCGTTCAAGAATATGTTGAATAACAGATTTCTTTGGATTGACTTTGATTGGATAGAGGACTCGATATCCACCTTGATATTCTTGTTCTGTCATTACATTTTGGAATATTTCTCTAACCTTGTGTATTTGCGAGTCAATTAACTGGGGTATGCAAAGATTAAAGGAGGGAACCTTGGTGTATCCCCTTTCTCTACCCTGTCTTCCGATTCGCTGAATCACTTCTTTCATTGTTGTTTGGTGATTGTTCAATCTGATGCATAGGTTTCCATTTTTATCAATGTCAAG
Source organism: uncultured archaeon (assembly GCA_964347045.1). Classification (GTDB taxonomy): domain Archaea; phylum Asgardarchaeota; class Hermodarchaeia; order Hermodarchaeales; family Hermodarchaeaceae; genus Hermodarchaeum. Next base: position 30,967 of record CAYFXC010000019.1, read on the forward strand.
AAAGTGGAGATCTTCTCGACCGACGCCGTAAACTAATCTTGAATCTTCTAGGGTCCATTTCACTTCAATCGCCTCCAAAGGCTATATGGCGTAGTGTAATAAACCATTCTACTTGCTATTACAGCAATCCTTCTCGAATAATGACGACGAGATTTTCAACTTCGCTTGCCTAAGGATTCGAGTTTTTCTCTGAGTCCGGGATATTTGGGATCAATCTTTAAAGCGCGTTGAAGATATTCTACAGCTTTCTTTCGTCGCCCAACTTTCTCAAACGTTATTCCCAAATGATAGTAGGCTTCGACAAACTCAGGATCGATAATGAGGGCTTGTTCAAAACTACCAACTGCTTCGTCATAGCGATCCATGGCTACCATGCGAGTACCTTTATTGAACCAGGCGATGGCAAAGGAGGGATCCATTTGAATAGCTCTTTCAAAGCATTCTAAGGCCTCGGTTTGACGACCGAGTTTGGAAAGTTCCATTCCTCTGTTATTCCAAGCATCTGCATAATTTGGGTCGAGGTGGGTAGCGTTTTCGAAGCATTCCAATGCATCTTGATGTCTACCTAATTTGCTCAGAGCACGTCCTTTGTTATTCCAGGCGCGAGCATAGTCTGGGGCGAGACCAATTGCTTTATCATAGCTTTCAATGGCTGCTCTATATTTGCGGAGTTGATAGAGGACTACACCTCGATTATACCAGACATTGACTCGATGTGGTTCGGATTCGAGGATTTCATCAAAACATGCGAGGGCTTTCTTGTATTTCTGTCGGCGGGTAAACTCTACTCCTTTGTTGAATAATTCGTTTATCATCGCTTGGTTTGGAGTCGTACGACTAGACAATCGCCATCCTCCCTTGAGTCGATTTTATTCGATGCTTAAACGCAAAAGCCTTTTGGTTTGCATTGCGTTTTCAAATTAGACAAGTTCAGGGCTACGATAGACGAGTTTTTCCAAGTCTTTACGCGACGCTTTTACCAAGTTGGTACATCCGAGATCTTGCACATTAAAAGCCCCAGCAGCATTCCCCCATTTCGCTGCTTGAATGATGTCATCATCTTTCAAATAACTAGCGAGGAATGCCCCAGCAAAACTATCTCCCGCTCCTGTAGCGTCGATTTCTTTAGCACGATAACTTTCTACGTGCTGAATGTTTCCTCTATTATTTACCATACAGCCATCTGGACCTTGTGTTACAATTACCAAGGGAACCTGTTTTCCTAGACTTTTGATTGCTTCAATTGTATCAGATGTGCCAGATAGAAAAGTTGCCTCCTTTGAATTCAGAAACAGAATATTCAGATACGGTAATTGGGGAAGAATCTGGTCGCGGAGGGTCTGGGCTTGATGAAAGATGGTAGTCATGCTTAAGATTGGTCCGTTCCCTTGAACGCGTTTAATAAGTGCACGTTGTAGGTATGGAGGTAATATTCCGAGATGAACCGCACGTGCATTTACTATTAGTCGATTAAAATGGCGAAAGGATAGTTGGTTTCCTACACCAAAATGTAAGCGATAATTGGTCATAGTCCCATCTTTGGCAAAATCAGCCCAGAAATGTGATGACCGTCCCTTACGGCGAACAACACCGGTTAAATCAATTCTTTTTGTTTCAAGCATTCTAATGAATTGATCTGGAAAATCATCACCGATGGCAGATACCACGGCAACTTTGCAACTTAAAGTTGCAGCTGCAAGAGCAACATGAGCTGCGGAACCACCTAACACAGGCTGAGTTGGAACACCTTTGAAGGATAATTCATCGATTGCTAATTTCCCAGCAACAACCAGATCGTACGTCACAGCTAAGCGAACCCTTAATTTGTATAATAGTTTTGCCAATTCGTTTTTCAAGTCTCGCCAGTTAACCACCGGAAAAGAATATACCTCTTTTTCAAAACTTGTTGACTATGTTGGGTATTTAAAGCTAAAAAAATTTTAGTCAGAATTTCTTAAAGGAGTCTTCACAGTGTTAGCAGCGAATAAAGCTGAGACACCACTGTGGTGAAAGAAATGGTTTCTAGAATCAGAAATGTTGTTTTAGTATCGATTAGTTTTTGCCTGTTGTTCTCATTGGTGTTTATAGTCCCTGAGTGTACAGCTCAGTTGAGCTGGTCTGATAACTTCAATGATGGAAACTATGACGGCTGGATCGTTATTTCAGGTTCCTACACAGCGGCGGGCGGTTCGCTTAACGCCACCAGTACAAACAATTACATCTATCATAACAGTACTGCTGCTTTTGGATTCTGGAGTTTTGATCTCTTTGTGGACGAGTCAGAGGGCAGCCCAACCGC
>CAYFXC010000020.1:0-32638 GCA_964347045.1 uncultured archaeon
GGTCAAAGACAGCAACGTTCGGATCAAGTGCAGTTGTGTTGGATACAGCATACAGTTGATGACCCTGTACCCAAACAGATGTTACGTTGGCTGTCCCACCCAAATTGTAGAAATCAATAAGGCTTGGAGAAGAGGGGTCTGACACATTCGCCAGGTACACCCCGAAGAGTCCATCCGCTATGAAAATAACTTCTCCTGCAACGGCAACATCATAGGGGTAAGAAAGCGCAAAGTTACCACGATATTGGAGATTTGATGGATTAGAAATGTCATAGATGCGAACACCACCAGCGGTATCGCAAACGAAGGCTAAGTGTCCTTGAATATCGAGACGGCGGTAGAATCGGTTTGACGCCACGGTATGATTGTCAAGATAAACTGGATTCGCTGGATCACTGATATCGATAGAAAGCAGACCACTTGCACCTGCGGCAACAAAAGCCACATCTCCTCGAATTCGAACATCATTGAAATCGTATCCACTGAAACTTCCAATGGGAACAAGAGCAGGAGTTAGGTCACCTACCCGATAAGTAAGAACTCCGGTATCTGATCCAACGACGAGAACACCTTCATACAAATCAAGGTCCCAAGCCATGGGAATGCTAATCGTGGTAATATGAGTTGGGTGAACAGGACTGGTAACGTCAATGATTTGGACACCACCAAATTCGTCAGCAACAAACAAAGTGTTTCCATGGAGCGCTAAACGACGTGCGTTACCGGGAGTATCAACGCTTCCAATAATGCTGATGTCCAAGGGATTAGTGACATCAACAACTTGGACACCACTTGGACCATCAGCCACATAGGCAATTGGACCGTCAACGAGCACATCAGTCGCGTTTCCGGGTGTATTAATGGAGTCATATTGAACTAAAGTAGAGGGATTTGATGCATTCACTAAGTACAAACCCCACTCACTTTCCGCAAGGTAGACGATTTGACCATCAACAGCCAGCCCTTGAGTCCAATAGGAGCCCCAGTTTGACGATAGCAACACAGGAGCGGAGGGGTCTTCAAAGTCGATTATCCGGAAAGCACGGTTGGTAGCAGAATCCACTGCAGTAGCATAGACAAGATGGCCCTGAACCTCAATATCGGTTGTCACCCCATCAAGGGTAACTGTTCCGAGGTAAACACCAACAACGCCATCGTAGTTAAAGGGGTCACTCACATTATAGCGCGCGACACCGCCTGAAACTCTTCCAGCATAGAAAATATCACCCGAAATTCGAGCACAAATAATATCCGCTAAGGAGTTTCTCCCACTCAACAACCTTAGATTCTCAGGATCCGAGATATCTAGGATTTGATTACTGGGAGAGGAAACAGAAGTTCCCCAGGTGGTGAAATAAACCTTGCGGCCTTGAACATCCACACCCATGGTTGGGAAGGTAGTCGTATAGTTATCGAGCAGTGTGATTGAATATTGGCGTGCACTGGTGATGGTGCCTTGTCCCCATCCAGCAGCGGTGGAAGGTCCACTATCATAAAAGGTTGTGGTGGAGAAATCTTCCGAATAGCCACTGATGGTTCCGGGAACAGGGATTGCAAATGCGGTCGGTGAAAATACTGGTTGAATGCTAGATACTGCTGCGAGAGATAAAATCGCGATAATAGCCATCGCTATGTGTAGGCGTGATTTACGAGGAAAATTCATACTATCCCTCAGGAAAATCGGTGACAGACCATATACGGGTAACTCCATAAAAACCTGTCCTGTAAACTCTTAATCAGCGAAATTTGTCAATAGAAATCACATTCACAACTACCCAATTTGCAAAACATATGACTACCGAAGACCCCCATATTAGAATATGAAGACATGTAGTTGAGATCTTATCAACTAGTATCCATGGTTTTCGCTATCTCTTGTTTCATAACATTGTATAACAAAACGAGAATTATCATGAAAAAAGAGAAGGAAGTGGAGGAGGATTCCTCCACACATTGTTGTCTATTTGGATGCACCGCGTCGTTTCCTTAATAGGTATATGATAAGGATGATGACGATGATGATGACCACAGCGAGGGCAGCGATCCACCACCACCATGGTAATCCAGGGATGGGTGGTGGGGTGAAGGGTGACGGGATGCCCTCAATATCGGCTGTTGCTGTTGGGATCGAATACATCGTTCCGGGTAGGCCATGGTAGTCCGCATCAAAGGCTAAGGTGTGGTTGCCAACGCCCTCAACAAGCACTTGCCAGTTAATGACTTCCGTGTCACCAGGTAAGACTATGAAGGGTTGTGTTGCCGGCGTAACTAGGCTACCAAAGGCAGCAGGTACTGAAACGGTTACTTGGCCTTCAACAGCGGCGGTTAATCCGAGGTTCTCGATTTCAACCGCAAAGCCAACAACTAACCCCAACGTTCCATTCGCCGGAACCATGGGCACTAAAGTACAGCGTGGAGCCAGCATATACGCGATTTCGTTAATCCAAAGTTCAAAGCGGTCTTCGTAGGTGGAGTCATCTTCATCCAATCCAAAGTTATCAATAAGATATCCATTGAGCAGGGTCTTGTGATCATTACGTTGAATAATGAATGCACCACCATCGACTATTGTCGATTGGTTACCTGCTAAGGCAGTTGCATTGGAGAATACGGAGTATTTTCCACCATCGGTGGTATAAGTGAAAGTTGTATTGAGGTTAGAGATAGCAAAGTTGTGGGGCATTGAGAAGATATGATGAGCGGAATCCCAAATGAACACCGGTGGATCCCCTGAAACAGCACTTTCAAGGGCAACACCAAGACGGTTCCATAGGGAATGTGTTGGATCAGCTGTCACTGTCCACGTTGTTAGGATAAGTGAGCCCCCAGCATCTAGGTATTCTACAATGTCATCGTAGTATGCATCGAGTCCACCCCAATTAACATTATCAACAATGACGAGATCCCACGAGTACATGTGGAGGGAGAGGTTGAAGTAATCGAACCGTGGTGAACTATATGGACCTGTTAAATAGAACTTTACTCCAAGGTCGTTGAGAGCTAGAGCAACTGGGGTCTTGTAATAGTTGGGGCTGAAGACTTCATCTGTATAAATCAGTACGTTTGCATGTGATGAGGATAACCAGTTAGCCATATTCAGAATCGACTGCCGATTATTCGCAGTAGCAATATTAGCGCCATCTTGTACCCAATTCATATCGGCTACAAGAACTGCGCGACCACTTCCATAAGTGCTTGCTGCGACTGCAATATTGGGTCCATCAAACCAAACACCTGTGGCTGGACCACTGACGTTGATATAACCTAATGCATTGAAGTAGAAAGAGCTACAGCCTTCAGTGATGGGATGCTTTGAGAACGTAGAGGAAGTATATGTAATCATATTCCCTGCCGTGTCGTTCATTGTTAACCCGAAGGGACTGAGAAGCATACTGGTTTGGTAATTTTGTTTCTTGAACCAAACGGGATCGGGCCAGTCTCCGAAAGCAAGGACTGATCCACCACCGTTAGCCCAAGTCTGAAATGCTGTTCTATCTCCGGATGTATAGTTATAATCTGGGACATTGACCACCAAGAGATCATAAGGTGCCAGCCGGGCCATTGTGAAGTTATCTCCACTGGCAGCGGGATAGAGCTTGTCTACTAAGAAGCCATGACTGACCCATTCATCACGCATCTCTTTATACGAATCTGGCCATAGGGAATAAGGACCATCCCATAGATCGATTGATCGCCGAGGTAGATGAGACAGATCAAAGGCAATTCGCCCTTTAGGTCGTGGACAGAGCCATAGAGCAGCGTCTTGAATCATCTGGTGAATGCCTGGAAGAGGTTCTGTGACACCATCCCACCAAAAGGATACAACTCGACCACCTTGAGTGGTTGGATCAAATGCAAGAACTGTGACTTCGTCTTCTATGAGTCCATCATGAGCAACTTTTGTTAGTTGCGTAGCAATTGACGTACCCATTAAGGCAGGCCAATCCCATGCGGCATAGCCATACGCAGGAAGGGTATACGTGTCTCCAACCGCATAGCCCTTTGAAACAGGGTGTCGCGATGAAACATTGGCAAAATCACCGTTGTAGTTCCAGTAAACTCCGTTGCCATCACTTCCTGCGGATTCAGGGGGTAAGATGCCCATATAAGAGGAATAGACAGCAAAACTGTCGAACCCGAGTAGGGCACCGCCGCCTAACCAAAACTCATATACATAATTGATTATGCTCTCGCGCGGTAAGTTATCGGGAATCACAAACACATCAAAATGTGCGGTCATAAGTGCATGATCTAAGATATCTTGGGTGTCAAGAATAGTCGTTTGATAGCCTGCGGCCTGAAGAATCGCTTCAATCTGACTCGAAGAGTTAGAAAGCACGCTTGCTCCAGTGGTATCGTAAGCAGGACGAGTCATATTCGGTTCATTGTAAATGGCGATACGAACCAAATCTGGTGGAATCGTCATAGCCAAGGGTTCTGCAAAAAAGTGTGGACCCGTTTCAGGTTCTGAAAATTCCACGTTCGCCGTTAGAGTTGGCAGAAAACTTACAGGCGCAATGAACATTGGAAATAACAGACATGCTAGTAACACTACTGAAATGAGCCTAAAATTTCTCATAACAGAATTCTCCAAATTTAGGGGAAAGTGAAAAACGAAATTTTGTTTCCTTTTAATATATTTTGCTAATATATATATGAAAAATAGAACAAATAGACAATTAATAATTTAATTTCTGTTTATACTAAAAAAATAGGTTATACATCTATAAGTTAACTAGAACAAAAACACATCAAGCATCAATTTTTTTGATTCTTGAAGTTTTGAGGGAATAGAAAAACAAAGAGATTGATTCCAAAAAAAGAAAGGGAGCGTGGAGGAGAATTCCTCCACAATGTGATCTATTTTCCACTCGAAGCTCCGCGACGTCTCATCAACAAGCAGATAAGGATGATGACGATGATGATAATCACAGCTAATCCGACGATCCACCACCACCAGGGAAGTGGTGGTAGCGAAATGATATTCTGAATGGCGAATACAGCATCTGATTCATCTGTGGTGGTCCAAGTGCCATCATCAACGGTTACTCGTACTCGGTAATCTGCGCCATTAGGCACAGTAGTAGTGTCCCAAAGATAGCTTGTGGTTGAATATCCTATAGCTAGTGATACCCAGCTGGTACCATTCCAGTAGTCAAGGTCGAAGGTCAAAGTGTCGTCATTCGGATCGAACGCATCCCAGGTGATTGTAATCGTGGCGCTCAGGGTTTCACCCCCGTTAGGATAAGTCACTGTCACACTGGGAGGTTGTGGAACATAGCGAATGAGGTTTTCGAGGAACATGCTATAATTGTGGGCCCATGCCCATTCGACTGTTTGCCCAGTTGCAATGATGAGCCCATCACCAGTGACATTCTCGAAAAATACGGCTTCGCTGCCATCATCCAGGATTAGTGTTGCACCAGTTGTATCATTGAAATACCCATGGGTGGACCAAAACCAGTACTCTAGTTCTGGCTCCCAAATCCGATAAGGAAGATGAAGTGTTGGGTGTAAGGGTTCAAGAATGTTAATATTATCTGTCATGTTCCACGTAAAACCAGCACCACCAGGGAGAACCCAGTTCCAACCCTGCGTTGCTGCATGAACCTCTAGGATACCACCATTATTGACATAGTTTTCCAGCCATGTTCGGTTATTAGCTAGAGCAGTATAGAAGGCAAAACTTTGGACTGAGGCGATGATTACCTTCTGATAGGATGAGAGATCAGTTGTTCCGAAGTTTGCAGAAGGTATGATATCATAACTGATACTCAGATTGGTAAGGATTTGTTGGCTCGCATTGTAGGCCCACGGATTTAAATTTTGTAAAATGGCTACAGGGCCTGTGAGTGCGCCATCAGTGGGGCTTTCAAGTGTGGGAATGTACCAGACTACGTTCTCGAGAAAATTACTGAGAGCCAATCCATAACCCCATTCGACGGGTTGAGTTGTAGCGATAATATATCCCAACCCAAAACGGGCTTCAATCAAGACCGGTTCACCCGCACCATCAGTAAGTATTATTGAATTGCCACTAGTGTTATTGAAGTACCCATGTGCAGCGTCATTCCAACCTTCAAGCTCAACCTCGGTGATTGTCAAGGGATTATGAAGGAGATAATGACCCGAATCCGCGATATCAACATTATTAGTTCCATTTACAATATGACCAAAGCCCCCTGGAAGAATCCAATCACCAAGGGCATATTGCCTAGCCGCATGAATTTCTAATGTGCCACCACCACTCACATAATTTTCTAACCAAGTTCTATTTGACTCAACAGCCGTATAGAAAGCAGCATTTTGGTTCGATGAGATGATGACCTTCTGATACTTCCCTAGCGAGGTTCCAAAGGAGGCCGAAGGAATGGTATCTACGACCATATTCGGATAAGTAAGGAGGATGGTCTCCACATCATTGTAACCCCAAGGATCTGCATCTTCAAGGATCGCCACAGCTCCAGTAACCCTGAGACCTCTTGAGGAAATAGGCAACGTTGGAGGAGTAATTGCTTGAGTAGTCTGAGGAATGCCGTAGCCAAAATTCAAAGTCTTTTTGTGCATACCGTCTCCAAAGCCGTTTAACCCAGTCATTGAACCAACAATTGAGAACAGCAGGATACACAACAAAAAGGAAGCGAGTCTACTTTTTTGATTAAGGAATTTAATACTAATCATCGATATTCCCTTCCACTAATAACCAACTTGAGTATTAAAATATCCGCCGGAAACCCGCTACAAAATTAATGAAGCTTATTTTAGGTACATTTAATGGCAGGTTGGAGGTGTCGGCGGAATTCGGTGGTCAATTCGTTGACTACTCCTTTTATCTGACCGCGGAGATCAAAGCGGCGATCAGCAAAATACTCAGCTAGTAGGGCTTCTAATTCAAGGATACTTTTGGTGAGTTCTTCGTGTTCGCTGAGTCCGCCTTCGGCGAGGAGTTCCCAGTATCCATCAGTGAACGCACTAAGAAACGCACTAAGCGTCCGTGGGTCTTGGTTTTGCGCGACACGAAGAGCTTCGAGGGCATTCGAAAAGGTGATATTTGCGCGGCGATCAAAGGGAAGATCGGCTATGGTCTCACAGAGCATGCCATCCAGAAAGGTACGGCCCCGGCAGTCTTGTAAATGGGCGGCGTGGGGTTCGAGGGAGCAGTGGCTGAGTACGGACTTGTCGTAAAATGGACACTCCCCTGGGGGGGAAGTATGCTTCTCCATGATGGTTTCAATGCGCTTCCGAGTGTGGAAGAGCTTGAGAAGCTCCCGTGCTGCTTCAATTCGCTTAAGCTCACTTGGCATAGATGTACATCCTACCCTCGCTTGGTAGCCTGCAAGCCTAATGTGATTTAGGTCAACTCTCGAATTTAAACCCTTTGATATCTTCCCCTGTCTATCCTTTGAGTTCACGGTCCCGAAGCCCCAGCTTTCTACGCAGCCAAGGTAATTCCCTAGTATATAGGAAAAGGAAGAAGACAGGAATGATAACGATGAAGTTGTGATGCCAAATGCCAGCTGGCGCGCCAAGCAGGAATAATAATATGCTTATGACACTATACAAAATACTCTTGCCAAAATCGGGTTGCAACAATAATTTCACTAAAAGATAAACGGAAACAATCAGTGCAATTATACTGAATACCGTACTGATTCGAATGCCATCTGGTGCTAATATACTCCGTGTTACAATTTGAAGGGGATCACCAATATCCGCCCAAAAAATCGGATCAATGGTTAAAAGCCCCATGCTTGCCCAGATGTTATTTGCCACAATCCAATAAACATTGAAGATTATTGCAGGAATGGAACCGGTCCAACTCCACCATGATTGAATATGGAGAGGCCAAATTTCATAAGGTCGATTGAATTGAACGAGCAGTAAATCATGGATCATTGCTAAGTGTCGAGCAGGATTACCATATATGATAGCTTCGAAGGACACCCATAATTGGAAAAACGCAAAAATAATCACAGAAGGCAATACTCCCAGAATCCATTTACGGTAGCTTCGAAAATGATATGCAATCGCAAAGACCAGAATTAGTCCGATATATTGGTAGGTGATGGCTCCAATTCCTAGCCAGAAAATGGACCAGAAGGGGTCTTTCCAATATTCATACCCCATCCATAGAAAGAAGATTACGACGCTCATGTGAGTTACAAAGTTTAACGTGACCATCACAGGATTAATCCAGATGAATATCGCAGCTGATCGATTGCCATTACGCAGCATTCGATCGAAAAGTAGGAAATCAAAAAATACATGTAAAATCATGAAACTTGGCTGGAAATCCATGCAACCTGCAAAGTCAAAGGAAAACGGATATACCATAGCCGGAATATGAACGAGTAAATTTCCAGGACCGTAATTAATGAAGTTTTGATAATATGTATCACAGGGCCCTGCAGATAGGGCAGATAGCCAATAATCGCGGTTATACGGATTTAACCCTAAAAACATGTAATTCAAACCATTTGTGAGGAGTTCATTCATATCATTGATGTCAGGGAATGTGGGATTGACACTAGCAATATAGAGGATTGTAGCTAGGGTCAGAAGTCGAATGAAAATTCCAAGACTAATTTCTTTCCACCATTTGCCGTAGAGCAGGATGCTATCGGTTATGTATTCACTTATCCGAGTAGATAATTTGGGTTTGACATCAGGATCTGCTGGCAAAGGAGATTCAGTCTCGTTGGATGATCTACTCAAGACGTTGCCTCCTTATTTGAATTAGTTTCTGTTTTTCTATTGGTTATTTCGCCCGAGTTTTTAGGAGGATAAAAACTATCACGTTGAGTATAGAATAGAAATGGTAATGTTAGGCATAAAACCCAGTAATGGGCGAGTCCTTCAGATGTACTGGCAATGAATAGGGCAAGGAGAATACCAGGGATAAAGATAGCCAAGGCTTTACGGGGATATTTGATAAAATATCCTAGTCCGAATATTCCAAGCACAGCTACTATTAACATCATTAATGGCGTGATTTTTGGGGCAACAGTTGGGGGAAGACCGAAAAGTATACTGATGTTGAAAGCCCATGCCGGGATAGATCCCATGAAAAGAAAGGCGAGGGGGTAGTATCGATTGTAATATGGACTAAGATTGTTACTATCTTGCCAGTTGACGGGTGGTCGCCCAATTTGTTGAATTAGGAGGTCTTGACTAAAAAAGATGGGATTCCAGAAGAAAAATAGTAAAACAACAATTATTACCGGTATCATACCAAAGAGGTTGAGGGGGAGTTGATTGCGTCGCCAATGATAAACGAGAAGAAAAGGAATGAAAATTACTCCCATTTGATATGTGGTTGTAAGTAGCATGGCATAAATACCGTTGCGAATGGGCTTATCCAAGTTCAGTAGGGTAAGCGTAAGCAGCAATAAAGGAAGTGAGATGAATGTAATGATGTCGACGAACACGAAGAAAGGATTGATCCAGATGACTTTTGAAATGATTCGGTGATCTCTTTGCCACAATCTATAGTAGGTGACGAAATCAAACAACCAATGTATGAGAAAGAATGCAGGCATAAAATCCATTTTGCCAATACTCTGAGGCCCTAGCCAAAGAACTGTAGGGAGATGGAAGATGATTGCAAAAGGGGGGTAATTGAAATATTCTTGGGTGAAAGGTCCAGCAAAAGTGTGTAAGAGGTATGTTTTTCCATATGGGTTGATGCCTTGGAGTAAGTTTACCATGCCCTTAAACACTAGCTCGTTCATATCCGTTATATCGCCAGCAATATTGAGGAACATTATAAAGCCAACAAGAGTTGCTGTGCGGACAATGATGCCTGCCCAGAATTCACTTTCTCGGAAAAGCTTGGGGAAATCAGTGAGATTTAATGCATTGCGTACCCGTATCCAGGTAGATATCTCTGATTGTGGCTCAGAATGTTCTGCTGTCAAGGAAGGTACGCCCCGTTAAATGGAGAAAAGAGCGGTGTAAGGCTTCTGCATCTTTACCGCGTATAAGCCTTATGATAACCAATTCATTGGCAGTAAATACTATAGACTATTGTGAAGCGAATTTAGAGATACCGTCGGAACATCCTACCCCATTCAGTTTTCATAATCCGATCGATGTGTTTTTTGCCACGGGTTTTGAGCCATATATCGCGAAGATAGTGGCTAATTTTTACGTTGACATTGAAGAAAGCAGATCGCATCATGAAGGGCTCTAAGAAGCTGCTGCGAAAGAATCGATCGAATCGAATAACTGGATCGAGTTTTGTTTCATACTCAAAGCAGACGCCATTGACTTCATCGCCTACGATTTCTTTTGTACAAAGATCGCCATTTCCAAGGCCCTGTTCATGGGCTATACGTACGTGACCGATTTCCATAGGATCATATCCGATCATTTGAGCACAGAGTGCATCCAGAGCTACGAGGTCTCCACTTGCGGCGATATAGTTTTGTACATAGGGGTGCCCAGTTCGTGGACCTGCTCCATCCATGGCAATGGTGCTATCAGCAAACGCAAATAGTGGGCCACAGAATTCTTGTTGGATTCGTAGCAAGTCGACGAGAATTTCATGGATTTTTAGATGGTAATGATGGCGAACTGTGCGGAGAAAGCCAAAGGCGTTTTTCATCGAACAAGTGATTGTGCTATGTCCATGACACTTGAAAGTGGGTAGATGAATTATTTGGGCATCAATGATGGGTTTTGGCATCAGCATGTCTTCTTGTCCAAAAACCATAGGTTTGGAAGGATTCACTTCTACCCATTCCTCGTCAATGAGGATAGTCCATGGCACATCATGTTTTTCGAGCAATGGAACATAGCGATTCTTGTACATTCCTGTACGGGCATCAGTGACCACGGTCATATTTTCCAAAGCGAGTACATCAGTGAAGTTTCGTTTAGACAATTCACGAAGCGTCGCATCGAGTTGGTAAGGTTGTGTGGAACATGAGGGGAAGTATTCCTGCCAAGAGATGTTAAGCTTCATCACCGTAGGAACCCTTGGATCAAAAATTTGATCGAATTTAGCAAGCCGAAATAGTCGGGCCACATCGTCAAAATAGGTTTCCGGTGTGGTTTTAACAACAGCGAGAGGAAGTTTGCTAGGGTCTATCTTTTTCACGGTAATCACCTAAAATGCCCAGTCAAGCTCTGGGTGAGCTGAATCAGCTTTAACTTTTCGGTCTATCAATCTTCCATTGTTTCAGGTTTCTCAGAGTGTTCAGCTTCTTGGAGTTCGCGGTAACCCCGTCCCATGGTTGCCAAAGATGGTGCACCAAGAATAGTGAGACCAATAATATAGACCATTGCATCCAAAAGGGCAATACTGGCTGCAGCTGCAGTCCATACTCCTAACAAGGTAGTGATAGTTAGTGTCTGTGTTATGAAAATACTAATCCCTGCGGGAAGTAGAATTGCCAAGATGTGACCAGTCATGTAGCTAATACCGAGGACAAACATAGATTGAGGTATCGTGACAATTTCACCAAATATGAGAGCAATAAATGTTAATTTTACAGTTTCAAGCATCCATATTGGGACACTCAAAAGGAAAGCCCATCCTGAGTTCCAACTACTGATATCTGTTCGTAAATCAATGGCAAAGTTTTCCACGAAGGAAGGAACTTCTTCTTTGAGCCGTTCTGAGGGTCTAAATAATCGCCCAGCGATTCGTGACATTAGTCCAACAAAACGATCATTTCGGATAAGAATGAAGAACGCTACGAAGGCTACAGCAACAAAAGTTCCAGAAAGGAGGTAGGTAAATATTTGACCTGTTACTGCTCCAAAAATTAGAAAGCCGAACACAATAATAATTAGAATTAATGCTGCGAAATCTAGAACCCGAGCCCAAACAATTGAGGCGAGGCCAGCAGTAAATCGAGTACTCTGTTTTTCACGAAGCCAATAAGGAGTAGCAATATCACCTGCACGCAAAGGGGCGACATAGGTGAGGAAAATCCCCCCAACTAGCATTGGGAATTGATTTGCGGGATTACCTTTGGTATTGAACGGACGTAAAAGTACCCACCAACGGATCGCCCGAAGAACATATGCAGCCCCGAAAAGTGCAAAGGCGGGAAGAAGCCAAACCATTACATTCGTAGGATTAGAAAGTATTGTGATAATTGCCCATATTCCTCCAATAGGCCATAATGCTATTTGCAGCCAGAGAATGATAAGTATCAAACTAATTATAGCAACGATGTAATAGGTTCGGGCTCGCATTGCAACCAGCTATTGAAGTTGATAAAATTGCACCACCTCTTGTTTTAAACCTAAAAATGCTATTGGTATCAAGAAATTAATATCGAGGAATATTGGAATCTTTCGTTAAAACAGATAAGCTTTATTAACCCAATAACACGTGTGCAGTCTGGTATGCCCCCAAAATATGCTGTCATCCCCGCTGCGGGTGAAGGAAAACGTATCCGTCCTTATTCGGAAAAAGTACCGAAACCCATGATCCAGGTTTTCGGACGCCCGATTTTAGCCCATGTGATTGATAGATGCAAAGATGCTGGAATTTCAAAAATTATCATAGTAGTAAAGCCGGAATCAAAAGCAGTAAAGAAGTATTTTCACGATGGGAGTGAACTCGGGGTTTCAATAGAATATGTCGAGCAGCCCAAACCAGAAGGGATTGGACATGCTGTGGGACTTACCGAAGGTATTGTGGGCACGCCTTTCGCTGTATATCTAGGAGATGAACTGTATTTGGACTCAGACCATAAAGGCTTCATCCAATCCTTCGAAAAAACTGGGTGTGCAGCGTCAATAGGAATTATGCGTGTAGACAATGAAAACCTCATCCGGAAAAATTACTCTGTTGAAATCGACCCAACAACCCAAATCATCCAACATCTTGTTGAGAAACCCACTAGGCTGACAAGCAATATTCTTGGTTGTGGATCGTATATCTTTGATGACGTCGTATTCGAAGCTATAAGACGCACACCCCGGTCAAAGAAAAATGAAATCGAAATCACTGATACCCTCAATACTATTCTTGAATTAGGTTATGACATCTATGGTTATTACCTAGGTGGCCACTATTTGAACGTGACATATCCGGAGGATATAGTTAAGGCAGAAAAACTTCTGAGCATAGATAGGGACTCGATTTTATAGGTTTAATATGACTTTGATCATTTGCAGGCCATTTCGGAAGGCTTTTCCCTTTGAAGTTGTTATTTTTGCAGCTCCAACCCGAGTCAGATAGAAAACAGGGATTTCTTTTATCTTTCCGCCATATTCGAGCACTTTGACAATCATTTGCGGAGAAAATGAGGCTCCTTCAGCATCTAAATCCGGAAGAATGGCTTCCAGCATTTCACGTCGAATCACACGCAGAGTACACCCGACATCAGTCAAAGGTGGATATCCATGAAGTAAACCAAGGAGCTTCGCCACGGCTATGTTGCCAACTACTAGGAAAAGACCCATGTTCGCTCCTTTCTCCAAATACGGCGTCGTAGTTCTAGTCCCTACAACAAAGTGATGACTGCGAACCTCTTCCAAAAGTCGAGAAACATCAACTCCACGAAAAGTTTGATCTGCCTCAGTTATAATTATGAGATCATAGCCCCGATCTAATGCTTCTTGTAGTCCACGACATATGGCAGCTCCATATCCTTGTATTGGTTCTGTAACCACCGTGGCGCCAGCGGCCTTTGCTACGTTTGCGGTGTTATCAGTAGAGTTGTTGTCAATAACAATGACATCATCGACTTCGGGGGTCATGAAATCTTTGACAGTAAAAGCGATAGGTTCTTCTTCATTCCAAGCAGGAATGACGACACAGACACGTTTACCACAATACATGAAAGCACACCGGGAGTTTGACTTCAGGGATTATGTCGTTCCATTGAAAGGCTTCCTATAAAAGAATAGGAGCTTCAAAAAAAGGTAGCCTAGAGTTTAAGCTTTCAGTGAATAAGCTGGTTTCAGATGGCCTTCATCTGTGGCTTGTAGCATTTTCTTAGCGAGAAACTCGAAGAGCTGAGTAACATTTTCACCTGACCGAGCAGAGACTGGCATATAAGCACAAATGCCATTGCTCAAACAGAAGCGACGGATATCCGTTTCGGAAGGACCCCCTTCTAAATCGGCTTTCGCCCCTACAAGGATTATAGGGATTTTATTTGTGCTATTATGGATAATATTCATCCAAAATTCTAGTTGAAGGAATGTAGAAAATCGGCTTAAATCAAAGACTACTATAGCACCATGTGCTCCAAGACAGAAGATAGGCATCAAGTCGCGGAATCGTTCTTCACCGCCGAAATCCCAAATCGATAAACCAACTTTTTGCGCGTTAAACTCTAATTCTTGATAAGCAAATTCTGAGCCAACGGTCATAATTGGCGTGGTACTGTAATCATAAACATAGCGTTGGATGATGCTGGTCTTCCCCACTCCTCCTTCACCAGCAACGATTACCTTAAAAATTGGAGTCTGCGGTTCGGTAGCAGGTGTTTGGACTACTGCTTCAGTTCTCCCATTGGAGTGCTGATGTGTAGCCAGAGTTTACACCACATGGCAAGCCCTTTGCGACAACCACTCTGCGAGCGGTTGCCACACCTTTCAGTTCAATTACCTGAAAGCGAATTTTTATACTCTTCCAGTTCTTCGATCCATCTTTGTATTTTATTGGATTTTTCGCAACTACTTTAGGATAAGAACCCTGAATTATAGTAGTTCCAAAATGCAAGGTGTGAAACAGTGACTAATGCAGTTGCAGTATTCTACGATGAACGCTTCATGAAGTATGATTTTGGACCACACCATCCATTGCATGAGGACCGAATTTTACTTCATTACGAGTTAAGTAAGGCATTAGGATTGTTATCGAGTGAAGGAGTGAGTGAACCTGATTTTAAACCTGCCACTGATGAGCATCTCCAATTGGTGCACACCCAGAAATATATCGAAGAAATTCGCCGGCTAAGTCATCAAAATGGATACGCTACACTCGACAAGGGAGACACCGTTGCATTTCCTGGGGCATATGATATTGCCCGATTGAAGGTTGGAGGTACCATTGCTGCTGTTGATAGTGTGATACAAGGAATATCGGATCATTCTTGGAATCCTGGTGGTGGGCTTCATCATGCTCACGCAGAGCGTGCGTCTGGATTTTGTATATTCAATGATGTAGCCATTGCATGCCATTATCTGAAACGCAGATACAACAAAAAGCGCATCATGTATCTTGATATTGATGTTCATCATGGCGATGGTGTTGAAGAGCAATTCATTGCAGACCAAGAAGTTCTCACACTTTCGATTCATCAGACAGGGCGAACTCTGTTTCCTGGAACAGGTTATCCTCATGAGATTGGAGAAGGACCTGGACGGGGATATACAGTAAATCTTCCCCTTCCTCCATATACGCAAGATGAACAATATTTGCAAGCTTTCGAAGCTATTGTTCCTCCTATCATTAAAGCCTATGAACCGGAAGTTATTGTAATGCAAGCCGGGGTTGATGCGCATTTCCAGGATCAGCTAGGTAATCTCATCCTTACAACTCAAGCTTTTAGTCATATCAGTCATCGTGTCCATGAACTCGCACATAAATATTCGAATGGTCAATTAGTCGCTGTAGGTGGTGGAGGATACTCCTATCTATCTGTACCCCGTTGTTGGACGATTATTCTAGCTCAGATTATCGGAGTAGAAGTTCAAGATAAGCTTCCCAAAGATTGGAGAACACGATTCAATCAGATCACTCAATTGGACGCTCCTACACATCTCCATGATAAAAAAGTTCCAACACTTTCTCAAAGGGATAAAGAGTATATCGGAAGCATCGTCTCAAAAAGCGTAAAACGTGTTCAAGAGTTGGTTTTTCCAATTCTTGCTATAAAAGAATAGTTGGATTTTCCCTATGATTATTCGGTGATTGGATGAACAATTGCATCCAAATAGCCGTGCAAAGGATGCTAATTAGGCATCAGAGGTATTCTTTCTGGAGAGAAGAAATCACAGAATCTAAAAACTTGCTTACCTCTTGGGCTTCGTTTGCTTTGGCTTCTAGTTGCTGAATAAGATCTATTGCTGCCCGTTTGCGATCCAATTCATTTGGGATACTTCGTAGACGTTGAACCATTGACACCAATTGATGAAGTTCGGGATAGCTTCGCTGAATGATGCCTTCGATGGTACGAGGTTGTCGCATACTTGGTACAACACGAACGATCCGTATTCCTTGAGGAGTGATTTGAACGGAAACTCGCACAGTCTTTGCCAAACGGTAGTATTTCCGTGGCGGTCCTCGGATGCTTTCATCCTCATACGTTTCTAAGAATCCTTTTTCAATTAATTCTTGTAGGTGCCTGAGAATAGCCTGTTGATGTACAGCGAGCTCGCGGCTGAGCTGACCTAAAAACATGGGTTCTTGAGACAAGCGTCGGAGAATTTCAAACCGTGTAGGATTTCCAAGTAGCCAAAACAGATGTATGTATTCATCTTGAGAATTATCGTGCGACATGGGATTTAACCTCGTGATGTGGGTAACTCACTAGATGTTAGTGACATTTTGCGAGTATTTAGTGTTACGGTTCTGTAGAAACCTTTAAAAGCGAGTATTACACACATTTTGTTAGTCACAATATGTGAGTAAATCAGAGAGAGCAAACAAGGAGGTAAAGTCCCATGAGTTTCTTTGATGAAGACGATAATGTTAATGAACTCTTTAAACGCCAAATGCAGGCGATTCGCCGAATGTTTAACGAACTGACACAATCAGAAACCTCACAATTCCCCCATATCGAGGACCGTGAGGGTATTCGAACTAAGCAATTCGGACCATTTGTTTATGGTCGAACAACCTACATTGGACCTGATGGTAAAATGCACACGCAAGAATGGGGTAATCTTCCTCCAGAAGCTCGCAAAGAGCTAGAAGAGCAGATTCACAATCAACGTATTCCATTTCAATTTCCACCTCAACCCCGAGAACGACGCCCCTCGCCGATTCCCGATCCGTTAACACCGGATCGCCCTTTCCCAGGCCCACAACCTGAATTCAAACGTGATGCTGACAATTATCTAATTGATATCATCGATACTTCAGATGGTTATACAGTAATTTTTGATACTCCAGCAACAAGCGAATACGATATCCAAGTAGATGTAAATGGACAGAATCTGCAGTTATGGGTACAGGGGAGAATTTTCCGGGAACTAGAACTTCCTATCCCGGTTACACTTAATACGCTTCAATTTCGTAATGGAATAGTTGAATTGCAGCTAAGATCCAAGAAACCAGAAGAAAAGCCCAAAGCCTCCGGGGAATCGACTGAGAAGATGGCGTAAGGTCGAAGAGACGGGTTGCCAGGCCCGTCCTTCCCCATTACTTTTACTTATTTAATTAGTAGAAGTGTTGATAGGATTTCCACTAGCCTTTTAGGTAAAACCTCCTTTGTGCTCTGTGAGGTTATAGTAAGTGGCCCATGATGATTTTGCTTTTGAACTTGCGTCATTGCATCAAAAGTTCGGAACTCCAAGACGTGTTGATTTTGAGGTTGAAATGCTTCCCGAAGAATTTGCCCTCGTCAATCGGTCCACGGAACAAGGGCGTAGACACGATGTTACCATTTTTATTCAATACAAGGGAAAATATGTTGTTATAGAGAAGCATGCTTATGCAAACACTGGAATCGTACGAGCACCCTCTGGGGGAGTACAAGGCTCAGAAACTTTACTGGAAGCCGCACAACGAGAATCACTAGAAGAGACCGGATTTTTAATTAAAATTGATCGTTTCGTTTTGGAAGCCCATGTATTATTAAAATGTGGAAATCTTCCAAATGTTCCTTGGGTTTCCTATGTGTTTTTAGCCCATGTTGTGGGTGGAAAAATTGGAGCAAAGGATACCAAAGAAATCTCTGATGTCCAAATTCGATCACGGGAAGAATTAATTAAAGATGTTCGACCAAAAATGCTGGCATCTGGGCTTGGCGGATTTGAATATCGTGCTCGAATGACTGATGCATTCTTTGCAGAACTCGATACCCTTCGCATTCAATCTTAATAATTAATTTTGTTTAAAGCTGTGCAGCACAGTAAATACAGAATTTTGCTTCTGGTGCTGTCACTCGACCACAATTAGGACAGATTTTACCTGCTTCGGTATCTTGTAACGAGCGGGGTAGAGTAGAAGGAGTGGATTCAGATTCTTCAGACTCTTCTTTAGATTCGATGACTTCAATTTCTTCTGGCTCATTAGAAATGACTTTAGAGTCAGCAATAGTTGTCTCGGTGACTTCAAACCTCGTAAGAGGACCATTCCGCATATTAAATTCTTTTTTCAAAATATGGTCACATGCGATAAGAGCATATTTGAGCCGAGTGGCTTTTTCAGAAAGTTTGTTTTTCTTCTCTGTAACTTCTGTTTCATCGTCCCCTATTAGGAGACGGGCGTTAATAGTTTCAAGTTCCTCTTTTGCTCGAGTGTAATCGAGTTGAATTTGAGCTTTGTAACCATATAGTTGAACAACACCTTCTTTGATTTTTTCATCCATACGGTTCAGTTTTTCCTCGTATTCTTTGACAAGCCGATCATAGACACGTTTGCTGACTTCTCCCTTTTTATGCAAAGTTTCTAACCTATCTAGTTCGCTGCGTTCATTGATGTTGGTATCGATGAGTTCTTCCAATTCAAAATCACTATCAGCAGCAGCTTGACTTAGTTCCTCGAAGAGCTCGTCGGATTCGACGCCATTTTTAGCATACTCCTCTTCTAGAGCCAGTTGTCGTCCTCGTGCCATTAAGCTAGCGAGCACCTTTGTTGGTACCACTAGGGGTTCAATAGTGGATTTAGGATCGGTAGTCGTGATTGGTGCGCTAGTTAGGCCCTCTGATGGTTCTTCGGGTTTAGTTATAGCAGAGAGCGGAGTCCCACAATTTATGCAAAATTTTGAATTAGGTTTTGTTTCACGTCCGCATGACGAACAGGTCATTGTTGTTGAAACTGTTTCCGTGATAGGCTCTTCAATTTTGGTTTGTTTGGGTTGTGGAGCTGTCGAGGATAAGGCTTGTCCACAATTGATACAATAATTGGAAGATTCAGGGTTTTTGCTATAACCACAATTAGGACAGATATTTGTTACAGGAGATGAAGGGGGTTTGGGCACCTGTTCAACAGCGGCACCACATTTTGTGCAGAACTTGCTACCTTCTTTGAGGATTTTGTTGCAGTTGCTGCACTTGAGAACATCGTTTGTGGTTTGCGAACCACTTGCAGTATCAGCTCCAGCTACAGGAGTACCACAGACAGAACAGAATTTTATGGATCTTTTTAATTTTGCTCCACATCGGCTACAATTCGATGACATGGTGATCAGCACCAAATATACTTGGTGACAGCTAATCATTGCATCCTTAATTTCTTTTGCAATCGTCTGGAGAGGTGTCCAAAAAAAGAAATCTGTAAAAATGAGTAAAAAACTGAATATTATTTGTGAACGTTTTTACTTTGACTTTTTTTTCTTGCCCTTCTTTTTCTTTGTCTTCTCCGATTTTAAGTCTGCAGCATCAGTAGTTATACGGAAGATATCAATTAATTCACTTACATCTGCATCGGCAGTTGCATCGCGAAGACCATGAGAATCATCTTCACTTTTCTTTAGAAATTCTGTGGCCAATACTCGACCACCTTCAACTAAAATGCGGGGGGTATAGCTACCACCAAAGAATGGTCCATCGGGTAAAGTTCGGGTACGCTCAAGTTGAGAAGTCGTCTGTGTTTTACCAAGAAATGTAACTGTCCGGTCGACACTTGTGAATACTTCTTGACCAATAATGACAAGTTCCCTGCTGTATCCTGGTGGGGGCGTGGTGTTCGCAACACGACCAACAATGTCATCTTGGGCTGGAGCGGGTACAGTACTGGTGATTGTTGATCGTTGGGGCCATTCTTGTTCAGCTCCGTTGTATTCAGTACCAAGCTGTGTTGATGCAACTGGCATTGTAACTGGTTTTGGTTCTGGTTTGGGAGCTTTTACTGGCTCGTGTTTCTTTGGTTTTGGTGTAGGCGCAACTGACTTTGCCGGAGGTTCATCAGGGGTGATTTCAATCGTTTTGTCGGGTAAATCAACCTGTACGGCGACTTCCTTCTTGGGTGCAGGAGTTCTTGGTTTTACACCAAGCAAAGATAGAAATGCATCGGGTTCTTCCCCACCATCAATGGATAATACTTTGTAGACTAATCCACGTTGACTGCGGACAGCTTGACCCTGACGTGCGGCAATGAATTTTTTTCGAACGCCCGCCTCCGCCCCTTTCCAAAGCCAAATTTTTCGGTCGTCGTCATCTACGATAATAAGCACGCGCCCTGAATTGAGTTCGGTTTTGAGCTCACCGGGAATTGTGAGCTCCATGAGTTCCCCGGTTTCAACGACGTCATAGACTTGTAGGCGTGCGGACAGCACCCTCACCTTCTTATTTTCTCAATTACCTCAATAACTTTTAAAGATGGTGTCCCTTCAACACGATTTCAAAATGCAGTTGCGGATAATTTAGGTGATTAGGGAAATTCTTTAGTGGAATCTGGAGCATTAATGATACGAGAGATTACCTTTCGTGATAAGAAAAGGCTAGGTTTTTGTAGTTTTAGAGAGCACAGCGGTCAAAGGAGGACTTTGAGCTGTGTTTCATACAAAGTTTCGAGACATTATCATTGAAGAATTATCTGGAGCCATAGCAAAAAATTACATTTCAGAGATAACCCGATTCCATCGCATTCAAGCATCACCAGGTTTCCATGATGCAATTTATTATGTCAAAGAAGTTGTTGATAGATTTCCAGGAATTCGTACTGAAGTTGAAGTATATCCAGCTGACGGAAAAACCCAAACCTGGCTATGGACGGCGCCCCTAGGATGGCGAGTAGCAGATGGGGAACTTCACCTCGTTAGTCCTAAACAAGAACTCCTAGCTCGATTTGCTGAAACCCCGATAAGCATCGTTGCGCATAGCCAATCCACCGACATTGTTGCCCCACTTGTATATATCGAGGATGGATCATTTGAGAAGGACTATCGACGAATTGATGTTCAGGGGAAAATTGTTCTCACCTCAGGCAAAGCACAAGAAGTACAGCAACAAGCGGTATTCAAGCGCGGAGCCTTAGGTACTATTCATTATCCTCCATTGGAACGCAGAACTAAGCACGCAAATCTTGTACCATATCTTGGGATTTGGCCTAATGCAAAGGAAAAATCCAAAGTCGGATTTGCTTTTGCGGTTTCAGGTCAGGTTGGATCACGTCTTCGCCATTTAATTGAAACTGAACCCGAGGTTCTGGTTCACGCTAAAGTCGATGCCGAACTTTATAATGGTCAACAACGTGTCCTTACGGCTGTGATTGAAGGAACCGAATTCCTTCGTGAAGAAATTTTACTTATTGCACACCTCTGCCACCCTAGACCAGGAGCAAATGATAATGCCAGCGGTAGCGCCTTGCTAATGGAATTAGCGCGGGTTATCACTACTCTCATTAAACAGGCAAAACTACCAGCTCCACTTAGAACCATTCGTTTTTTGTGGGTTCCTGAATTTTTTGGCACTATCTCGTATCTACATGCTCATCCTGAGTTAG
This sequence comes from uncultured archaeon, assembly GCA_964347045.1. Classification (GTDB taxonomy): domain Archaea; phylum Asgardarchaeota; class Hermodarchaeia; order Hermodarchaeales; family Hermodarchaeaceae; genus Hermodarchaeum. Next base: position 21,587 of record CAYFXC010000020.1, read on the forward strand.
CCCCACGAACAATCAGTGCCATAAACTGTGACATGGTAGGAGCTGATCCAGCTTTAGTTGGAGGTTCATTAAATCTGCATCGAACACCTGATTCCTTACCCAGTTTTATTAATGATCTCCTCGAATACCATCTCAAAGACGCGGCAAAAGAGCCCAAACTCATCTCTCCTGAAGGCAGCCACCAACCATTTCACTATGAAATCAAGAAATTTGACTGGCGAAGCGACCACACCATACTAATCGATTCCACATTCAATGTACCCTGCCCCATGCTAAACCATTGGCCCGATGCCTTTTATCACAGCAACTTAGATACTCTAGACAAAATAGACATGACACAACTCCAACGCGTTGGATATGCCGTTATTATGACACTCCTAACTCAAGCTTATGCTGAATCCGATGATGCCATGTTCCTTGCAACACAAGTTCATGCCAACGCGCACACACGAATTACTCAAACAACACAAAATTATATTCACGCAGCTATTCAAGCCATAGCAAAAACTGAACAAGGCGCAATGCTTGCTCGCATCCTTCGCAAAGCTATGGAAAGCATACGGCAAATTACTAGAAGAGAAAGTGTCGCGTTACAAAGTGTTAAAGTCCTCAGCCCTCATGATTCAGAATTACATAACTTCATTGACATGTTGTTAGAGGATCTCGCTCAAGAACGACAAGAAGAAGTGAGAAAACTTCGTCAAGTAGAGGATTTACTTTCACGATCAATTGGCTATGCCCCTCTCAAACGATTAATTCTACGAAAAAAAGAGCGTGAAGCAAAGAGCCTTTGTCCACGCCGGAAATTCCAAGGACCCCTATACTTCACAGAACTTTTACGCCATACCAAACCTGAAGATACTGAATGGCTTCGCTCACAGCAAAAGAACCAACCTTTCTTTGTTGAAGTTCTAATCGAACTTACTAACTTCATGGATGGTCATCGAAGTCTCTACGAAATCCTCACCGCTCTCGAAGCCCAGTTTGGTGAAATTGCAAATATTAATACAGTGGATCGCTTCTTGAATCTCCTCAAAGAACTTGATCTTATCGAGGTAGAGAAGATTAAGTCCTCGTAATTAGTAGTGTTAATCATGAGTCATGACCAAGCCCTAAAATTGCAAGATAGGCTCGAAATCGTCCTTGACCAATTCGAAATGGAAGTCATGAATATCGAAAAAATCACAATCCACGATGAGCTAATCGGCGTACTCGAGGCAGCGGAACACCTGCGTACCCTCTTAGGCGAAATCAAATTATATTTTATAGAGGTTCGAGACCAACTTTCTTCAGTCTCTGGAATTCCTCCTGCAAAAGAACTAGCACAACTTGTTATTGGAGCGTCAACAGAGGCATTAAGTGCCATTCGTGAGACCCTCCACTACTTAGAAGATGTAAAAGACAAAGTGAAAAGCAGACGAAAGGTTCCTCTTGCACGAGAAGAAATCCAGTATGCAGATTTTAGTGCAATGGAGGCAATCCGAAAATGCCGATACATCATTAAAAAAATCTCTGAACAAGCAGAAGATCTTCCCGAACACCTTTGATTAAATACATTTGATTCGAGTTGTCAATAATGAACCGCATGATATTAATTAGTGTCATCAGTATTCTTCTTACAGCTCTTATGATCATCTTGTTTTTTCTTATCCCCGGGTTTCCCCTTCTAATTTTCCTCTTTATTCCTCCCCTCTTTTGCTGGGGGTTACAAGGTCGTGAAGAACAGCCACCTTCAACAGTTCATCCCGCTAAGAAAAGCCTCCAGTATTGTCCCCAATGTGGAAAACAACTGCTGGAACCTTTTGAAACCTATTGCCCACGTTGTGGAACACATCTAGCTCATGATGAAGAATAGTTAATTGGTCCCAGATTTCTCATTCGAACTATTCGTCCCACCTCCTTTCTTCGTAATCTTCCGTTTCCACACATACTGATACGACCCGTATATGAGAAGTATGAGAAATAATGCTAACAGAATAACATGGGTATGATACCGATGAACAACAGAAATGCCAATACTTGCTAACCCAACCAAAACGAACCACCAAGTGGTGATATTGTTAACGATGTTCATAGCATGAATTTGAAATCGATTGATGATATTGCCCATCCTTGAGGGAAGGTTAGCAATAGGTTTCGCTCCACGAGATTGAATAAGATTTTTTCGATCTCGGAATGGAATAACAGGACCACAAAGAATAGCTCCAAAGAGAATGAGAAATGGAAGAAGCGCAATAAGATAGAATTTGTATATTCCCCGTGGAAGGAAGATATGAGCTACTAAGGAGAGAAGAAGAGCAATTAGTAGGAGTTGTTCGAGATACGCTGAACGCGGTTGTTCAGGAATCAGATTAGAGATAATCCAAAAGAAGATCAAACCGATCATCCATGGAATACCATGAAAGACTAAGTTGAATATAATGAATTTGAAGGGTTCAGGCCAATAAAATGCTAATATTGAAACAGGAATTGGATGGGTAGGTTGGGGAATTACGTCATAGAACCAATAAGCTCCAATACCTCTAGTTATGGATTCAATGTAGGTCAAAGGATAGAGAATAAGGTAGGGTAAGGATATCAATATCCCGACACAAGCTGTAATACCAATTGAGATGAAAAGTTGTTTAAATCCTTGACGATACTCAAGGAACCAAATCAAGGGAATCAGTAGAGCCGCTGTTTGTTTCACCATAGTCGCCATTGAAATCCATACAATGGCCCATCGGAGATTACCGCGAATCATGAAGTAAAATCCTAAAACCAGAAAGAAGGTGTGAATTGGTGTGCTTAGCCATAGATAATTTCCCCACCACAAAGAAATTGGATTAAATGCGAACATTATCATTACAACAATTGGAATGAATCGGTTTTTTGTCAATTGCTTTGCGGCAGCATACATTATGATGCAAGTGGCTAAATCAAAGACAATGAATGCAAAACCCACTCGGAGAAAGTCAAGATCCCTAGTCAAAATAATGGCAGTGACTTGAATATCAGGAAATAGCAGTTCAGAGGGAATGTAGTAGAACACACCAAGAATGTATACGAACAATGGCGGATAGATATAGGTCTGCAGCCCTTCAATCGTATAGAGGGTTTCAGTATACGGTAAGTGTCCCTGAACCAACGCGCGTACAAAATTCATATAATAGTAACTAAAATCTGTAAAGGCTTCAACGATTTCAAAATTCATGCCAAAATAGGGATGAAATCCAAAGTTGAGATACTGGGATGCTGAGAAGTGAAAGATTAGCATTTTAGGGAAGACAATAGGAATAAAGGCAGCCCAAAACAGCCAATCTCTGCGCTTGAACCAATACGCCAGTTGTTGAAATAACCCCCTATTAGATGATTCGTCTTTTGACATCCCAGTTCACAATACCTGCCCATTGCCATCATTAAAGCGTTTCAGACCCGGATGTTCTTCGAATATTGAATTTATCATGATTTCTGCCATCGGTCATGCTTATATAGCTTCACCGCACAACACATTGTCACCTCAATGATTCGTGATGTTTACGTCCTTATGCGAACAGGCGAGGTTCTCGTGCATAAGGCTTTCAGCAAACGTGGTGTTGATGAAGCCATCTTTAGCGGATTCTACAGCGCCCTCAGTGCCTTTGCAGAAGAACTCGGACATGGTGGCATTGAAACAATCCAAATGGGCGATGTCAGTTTTTATTATGAGCACAGCGAAGATTTACTATTTGCAATTGCAGCAGACAAATCCCATAACGCCCAAGACGTGAAAATCATTCTGACAGAGGTCAAACGCCAGTTCTCAGAAAAATATGGAGACAACTTGAAAGAATGGAACGGGAATACATCACCCTACCAAAAATTCACAAAAAATATCGAGCTCATCGTCACAGCCAAACGGAACGGTGAAGGCAATGAACCACTCTTTACCCTTCCCTTTGCACTTGATGGAACGAAGCTTAGAGGTAAAACCATAGATGATCCAGAAATAAATGGAGAGTATATCCTCGATTCCCGCATAGAACTTGCAGTGGTGCACCTCCTACTCGATGATATTAGACGAGCAGATCCAGAATTAAAGCCCCTTAAAGAAGGATGCTATGAGTTTATCACCAAACTCCTTTGGCCTATATGGGTTGTAGAAAGTCCAAATAAACGAATACTCCTCATTGATGGTCTTCGGCTTCTTCAGCCCCAAGTAGAAAGAGGATTTGTACCACCTGCTAGCCGATACGAAGCGCTTCTCAATGTCAACTCGTCTCCAGAATATTTGGCTGTTATGAACAAACTTACTGAAGAAGTTCGGACCGCAGCTCGATCCACACCATTTGACATTCATGTTCTCCCCGCTGACCTTTCTCAACTAATTCGCTCACTTTCTCGAATTACCAATGGAGATGACGAATTCGGCATTCAACTTCCTAGTCGAATAAGCTATAATCAAGCAAAAAAAGAAGCTGAGCAATTTTATGCTGAAGCCATAACTACGCATAAAGATGCAGCGGAACAATGGAATCAGTTCCGCTCATATTTTGAAAGCGACACCCAAAAATGGCAAGAACGAATTCATACAGAAATCACAACTCTCGAAGAGCATTACGAAACTCGTAAAAACACCCTCAAAAATGAAATAGACAAAACACTTACCGAACTTGCTAAACAAGAAGAAAAAGAAATAGGCGCAATCGAAAAATGGCAACAAGGAGAAGAAAATAAAATTCTTGCACCACTAAAAAACCAGCTCGAACCAATCAACCAAGAACTTAGTCAACAACAAGAAGCGCTAGGCCAATTCCTTTCAAGCAACCCTAATGAAGATTTACGGGCTGACACCTTTATTGACCAACTTAACCAAACGCTGGATCAATTCAACATCTTTGCAGTTGATTTACGAAATCAAGCGAAGGAAACTCGCCGGCAGATTGAACAAACAAAGCGGGGTATTTTAGCATTAAATCGGGAAGCCGAGGAACGAAAAGCCAAAGTCCAAAAAAGCTTCCAAATTCGAGAAAAAAATGAAGTTTCACGATTAGACGCCCTTGAAGAAGAACGCCAAATCCGAATCCACGAAACTTCTGAACGAATCAAACAACTAGAAGATTTTGCCACCGAGATTGATGACCTCATTCAGCAACATATCATACACAGCCAAGAACAACTCACCACCTATGAAAAATATCTCACAGAAACTGGCGCCCCCTTCTCAGGAGACCTGAAAACACCAATATATCTCCCTGCATATTTAGCAGGTCTAAGACGGGAAGATGACACAACCAAACTTATTGTAATTCCACCACTCGTTGTCCCAGCATTGAAACAAATTGACGATGTCTCCATTGGCCAACAAACTGCTCCTGTGAGCGCTCTTTCACCAGCAATGGTTCAATATTTGAAAGAACCGCTTGAAACAGCGTTATTTAATGATGAAAAGTTTGCCAAACAAGTCACTCGTTTTTCCCCTCGTCATAATTTACTCTTAGACCCCCAAATAGAGAGTTTACTCTATTCTGGCTTACATGCTCTATGGCAATCGAAATTCATTCCTGAACGTACGCACACACAAATCAAGTTAGCTTGCATTGATATATATCGCAGTACAAATGGGAACTCATAGGGTGATTGGGTTAGTTGAGATGAAATTAACCTATTAGAAGCTACACAATTCTAATCAACTAAGATCTTTTGAGTCCTCTCCTTGAAACCCTTCCAAAAAACTATACTCACTTTATTTAGAATTTTGCTGTTTCTTAGCTTCCGATCCAGCGCCTCTACGTGATGCGAGATGCCGAAGAAGACTCACCGTTGTTCGTAGTTTTGATGTCTCCTTTAATATCAGCGATTCGGCTACTTCCTTGTTCGTAACCATGTTTGCCCGTGTTAACACCTTTTGCATCCAAGCTAACTGATCCTCATCAAAGGCCGGATTAGTTATTGCCTTCTTTGAGACATTTATGGTCATATGCTGCTTGGTCGACTCAGGAAGCGCAGCATATTCTTCCTTCGTGACCATATATACACAAGCCCCAACATCTACACTTTCTGGAAGCACGCGATCCATAAAATCCCGGATTCCCACCGTTACAGGCAACGACCCTATCAACACAACCGTTTGTTCACTTATTCCCGCGGTTAACAAGGCAGACAAAACCTCTATACCCAGATTATTCATTGCGGTTTGAACCGAAAATGTCACAGGTCGAAACTCAGGTGCCTCTGGTTCACTTTCGGTATACCCTAAAACGATCCCTGTACGAGAAAATTCTATCTTGAAATCGTGCTCACAGATTTTTCCTGCTACAACCCGTCCCGTCATGGTGTTGCCCTGAATCTTGTCCCATGTGCCTTCAGGCACTTCCAATTCGCCTTGAGTGCTACAAATTGGACAGGACACTTGCAATTTCACAATCGAACGCCTCATAACAGCAAGCCGAATATTCAGATGTCGTGGTTCTTCCTCAAATACTCTTCCTTTTTAATCAAATCGAGATAAAGTCCTGTTCCCTCGACTCTATCTATTTAAAAGACATTTAGTACAACGAACAGTTATTTGAATAGTCCTTAAATCAGATAAACCTTTTTAAGGCGTCCTGCAAGGGTCACAGTAGCGGTTTGGCAACGACTCCAGCATTATAAATCAGCATCAAGGGTGGCATGTGATTCAGCTGAACATTCCCCCCTCGTAATTGAAGAATCGATTGCTGAGTTCCAGAAGCCGCTTCCTCGAGGTCGATATATATGAATCGTCGAACCCTTTTCAGTTTGACAATCCTCACGCTTTTTCTAATTTCAACGCTTAGCCTTGTTTCTCCAATAACAGAAACATCACTTCCCTCCTTGGCTAATAGCAATAATGACTACACCAATCGAAAATATGCTTCAGCCCCTCTGCTGCCACCTCCACCACCTGAAGGTCCAAGTTGGGATGGCACAGAATATTTGTACGAGGGCCTAGGACAAGTTCTAACAACCCAAGAATACTCACAGGGGAACAACGCGTCACTGCAAGTCTCGGATTTAGATTATGGAGAAACTGTTTGGGGACAAATTACAATCCCCCAAGGATGGACCGGGTATCAGCTTAGCGCGTCAGTGTATAATTTGTTTGATAATATTTCCCACATTTATGGCAGCACACGAAATGGGAATTTTGAATCTGGAACTACCTCTCCAGATAATTGGGTTGAAAGTCAACGCGGTATGTCAGGTAGTGGCCTTGTTGGTCTTGAATGGAATTATGGAACAGCATATGGTGAAACGGGTAAAGGCGTCAATGTATGGGCGAATACTACTGGATATAGTTGGGTTTCAAATGCTACATACATCGAGTACGTAGGGTGGACGCAAACTATCGACCTCAATCGCATCGCTGTCACTTCTGCTACCCTCTTCTTTGATGTCCAATTTTATGATGATGGAATTCATGGTTCAGATGACGATGACGAAATGGCTATTTATGTCGAAGTTGGCGGAGCGGAACGCATCTTCGTCTGTCACCGATATGCACTCAACGCCCGTAAAGGCGGTTGGGGATTTCATCCAATCGAATACTCACTTTCAGTAGATGATCTTCAAGCCTGGACCACTGATACAATAAACGTTACCATCGGAATGACAGTTGACTTTGATTGGACCGTAAACAATTATTTTGGTATGGACTTTGACAACGTCCAGCTCATTGTGCGCGGTAAACCGTCTCCTGATGACCTTGGCGTTCAATTGCAACTCAATAACACCAACACTTGGTCTAACCTTGATTACGGAATAGGAACAATTTCTCTGACAGACACCTGGGGTCCATATGCTTCAAATAATTACATCTCAGTGAATTGGACCACCGCCAGCGGTGGAAGCCGAAACGTCGATTTCGATTATACCCTCACCTTATACATCAAAAGAAGCAAAACCACTGAATCTCAAACCGGACCAGAGGGATCTGCATTCACTGTCAGACACGGAGAAACCGCCTACTGGACGGCATGGTTCTTTGCACCGTTCTATTCCACCTATTTTGAGCACTATAACTTCACTCTCCAAAAGCCAACATCAGAAACTTGGACACTTTCATCCGCTATTGATCCAAATCTTCAAGACCAAACAACAGCCGTCAATGCAGCAAGTAACAGCACCCATTTCCGATTACCTTCATCTGTCGTAACAGGCTTTGGATGGTGGAACTTCACATTCACTTCGCCAAACCGTGTTGCGGCTATTACCACAAATTTCGATAGTTTCCGCATTAGTCCTGGTAGTCCAAACACGATGAGCATTACTGCAACTTTAGATACTGTTACATCCGGACAAGCAAACCTAACTCTCTATGACCCCAATGGCGAAGCCGTTGACAATCAAACGCAAACAGTCTCCAGTACTTCGGTAAGTTTTACGAACATCCAATTTAATAATGGAACAACCTATCCTGCCGGTGACTATACACTATGTGTCAGCTACGACAACGGAGCTACCCCAACCCAAACAGCCGCAGGATTTCGATCAAAGACCATCACAATAACACACGCCTCCGAACTGACCCCTGATGAAACCCCAATAAATGTGGTTTATGCAGATACCGGATATTATTATCCGCGAGTGCTTTTCAACGATACTGATGCAAATGTCTTGATTGGAGGAGCCACCGTCACAGGAACCGTTTCTGGCAATCCAATAACCTTTACTCAGTATGGGGGCTTTTATCAAGCTGAAATTTCCAAGAACCTTCTTGACCCAGGAGATCATGTGCTAAACATTAACGCCAATAAACAATATTATCTATCGGATTCAACAGCCATTACCATTCAAGTACGGAGCGGAACAAGTCTTACCTCTCCATCTTCCCCTGGATTTACCCTACCCTATGATGAATCGATCACATTTCAAGTTAGATACTGGGATATTTACAATAATACAGGCATCTCCGGTGCTAGCATCACAACAGATTGGCCCACTGGTCCATCAGGATCCACTAACGGAACTGCAGGTTGGTACAATATCACAATCGATACTAGTGACCAACCTTCACCTAACACCTATTCATTAGCAATAAGTGCGTCAAAACCGAACTACCAAACCCAGGTTCTAACACTTACAGTAGTAGTCCGAGAAATTTCTACGACAATTGATTATACCCCACCTGGATCTGTTGCCTGGGATGAAAATGTCGTCATTAACTTTAATTTCATCGTTGATGATCCGGATAGCCAATATGATGGAAACGGCTTAGCTAGTGCCACCATCACTTCAGCTCAACTCGACGGGGCTCCCCTAGGTTCGCCAAGCGATTATTCTTTCACCGATCTTGGTAGTGGACAATATAGCTTCACCATTCTATCAACGAGTGGCAAAATTAGCACGGTAAAATCTTACACCCTTGTTTTAAATATCGCAGCCGCCGATCCAAAGTATAGTGATGCCACCCGAACGATTACTTTCACTGTGCGAGCTCTTGAAACGGCCATCACCTACACACCACCTCTACCTACACCCTTTGGCGAAGATGTCGTCATTAACTTCACCTACTTTGTAGATGATCCTGAGAGCTCTCATAATGGAGAAGGAATTACAGGTGTGACTAGCATCGCAGGCACGACCCTTGATGGGAGCGCTCTTCTGGGAGGTCAGTATACACTTGTCGAAATTGGAGGCGGAGAATACACGCTGACCATTCTCTATTCCAGCGGTCGAATAAACAGCATAAAGAGCTATACGCTTCAGCTTGCGGTAAGTTCACCGTCTTCAAGGTACCAAGATAGTAACCGGCAAATCACATTCGCTGTTCGGGCCCTTATCATGCAGATAACCTTTGATCCTATTCCGACAAGCCCATGGGGCAATGATGTCATCATCATTTTCTATTATCGAGTCAGTGATACAGCTAGTAGTCAACACGGAACAGGAGTTTCAGGAGTCACGAGTATTGCGGGCTCCACCCTTGACGGTACCGGGCTCGTAGGAGGAGATTATACACTTGTTGACAACAGTGGCGGGCAATACACCCTCACCCTCCTCTATTCGAGTGGAAAACTCAACTCAATTAAAACTTATACTCTATATCTTTATGTTAACAGCCCCGATAGTCAGTATAATGATGCAAGTCAATCAACTGATTTCACTGTACGAAAACTTGCTACCCAAATAACATATGTTCCGGTCATCCCAGTACCTTGGAGTGAGAATGTAGTCATCACGTTCTACTACACCGTTAACGATCCCGCAAGCTCACAGGACGGGACAGGTATCACAGGTGTCACCTCAATCGCAGGGTCAACCCTTGATGCCGTTGGTCTGATTCCCACAGACTACATCCTTGCGGATGTGGGGAGCGGCGAATACACCCTCACCCTCCTATACTCCAGTGGAAAAATAAACAGTATCAAATCATACGCCCTTTCCTTGTATGTGGTCTCACCCGATGCCCAGCATAACGATGCAACTCAATCAATTGCTTTTGATGTACGGCAACTACGAACCTTCATTACCTATGATGCAGTTTCAATTACCCCATGGGCAGAAGATGTGGTCATCACCTTCTACTATACCGTCAACGATCCCACAAGTTCCCTAGATGGTACTGGCATTGCAGGCGTTACCAGCATCGCTGGCTCCACCCTTGACGCCGTCGCCCTCGTTCCCAGCGATTATACCCTTTTCGAAGTGGGAGGGGGTGAATACACCCTCACAATTCTTTATAGTAGTGGCAAACTAAACTCCATTAAAGCATATACACTTGAGCTACACGTGGTCTCTCCTGACGCTCAACACGAAGACGCGGATCAAACCATTGGCTTTACTGTCCGCACTCTCCTCACATCAATCTCCTTTGATCCAATTCCTCAAGTGCCGTATGGGGAAAATGTGACGATCACTTTCTACTATGTGGTTAATGATATTGAAAGTTCGCAAGATGGGAACGGCATTACTGGTGTTTCATCCATTGCGGGTTCCACCCTTGACGCCGTGGCTTTAAATCCCGTTGACTACACGCTTGTTGAAGTAGGAGGCGGCGAATATACACTTACCATTTTGTTCAGTAGTGGAAAAATCAGCACGATTAAAACCTACACCCTCGCCCTCCACGTA
>CAYFXC010000021.1:0-31729 GCA_964347045.1 uncultured archaeon
ATGTTGAATACAAAATCAACAGTTTAGCTGAATTGGAGAGCTTATTGAGCCATCTTGCTGAGACTACATCAAAAATGCAAGGGGTCACACTGAATGACATTTACTTCCCACGCGGGAAGGAAAAGTTTGTATTGGTCTTAGATTGTATCACAGAGGAACATTATCTGAATTGGCGTAAAGTGTGTCTGCCTCCACCAAATGCTAGGGATTGGTATGAAGTGTTCTTGACCAGGGAGGAACATTTCGGGAATTAGTAAAAACGAAGTAGCTAATTTTAGGATATTAGAGTGCCCGAACATCATAAAGCATTAGCCATTTCGTATCACCTTTCCCCAGATATGAGCACTTGGACCCGTTTTATTAGTTTTTAAGGAAGGCTTTTCAATCCTACTTATTATCAGAAATTAGCCCACATATGGAGAGTTATAAACCTGACTAAGAAGAAATTTCCAATTCCATATAAGATGGACCAAGTTTATTTCCAGTATGATATCAAAGACTTCTCACGGGCTAAAAAATTCTATGAGGATATATTAGGACTTGAGAAGACCTGGGACGGAGGAGAAGAGGCGGGTTGGGTCGAATTCGCGCTTCCAGTAAGTGGAGCTCGTGTTGGACTTAACCTCAAGCGGGAGGGGGAGATTAGCAAGGGCTCTGGAACGTTAACACTAGTCGTCGAAGATCTTGATGTTACTCGAAGTTACTTCCAGAAGCAAGGAATCAGTGCATCAGAAATCAGAGACGTTCCTGACATGGTGTCATACTTCAATATCGAGGATACCGAAGGCAACCCAATCCAAGTGGTGTCTGATCCACGGATAACCAGTGGAGAGGAATGAAACACCGGAAGAAGATCAAGCTAGATACCAGAGCACAATATTACTCGGTATTGTATCAAATCTCGAAAAAAAGGACTAGCTTCTGGATTCTGAAGATTATAGGAAAGCATTGCCTTCTTCGTGTGGGAAGGCTTCAGAAAAATCTCGGCTCCTTAACTAACTGTTGACCGCACTAGTTTTGTCTTACAAAAAAGTGTCATAATATCTTTATCCAGAGATGTAATGAATCGATTGGTTCTACTGATGGATACAGAACCAATTTCTTGGAAATAAAGTACTCCTCGAACTGTATTTTTTAATCTCTAAGAGAGTAAAACAAAGTAGGTTCGAAATTAGTTACTAAAGGTACACAATAAAAACAGCTTTAAACCATTTAGCCCTCTTCTCCTCGACAGCAAATAGGAACTAGTTTCGATTTTTTTTGAAATTTAGCTTCTGAGTTGTCAAGCTATTCCAATGAACTACGTTCATCGGAGCAGTGCGGTTGCGTGACACAGCCTAACCTATAGCGAAACGTGACGCTAAATTCGTCTAGGGTTCGACGATTCACACGGAATCTGCCCAAGGAGAACTGTCACCGATGCTTGAACGGATGCCACACCAGCAAAAAAATCGAGGTAATCAATATGGAAAACGGAACTATCAAATGGTTTGATACAGAACGGAACTACGGCTTCATCGAACGCGACAATGGCGACGTCGATGTCTTCGTCCATGGAGACGATGTCGAAGGCGACCAACAACTCAATACAGGTGACCAAGTCACCTTTGAACTCAAAGAAGGTAGCGGGCGTCCCAAAGCCACGAAGGTCTCCAAAAAATAACCCTGCATCACTTTAAAGAACAGCTTAATTAGTTTTCAACTAATCCATGGGTACTACCATTCAATGGCTTGAAAACTTCAAATAATGTAAAGGTAGAGATGTGGATTTTTTTGCGTCTCTACCGGTGTCCATCCATCAAAGGGGAAACTGTATGAAACCACACGAGTCCCCCGTTTGAGATCACTGGATAGTTTTTTCTTTAGTCGTTTGTTGATCGCTTGCCCCTGATATACTGTCACCACAGTCACATCTGGCAGAGTTTGGGCAAAGAAATTCCCCCAAATCACCGACACATTATCTTTAAGCCTGCGAAGTCGAATGACACTTCGTGACCACAACACGCGAAGCGGATCCGCTTCAATACCCAACGCAGTCGCTCCGAACTCTTTTGCCGCCATGATAATGATGCGTCCATCTCCTGATCCCATATCTAAAAGGGTATCTTCATGAGTAACTTGTGCAAGTTCGAGCATTTTACGCGCTGTACTTTTCGATACCGGTACCCACGGTGCCCCAATCACTGAAGGCCAGATGGCTGATATGCTAAATAGAATGACACATACGAGAATGAGAATTAGGATATATCCAACGAGCAGCGTGTTATCTATCAACATTTCGCAGACGGGTTCAATCATTTCATATAAAAAATGAAACGGTTAATGCAGTCACTAAAGGTCAACAGTGAAGAAGGGTTTCGGATGAGTTTTCGTCACTTAGCTAGAGGAGCAGATAAAGTCTCAGATTGATGGGTCTGTGTCCTTTTCTGTGTGTGCTGGTTGCGGCTTTGGTGGCTGGAACTGGTAATGTCGGGCAAAATAGACCAACAACACTGTTAAGGCAGTCAAGTAGGCTACCACTTCAATGAGTGACGGGTTGCCGTTATATCCTACCAACCCTTTCAAGACCATTCCAATGGGGCTGTTCTCTGGTAACAGGAAGTTGATGTCCCAGAGATGTTCAATGAGTATGGGAACTACTCCGGCCTCTTGTAATTCGTGAATACCATACGCTATCATCCCGGCAGCAAAAAAGATGAGAAAAATGCTGGTGATTCGAAAGAATGTTCGGAGGCTGAACCGTTTGGTGCCGGCAAAATAGATGTAGGCTATTCCAATTGCAACTGCAAAACCCAACAGGGCTCCAACCCAAATCTCACCTTCACTGATGGGAAGAACTGCTAGGAAAAGTACGGTTTCAACTCCCTCACGAAGTACAGCGACAAAAACAATAAAGAAAATTCCCAGTGTCGCTGTCATAGTTGCAGCTGCTTTCTGTTCGAGTTCCTTGTGGAGGGTGGGTCCCTTTCGATCCATCCACACAATCATCGAAATAAGTAAGCCTGCCGCAATTAACGTGGTAATGCCTTCGAAGATTTGAGCGCTGGGTCCGCTAAATCCTCCAGCAATCCACTGAAACCCGAACGCAAAGGCAATGCTTACGATAATTGCAGAAGCCACTCCGACAAACACTTGCCAATACCGTTGGGATCCTCCTGTCCGAGCAAGAAAAGCTAGCACTATGCCTACAATTAATGCTGCTTCAAGACCCTCTCGAAGGGCAATGACAAATCCGGCGATCATTATTTTTCCTCCGTTTGTACCGATTTGCAGTTTTTAGGCAAACCTAATAAAAAACTTTAGGCATGATTAAATTATAAATATTCTGAAATAACGAAACGATAACATATATCTAGCTTAATATCTTCATTTCGACCCACAAATTTCTTTACAAATCCTTTGCGCTCGTGATTATCGTGTTAGTATCACTTTTTTTCACTGTATTTTTTCTGATTCTTCTTGCAGAACTAGCTGATAAGACACAAATCGTCACCTTCGCCCTCGTCGCCGAAACAGGAAAGCCTGCCCAAGTGTACCTTGGAGTATTAGGGGGATTATTTACAGTAACTGTAATTGGTGTACTAGTTGGTTCCCTTATCGCCTTCTTTATCCCGCTTTCACTAATCCAAATCATCGCAGGAATCGTTTTCATAATTCTAGGCCTTTACACAATTTATAGAGCTAGACGAGCCCAGGAAGACGAAGCGTCGACTACAACGCAAGGAAAACGCGTATGGGTGCGCGCTTTCATCCTACTTTTCCTCGCTGAGTTAGGTGACAAAACCCAGTTGGTCGTTATTCTGATTGCAGCTGCTACCGGACAACTTCTTCTCGTCTTCATCGCGGCGTTTCTTGCTTTAGCATTCGTAAATGGTTTAGGTGTAATTATTGGTGATCGCGCTCGGAAATACCTTGGCACAACAGCAATAGCTTATGTTGCTGCTGTTGCATTCATCATCGCAGGAGCATTAGTTCTCATCGGAATGCTCCTACCTTAATGCGCGAAACAAACTTGCGAATCAAAAAATATCTTGGCTTTTCTATAGAACAAGAATGCAGATAGCCAATTAGAATACGATCAAAAATTAGTATTTTTATACAAGGTTCAAGGATACCTAGGGAACCACAAAGGGCTCCCTGGGCCTCTTGACGGAAGGAATGACACACTAAAAGTGTGAAATTCTCGCGCGTCATATTTCTCAAACACATTTAAATCTTATTTAATGATTTACTATAGAACTAAAATACATATAGTTGGGTTGATTATGAGAAGCTTGGAATTGAAAAGAGCAATATTGCGTTTGTTTAGAGGACAAGAATTCTATGGGTATGAAATTAAGACTAAGCTTTCTTCGGAAGGGTATAATATTGAGCTTACACGACTTTACCGTGTTCTTAATGAAATGCTCTCGGAAAAGTTGCTTAAGGCGCGATGGAAAAAAAGCTCAAAGGGTCCGAAACGAAGAATGTATAGTGTCGGAGAAAAGGGAGAAACCGAATTAACTAAAATTCTAAAAGACGCTATTTATGTTGTTCATGAATTCTACTCTGAATATCTACGCAAGATTGCACCTCAGATTTTAAATGATTTTATTAAGTTTATGACTAATGGATTGAATGGCGAGGTTCGAATTGTTTATGTTGTTTCAGAACCAACTGTCATGCATAAACATTTACTCAAAAGCATTCAACACAGATTACCAAAGGGCGAAATTTATTTCGTTAAACCTGAAACAATGTCATTTGATGAAGAGGTATCCAATCTATCACTTTTGAATGGCTCATTTCAGATGATTCCTCTGAAGCAAGATTTTGTCGACCTTTTGGTTGTTCCAAATTTATCAGGCATCCAAAACTTAGATGACGGCATACAAGAATGGCATAGGCTACTCAAAAATAATGGAAAATTAGTGATCGGTCTTCCATCCGCGCTATTCCATCAATACAACGATCCTCTGACAATTGGTCAGTACATGGAAAAAATCGAACACCAAGGTAACCACGCTAATTGGCAATTTGATAAAGAGCTTCTTGAGAAAAATCTGGCTCGTTACTTCGGTGAAATTGAACATGGACACTTTGTACATATGACTGTGTATATAGTATCTAAAAAGCACGGTGATCTCGGGCTTTGAATACTAGCAATTAGAAGTTGAGAATAGAGAAAGGATGTTAAAACTACAAGCACAGGTAATAAGAGATATACAGCGGAGGTTTCAACATTTGCTCTCCTTCCAAATATCTGATTTACCAAAACCTCAACTAGGAAAATCTGCGCCTATCCAAAAGGGACTGATTCCCCGCCTTCAAGGTAATTCGGATGATTTGTGTGGAGAAGGGTTGGGATTCGGTACACCCATTCTACAATATCGTCGCGATTTTTATTTCCCTGGTACTGGCACCGTGACTCAAGAAGATGCTAACCAAGAAATCCTTTGGAGAAAGACTTTTAATTTCAATCTAATCGAGCGAAAACAGCGCGATCAATTAGGCACAATCGACACTTTTTCGTGGGCACTTCCACGGTTGCACAATCAAATGTATAAAATGAAAACCGGAAGGTACTTCCTCAAACTTGTTGCCCTCCTGAACCGCTGGGGATTCCAAAGATACGGAAGAGAATTTGCCCCTCAACTATTTCTACCTGTACAAAGCCGTGGAGAGAGCCACAGCCAATTCCGTGTCACGTCTGATGATCAAGTATTAGACACTAAATTAAGTTTCGATACTATAGTGCGAAATAATCTTCAGTTCATATACATAGCTAACGAACTCGGAGGACGTTATTTCACACATTATTATGATGGATCTGGAATACATCTTGTCGAAAATCACATTGAGCCTTGGGCACGAATCGAAGGACCATGGGCGGCATTCTATGCACCCAGTTTAAATTTTGGATTTCGATTAGAAATCCCTGAAGGAATTAAAGCGTTTCGAGGACGAGAAGTCTTTGAAGGGCACGAGATCTTCTGGGCTGGAATAATTCTACGGCTGCCCAAGTCAACAACCACGTGCAGTTACCGGGTACGATTTGGTTCTATTACTCAGATTATGGAGGGGCCGAGGCGTTGACCGATATTGTGCTCGTGTATCCGTATTTTAACGAAGAATTAGATCGATCGATTTTCCGTTATCCCCCTTTAGGTCTCGGCTATTTAGCGGCAATTCTCCGTAATGCTGGTTTCACTGTGAATATAGTCGATTGCACATTCTTACAACTCAAAGAGGCTCTCCGGCGAATAGAACAGTTACACCCACGAATTCTGGGCATCTATTCAATGGTGACCATCAATCACCATGCCATTGTAATCGCGCAACATTTCCGTCCAAAGGTCGAACTCTTGGTGGCTGGTGGACCATTACCCACTCTTGTTCCAGAAGAATTTCTGGATGTCTTTGATGTAGTTGTTTTGGGGGAAGGGGAGGAAACCCTTCTGGAATTAGTAAAAACCTATTTCCAAAATTCCTCGATGGCTCAAGTGGACGGAATTGCATTTAATGGAACCGGAGCCCAAGTCAAAATCAATAACCGACGCACATTTATCAAACCCCTCGATTCGCTTCCACTTCCTGCTCGTGATCTTTTTCCTAATGCACAATACCAGTGGTACTGGCAAACTTTTCATAAATACACGGCCTCCAGTATGATTTCTACCCGTGGCTGTCCCTATCTATGTGATTTTTGCAGCAATCCCGTTTTTGGTCAAAGTTATCGAGAACGTTCCGCTAGAAACGTAGTCAAGGAAATGATGCAGATCCGCGATTTAGGTTACGATCGTGTCTTCTTTACTGACGACTGTTTTACTCAAAATCCACGCCGGGTTGCAGAAATCTGTGAACTTTTACTTTACGAAAAGCAAGATGTTGAGTGGATGTGCCTCAGCCGGGCAGATCATTTATCAAAAAAACTTGCAAAGCTGATGCATAAGTCGGGTTGCCAACGCATCTTCTTTGGTATTGAATCCGGAAACCAACGCATTCTCAACATTATTGGTAAGCGAATTACACCCAATCAAGCGCGTCGCGCCGTGGAAAATGCCCAAGAAGCAGGGATTGAAACCGGTGGGTTCTTCATTTTAGGATATCCTGGAGAAACGAATGAAACCCTACTTGAAACAATAAATTTCTCTTCAAGGCTCCCCTTAGATTATCTTTCCTATTCTTTTCCCTACCCCATTTATGGCACTGGGTTGTATTCTCGTGTGCAAAATCAGATAACCAAACCTGATTGGCGCAAACAACGTGGATCTGCAACCCGCCATGACCTGCTCTTCACTGGACGGTTCTCCGAAAAAAAACTCCGCCTTGCGATGTATACCGGTTTAGCGCAACATCGCCTTAGACAATACGGGGCCCTCGGAAGGGCATCTGCCAATGTGCTAGAAAAGTTCTCGAAACGCGTTCTTACGCTGGTACGATAAAGAAAGCATACCTTTAACCGGATAAACATCGCAAAGACTCCCTGTGATCTAAATGGTTCTCTTTGGAACAACTTCTGAATTAATTTTTGATATTAACCTCATCATCCAAATCGTTCTCATTATTCTACTCATCATTGGTTACACTCAAAAACGAACTTGGAAGTACCATGGCACAATTATGGGCGTAGGAACGCTCGCAATGTTGTTCACCGTAGAACTCATCATGGCTCCCTCCCTCGTAGCCAACTGGGCTGCAATCGCTCTCTTTCCAACCAGTCCCGGATCAATGTTTACAATGATCCATGTCCTATTTGGTACGATCGCATTGGTCATTGGCCTTATTTTTACAATCCGGTTCCTGTACTTCGCCCTACGCAAAAAACCCTTAACTTGTGGAACTCGAACACAGATGCGTATCCAATTCGCAATCTGGATTCTAGCCTTCATCTTCGGGCTTTCCTTCTACCTCTACTTCTACGTAATTTAACCGCATCTCATGAATTTCACGAGATTAACATCAAGGTGGCAAAATCGCCTTTGTGCCCTAATGGATAGTGGATAATGGATGCTGAAAGCGCCATAAAATCGCTATCCTGTGATTCCGCCACAAGAATGAGTTAATCCTCCTCCGGGTCTAAGATTTCGAACAGGCTGATCAGACAAGTAAAAATCGACCACGTACTGGTAATGAGGTAAACACCGATAAGGGTGATTTTTTGCGGAGACGAGGTGCCCACAACCGGGATAGCGACCAGTGGAAAACGAAGATTCAGGCTTACCAGAACTATGTTCACAACAGCAAGGACTGCAAGACCAATCCGAGAAACTCCCCTCTTTAACAATCAGGATTAATAAGCTGCCGATTCTTATACGTTCTTTGGGTGCGAGGAAGGATCATTTCAATGATGATATTGTGATATTAGTTTATAGAATTCTAACATTTGACTGCTTTTTTTCCCTGAGCACTGAAACAGAATTTGGAGGAATAGATTGCATATGCAGCTTCTTAATCAGCGTTCTAGATTATCATGGAGTGCCCTGCTATTATCATGCATACTTATCGTTATAGTAGCTTATTACCTCCCTTGTTCCTTAGAAAACACAGGGTCCCACTCATTTAGCCTTGAAATGTCTCAGTTCTCTGTTCAAAGGAGTCCCTATGCATTGGCACTTTTCAGCCAAGCAGAGGAAACCCCGCTCATTAATCAACCCCCAGTACCCGGCGCTTATGATGCTCTTTGGAATCGTACATTTGGAGGTTCCAACGATGATATGGGATTTAAAGTGGTGGAAGTGAGTGGTGGTGGCTTTGCCGTTGCTGGTCATACCTGGAGCTTTGGCGCGGGTGTCAATAATGGATGGTTAATACGTATTGATGCTAATGGAAACCAATTGTGGAATCGTACCTATGGCGGAAACGATTGGGAATCGTGCTATTCAGTGATTGAGGTGAGTGGCGGCGGTTTTGCCCTCGCTGGTTACAGTACTAGCTACGATGCTGGCAGCAACGATTGTTGGTTGTTACGGGTCGATGCCGATGGTAATCATCTCTGGAACCAGACCTATGGGGGCTTCTCAGCTGACGGGGCTCAGTCTGTAGTGGAGGTGAGTAGTGGAGGGTTTATTCTCTGCGGTAGCACAGCAAGCTTTGGCGCAGGAGGAGGAGATGTATGGTTAGTGCGTACCGATGCCGATGGAAACCATCTCTGGAACCAGACCTTCGGTGGCGTCAATAATGATATCGCCTATTCGGTGATTGAGGTGAGTGGCGGAGGCTTTGCTCTTGCAGGCTACTACAACTCAACTGGTGGTGCGGCAATGTACGGCAACGATATGTGGCTGATTCGTACTGACGCTAATGGGAACCATCTCTGGAACCAGACCTTCGGTGGAGCATATGGAGACATGGCATATTCAGTGGTGGAAATTAGTGGAGGTGGCTTTGCCCTCGGTGGCACGTTCAACAGTTCATACGGCATTGGCTTAGGTGCGGATATGTGGTTGGTACGGACAGATGCAAATGGCAATCATCTCTGGAACCAAACCTATGGTGGATCTTCTAGTGATTTTGGAGGTGCAGTAGTAACAATGAGTGATGGCGGGTTCGTCTTATCCGGGTTTACCAACAGCTCTGGTGCTGGTGGTGGGGATGTGTTGCTCGTTCGTACAGATGCTACTGGTAATGTGTTGTGGAACCATACCTACGGAGGTTCAGCCTTCGACATTGGCACAAGCCTAATAGAGGTAAGCAGTGGTGGCTTTGCCCTCACCGGTTGGACTAACAGCTCTGGCGCTGGCAACTTTGACATCCTTTTATTACGGGTACCATTACCCATTTGGGTAGATTTACCGAGTAACCAGCTAGTAGAATTGGGGGATGGATTCAGCTACGATTTGAATGCTGACTCCGACGCAGGTATTCACCAGTGGTGGGTCAATGACACAACGCACTTCGACATTAGTAGCCAAGGATTAATTACTAATGCCAGCCTACTGCCAATCGATGACTATGGGATAGAGGTTTGGGTGAATGACACTTTGGGCAACACCCTGACAGCAACATTCATGATTATCGTACAGGATACTACGGCACCTGCTTGGGTGACTACGCCGGTAGATCAGACCCTGGCCACCGGACAGCTACTCGACTACCAATTGGAAGCCACAGACCTGTCAGGCATTGACCAATGGTCCATTGATGACACAATCAACTTTGCCATCGACAATACAGGCCATCTTACTGGCACCACGGCATTATCGCCAGGCGACCACCCATTAACGATCACGGTTGCAGATCCCTATGGCAATGAACTAAGTGCCACTATCACAATCATACAATTGGCACCAGCGATTCCGGGCTTCCCCCTTGATGCCACTATAATCGGTGTAATAACTGCACTCAGTCTTGCTCTCATAGCTCGTCATAAAAGAAGGAAGCCTTAGGGTGCTCCCTTCTCTCTTTTTTTTATTAGGAAAACCTTCGGCACGAGATATTAGAAGTACATCTTCGAACACTATCAAAGAAAGAGTGCGCATAGTCTCGGAAAAACCTCTTTTTTCTTTTAAGCCGAAACCTTAATATATCTCATTGATGAGACAGATTAACATATCTCATACATGATATAGATTATACAACTCCCCCCTAAAAAATGAAGTGATGAAAAATGAAAATTAAACTCGAAAAAGAGTCTGGTCACATCCACCTCCCAGTATATCTAAACGAAGAAGGCCCATTTGACTTCACACTGGATACCGGCGCGGGAATGACTGTGATCTCCAAGGCGCTCGCGGACCAGCTTGGAATAAAAACATTCCACGGTGCCAAAACCAAAGCCGTAGGCGTGGGAGGCAACCCAATTCCTATCAAAAACGCCACGGTGTCGAGTCTCCAAGTAGGAACCGAGACCTTTCACAATAAGGAAGTCGTCGTAATTGATTTGGGTCCAACCATTGGAGCTGGCTGTTTGACACCTGGAGTCCTTGGTCATGATATCTTGAAAGATTATTCCCTCGAAGTTGACTATCGTGCCAAGACGGTTACACTTGAAAAACACCAAGATTCTACAGCGTTCGAAAAGAATGGAGTCGAATGGATTCCTTTCCAGTACGTCCAAAATACCCATCTTCTGAGTGTCCCTGTTCACATTAACAGACAAGGGCCCTTTGAGCTAATTCTTGATACCGGCGCTTCTGGAACAGTGATCACACCTTCCTTAGCATCCCAGTTAGGAATTGGAGACGACAACCCGAGAAGTAGTGAAGAACTGAAAAACGCTCAAGCCCAAGGGTGCTCTCAGGGGGTATGTGCTGGTCCTGCTGGAGTTGCTTACGGGTTCGGCACAACATTGAATCAACTCTCAGTTGGTACAGCCACTCAAGAGAATATGGACGTTGGCGTAATAGACCTCAAAGTAGTCTCTCCAAGGGGTGACAAGATCGATTATGGCGTTCTTGGATACCCATTTTTGAGGCATTACACATTGGTTATAGATTATCCCCAACACCGATTCGCACTGATCAAATGAAAGCGTTCGGTCATTGCCGGTTCATCGACCTGTATCACACAGGATATATTCTTAAGGGCAATATACTCCCTACTCTTAACAGATTTCACTCACGAGCTTGGCGATTAACCTAACGCCAACAAATAATCTATCCCAAAGAGGTGAACCTCAATTCCATCTAATCAATCCACCACACTAACTCAAGATGAAAAACTTTCAAAAATTCAAGATATCACACGAGTCATCACCCAAGACTCTTCTCTGCTCATCTATTCTTATCTGCAATTATTCGGAAAAACCACACCCTCGGAACTCAGAGAAAAAACTGACTTGGCTCATGCAAGTGTTTTCAGAGGTCTAGCCCTGATGACAAAAATAGGTCTTCTCACAAAAGAGGAAGATCCATCAGTGGTTGATCGACGATATCGCACGCACTACTACATTCACCAAACTCTCGGAGAATTACTGGAACACGCCATCTCTGAAGGATTAGTACAATATGCAGAGGAAAAAAACGAACCACAACTCGTAGCCCGATGGATCCAGGCATGGGAAACCGTTCCCCTCACCCTCAACCAACTCACAACACAGCTCATGCTCTCCATGAGACATTCCACCCCCACCGGAGACCAGGACACCTGTCGAAAGGTCACCAAAATCATTGGATTTCATGTCACCGAAGAAGGATACTTCGTCGGACTCGACACACAACTCAAAGAATTCATTAGAAATCTCCAATCACATCTTTCGAAAGTAAAAAGGAATTGGAAGGAACCCCTTAAACAACCAATAGCAATTGCATTAAGCATAGTCACGTTGAACCCTGAAGAAATATGCGATGCCACCTGCCGTCTTAAACTAGTGAGGGGCCCCTAGTTCCCCAATTCTTAATTTTCAGGCGGCATTACGGTAATTGTTCTAAGATTTCTGCTATACTCATCATCGTTGACCTAGAAGCACATTCTAAGCAAAATCAATTATTTCTCAGCATTGTTACATTCGTATAATTGGTCTGGCGCAAGAATCTCTGGGAATCTGGTTCGAAGCTTTAGCCGTGTGCTATAGCAAAGATGGCATTCATCAACATACGTGTTCTCATGGTCCACGTTGTGTTTTTGTACTAATTCGACTGGTCCCCCTTTCAAAATAGGAGCACATATTGGATGCGAATTCGGATCAAAATTCTCAAAGATTTCATGTAATGGGGTGTGCTTCAGGTTCCCAATGGTTATCCCCTGACAAACATGTACAAAACCATACGGATCGATGTGTACACGTCCTTGCTTCGCAAAATCCTCTGCTAAACACTCATTAAATTCATTCCACGGCTTAGTGGGCACTCCCTCAATGACCTTTGTTGCCGCTCGCCCTCTGCACATAACCCGTCCCCCTACCACGGGTTTTCCCTTGAACCCCTCCGGTGTTTGCACATCACGTGGATCCTTTATTGCGATGGTTTCCACCGGCAGACCTAATTTCTTTGCAGCCTTGAAGGCATATTTTGCGAAATTTTCTTCCTCTTCGCCATAGTGAAAAGCATCATCACTAATGGATAAATCCATGATGCCAATCTCCTTGATGGGTTGAAGCCATTCTGTTGCATCTTCTTCAGAAATTGCCCAATAGGCGTTGGTCACAATTCCTGTTTGATACCCTGCGCCTCGAGCCGCACGAAGGCCCCAAAGCATGGTTGGATAGTAGAGAAAGGGTTCACCTCCCTCAAAGTAAATCATTTTGATACTTGCAATCTGTTTTGCTTCCGAGAGAATATGACGAATATCGGCAATCGTCATGACTCCTTCAGCTTGCGGGCTACTACAGACAAAACAGTGGTCACATTCATAGGTACACTGATAGGTTTGCAGAAGGTGTAATTGGCTAATTGTCATACTTTCAGATTGGTAAAGATGTATCCTTTAGTTCTTTGCGAATTACATATCTAGAAACGAAAACTGGGACGCTCTAATATGCACATTACATAATACCTGCGGTAAAATTAATCTTGAATCTGTCGTCTAAGCCTTTATTTGGTATATTGGCTCCTGCCTACGCTTTTGTTGTTTTTCTTGGTTCAGGTACCACATGTAGAGGTACTCAAACCATTCCAAATAACGGGGATCATTGACTTCTTTTCTGAGCTGCTTGATTATTGGGGCGACTTTTTCCCAGCGATGCTTAACTTGATATGTGTCCCAAACCATCTGCTCATCGATGAGTTTTCGATACATTAGCATGCCAATGGCCTCAAAATAAACCGCAATTATCCGGATAGCCCGATGAATTGGTGTTCGAGCCGAAAGTGGTCCAAATTTTTTCTTAAAATCCGCATAGCTGGAAAACTCTGCATACTGCAGTAACGTATCTGCTTCATGAAATGCTTCTGTATTCAGATTAGCAAATAGTTTCATAAACAATTCAATTTTTCGGACCCTACCGCGATTTCGAAGATAGAAGAAATAATAGATAACGGCAATGATTACACCTATAGCAGCTAGGAAAACGGAAAGTGACGTTAAAATATCCTACAAATCATTTATCCTCCAAAGAAACCAACTCGTTTATGGAATTAATGAAGGTTCCTTTTAACCATTATAGCTTGGCTCCTAATAGTGATTATAGCTGTAATAGGGAGAGAAAGAGAATAGTCTGAAAGGGTTATGCTCCCCTCATTTGTTGGAAAAACACATGGGACTTTGACATTCAATAGAATAGCAGATTGTTCATGGGAAAAACTACAAAAAGTTCATTTTTTTAGGCTACGATATGAAAAAAACTCGAAAAGAAACTCATTCGAAGACTGACATCAAACAGTTACCTAGAATGCTCAAATTGTATTGAAGTGTGTCCCATCGGGACACCTTCAAGACCAAAATAAGTTTCTGATCGCAGACTATAATAAATGAAAGATGAATCACCCTCTTCTGTATGGAGCGAAAAAATGTCACTTTATCACTTCGCAGTTCCTGTACCGATGCGCGATGGCGTCAAATTAGTTGCAATCATTGCCCTTCAAACTGCTGATGCTTCGTTTCCCGTGGTCTTGTTACGCTCTCCCTATAATGCACAAAACATGTTTCAACTGATAAAGATCATAGTAAAACGGTTCAACCTAGCTTAGGTTCTGCAAGATACTCGAGGTCGATATGACTCGGGGCGATACCCCGAAAGACCTATCCTATTCCTATTTTTGGAAATGAGTCTTCGACATCATTTAAACTGTCCAATAACATAAAGAGAATATGATTACAAAATATTGATGGGAGAACTCCCTCGCTTTCAGTCGCGGGAAGTATCAATATGAATACAAATATTATAAAGGCAAATTAGAATAGCTCAAAGCTTGTTCGTTGAGCGAAACAATTAGGTATGTGAACCAAAGTGGAGTTATGGCTGCTGATTCTGATTATCTTCTTCATTACTGTGTTGTTAATTGCGACACGGATGGTTCATCATACAACAGCCGCATTGATTGGGGCAGTGTTGGCATCGATCGCGTTAATCACGAATGGGGTCTCGGGGCAAGAGATCTTGGCCATGGTGCGTTTAGAGCCAATTCTGGTGATTACCGGAATGACCGTAGTGGCAGAGGTGATGCGGGGGGCAGGCGTCTTTCAGTTTCTTGCGGTCTATTTCATCCGTTTGACGCGAGGTGATCCCAAAAAACTCTTCGTACTTTTTTGTTCACTGACCGCGGTTTTATCAACAGTGCTGCTGAATACCGTGGTAATTTTGATAATGGGCTATTTACTGATTTTAACGTGTCATGCTCTCGAGATTAAACCGCATGGATTTTTACTAGGGGAAATGTTGGCGGTTGGGGTCGGTGGTGCTTTCACCTTAATCGGCACAACGTCGAATGTAATCATTGCTGATTATGCAGGATTCGGCTTTGAGTATTATGTCATACGATTTAGCGGATTCGCGTTTATTGTGTTCGCAGTGTCACTAGTCGCTGTGTTTTTAGTGATACGTCGAAAATTAACCGTAGAAGATTCAAAGGCAATTGATCGCGTGATGGATTTAGATCCTTGGATGATGGTGCCAAATCGACGATTGTTTTGGGTATATGCAGGGCTCTTTGCCCTACTCATTGTTTTCTTTGTCATTTTTCCTCAGCCCTATGTTGTCGCCCTTGGGGGGATGATGGTTTTCATGGTTGTCAGCCATGCAGATCCACGAGCAAGTCTTCGCGACGTAGAGTGGGATATTATCTTCTTTATTGGGGGGCTCTTCATTGTGGCAGGGGCATTACAACTTGTGGGAATTCTCCGCGTGATTTCAGATGCCATTCTTTTAGCAAGTGGTGGCTTTTTGATACCGGCATCATTGATGTTGTTATGGGGGGCATGGATTGGCACCTCCGTTATTGGTGGTTCACCCGTAGCTACTGTCTTTGCACCTCTAGCTGTTGAAATTGCCACAGTCATGGGCTGGCCAATCGGGATACGAGATCCATTGTTTTGGGGAGTAGGATTTGGAGCGGCTCTAGGTGGTGTAGCCACACCGTTTGGCGCCGTACCCTTGCTAGTTTTATCGATGGTAAGTTTCAAAGATTCGAAGGTGTCATGGCGCAGGTTTCTCATTGTTGCAGTATTGGTAAACATCATACAAATTGGGCTGTGCTCACTCTATATCCTGCTCTTCACACTTCCCATATGAGAAAGCAGCGACTTCTTTGACACTCAAACAGGTCTGTAGATAAATCGCTGTTACGCCGGTTGCTCTAATTGACCCCATTCAATTCGTTGAAAGATACGTTCTAATACATAGTAAAGAACGGTTTTTAGAAAATTAGCAACAAGGGTAATCATAATTGAACTCTCGATACTTCCAGTAAATACCCTTGCAACCAAATAGGTTACAGACAAGGCAATTACTCACCAAATCAAAGCCTTCACCAATGAACGTGTTCGAGTCTCCTTCAACTATCTCCACCTTCAAAAGCACTAATTCGGAACCATTGTCAATGAGCTATTAGAATAACTACTAGTCTAATAAAAAAACGCTAATGATCAATGCGAAATTAATAATCTTGAATGACAAAAAACACAAGGCTTCGGAATGTTATATGTATCTTGTATAATATGTAGCCAAAATCCATTTTAGAATCGCGGATTCTCCTGGTTCACAAGGTTACTATCTAAAGAAACAAAAAACCACGACCCATAGGTTTAACCTACCAAATCAGAGATTCAAAAAAGCTACATAATAATCAACAAGCCATCAACTGATAACTTTAAAGTCATCAAAGCGGATAGTACCGCAGAAGGGCTGAATCATTGTTTCAACCAACAAATCCACTAGCTAATATCATAGACGCTATTTCTTCATTTTTGTACTTCTTGCAATTGAATTTCTTCCCCATTGTACTTCTCATACTTGTCTGGTTTATACTTTTAATTCTCTCGAGCATTATAACGCGGTTAGTTCGAAGACGCACAAAAAAACTTGGAGTTCCTCCGAATGCAATAAACGGGATAATTCTTGCAATTCGAATCATTTTCATCTGGATTGCGGTCATCGCATTTACCGCTTTTCTCCCCCCACACATTCAAGTTTGGGTCATCAGCATCGTCGGCGACGCCACTGTCATCATCGGTCTTGCCGTTGGTATCGCCATCAGCTTAGCCATGCGTAATTTTGTTGCAGGATTATATGTGATGATTACCGACCCTTTCAATGTTGGAGACTACGTACGCATTGGCTCTAACGAAGGAATCGTATTAGAAATCAGCCTCAATTACACAAAACTACGGCAAATGGACGGAACAACAGCACTCATTCCCAATGATAACGTAATGAGCTCATCAGTCACTAATTTCCGCTTTGAACAAAAAATACAACTCAAAACTGATCAAGGACAAGAACCCAAAAAAGATGTTTCCATACCCAACCGAATCTGGAAAATCCTCAGCAAAGCCGTAGATACCTCCAAACTCATTCAATATACATTCGAACTTCTGTTTCCCATCACACCCGGACTTGATCACTATGAAGAAAAACTTCCCGCTGTCATGAAACGCTGGACAGGCAAATTTGGCATCAAACCCGGCTTTGTCCTGTCTTCAACATCAAACTTGGCTTTTACCTATTCTTTCACCATATTCGTGGAAGACCCTAAACTGCTCTTAGATTCTCGACTTGATTTCCTTGAAGATATAACCCGGGCTGTATTCTAAACACCAATCAACCAACAAATGTAAAGCATCTACCAATTATGGTCGAAGGAAGAGAACAAAACAAAGACTAGAGTTCACTATTCTCTGATCTTTATTCCAAGAAATAACGTGCAAGTCTTTGAAATCCTGCAGAAATGAGTGAAAAGCGAGAAAAAACCGCATGCTATACTGTTTGTGACTGTGAAATTCTAAGATTTACGGCGTCGTTATGACAGTTTCTTCTGGCGACATAACCCATCAGAGATGCACATTATATGGTGAAGAATGGTTTTCTCCTAGCGAAAATGGCGTCAATAATCTTTCATAGAATTCCTAATGAGATTCACTTAGGAAGAACTCAGTTGAACAATTTTGCTAATTCCTCACCAAGTTGTTTAAACCTAGCCTCCGCTCCATCCAGAAGTGGACCTTCTCTTCCTTCGACCAAGGCGGATTGACGCGGATAAATTATTTTAATCTTCATCCGTTTCATGAGACCTTCGATTCGTTTTGCGGCACTATTTTCCAACACCAACCAACTCCGTTTGTTAAGACGCGACGGATTTCTCGTGTCAAAACTGAATCCTTTCAGGCCCCGAAGATCGATTGTTTTGAGTTGTTCTAAAAACGTCTTCATCGGTTTCGAGATATTGATCATGTGTGTGGGGCCACCGACGGCAACAAAATCATAGCTGGTAATGGTGCCTATGTCAACTTCGTCGATACTCAAACAATCTGTTTTAATTCCAGCGTCTTTGAGACCTTTCGCCAAACTCATAGCTACAGATTTTGTATTCCCAAACATGGAGTGATAAACTATCAGTGCTCGTGTCATTTTACTTCATCTTTGTTTTGCTCATTTACTCGTGTTGAATCTAATCCATATAATGTTTCAATCCTTTGTCAATGATATTGAGCAAGACATCCAGATATTCTCTGGATCTTTCTTCAGGCCAACCATTCCGCTTCCCTCGCAAGGCCAACTCTCTAATCGCTAACCCTAGTGTACTGAGAACCATCAACACCGAAAAGGAATCAACGCTCGTTTGTACCTTTGACGTTTTCATCGTTTCGGAAATTGCCTTCTCCAAAAGTGCTTGAATTTTCAGCTGGTTATGTCGGAACTCTTGTTCGCTTTGCGTCAACGGCTGGTTGTTCTCCTTTTGGATTATGTTACCAATGGTCAATCCGACCCGACCCGAGTCAACCAACCCCGCATAATCCGGAAACTTATACACAAACGAAACATATGCATCCCCTAAAACTCGGAGCTCAGGTTTTACTCCTGGTTGCGTCAGAGCTTCCTCAAAGAGTTGAACCATTTTCTCATAAGCTCTTGAAATCACTGCTGCAAAGAGGTCATCCTTCGATTCAAAATAATTGTAGATCGTTGCCTTGGTATATCCTGCCGTCACGGCAATTTGATCCACATATGTTGCATCATATCCTTGATCAAGAAAGAATTTTTCAGCTGTTGTGATGATGGCCTCTCGACGATATTTCTGCTCTCGTTCCAATCTACGCTTTTTTGAAGACGCGGTTCTTCCTTTTTTGCTCATTGTATCACACTTTCCAAAGGGATTGTCATTAGCTAATTATATTATACTTGAGTATAATATAATATACTTAAGTATAATAATTTTAACACAAGTATAAAAAGCTTTGTCTCAAATCAAAAATGCCATTTTCAGGACTTATGTCTTCGAACCCCTTTCAAATAATGAATAAAATGTAGAAGAATATCATATTCAGTTATTGTTACTTCAGGTGTAACTTGGAGGTAAATGCATAACAAATTCACAAATCTGGTCGCCTTGAATAAACGATTTCAGAACTTCAATTCTCACAGGTTCGTTTAACACTGCTTCCCAGAAGTTTTTAAAATACCCTGCACTACATCCACAAAAGGCGGGATCTATTGGCTGGTCTTCCTCTAATAACGCCTGACGAATCCATGGATTATGACAATAGTAATACCGTCTCTTCCGTGAATCTGATTCATGAATAAATTCCTTCGAGGAATATGGAATTTTTGTAATGATTACCTGATCTCCTTTTCGGATTCCTGACTCAATCGTTTGATCACGTTTAACATATGAAATTACTTCATCGTTAATTTCTTGGGTAAAAAACAGCGTGTCATCCTTTCGATGGTTCTCTAAAGTCGTAACTAGATTTTGATGCTGTCTTCTTAGAAACTCATCGAGATCATTTAATTCCCGAAATAGCTCGATCGCCTTTTCATAGGCTTTGGGATATTTATCTCGGAGTCCAATCTCAAAGAAAGTTTTACACTTCTCGTAATCAACTTTGGCAAGAAACCTTTCAACTAATTTCTTTGTAATATTCACCTTTTCTTTGGGACGAATTCCCAACGGCGGTACTCCTATCCCCGCAAACACCTCATTTCGCAAGCTTTCCCCAAATTCATCTGTTAGCCGGGTTGAAAAATTCGATATCATTTCGCTCCCATCAAGAATCTCCAAAGACCCAATGATAACATCTTTATTTTTCTGGAACTGACCAAACCGAAGGAGAGACACATAATTGCTGAATGAGTTCTTTTTATTCTCAATCAAATAATCTGAAAAATTATACAAATCCTCATAGGAGGCTTTTTCAGCTAACTTCTTCTGATGACTAAGAAACCGAACAAAGTCACCAATAATATTAACTCCAGCTTCAATTTGTTCATCATCAAGGTTTCGACCTTGTAAAAATGCTCTAAAATCTCCGAGGTTCATTTCATCACCATATCTCTTCTAATATAGACCTTAATATGGCAATTGGATTCGGTAAACAGACTGAGAGAGAAAGACAAACCCCTGTGTTGACAAAATTGTCTTCGAATCAAATCCTAAAAAGCGTATAACGGAAAACAAAAAGATTGACTCGAACAATTAAATGAGCCTAGTTAATCCAATGAGCCATTTTTCTCTGCTGCATTTTGACCTATTAGACTACGATCATCATCACTATTGGCTTCACCAGCACGATGGATGGCAAATTTAAGAGCAAGAGGTCCAAAGATTTGGAAAATGAGCGTTGAAATCCCAATAACCCCTACGATAAGAAAAGCGTAATTTGGAAACCCCAGTTGATTTAGTCGATCCGCGATTACCACGCTCAATCCTACGGCAACACCAGCTTGACTAAAAAGACATAACCCAAGATAACGTTTAACCTCTGGAGGGTTATCGCCAATATTTGCGGCTAAACGGGTTCCAAAATATTTCGCCACACCTCGTCCAATTAGATAAAGGATAGTCGTGGTAACAATAAATATACCTCCGATCGATATCAAGGCAGGGTCAACCATCCCGGCGCCGAAGAGCACGAAGAAAAAGAGTATGACGGGGCTAAAGATTTTTTCAGCTTCATGACTCAAATCATGTGCTTCGTCAGGTGAAAGATTACCTAAGACGATTCCTAAGACCATGCAAGTGAGTAAAGAACTGAAGTGAAAAAACTCTGCAATACCGATGAGAAGGAGAATTACACTCACTAACAAGAGGATATAGCGTCCATGATCTTTTACACCCTTCAACACCTTCGCAAGAAGTAACCCCGCACCCGTTCCAAGAAGCAACGACGCTCCGATTTCAATCGCTGGTGTGGCAACAAGAAGGGGTAGCGATAAAAATGCAGGGCTGAGCAGAACCAATACTACACTCATTGTAACACTGGTAAGAACAATCGCGATGACATCATCGAGGATAAGCGTATACATGACCGCATCCGTGACGGGTCCGCGGCTTTTGTATTCCCAGATTACATCGGCCGTTGCTGCAGGAGCCGTGGCACTGGCTAACGCACCCAAAATAAGCGCAGGAATTGGATCCTTCAGAAAGATTAGCGTTAACATAAACACAAGAAGCGCCGGACCAAAGCTTTGGGCAATAATGATGGGTAACAGATTACGCGATTGGCGTCGAGCTACACTTAATTTAAGCTCATTTCCAATGTTATACCCAATGAATCCCAGTGCTACTACCGTAACTACTGGTGCAAGGGCAAGAAGCCTATCATCTATCAGACCCAGAAAAAGAGGCCCAAGGAGAATCCCGGTCAGGATAAAACCTAGAACCTGAGGTATTCCAAGTCGACGTTGGATTTCAGCACTTATCACCGTTAGTAATACAACTAGGCTGACGACCAATAGAAGTGGAATATCAATCACAAGTTGTAGCATTGGAATTCACTGGTTTTTATGTAACTAGAGAAAAAAAATTTAATATTTTATATAAACTTATTCCAATGATAGCTGGGGGGAATGGAATTGTTTTTGTTCAGAAACTGCCTCTTCGTCTTCGAAACCATTCAGTATTCGGATAGTTCCTGAACTCCACTCTACCTACTCTGTTTTTGCGAGAGAATGATTGTTCCTTTGTACTTTTTGTTGAATCAGCCGACGGTGTAACAGTGTACTATGAGCTCTTCGCAATATGCAAACAGTTTGGACAGCATTTGAAGCCATTACTCTTAATCGGCAATTGAGCTTCGAATAAGAAGGTTATTATCCACGGCAATTCCTTGAAGAATATCTATTGTCGTTTGGCAAAATTATGGAACCACTATTTCGCTCCGAACGATTGTGATAAAATGTCTACTAGTCAAGCATCGTCAGATTTACTAATTCGCAATATGCAATCTAGAGATCTTGATCCCCTACTAGAACTTTCTCTTTCTTTGGGTTGGACACCAAATCGCCAGGATGTCGAGAATCTATTGATATACGAGCCTTTAGGTTGTTTTGTAGCTGAACTTACTGGAGAGCTCGTCGGTTCGGTTACAACTACCAAGTACACACACTTTGGGTGGGTAGGCATGTTAATCGTTAAGGAGGAGTTTCGTCGTCAGCGTATTGGTACAAATCTGATGGAAACAGCTATCCGCTATCTCTTTGACAATGGGGTAGTCACTGTACGCCTCGAAGCCGATCCCCCTGGACTCCCATTGTACAAACACTTGAATTTTCGAAAAGAATGTGATTCACTACGGTGGTATCGAGAAGGTCCCCGACTATCAGAAACAACAGGAGTCCGGCGAGCAACAATGACCGATCTTGACATCATTTACGCTCTCGATCGAAGGGCTTTCGGCGATGACCGTCACCGAATTCTTTCAAGGCTTTTTGAATGCTCCCGCTTTACGATAGTATTAGATAGTGAACCAGAGCGTGGAATGTTAATGGCTCGCGACTCTTCACATGGAACCATCTTTGGACCATTCATTGCCGATTCTATCGTTGTTGCAGACAAGTTATTACAGGCTGGACTCAGTCTACAAAATAGCCAAACCGTATTAGTTGGTATGCCGAGTACACATCACAGATCTATCACCTTAATGAAAAAATATGGTTTTGAATGTAAAACTATGCTCACTCGGATGTTTTATGGCAGAGAACCAACAAAAGGGGATTCTCGGCTTGAATATGGAATTGGGGCATCAGCCACTGGATAATTTTTTTTCTGATGCAGTGGCTCGAGGGAGATGAACTATAGACTCATTTAAGAGAGATTCTCCTCGCAATTCAACTCTAAGATACAGTAAGCCTGCAAAACAATGTCATGATTCACTTTTGACAGAGAGGAATCGCGCATTAATTGCAACGATGATTGTACTAATGGACATCAATGCAGCCCCTATAGCTGGGCTAAGCAGAATTCCTAGCGGAAGAAGCAGTCCTGCGGCTAATGGAATTGCTACGGCATTATAGCCTGTCGCCCACAACAAATTTTGAACCATTTTTCTATATGTTGCTTTAGAAAGATCAAGAATTGCGACTGCATCTTGAGGGTCATTACGAACCAGCACAATATCTGCAGCTTCGATGGCCACATCGGTTCCGGCACCAATCGCGATTCCAACATCTGCTTGCGCAAGAGCAGGTGCATCGTTAATCCCGTCTCCCACCATTGCCACAGTTAGTCCTCGGGCTTGAACTTCACGTATTTTTGCTGCTTTTTCATGGGGTAACACTTCTGCAAAATAGTCATCTAAGCCCAACTCATTGGCTACCCATTGCGCCACATGGTGATTGTCTCCCGTGAGCATCATACTCTGAATACCCATCCGTTTTAGTCTGGCAATTGCGGTCATAGATTCTTTTCTAATAACATCTGCAAGAGCCAAAGCGCCTTGGAGCTTTTCATTGACAATCACATAAACGACGGTTTTTCCCTGTTGAGCTAGCTTCTCTACAGTCTGATTTTGAGGGAGTAATCCTTTTTCTTTCAAGTATCCTGGACTCACGACTTTGATCTGATTGGAATCAACTAGTCCTTCGGCTCCTTTACCTGGAATGGCTTGAAATTTGCTTGCTGGCCTAAGCGATATTTTTCGTTCTTTAGCCCCACGAACAATTCCGTGAGCTATAGGGTGTTCAGATAATGTTTCCAATGATGCGGCGAATTGGAGCACCGCTTCATCATCCAATTCAGCCAAGGGTACAACATCGGTTACTGAGAATTGTCCTTCTGTGAGTGTACCGGTTTTATCGAAGACAATTGCGTCTAAGTTGCGTGCGTGTTCAAATGCCGTGCGATCGCGAACTAGCAATCCATTCTTGGCTGAGAGCGAAGTCGAAACTGAAATAACAAGAGGTACTGCTAACCCAAGGGCATGGGGACACGCGATAACCATTACTGTGACGCTTCGTTCAACCCCAAAAGAAACTTGACCCAATGAAATCCACGCCAACAGTGTTAGCGCACCAACAGAAAGCGCTATTACGGTCAGAAGGAATGCGGCGCGATTAGCTAGATCCTGAGTACGGGATCGGCTTTCCTGGGCTTCTCGAACCAAATCAATCACTTGTGCTAAATAGGTATCCTTGCCCACCTTCGAGATTTCCACGGTGAGGGTTCCATCCCCATTGATTGCTCCTCCAATTACAGAATCTTCTGGTCCTTTATCAACTGGGAGGGATTCACCAGTAATTAAGGCCTCATTCATGCTACTCTGTCCCTCAATAATAATACCATCTGAAGGCACCCGATCGCCCGGTTTAATGAGAACTCGATCACCCCTAGTTAGTTCGGTTCTAGGTACCTCTTTGATGGTTCCATCCGGTTGCAACACATAAGCGGTAGCAGGGAGTAATTTGACTAATTCTTCTAACGCCCGAGAGGCTCCCATGATGGATCGCATCTCCATCCAATGCCCGAAGAGCATCACATCAATTAGTGTGGCTAATTCCCAAAAGAACATCGTACCAGGTAACCCAAAGACCACGGCACTACTGTAGGCGTAGGCGACTGTAATCGCAACCGCCACCAAGGTCATCATTCCCAATTGCCTTTTTCTGACCTCTTGGACAAATCCCTTCAGAAAAGGATAACCTCCATAGAAATAGACAACTGTCGAGAGCCCAAACAGAACCCATGTATACCCTGGAAATGAGAGGAATGTCGTTAGCCCTAATAGGGTCTGAACTAGCGGTGACAGTAACACAATCGGCACTGTAAGGATCATAGAGACGATGAACCGTTTCCGATAGTCTCGAACCATCATTGCATGGTGTGAATTGACCTCATGTGAACCGGGCTTCATTGGACCTTGATGCTGCAAATGATTTGCCGTCATGTGTTCCCTATCATGGTCCATAGAATCCCTCCTTTATGATCGCTGTTATCCATTACTGAATTTTATTCATTTCCCAAGCTCTACTTATATATCTGTTATGTTATATCCAATACGATTTATTTATATCTGGTTGGTTAACTTATCTGTCTAATTAAATCAAAAGTATTACAGTTGGTTCGCGACCAAATAAGGAACTAAAACCAAATAAAAGAACGTGATGAAAGATGGAGTTATTGAATATAGTCACAATCCTCTTAATGGCTTTAGACGGAGACATGGGACATTGGAATCCTGACATGTGGGGTCAAATATTTCCCTTCGGATTCTTCTACGGAATGCCCATGATCTGGTTTTATATTCTAATGTTCTTAATATTCGTATCCATCACTACAGTTATTCTTGTTATTCTACTACGACGCGAAGATAATATGAAAGGGGCATAAGTAGGATTCTTGGATATTTATTAGAGCTGTAAATCAAAAGATAATCAATTAAGAAACAGGTAGCAGAGCTTTTTACCAAGTAGAAAACAATACTACTTTGAACTAAAGTGTGATTTCATGATTAAAACAATCAGATAGACTCTCATCAAGAATGGAGACTGTGATTATGATTTGTCGAATCTGGCATGGATGGACTACTCTCGCCAACGCTGACGCTTATGAGGCTCTACTCAAAGGCGAAATCTTTACGAATATCCAAAATCGCCACATTGAAGGCTATCGAGGCATCCACCTGTTCCGCCGAATCCTCGACGATGAGGTTGAGTTCGTGACAATCATGTGGTTTGATACCA
Source organism: uncultured archaeon (assembly GCA_964347045.1). Lineage (GTDB taxonomy): Archaea > Asgardarchaeota > Hermodarchaeia > Hermodarchaeales > Hermodarchaeaceae > Hermodarchaeum. The sequence goes on from CAYFXC010000021.1 coordinate 25,970, forward strand.
TTGAAGCCGTACAAGCTTTTGCAGGAGACGACTTTGAAGCCGCCGTGGTCCCCTCCAAAGCAAGAGCTTTGCTTTCACGTTATGATGCTCGCTCGAAACACTATGAAGTACTGGCAGACATGAAAAGTGGATGATAATCCCTCATTTTAAAATGTGAAACAAATCTTTTTTACGTCATCTGAAAGAATTCGCATGTACGTCTTCGCATTCCAATTGGGAAGCAAATAATGATAAGAGAAATGGCTTGGTGAATGTCACTTTAGCTTTTTGTCGTTGCTTTGGTTTTACTTTATTGACTTTCAAGATGATTCTGTCCGTGGTTTTTTTAATGAGCTTTCCACTTACGGATTGGAGAGGAAGACTAATTCTTAATACAAGCGCGTCGTTGCTCGATTCGATTCATTTAAGATGATGCAGGTATTGGATGGCAAGGGAGTCTGCCAATGAAAAACCGATATTCAGTTTTTCTAATTTTCATTATTTGTGTGCAATTGGGATTTGCCTCTTTCATTGGTACAGGATTTCAGGGTCACCTAATTGGTCAACCGTCAAATGTCGTTCAACAGGCGCCTATTACTCCCTTTGATCGCATTATTTTAATGATTGGTGACGGTATGTCCTGGGGCCAAATTAATGCTACCAAAAAGTGGCTGGGGACATCGGCGACACTTACTATGGAAGCACTCACCTATCTAGGTGATGTTCAAACTTTTTCCCTGAATTCGCCTGTCACCGATTCTTCGGCAGCTGCAACGGCTCTTGCCACTGGAAACCGCACCAACAATGGGATGGTGGCAATGCTGCCGAATAGCGACTTGCTTCCTACAATTCTTGAAGCAGCGGAGGAGCTGGGCAAAGCAACAGGTTTGGTCACAACCTCCCCCATCACGCATGGGACACCAGCCGCCTTTTCGGCGCACGTTCTCAATCGAAATAATCAAGATGAAATCGCCCAGCAACAGATAGTCCAAGGCATTGAGGTTCTACTGGGTGGCGGAATGCGCTACTATTCATCCATTTTAAACACTGCGGAAAGTTTTGGTTACCATATAGTTCAGAATCGAACAGATATGATTGCAGGAGTAGATGAGGAATATTTACTAGGTCTCTTCGCCCATGAGCAGATGAGTTATGAATATGACCGCAATCCCTTGGTTGAACCACATATTGCTGAAATGACCAACATTTCTCTACAAATCCTTGATCGACAAACCAATGGCTTTTTCCTGATGATTGAAGGCGCACTCATCGACTATGCTTGCCACAGTATGAACATCAATCGCACCATCGGCGAAACCATCGCGTTCGATGAAGCCGTTCAAGTAGCCTATGAATACGTCCAACAGACTGCGCGCACACTTCTCATTGTCACGGGTGACCACGAAACCGGTGGCCTTTGGGTGAACATGACTAACCCTACTTTGGAATACCACTTTTCCAATTCCGGGCATACCGCCGCGCCGGTCCCCGTCTTTGTCTACCATAATACTACAGCGACGCTGCCTACTTTTACTCACCACATTGATATTGGTAAATACTTGTTCAGCATCATAGATCAATCAACTCCACCCCCTCTTACTCCTGGAATACCAATCTTTGCCATCACACTAATCGTAGCCATTGTTATTTTAGCTGCTGTGTTGGTAGTATATATCCGACGAAGAACCACTAAACCCAAAGTAAATCAATGATGTGTACCAAATCATCTTTTACATCATAGTTTTTGAGTAAATTGAAAGATTGCGTTATCCGACCATGTTAGATTTTAATATCCAGTGTTCTGTAAAGTGAGCTATGGCATTGGTCGCTGTTGTTAAGGGGGAACGCGGTGTTGAACCCGTATTTCGGGCAATGGAACTAATCCCTTACAAGGAAGCCCTTGAGCCGTATGAAACGGTCTTAGTAAAGCCCAATCTGAGTTTACGCAACATCAAAGTCATTCTACCTGAAACAACTCAAAGATGTGGGTTTGTAACAGATTAGATAGTCATAGGATTTTTTTATATGATTGATTTAGTCATTTTAATGAGATTGTATCAATTGTTTCAATTCTTCCTACTGTGAGATACGGTCTAGCTCTGACGATATGAATCTTATCTAATTTAATTCGACTAATTTCTTTTGCTCTGTACTTCTTCTCTATTAAAGTCAATAAGCTGCGAGCTTCATCAGTTAGTATTTCGGCGATAGTCACATGGGGGATGTACTCTGGATGATCCTCTTTCAGATTTGGGAATCTCTGGTGAATTTCCTTGTATATTTTGAGAAGGTTCTGAGACTTATCAAAAACTTGAAGATAAATGGTTCTTAGAAAACAATTCAAGCCCTTTAATTGAATTTCAAATGATGAGTAGTGTGCAAGCAGCTTTTTCATAATTCGTAGGATGTCTCCGAGATCAATCTGATCTTCCCAACCGTACTCTTCAAGGGTGATGTGGAAAAAGTTGGGCTGATGAAATTTCTGCCTAGGATCAGTTCGTTCAAGATCTGCCTGAATTAATTGAATAGGCTCCCATACTGTTGAGGGTATCATGAATACAGCAGCTAGGAATGGGGGATTGTTATCGTCATACATTTTCCTTCCATGAAAAACAGGTTCTCTGGGAGGTTCCAACTTTCCCTCTTTTATTAGAGTACAATATTTTGCCCAGAATGCTTGATAATCATCTATCTGTTTCTTGAAACTCATTTTAATACCACTACTCTATTGAATTTTCAAATAATATGTCAGATTGTAATATTCAAGAATCCCACACTATTTATCTTCCACGCGCCACATCCATTATGCATTGATAAGCTTCTCTAGACCGTTCTAGACGCGCTTTTTGCTTCTCCTAGGATTCGTGCCCTACAAAAAAATCCCATCAGAAACCTTAGAAAAATAGTCGAGGTCATAGCACGCGACACAGATTATTTATCAGGTCATATTTGTAACCCCTTCCCTATGCCATCAAAAATAAGAGAAATATACTCTGCTAAGCGTTTAACATCATCTTATAATGTGAAACAAATCATCCTTCACGTCTTTGAAAACAGATGATAAGCGTTCTCTAATTTCAGGTCTTCTGAATATTTCTGGGTGGTTAAGGCACTCTTCCAGTTGCAATAAAGGAAGTCGTCATGAGAAAAGCCTCAGGGTGCTTAAGAAACTGGTTTAGTTCCTCCACCCCTTCTTTATAGCCCTGTTCTGTGGTGTAGCCCTGGCTAATTAGCGCCTCCTTTTCTGTTCTTATCAGTTCAATAGGAACTGACATAGCAAGCTGAAGCAAGTGAGGTGTTTGCTGAGTGACAGCTATCGGTACTGGAATAATTTTGATCGACTCAAGACCTATTTGGGAAAAAAAGGAGAACAACTTTCTTCCGATATAGCGGTCATCTCCTCGACTCTTCGCAATTTCACCAAATTTACCCCACAAATTCAATCCCATTGGAAACGGCGGATAAACAACGATTGTCCCATCATCGAAATCAGACACGGCAATGATACCATTTTGCTTCGTCACTCTCTTAAATTCACTTAGCACTAATACCGGGTCTTTAACATGCATAAGAACCAACCGACAATAGGTAGCATCAAAAAAATCATCATCGAATTCTAGATTGCAAATATCACCTAGTTGATAGTGAATATTTGGAAAATCTTCCTCAATCACCAGCCTTTCAGCCTCCCCAATGAACACAGGATCAATATCAACACCATAAACCTTGCCAGGAGTGATCTCCCGCGCAATCATTCTCGTAATTGCACCAGTTCCACAACCGGCATCAAGCACCTGGATACCAGATCTTAATTCAATGGCCTCAAGTTCTTTACGAATCATAACTTCCTGTGCTTTGGCTTGAACTTCAAGTCTGTGTGCTTCTTCAATCGTCCCTGCATAAACATATTTTCTAGGTGACTTATCTGTCAAAGAATATTCCTCACTTCAGTTACTGCTCAATCGCTTGCTTATTATTTTTTCACCAATGCACCGTGATTCTGCAGCAACCCGCAGAAACGCTCGTGTTAACTGATTGTGTCTTAAGACAGTAACTGGAATCTAACGACGTAATTATCTCCTCAGTGATGGATGATTATGGTCATTACTTCGTCAGATAAGCCTTCGACACTCATCGCCGATGGCCGATAACAGAATAAAAAAGGTGGAAGCTTTCGGTACTTTTAAAGAACTGCCATCAAATCGAACTAGTTTTAGAGGTGTTTGTCTTATTGCTGCTTATTCTCCTGCTTAACTTGGTCACTAACTTGGTTTTTTGGTATTTCCTTTTTGGTTGCTTCCTAGGTCCGTATATGACCACTGTGGTGTTCAGTCGACTCCTCAACCAAAACCGTGATCTGCTTTTCAGCATCATTAACGGCGTTGGTGCGCTCTGTTTTGCTCTCGGAGCTTACCTGTTGCCGCTTACTGTGCAACCACGTATTGCTGGGTCGTTTGGTGCGTTTCTTACACCAATTGAACAAATCATGCAGGCGCCACAGGTTCCTGGAAGCGAGCTGCCAGGCGTAATCTTAAGCTGGATTGGTGTTGGCTTCACTATTGCGGGAACAGTAATGCTCACTTTCACAACCACTAAGATTGTTAAGGTCAGCGGATTAAAGCAACATGAATCCAGCGAACTTGTCACCTCTGGCTTTTGGGGCATTGTTCGCAATCCCGTTTATACATCCTTACTTATCATTCATTTGGGCACTTCTTTACTCCTTGGCGGAGTCTACTGTTTAATCTTTTATCCAGTTTTCTATGGTATACTCCATTTTTCAGGTTGGATAGAGACCGTTGTTAACCTCGAACCACAATTTGGAAAAGACCAAGTGGCCGCCTACAAGGCAAGGGTGCCCCACTCCCTCTTCAATAGACCTCTGTGGCTCATAATAATCATATTAGCTGGCTCACTTGTTTTACTCGGAGTTCTCGGATACATCCCAGTGTTCTAATGAGTTTACTTGTTTGCCTGAAATTCATAGCCAATTCAACCTCACGTATCCCGATTCCAAGTTTCTCACCAGTAAGAAACTACAAGCACTCTGGTGCATCATCGTATCTGTAATCGGAATGCTGTAACTTCCACTATTCGGTATGAGACGCGGTTCCCACCACGAATAGTGAATGAATTATACAATGAATAACAAATCCAAACCAATTGGTAGAAGCTCGTTTTTTCTGGATCATACCACATGAACCAAATCATCTTTCAGCCTTTACTCTTCTTCTCTGCTATCTCCTTCATCCTCAAGTTGTAGATGAATATTTTTTCGGAATCAGGTACAAATTGACCTAGCTCAATTTCTAAAGCTTTACCTATTTGTTGTTCAGCCAATTCAATAAGGTGTTCGTTTAGATATCTCATTCCAACATAATAATGAGCATATGATGATTCAGGATATTCCTTTACGTAAGCTTCTGCGATCTCCAAGGCTTGAGATCCTTTTCCTTGTTTATATATGCTACTTGCAAGTTGGGAGTAGGTTGATTCGGGTATAAGAACATTGTAACCATATTTCTTTGATAGATTCTCATAAAATGAATATACGGCATCTAATCCCTTGTCAATGATTTCTTCTGCAATGATGTCGTCGGAATAAAGCACTCTCAATCCTTCATATATTGCTTTGTATGGACCGAACGTGTGATCCTCAAGAGGTAGCTCTACAGCCTTGAATCGAGAACCTTTCTTCAAATGACTTGTGAACAACGGAATAAAGTCATCCCTAACACTTTGTCCTACATCCCCTCCTTCTAGTGATCCAATGGTCACAAT
>CAYFXC010000022.1:0-30088 GCA_964347045.1 uncultured archaeon
TGGCTTTTGCCTTGGCTTTTGCCTTGGCTTTTGCCTTGGCTTTTGCCTTGGCTTTGCTAGCGGATTTGGTTGCCTTGGCGGTTTTTTTCGTGGTTTTGGGCTTTGACACGATGGTTCACCTTGCCAATTTATACAGAATAACAGGCTTGTCCAAGCTTTTATAATAATTCTGTTGGAAAGCCTAGCCTGTTTACATGCGTGGTGGATGCATCGTTGAAGGTTCTAATGGTGGTTGAGTCACATGCTAAGCAAGCAGGCGGTGGACCAATGTATTGGTCGCAACTTAGCAAGCATCTGATTCAACGGGGGCATGAAGTAATTATTCTGAGTGGCACCCCTGCGGATGGGGAATTCGCATCACCGAATACAGTTGGTCTTCTTCCGGTGCGATCGAATCTTAGGAGCCGTTCAGTGTCGATGTTGTTGAGTCGATACTTGTTCAAAAGACGTTATATTTCGTTGGTTCGAGAGTTTTCACGTGAATGGGATCCTGATATCATTCATACGGTTCCACCCATCGCATCAGAGGCCGCGTTACGTTCCGGTAAAGATCTTGGTGTGCCAGTTATTGCATCCGTTTTGTCACATGTAGAAGCCCAATGGGCGCGATTGGAATCGGGGCTAGGTCGTGCACGTTTGTTCCGGTTCATGGAATCGCGGGCACTTCATGGACCATTTTCTCGGATTATTTGTTTGACTCATCGATCCGAGGAGGTCCTGGTCGAGGAAGGTGTCCCGTTAGAACGCATTGTGTATGTCCCGCATGCCGTTGATGTTACTCGATTTCACGCGAACGTGGATTCCATGTTTCGTCAACAACTGAATCTGGAGAATGACTCGATGGTGCTAGGATATGCAGGCGCGCTTACACGGGAAAAGGGCTTTGCACAATTACTCGAAGCCATGAAGTGCTTGAAGTCAGTGGATAGCTTGTACTTGTTAGTTGCTGGCGATTTTTCAGAGCATCGTGAGTGGATCGATTTTGTAGAGGAGGAGGGACTTGCAGGGATTCACTTTCTTGGGCAGATAAAACATGAGGATATGCCTGCGTTCATGGCATCCTTAGATTTGTTTGTAATTCCTTCATTTTCAGAAACTTTACCCACAACATTGCTTGAGGCATTAGCCACTGGCACACCTGTGATGGCGACAAGAGTGGGTGGTATTACAGAATTTCTACAAACGGATTGGGGAATAACCATAGAGTCTCCGGAAACAGCCTCTCTTGTTACCACCTTGGAACACTGGCGGGTGCGTCGTGCGGAACTTCAACAAATGGGAAAGAATGGGCAGCGCTATGTGAAAAAGCATCATAACTGGGAGCAAACTAGCGAACTTACAGAAGGAGTGTATCAATCGTGTCTGAAGAATCGGTAGATTCAGCCCTGCGCAGTCCAGAGGCACGATTTGCTGAAAACGTTGTTGCGGAAACCGTCACGATCGTCTTGATTCTTCTGTTTGGAATTGCGTCCACAATTCTAATTGTGCGAGGATTACCTAGAACGCCAATCTATGAATTTTACATCTTTGTTCTGGTGTTTACATGGGTAAATATCCTCATTCCCATCGGAATAATGGGCATGGATGTTGCCCTAAGAAAACATGTTCCCGAAGCCATCAGTAATCGATTTTCGGCTTTGACACGTGGACTTGGATTAGCGATTGCGACGACCATCATTGCGAGTTTCGGAATTGTGGGTGTTGTAAATTTATTGTTGGCTTGGTTTCCGTCAAACTCTTTTGTTCCCAGTTATGTGGTGCCATTTCTCCAACTTGCCCTTTGGACGATTCCACTAACTGTTGTCAGCACTGTATTACAAGGAGCCTTCCGGGGGATGCAAGAAATGCGGTATTGCACCATAGCCATGGGACTCTATCACGGAGCCTATTTTAGTGGTCTGACAATCCTCTTTGTCTCAGGAACCATGACATTGGTGAATGTAATTTTAGTGAATTTGGCAACGTCAGGCTTAACGATTGCTTATGAAACCTGGATTTTACGGAAGCGGATTGGGCAGTATTCGGGTGAACAAGTGAAAGAAGACTTCACAGTAACTGGTCGCTCGATGGCTTTTACGGCTGTGCAGGCTTTGTTTCTAGCGCTCTTGAGTGCCGTGTTTCTGTATGTGCCTTTATTAATAGCGAATATGTATCGATCCTCAGATGTAATTTTGGCAGGATTAGGGCTAGCGTTGAGTGTTGCAGTATGGATTCAGCAAGGATTAGCTGCACCGTTTCGCGTGTTGATGCCACGCACGGCTGGTGATGTTGCGCAACAGGCATGGTCCACGATTAAGGGATATATGAATCAGGCGTGGAAGTTGGGTGTGCTGTTATGTGCCTTTGTGGCAGTGGTCGCGGTGTTTTATGCGGCACCAGTATTTATTGTGATGTTTGCCGCAGAAGGTATGATCGCATTACCTTTCTTTGTGTTAATGGCGGGGAGCTTTCTTGTCTATCCGCTAGTGGTGATGATGTCAGATACTTTAATTGGAGTGGGAAGGATTCGGTCAGTGCTGGTAACCAATGCCGCATGGACCACGATGGTTGTTGTTGTTTTGTGGTTCTTAACTCCGATTGGTCATGAGGTAGTTGTCGCTTTAATCTGGTTAGTGGGAATTCCCTTTTTTCTAATCTATCTTGGATTGTATCAGACCCGTTCGAAAGCCCACCTTACGTTCAGTTTCCTTCCTAAAACTGTCGGCGTGTTAGGCCTCATTGCAGTGTTGGCTTTTGGGGGATTATGGGTGGGATCATATTTTCATATGGTCTGGAGCTTAGTCGGGTTGAGTTCTTGGTTATTCCAATTGGCTCTTATTCTAACTCTACTCCCTTTGGCAATATTTTACCTATGGGTTCTGATTCGAAGCCGAGTATTCGATCCCGACGATAGCTTGGCATTATTACGCTTGAGTGAAGTGTTACATCCAGTATCACGACCAGTGTCTTGGCTGGTTAAAAAATTGGATTCACAAGACGCCGATCGGCAATGAATTGTCAAGGTGACCAGCTAGGAAAGAATCTGATAGTAGACATTTTCGAGTTTTTGTGTAGTTGGTCCACGAGTAAAGTTGTTGACTACGTGTTTTCGTCCGGCATGGCCAAAGCGTTTGCACAGTGCAGGATCTGCAATTAAACGAAGTAGTGCCTGTTTGAGGGCTTCTTCGTTCATGGGGGGCACTAAAAGGCCAGTTTTTTCGTTTTGGACGACATAGGGTATTCCACCAACGGTTGTGGCGACTACAGGTTTTTCTTGGGCCATGGCTTCCAGTTGAGCGATACCGAAGGCTTCGGATCGCGATTGGGATGGTAATACGAAGATGTCGCTAGCTGTGTATGCATCGCGTAGACGTTGACGGGGTAAGACGCCGAGAAAGTGGACGGCGTTCAAGATTTCGAGACTTGTGCTCATTTTGCGTAGGCTTGGTTCTAAGGGTCCGGAGCCGACGATGGCTAAGTGCACGGCTGGATTCTGTCTGTGAATCTGATGGAAAGCGCGGAGTAGGGTTTGTAGTCCTTTGTAGGGCACTAATCGTCCTACAAAGAGTAGAAGAGGATTGTTGGAACTGAACCCAAAGCTTTCCTTTGCTTGGGCGGCGGAGCGTTGGGATTTTAGAAAGTATGGATTGATGGTAGCAGGGATGACGGTGGTTTTGCTCAGATAGTCTTGTAAGAAGAGGGAAGTGTTTCGGTATATAGGAGAGGTGACAATGAGTTGTTTAGCAATATTGGCAGCTCTTTGACGGGCGTGTCTATAGGCTTGGTCCAGCCAAACATGGAAGAAGGGAGTTTTTCCTGCAATATCACTGATGAGGGCATCAGCATGGTAGGTAATGACTAGGGGGATTTGGGTTAGTTGACTGGCTATGGCGGTGATGTCAACGGTCATGGGGGAGTTGATATGGGCATGGAAGATGTCACAGTGCTCACGAGAAAGTGCTTGTAAGAGTCCAGGGAGAAAGGGAAAATTGAAAGGCCGAGCGACAGCACGAAATCGATGAATATGAATGCCTTGATAGTTCTCATAGGTGGGGGTTTGAGGAAGATGTGCGGTGAAGACTTTGACTTCATGGCCAGCTTCCACAAGGCCTTTGGCAAGATTATAAGCGTAGGTTTCTAAGCCACCGATAACAGGGTAAAAGTCATGGACGACCTGCGTGATGTGTAACCGCCGGGGCATTTCCTTTTCACCCACTATGAATTATGGTCCTGTGACATTCATTGGGAGATGGACCCATAATCCTCTGCCTAGTGGATTGCGAATCCAAATGATTTGATCTAAGTTTGGATCGTATCGCCATAGTTCAAAGGTCAGTCGATAATTAATGCCAGGAGTTGTCATATTGAGGGTAGCAGGGAAGCGCCATGTTCCGCCATGTGGTACGAGGCGCTCGAATTGTTGGAGCACGGGGGCCGAGGAGGGATTTGTGGCGGTCGTCATGGTGGTTTCATCGGCGAGTTTCATACGGACATACAGATACTGAACAACGCCCATGAAGTTGGAAACTTCGATGTTGAGGGTAACGTTTGTGTTCACAGTTACATTGGTGGGGTATGGTCCTGCTTGCATTGATTCGTTAAGTAGCGCAATTGAAGGGGTCTGTTCTGGAGGTGGAAGAAACCAGACGGAGATAAGAAGGGTTCCCGTGGCTAAGACAATACCGAACATGAGGATAGTAAGGATGGTTTGTGTGTATTTTCTCATGAGGTTTCATCCTCCTCTTCATCAGGGAGCCGAATCTCCATTTGCAAGAATTCTCGACGCTTCCTTTTCCGATATTGCTGCCATCGGGTGATCGCCAAGTAACTCATTGGAATAGATATCAATATGATGGCGAAGATTAGTAAAATCTGAGCCTGCGTCTGAGCAATTGTTGTGAGGCCGCGAAGCTGCGCTTCGTCGCTAATTTCATGAGCCGTGCTTTCCGCTGCTTCAGCCAGGGTAATCGCGGTTGTATAATCAGTTCGATTGTATGCTAGTCGGGCTTGCGTTAGTTCTGAAATGACTCCATTGAGTGATCCAATCAGGTCTGTAATTGGAGACCCGGCTGCGTCGGCAAACGCTAAATTTGTATAGGCTTCGTTGATGGCAGTTTGTGCATCGTTAATAGCTTGCTGCGCTTGATCTTGTGGTGGTTGTATAAATGACACTGCATTAAGTGTACCAACACTTTGTGAGAAAAGTCCAGGTATTCTCAGGCTCACTATGAGTAGAGGAAAAATCAATAGCGGGACGAAGTGTTGGCGTTGCATAGGCGTCCGAACAATAGGGGACTCAAAGGTTAAAAGAATCTTTGCTTAATGGTCGAACAGGACTGACATCTTATGTTGCTTCGTGAAAAGGACACCTATATTCCAGAAACCGTCAGGGGATTTATTCTTGAAGCGCTTCGGAGTCGTCGCTTCTCAAAGGTGCAAGAAGTAGTTAATGAATTGAAGAGGAAGGGTGTCCCAGAAGACGTGACAACGCGGATGATAAAAGATCTCGCCCAAGAAGGGCAGTTGCTACTCAATCTTCCGGGAGCCTCTGAAGAGACAGTAATGACTCCAGTGTCGGGTATCGTGGAATATTTGTGGAGTACACTGGCCTTGGATTTGTGGCTAACTTTGGTGTTGCTGTTCTTTGGTGTAGCGACGATTTTGCTGATTCCGGTGGAGATGTTTCCAGTCGTTGTGCTACGCTGGGTTTTTGGTGGACTCCTGTTAGTATTTGTACCAGGTTTTGCGTTTATACGGGCGCTTTTTCCCTTTGAACGCTTTATTGATAGATGGGAACGACTCGCCCTTTCATGTGGTCTAAGTATTGCACTCGCTGTATTAGTCGCCTTTGGGTTGAATTTTACACCATGGGGGATTACCTTGGTTCCTACAGCGACCGTACTCGCAGGGATTACCTTGTTAGGTATCCTAATTGCAACCTTCCGACGGGCACGAGTACTTATTGGTCCTATACCTGAAGCTAGGTCAAGATGATTTGAGATCTTTTACAAAACAGTGGGGAGGTTTCTTGTCTTTTTCAAGGTGGTATTCGGGGCAGATGAGTGCGCCAGATGGAATGATGGCACCAGCATCGAGGATGGCCCCATCCCCCACGATTGTATATTCTTCTAATCGAAGATCCTTACCGATGATCGCACCATGACCAATGATTGATTGATCGACAATGACACCTTCGCCGATAATGGCATCCTCAAAGATGATAGCCCGAGAAATGCGTGAATTCGGTCCGATTATGACCCGGTTTCCAATGGTTACAGCCGGCTCAATTTTTGCTGATGGGGCAATTTTGGTGTCTTCTCCGATGTGTGGGGTTTTGTGCAATTCGGATCGGAGGGCATGGTGAGCTTCAAGAAACGATTCGGGAGTTCCGGTATCGATCCAAAAACCATGATGTTCCCATCCACAAACGGTAGCGGATTGACAAAGATTTGGGAATACATCGTATTCAATAGAAGCCGGTTGATTCGCCGGGATGTGTTCCAATACAGCGTGATTGAGCACATAGCAGCCTGCATTAATTAGATTACTCGGTGCTTGACCTGGGCTAGGTTTTTCGATAAAATGATGAATGTGCCCATCTGAGGTAATATCAACAACGCCAAACCGGCTTGGATCTTCAACGCGGTACAATGCAATAGTGGCAGTAGCTTTATGTTGGTGGTGATATTGAAGCAGATGGCTGTAGGGGATATCTGAGACAATGTCACCATTTAGAACAAAAAATGGGGTTTCTTTCTCAAGATATGGTTCAGCCTGTTTGATAGCGCCTGCTGTCCCTAGGGGATGGGATTCAACAGAAAAATGTAACGTGATGCCGTAATTGGCGCCATCACCAAGTACGTTTTGAAGGTAATCATTACCGTGACCGGTGGCGAGGATAATTTCGTCAATTCCCGCGGTCCCTAACTGTTCGAGGATATAACCGATGAGTGTAGAATTGGCAAGAGGGAGAAGTTGTTTGGGGCGACTACAGGTCAATGGGCGGAGTCGTGTGCCATATCCACCAGCAAGTATCAGTGCTTTCATCGGTGACATTTCCCAGAGAATGTTCTATTATCAAGCATAAGTATTTATTTGAAAGTTGATTCTTCTTTTCTATGGTTGGGGCTGCTTGTGGGGCAAGACTTAAGAATAAAGCCCTAGCAAGGCAGTTCCAGATTCCCTTTCAAAAGGGGTAACCAATTATGGCACGAGATAAAATCTATGGTTTCCTCATTCTCCTCTTCGCGATTCTAGTTCTACTCTATTACACCTATTGGGCTCTTATCTATCCGTTCATGTTCTTCTCTATTTATCCAACCGCTACTGCTCCACCTATCACTCACCCATGGTGGCCATTCCTCGGCTGGATTCCAGTCCTTTTGGAGCCCTATTGGGCAGTTTCAATTCCGGTGTGGCTGGCGATTGTGCTTGTACTCTTCATTGTGGCTTGGATTGGTTGGACAATGCTCACGACTCCACCCCCGATTCCCCTTGAAGAAATTGAGGAAGAAGAGGAAGCTAAAGAAGAGTAAACGGCAAACCGTCGAACATCGGCTGTCTCCCCATCCGGGAGACAACCCTTTCTTCTTTTTCTCTAATTATAAAAAAGACAATGTAATAGTTGGTTCTAGGTTTCGGGAGGTTGATCTCCAGCTAGGACCTCACGCCATAATTCAAGGCTTTCTTCAGCATCTTTTTGATCCATTTTTTGGATGGCATAGCCTGTGTGAACAATGACATAGTCGCCGGGTTCCAGTTTTTCTAGGAGTGCTATTGATACAGAGCGTTTTACGCCACCAAAATCAACAATGGCTGTGTTACCTTCTACGCTAATCACTTGGGCAGGTATTGCGAGACACATGATTGTTCACTAAGATATTTTCCTGTGTACTGAGTGGAGGCGGATGCTTCTTAAGCGTTACCGCGTTGCTAAATGTGTAGTGTGGTCAGGTTGACAACCGGTAAAGCGGAACAGCTGGCAAAAACCTATGGTTACAAAGTCTTTATGGTAGAGCGGTATCTGGCACTTTTTGGAGACAAAACTGAAGAATTTCTACAAGGAAATGAGATGGCGTTTCCTAAAACCATTCGCGTGAACACTCTTGCTACTACTGTTCAAGAAGAAGCTTTGCGCCTACAAGCAAAGGGGTTTGAATTAGACCCTGTGCCGGGGTTCAACTATGCATTTCATGTGCTTCAATCACCGTTAACGGTTGGAGCTACCGCGGAATATCTGCTGGGCCATTATATGTTACAAAGCCCAGCCTCTATGTGGGCAGTCGAAACTATGAAACCCACCGGCAACCAGTTAGTTGTTGATATGTGTGCTGCTCCTGGAGGAAAAACAACGCTAATTGCGCAACTCATGGAAAACCGAGGAGTCGTGGTTGCAACGGATATCAACCGCAACCGTACTCGGAGCCTCCGATCTAATCTTTCGCGCATGCGAATTGAAAATGCATTAGTGATGCGAATGGACGCAGCACGATTACCTGAATTTGCTATTCAAGCGGATTCAGTACTTCTGGATGCTCCATGCACAGGAGAAGGATTAATTCCACTGGATCCATCGCGGAAACAAAGTCGTAATCCCGAAGATATCAATACAATGACCCAAGTTCAACAGAAATTAATTCTCGCGGGCTCAGAGCTACTACGGGAGGAAGGGATACTTGTATATTCTACTTGTTCATTAGCGCCCGAAGAAAATGAAGAAATCATCAACTTTGCTTTACAGCATTGTCCGTTAAGAATTGTCGAGACTGAATTACCTCTGGGTGATCCAGGTTTTGTGTCTTTTTTTGATCGAGATGTTAATGAATCTTTACGTTTAGCCCGGCGTTTCTACCCCTATAAACATGCGATGGAGGGTTTCTTTATTTGCAAGATGATCAAACAAGCCGTCTAATCTTTGCTACACCGAGTGCAGAAGAAGAACAGCAAATCCGAGAAGGTTTAGCATCCTATATCCCAGAAGAGGCTGTAAACCTATTTCTTGCTGGACAACACCTAATAATTGGAAAGGGACGTCGTCATGAAGTATTCTTACTCTCTGAAGCCTTATGGAAGCTCTATCAACAAATACAGCCCCAACACCCTTATTTCATTGGTCTCTTTCTCGGGGAACTCAAAGAATCTGCATTACAACCTAGCCTCCACATTTTACACCGGCTTGCCGATGTGGTGAAACCTTCAGCCAAAGTAGTTGCGGTTTCTAAAGGAGAACAACGATTCCTGTTTGGGCATTCATTGGAATCTCAGGAGTTTCAAGTAAATATTCCTGATTCAGGGGGAACAAAGAAGGTTCTTGTCATGAATAGCCAAGGCGAGGGGCTTGGCTATGGTCAAGTAGTCAAGACTTCAGCAGGCAAAGTGAGTCTTAACAACAGGGTAGATCTGGGTTGGTATCTCAGACGCGGTCGATAAAAAAAATAGCTTCAGTTGCCTATTGTGGACTAGCTTGGTACAGAACTGAATAGAGAAGTAGAAACGCGCCAGTGCCCCTATGAGAATTTAGCCAAAGAGGGCTCCAAGCCCTGCTACTTCTTCAGGTTTTTCTTCCTCTTCTTCTTTCTTCGGCTTCTTTTCCTTGGGCTTTGCCTTAACAGCTTCTGCGGCAGGTGCGGCGGCGGGAGCTGCAGCAACTGGGACAGCTTTGACCGCTTCGTCAATGTTAATGTCCTTTAGAGTTGCGACAAGAGCTTTAATGCGGCCATCATCAGGTGTGACGCCTGCGGCTTCGAGCACCTTAGTTAGACCTGCTGCGGAGACTTTTTTGCCCGCTTTGTGAAGGAGCATTGCACTGTATATGTATTCCATTTTGTTTTCGTCCTCCATGTTTCTTGGGGAAGACAGGGGCGTAACCTGTGAGAGGAAACGCTTCCGTTGAGGCGTATTTTAATCTTTTGTCTTCATTAGGCCAGATTTAGTTTGGGAGAGCGTCAGGATTCTTGGTCCGGATAGCTTGAGCTAGTGCAGTGGCACTTTGTGCTGCCTGTGCTAGGATTTGATTTGTTGTTTCATCGGTGAGGATGGCGGCAAAGAGGGAGAAACTGCGTGCCTCTTGGGCCGCTTGCTGTAGCAAGAGTGGAACGGTTTCGGTAGTAACATAGTTCATCGCTATGGCGAGAGCCAGTCCTTCAAGTGTAGCAGTGGTGAGCTGGTTGACAACATCACTTCGTGAGATATCGAAGACATCAGCGGAAATAATTGTTCCATTATCATAGGCGACGGTGAGTGTAAGGAAGATTTCGTACGGCTCCATACCTAAACGCGACATGACTAGCGCTTGTTCACGGGTAACCGTTTCACCTGCTTTCACTATAACATGATCTTGGGTTATCCAGATGGATCCGCCTTGAATTCGGGTTTTCAGTCCGACCTGACTGAGTTCTGAGATGAGGGGACCAGGCGGAAACCCAGTATTTCCAGCCTCAATAATAATATCTTGCGATGCGATCGTTCCAGCCTTCGCGGGGGCTTTGGCTTTATTTTGTTGCAGCAAATCGCTGAGTTCAAAGGGGCTAATATCAGTGAACGCAAAAGCACTGGAGCCTTCGATGAACGGAATGAGTTTGTCAAGGTTCTTTTTCTTCGCTGCGGCTTGCTGGATAGCACGAATCATAAGCGTGTTCCGTGACATATGGATCTTGGCGACAGCGCGCAGCACTTTTTTGATAGCTTGGAATTGTTTGGAACCAATTTGCTCGGTACGAAGAAGGGAGATGTAATTATACTTTTCGAGAAGAGAAACGAGATTAGCAACCTCTTCAAGCTTCGCTTGCGGAACCGGACGTCCTTTACTGGTGATTGGTTTTTCAGCGGATGCCGGAGTTTGTTGGCCTGAACTCATTACGTTTCACCGTCTCGTTACATTTCAATTTTGAAAGGTGGACCCATCGTGGTTTTTGTATAGATTTTGTCAATGTTTTGCATTCCGCGTTCAAGGTTACTTTCAAGGGTTCGAACAACAGCTTGAATGTTCTCTGCAATCTGCTGAGGTTTCATAGAACGTTTACCAACCTTAGCTTGAATGACTAAGTTTTTCCGCATTCGTAATTTCACTGAAGAGGAGAATTCAGAGAGTAACTTCTTGACATCCGCATCAGGAGGAATGGGACGGGGCATCTTGCCTCGAGGACCAAGAAAAGGGCCCAGCACGCGTCCAACGAGGGGCATCAAATCAGCCTGAGCGATGAAGAAATCAATTTCTTCTGCCAAAGCTTTGGCTGTGTCTTTGTCAGCTTCGAATTTTTCAACATCGGCAGGTTCGAGCACTTGGGTTGCACCCGATTCACGAGCCCGAAAAGCCATGTTTCCTGACGCGATAATTGCAACCTTGATGCCTTCGCCGGTGCTGTGGGGAAGTGTGACATCGACGTTGAGTTGTTTACCACCTTTTTTGAGATCGATACCTTTGAGGTTCACGATGACTTCCATGGCTTCTTCGAATTTCCGTTTCTTCGATTTGGATTGGGCTTCGCTGACTGCTGTTTCAATGTTACCTAGTTTTAAAGACATCGTCATTTCCACCCTTTGTTATGCTTGTAATTTCTCGGTATGAACCCCAGCATCAATTTCTTTTTGGACTTCACGAGCATCCTTCCCTTCCACTGTGACCCCCATACTCACACAGGTGCCTAACACAGACTTGACACGGTTAGCGAGAGAACTGCCCAACAAGTCTTGATCTTTTGCCAGAGCAACCTTCAACACCTGATCAAACGTAACATCACCGGTAATTTCCGTTCCAGTGGCACCCGTGCCTTTCTCCACACCAAGCTCCTTGATAATCAACGCAGAAGTCGGAGGGAGCCCGATGGTAATTTCAAACTCCTTGGTATCATCATCGACAACAATGGTTACCGGCACCTTTAACCCCTTCAAATCTTCTGTTTGCCGATTTATTTCTTGGACAATTTGGAACAAATTTGCTCCCGTGGGTCCTAGAACTGGGGCGATAGGTGGACCGGCACTAGCTTTGCCGCCTTCGACAAGTGCTTCGCAAACAACTTTGCCCATTGTTGGTGTCTCCTCTAGAGATGGGTCAGCTTCAAGAGCTATACGCGATTTAAAAATGTTCTGCCTCTACTTAGACATTCTAGTGGTTGCCTCGTCAAAGTTCCAAGAGTTCTTCTTCCTCGTCCTCGGCTTCTTCTCGTTCGCCGCGTTCAACGATACGAACGAAGTCGGCGTGGACCTTGACGGGGATGGGTGATGGAGCTTCGAAGAGTTCGAGGGTGATTTCGTCCTTAGATGTGTCAATGCGCATAACGCGTGCGCGTTCACCTTTGAAGGGGCCGCCGGTGATTTCGACAATATCGCCGATTTCGAGGTCTTCGGTGGGTGGTCGTGGAACAAGGATGTGTTCAATTTCGTCGATGAGGATTTTTCCGGGTATAATGCCTTTGATGTGAGGGATGCCGGCAATAGCTAGTTCGACTTCGCGGGGGCTGCGGGCTTCGATGAAGATGTAGCCTTTCAAGGGTTCGGGGACAAGAATGGCTTTTAGATCAACTTGCCGCTTGCTAACTCGGCCAGAGATTACGTGGGCGATACCCTTCTCTTGTCCGATTGTAGTTCTCACGATGTAGATATTAGTGGTTTCTTCAGCCATTGTGCGCGCCTCCTTAGTCATGTTATCCTCGCCGTTAAAGGCTAACCACCGAACTGGGCGGTAACGACAATCATGATGAGGCGAATGAAGTAGCCAACGGCTCCGACGACGAAAAGACCAAGCATGCTGAGTTTGAATTGCATCCAGATTTCTTGGCGTGATGGCCGTTGTGATAATTGGACGATGCGCTTGGTATTATTCCAGAATTCGGATACCCGGTTTGACATTTTTCTCACCTATGGTCAACTAGAGGTCTTGCGCAGTCTCATCTTTCTTCTCCTAATAAGTCTTTTCGCATTCGCACATGAAACTAGGGATTATAGGGTGGATTCGCGGGTGAGATTTCGGATGCGGTCAACCTTTAATCCCAGAGTCTCTGCGATGGCAATAACTTGGTCTCGTTGGTCACCTTTCATCCCTTTCCAATCTAACGCTGCATAGGATGGGGATGGAAAACTGCGTTGAATTGCATGTGCCACAAGGGATTCAGACAGATGAACCATTTGATATTTTGGTAAAACATGTGAAACTGCATATTGCGTTTCTTTATTCAGCCGTGTGAATCCTGGACAGTAATGGGGGCCGCCAAATCCTAGAACCGTTGGATAAGAAGTTTGGAGCCGTCGAGTAACCGCGACAATAGCATGAGCTACTATTTCAGCAGCAATGGGATTTTGCCATTCTTGCTCTGTACTTCCGATTTCGATAAAGAGGACCGGAATAGATTCGATGAATGGACCGTGATGGGTGGCTTCTAGGCCACAAGCCCAATCGGTAAGCCCCAATCGCTTTTGTTCGGATAGAAGTGTCTGTAAAGTGATTTTCATAGCTGATGGGTGTGCAATGCACAGTGTAGATGATTTTCCACCTAATTCTGCGTTTGCCCAATTTCCGGGGATATGGGTGAGCAGAGCAGGTTTGAAGGCAGCAGATTTGTGTCGAGAGGCAAAAATGAAAAGATCTGCAGAAAAATAGCGATCAAGATTGTCAGCATAAATGCTGTCTTTTTCAATAGTGACAATGGTGAGTTGATCCAGTTTCATGACGGGATAGCTATCAAAGGTTTCTGAGGTTTCAATGAAGGGATACAGCCGAAGGAGTTGGTGTTTAATATTTTGGGCTGCTAGGTCCTTTTGCGAGCAGAAGCAAGTCACCGACACTGTACCTGACCTCAAGCGAAATATTAGAGGAGCAGGGCGAGGACAGCTTTCTCTGTGTGCAGTCGGTTTTCTGCTTGATCCCAGACAACGCTGTGTGGACCTTCAATCACGTCATTGGTGATCTCTTCACCCCGATGGGCAGGAAGACAGTGCATGACAATACTGTGTGGAGCTGCAAGCTCCACGAGAGCTTCGTTGACTTGAAAAGCGGGGAGAAAGGCGGCAAGGCGTTTTTTTCGTTCTGCATCTTGTCCCATGGAGACGAACACATCGGTATAGACTACGTCAGCATCTTCAACCGCTGCTTTGGGATCATTTGTGATCTCAACTTGCGCCATGTTTTGTGTGGCTCTTTCGCGAGCAATATTGGTGACTTCGGGATTCGGTTCAAAACCAGGTGGTGTAGCCACTGTGACTTCTAAGCCCATGGTAGCACCCCCTAACATCAATGAATGAGACACGTTATTACCATCACCGACATAAACGAGTTTGAGACCTTCCAGTTCATGGAGTTTCTCATGGATGGTAAGGAGGTCCGCAAGCCCTTGACAAGGATGGTACATGGGAGTTAGTGCATTAATGACAGGAATTGTGCTATTTTCGGCAAATTCGACTACGTTCTCATGGCTGGTGGCGCGGATTACTATGCCGTGAAGATAGCGGCTTAGAACGCGTGCAGTATCCGCGATTGGTTCACCACGACTTAATTGTAATTCCTGAGAGCTCAGAAAGAGTGCATCGCCGGATAGTTCGTTAATTGCTACTTCAAAGCTCACACGGGTTCGAGTGGAAGGACGTTCAAAGACCATACCCACTGATTGGCCTAGGAGGCTTGTTCCGAGTTCATTTCGATAGCGTTGACGTTTCAAATCCGATGCCGTATCCAGCATTAGTTGAATTTCTTCACGCGAGAAATCTTTCAAACTTAACAAATGTCTCCCTTTCAATTCCATTCTTATCACACACTGTAAAACAATCGCTTGAACCTGCAAGCACTGCTACTTTTTAGCCTTTGCGTCAGGCGATGGCAGATACAAAATTAATTGATTGGAGCAATTTTTTGCGCAAACCATTCTGGATTAAAGCCTTTAAGATCAGGATACTCTTGTCCTACGCCAATAAAGATAATGGGTTTTCCGGTTGCAAGAGCAATTGAGAGTGCCGCACCGCCCTTGGTATCAGCATCTACCTTGGTAAGAATCGCCGCATCGATGCCAATTTTTTCATTGAATGTTTTTGCTTGTTCTATAGCATCATTTCCAGCAAGGGCATCTCCAACAAAGATAACAAGATCGGGTTCGGCGACCCGATGGATTTTTACGAGCTCGGCCATGAGATTTTTGTCTGTTTGCATGCGACCTGCGGTATCGATAAGAACAACATTGATTCCCCGCGCCCGTGCATGGTTTATGGCATCGTATCCAACGGAGGCAGAATCAGATCCATAGGGTCGCGTTATGACGCGGACTTTTAGACGCTGACCATGTGTTTGGAGTTGTTCTGAACTCCCTGCTCGAAAGGTATCTCCACAAGCTAAAACAACGGAGTATCCCTTTTTTTGAAAAAGATAGGCTAGTTTGGCAATGGTTGTAGTTTTGCCTGTGCCGTTAACGCCTAGAAACATGATTGTAAGTGGTTCGCCTTCCTTCTTTCGTTGATCTAAGAGAGTAAACAGATCGACTTGCGTTTCGGGTGTTAGCGCTTCTATAATTGCTTGATAGAGGGCTTCTCGAATTTTGCCTTTTTTACTTTGCAAGAGCCCGATTTGTTCGCCTTCCAAGGTTTCTTTTAGGCGTTCATTAATTATCTCCGTGGCTTCATAGGCAACATCGTTTTCTAAGAGGGCTATTTGAAGTTCAGAATAGGCATCGACGAGATTCTTTTCGCTTATCGATTTATGGGTGACCTTTTGGACGAACCCATCAACTGCCTTGCGAAGTTTTTCAAACACCTCTAGTTCCCCAAAGTACTATCAATTTTATTCTGTTTTTGGTGGTGGTTGCTGTGTGGCTTGAATGAGTTGATTGAGTTGAGAACGGTAATCTTCAATTCGCGTTTGTGAGTTTTGGATTTGCTCTTGTTGACGTTGAGCAATGGATGTAAGCTGTTTTTGTTGTTCTTCGAAACGCTTTAGTGCTTCGTCCAATGTCCGCTGAGCGGCAAACCCTGCTCCAAATGATGTCACCACGTGTTTAGGATCGATGAGTTTGACATAAAGATGAACTCCCGAGCCGATGTTGATCATGATTTCATCACCAACCTTGTGATGCTTCAATTCTTGAACCGCCGTTGTGGTTTCAGCGAGCCGTTGCATCTGGACTTCAATCATCTGGAGATTGTTTTGTCCTCGAGCGATTTCTTCTTCGAGGGCTTGAATGGACATGACCAATTGTTGAGCTAGTTGCTCGGGATCTGGTGGTGTTTGAGCCATAATGATTTTCCTCCATAGAATTGCTGGATGCACATGTCAGGGATTCATTCAACACCGCTAAGTTTTCGAATAAGAGGGTTTTCAGATTCTTCTGCTTTGATAACAGCGATGTGCTGGATGTTGATTGCAGGGCGATTTACTCGATGAAATGAACCTAAGAGAGAATAAAGTTGTTCCTTGGCATTGGTCTCTGTTAGTGCCCGAATTTCATGAGAAAAGCGGTATTTACGCTTATTGCGGGTATAGGTTCCTTCTAAGCGGAAGATTTGCACTGACATTTTAACCAGCTTCATTGAGGTGTGCAGTCAACCATCGAATAGCCAGGTCTATTTTAACTCTTTCCACGAGCAAACCGAGATTTAGAAGAACGCCTCTGTGATTCGCATAAGTTCGGGTCCCGTTGTCTCAAATCCAGCTAAAGCAGCTTTTTGATCCACCAAAAGGCCAATGGACACATAAGGAATCCCACAATTGATTGTCCCAATTTCAGCTTTCACGGCGAAAAAGGAAGCTAACCAATCGAGTTCTTCTTCAGTGATGTCGGTATGAGCTAATAAGCCATGATTGGTGACTACACAAAAGGATCCCACTAAATCAGAGCCCGCGATGGTTTTCATTTCCACTTCAACTCCCAGTGCATCACGAATGGCTTTGATATCAGTTTTCGAAAATTTAGTGCTTATTAATGCGGCGTGGTCATTAGTTAGAATGAGGTTGCCCAATGCCGTGAGTTTTGATTCTAGGGGGATAATTGGTATGCTAGGTTCGGCTTGGAGCGATTCAAGTTCTTCGTCCAAAACAAAATGAGGGACTAAAAGTCCGTTTATATTCCCAGCGGTGAGAATTCCCACAAGAGTGCTTTGACCTACTGTTGTTGTAATTGGCTGCATCTCAAAGATTTCGGTTAGCCCTCGTTTGGTTGGTTCGTTGCTTGGGGCTTGAATGACCCAATGATCTGTTACTCGACAAAAAGCTCCAATATTTGAACTGCCATCAAAATCGAAGCGCTGGATTTTCCCATTCATTAGAGAAGCCACACAGAACAATTAGCCCAATCCAGTTGAAAAATGAAGGGATTAGCCTTCGACTAAGAAGACTTTGACTAGTCCGTCCCGATCTTTGGTGGCCCGTACGCGAACGCGGCGCGGTGGTTTTTCGATACCACTAGTCCACAGGTACTCGTTGAGAGCCGTGTCGATAGATAGGTCGGCTTTGTCTTCCACTTTCATATGACGGATAATGAAGGCTTTGATAAGATTTACGGCACGTTTTGCGCGTTTCTTGCGAACAGCATCATAGGCTTTACCCAAAGGAATGGTGTAAAGTCGTTCAACTACGATTTCCTCTGTAACTTCTGGAACCCCGAGCGACTCGTTCAATGCATCATCTTTTTCTGCCATTCTTGCGTACACTCCTTCCACTTTTAAGGCTTCAGCTTGGATTGTCGCCAATTACGGCGCTTAGGATGCGTACGGATTTTCCCGTTGGTCTTTACCATAATCCAAGCAGGAACACCGACGTTGGATTTCAATTGACGGCCAAGCCGTAGTTTCTTAGCTAGTGGTTTGTTTCGTGCCATCATTGCCACCTTTTTCATTTAAATTGAATTTTAGTATCTCGCTGGCGCTTTCGTAATTGGGCAAGCATTGTTTTCAGCGTTTTATCTGTTATTGGAATCTCGGGTAATCGATTTGCTGATGCAAGGCGAATGAGATCATTTTCTAGCTGTTCTGCAAATGAAGGTTTTACCATCCGAAGATTAGATAATCGTGAACGTGCTTCGGGCGAGAGAATTTGTCGAAGAACAGCTGCCCGTTGTGCACGGATTTCAGCTTCTTGAGTTGCTTGTTCCTCTGCCATGGCCTGCTGTTGTAGTTCAGCCATTTTTCGCCGTCGCAGCTCATCTAATTCTTCATCGCTCAAAAGTGTAAACCTCCGTGCTTATTTATCCCGCATCTTGTGTACGCATCATATGCGCCAATTTGTCTAAGAAGGATCGCCCTTTGTTTGAGAGTCGTCGACCTGTGCCTTTGTCGTGTTCAACTAATCCTGCTTGCTCTAACTGTTGAAGAGCTGTTCGGATAATTGATCCACTCCCCTTTGAGAAGTGATTAGGGCGAGCTCCTCGACGTTTACGCCCACCATATGCTGTTCGAAGTCGTGACACACCGGTAGGACCTTTCACATAGAGTCGGCGAAGAATCGAAGCACAGCGTGTATACCACCAATCGGTACCGGTGGGGGGTTTTTCTTTATGAGCACCTGTCTTAACGTACTTGGCCCATTCAGGCGGTGTGACTTCTTTCGCCTTTTTGAGTTCCTCGGCGATTCGAGGAATGAGTTGGTCTGCAGGAACATCATATACAGTAGACACGATAAAGACCCCACGGCGCATAGAGAAATGACTCGCCGACGAGTCGGCTGAAGTACTCGATGAGAGCCTTAAAATTCTTTCGTAGTTACTTTGAGAATTTACTTTGGTTTACGGGCAAGGACTACAACGAACCCGCGTCGTCCCCAAACCTCACTTGATGTTTGTGCAGCAAGTTCAACGATGATTTCGTCCAGATTTTTTGATATCGCTGTGGATTTGAGAAATTTCACTTTGATGACTTTTAGTTTTTTGAGTTGGCGGTTGACTTCTTCAATGACTCCTGTGTCTAATCCTGCTTTTCCGATGCGGACAGCGGGTTTTTCTTTGGCCCAAATACGGGCTAAATCAGCTTTGGTTGGCATGGGTGATTCCTCGATTATGTTGCCATATGATTTTTCGTCGATAGCCACAGGTTAGGCAGGTAATTACAAAGGATTTACTTCGACCGGCGTTGCGTAGTCGAATTCTAGCGTTAATCCCAGGTCGCAGATAGCTCTCACAGCGGTGGCAATATCGGTGTCGTAATTCGGGGGGTAATCGGACCCGTGTTCGCATCACAATGCGTCGGGCGGATTGTACGTAGCGTTGGGCTAGCGCTGGATCCTGCGGTGCTACAGCTTCAGCCCTCAGGAAGAGATTCCGGAGGTGTTGAACCACTGTGGTTCGCCATCTACGGCTCCCGCGCACGCGCATTTTTAACACCGATAGGTAAAAAGTGTGGGAATGGTGCGCTGTCCGGGATTTGAACCCGGGCACCCAGCGTGGCAGGCTGGAGTCCTAGCCACTAGACCAACAGCGCACGGAGCTTGTAAAATCCGTCACCCTTTTTATTGGTTTTGGCTATTGCGGTTGAAGCAGTGAACAAGGGGTTGACTGGGAATGGAAAGACTTAAGCGCGTCGATGTCTCCCCTGCGGTTTGTAGCGGTCGTGGTCTAGTGGTTATGATTTCGGCCTTCCACGCCGAATACCCGGGTTCGAACGCCAGCACACGTTTTATGACTGACCGAATATCCCGGCGACCGCACCATTTCCTCTCCAACATTTTATGACCGTGTCAAAATTTGCACCGATTTTTTCGAATGTCTATGACTGTAGAGATAGGGGAAGCCCCGTTTAATAATCTTTTAGCCTATATATATAAGTCTATACTTATTATTTTAAAGTAATAGCAATATTTATAAGTAAGTATCTATAAGTATAGTATGTTGTTAATGTTTCCCGTTCACCCCACGAATGCTGGAGCCGCCCTGACTCCACTGGAAACGATGGGGTGGGAGAGCTCGCCTAAATGGAGGTAGAGCCTCATGGAGAATGATCAAATGGAATACGTTCCCCCCGTGGAAGTACAAAATTACCAAAAGTTCCTGAACTTTGCCCGTCAAGCAGCTATTGTGACGTTTGAGCCCGTATACCACGTCGCCCCATTCGAGAGCGATGTGGCAGATAATCCAGCTCAATGGCTCCGGGCACTGCACATCTATGCCATCGGTGTTGAGCTCAACGGAATTTTCATCACTCTCATGCACCGGATTGATTTCCCCCCCGTAAGCTTTGACGAAGGCGTCCTCGATTGTGTTGCTACTGAAGGCAAGCTAGCTAAGATAGTTCAGGAGTTAGAAACAGAATTCCAAGCCGTACCAGGTGCTCCAGAACAGCCCTCATTGCATGATGAGTGGATTCGCACCCTACGGTAAAATAGGCGTTAACGTGTTTCACGGAAAAAGATATTAAGGCGCGTGTCCGGAAACAGAGCGCGTGGGTAATCCCTGGCTCTGGGCCGGTGGTCTAGTTGGTTATGACGCCGCCCTGACACGGCGGAGGTCCCGTGTTCAAATCACGGCCGGCCCACCACACTCGCCGACGTAGCTTAGCCCGGGAGTAGCCTAACCTGCGGGTTATGCGCTGCTTTTCCGAAAGCGCGGGACTGAAGATCCCGTTGTCGCGTGTTCAAATCACGCCGTCGGCACCACTTCTACTTTCTAAGATAATTCTTGGAGAAGATAAGCTGCTTATGGACTCAGGAAGTAGCCTAACAGAAAGATGATGATTAGGGCGATGAGGGCCGCGACAACGTTGGCGATGATGTACCCAACGAGATAAGCGACTCGGGAGAAGGGGGCATAAGTGAAAATTAAGTAGTAGCAACCCGCCCAAATTCCAAGTACAATCAATACGGCTAGAAGAACCATAGCAAATCGACGTAGATAAAGCCGCGTTGGGCTAGCGGCAGGAGCGCCACGCGTGACGTGATAGGGGAAAAACCGTGATCCAAACAGTTCAGCGAGGAGTGCAGTCGCGGTCGCCAAAACGAGTACGACGCCAAGAGGGACAAGGGTGAGCACTATGGTGGAGATGACGAGATAGACGCTAGCGATGATATATGAGAGGTAAATCTGAACAATCCCAAATATCGCAATGGTAATGAGAAGGAGCGCACCATCATCCAAGTTTTTCCAATAGAATACTTGTGACATACAAGAAGCCTCGGAATCTGCTCGTTAGTGTGAGCCATTGGGATAACTTAGTATGTATTAATGTTTTTATGTCAACCAGAGAATAATCCGAGAATGGGAATGGTGGACCGGCCGGGATTTGAACCCGGGGCCTCCGCCATGCCAAGACGGCGATCTACCGCTGATCTACCGGCCCATAGAAGCGGGTTAGACAAGGCGAGTTCGTGTGACGTCTTTTCGGGCCCAGCTGTATTTGCGAATACGACTAGTCACTCCGAAGCCACAGGCCGCACATCGTTTCTTTCTGATGTGATAGGATCGGCGTCCACAGCGTCGGCAGCGAATGTGCGATTTCTTGTTTTTCTTTCCGAAAGAAGGTGTCCCTTTGCCCATTGTTCATCACTTGTTCTTTTTTGCACTTTTCTTACCCGAAGCCTTTCCTGAGGGTGAAAGGAGGATAACATTGTCGCCGCGAAGGATTACAGTCCCCAATTCTTGGGGAGGTTTTTCAGTAAGATCTTCCGCATCATCGAGGATGAGGTTTAGATGCTGATCATATCCACGGAGACGACCACGTAGCTCTCTGTCACCTTTCAGCTTCACTAGGACTTGTGAATTTAGTGACCGACCGAGTAAATCCATAGGACGATTTTCTGACACGGCACAAGCTCCTGCCTACTAATGCAACAGGCATGCCTAAGAGACCTTAAAAAAGTTTGCTACTCATTTAGAGAAAGGGGGTACATTCATGCGCATAAAACACCGCACGCTCCTTCGCACGAAAGAACTCCGGAAATTACTGGAAGGTCTCGAAAAGACGCCTAAAATGATTCATAAAGCCCTTAGAGACAGCTCCTCGGGAAAGGTATCTGTTGAAAGGATAATTTTGGACAAGAAATCGGAGTTGTTTTTGGTTCAAGGTGAATTATGGCTCGTTAAGTTGGATGCAATAGTGTTTCCGGGATTACCCGCGTTGATAGCTGAGAATGTGCAACTGCCACAGGTTGTCATCGACATGGGTGCGGTGCCCCATATTGCAAATGGGGCAGATGTCATGGCTCCAGGTATCTTCAGTATCGATGAGCAACTTGTTGTTGATGATTTTGCAGTGATTATTGACCAGAAGAATCTGGTTCCCCTAGCTGTAGGTCGGATGCTTCTTATGCCAGAAGTAATTTTGAAATCGAATAAAGGACGCGCCATCGAAACGCTTCATTATGTTGGCGACCAGTTATGGAAGCTTGCTAAGGAGCTCTCCGAATGACAAGGCGAAGGATTTTTCTGTTCACATTTCATCTTTGAGCTGTGGAATTGTCGGAGGATGATTCGGTTTGAGCCCCTTTGGACGAAAAAAGAAAGATAAAACTGCTGATTCTAAAGAAGCAACGCCAAGTACGAGTTTAGATGCGGCTTCAATGTTTGTACGATTTATGGAGCTGACGGGATTAATGGATGTTACACCCATTTCAGATGAAGTTCGAAAAGGAAATATGGTTGTAATGGATGTTTCACCACTTGTTCAGCAAGGCACAGAATCACAATTGCAGTTAAGACGCGCCGTTGAACAGCTTCGAGCTGTGTGCATTAGTGTCGATGGAGACATTGGACAACTGGGTAACCGGTATATCATCCTTACACCAAGTCGTGTTAAGATTTTCCGTGAATCACCAGCGGATGACGTTAATATTGATGTTCCTCCTTCTACGACTGAGTAGGCAGCCATCATGAAAAAAGTGTGTATCCTGGTTGATCAACCCCGAGGAGAACAACTTAGAAAATTGTTAGTGGAGCAAGGACTCCTCGACACTAATTTTCCTATCACAAAAAAGAGAAACCAATTGTGCTTTCCTATTCACCGTGAAATTTCAATTAGCGAATTGACTGTTCTCGAACACAAAGTAGGACACATCAAAATGGTGAAAAAAGACCTCAAACCCGTTCTGAAAAAACCCGCGAATCTTAGTACGGCTTTACAAGACATTCTTCCTGATAAATTGCACCAATTGCTTCCCCATTCCATGGACATCATTGGCGAAATTGCCGTGGTTGAGCTGAATGATCTGTTAAGATCATATGATACGCAGATTGGTCAGGCTATTATGATGGTTAATTCACGAATTTCAACTGTTTATGCTAAAGAAGGAGGCGTTGAGGGAGAGTGTCGTCTTCGCCCGCTGCGCTTAATAGCTGGGAAAGATCAATCGACCACCATTCATACCGAATTTGGAGTTAAAATAGCTGTTAATGTTACGCAAACTTACTTCAGTCCACGCCTTGGAACTGAACATGATCGGATAGCGCGTTTGATTCAATCCGGAGAAGTCATTGTGGACATGTTTACAGGAGTCGGTCCGTTTGCGCTTCTAGCGGCAAAACGACAGCAGGTGAAGGTTTTTGCCATTGATGTCAATCCCCAAGCCATTAAATGCCTGCAGAAAAGTCTTGAGCTCAATCGATTAATTGGGGAAGTGATACCCCTCGTTGGTGATGCACGCACCATCATTGGTGATCAACTTGCAGGAAAAGCAGATCGTGTAATCATGAATCTTCCAAATGATGCATTTTCCTTTCTAGACGTTGCCAGTAAAGCAATGAAACCAAATGGTGGAGTCATCCATTTTTATGGTGTGACTACTGAAGCATTATCCCTTGAAACGCTCGCAAACGAAGTTTTAGACAAGCTTGCAGAATATGGATTTGATGCAAAAATTACTATTTCACGCGTCGTGCGCCCAGCAGCACCCCATGAAGAACAAGTTGTTCTAGACCTTCACTTAACTCCAGTATGAACCACAAAAGCCACCTGAAGAACAATATTTGGGTTTCGAAGCGATGCAATCAATTTTCGATCGAGGTCCTTTGCAGCTTTATCACATCGAATAGCAATTGTTCTATTGTCCACAAAATCGCTAGTACGCCAAACAAGCGATGTTGGAGAAGTTAGAGTAAAGGCGGGTGAACCATATCCTCGGATTTGTTCAGTTTTGTCACCAAGTGAAAGATAGGTTTGAATTTGCGTATCTGGTCGTCGTAAAACATCACCAAACAGAGTATTGAGGTGTCGAGCACTGTGGGAAGCGTTAACACCAATTATGCAATCACCTTGCATGGTAAGATGTGAATCCATTGTCACTTCAATGGTGGATGAATGCGTGGCTTGGATGTTAACATGGCCTTTAGCAGTCATGATGAATTGTGGCTGTTCTGGCGATACCATAGTGGGATATTTAGTAGGGCGAGTACAAATAGTTTCAAATTAGATAACTTTGAGCTTGAATGGTGAGTGATAATACGCCTTCAGAAAATGTGAAACCAGATATCGGGAAAAAGGAAGCTACTTTGAAGCGTTTAATTGCTTCCCGTACCGTGAAGAAGGAAGAAACAATACGAGCATATCGAACGGTCCCTCGTGAACTCTTTTTACCGGGCCATCTTGTTCATGATGCCTATGCTGATACACCCCTCCCCATTGGAGAAGGGCAGACCATTTCAGCAATTCATATGTGCTTGATTTACCTTGAGCTACTTGATCTCAAAGAAGGACTGAAAGTCTTAGAGGTGGGAGGAGGTTCCGGATATCATGCCGCATTAGTAGCTGAAGTCGTCTCGCCCACAGGTAAGCCTCCTTCAGGGCACGTTTTTACCATTGAGCGAAAGCCGACCTTAGTTGAATTTGCGAAAGAGAATCTTGAACGATCTGGATACAGCGATCGAGTAACGGTGATCGAGGGGGATGGCACCTTGGGATTGCCTGAGGAGGCACCTTTTGACCGAATCATGGTTGCAGCTGCAGCACCACATATTCCCCAATCCCTTGTTGATCAGTTGGAAGCGGAGGGTAAGATGTTGATTCCGGTGGGTGGTCATCATTTCTGGCAGGAATTGACCCTTGTCACAAAAGACAAGAAAGGCAATGTTCAAGAACGCCAACAAATGTCTGTGGCTTTTGTCCCTCTTATTGGAGAGGAAGGCTGGACATCCTAATCCCTATTTTTCTGGTTTGCGAAGTTTGGCGATGAAATAGCCGGGTAAATCATGAATATCTGGATAGATGCGTTGAACGTTATCTTTCACTATAGAGTCGCCCGCTAGTCCTTTACTACCAATGAAAGGAGTTTGGGGCTCTAGTGTGAAGTCCTTGTTATCTATGAGATCTTGAATGTTGAATTCATTTTCTTCTACCGTTAGGGTACAAGTCGAATACACCAGAATGCCACCCGGACGAAGTGCTGAAACTGCCGAGTCCAGAATCATGCGTTGATAGGAAGCGGTACTCTGAATGCGTGCACGTGTAGTTTCATCATAAAGTTTGGGTCGAACGCCAAGGGCAGTACAGGGTGGATCAACAAGAACGCGATCAGCTTGAATTGTGGGATATTGGGTAACAAATTCTTTGGCACGACCAACAAATGGTGTTATGCACGATATTCCTAAGCGTTTCGCTTCGGAGAGCAGGTGATTTAATCGTCGCTTGGACCGATCCACGGCGATGAGCCGACACTGGTTATCCACCAATTGGGCGATGTGGGTGCTTTTTCCCCCAGGAGCTGCGCAAAAATCAATTATTGTTTCATCTTGTTGAGGATCAAGAATTGGAGCGACAAGTATGGCTGACAGCGATTGAGAATAAAACAGACCTTTTTGATGTGATGCAAGATCAGAGATGCTTGGTATGTCATAATACGAATCGATGATCTTTACGATTAGTCCGTCTTTAAGAGATGATAAATTCCTACTTTCTTCATGGGTAACTCCACTGCCAACGATGTGCCCTTTTGGATTCACGACAGTG
This sequence comes from uncultured archaeon, assembly GCA_964347045.1. Lineage (GTDB taxonomy): Archaea > Asgardarchaeota > Hermodarchaeia > Hermodarchaeales > Hermodarchaeaceae > Hermodarchaeum. The sequence continues at coordinate 25,810 of CAYFXC010000022.1, forward strand.
ACGAAATCACCTTTTGAGAATGGGTCGAAGCGCTTAACGCCAGGTCGATAGAGATGACTCCCAAGAAGTACATTTTCACTGCTCGCTTTATCAGCTACGATGATTTTTTCATGTTGATGTACTGGACCAGCTTTGTGAATTGGTAGAGCAACCGCATTTAGTTCGGGATTTACAATGGTTGCAGTGATATCTTCTCTGCGTAGTTGGTCAACTAGTTGTTCGTTGGTCGTAAGAAGGGTATTGGTTCGGAGGTGAAAGAATTCTCCTGGTTTACGTAACGCCGATGCAAGAGCATGAGCTCTTGTTGCGCCAAAAAGGTCTATGAAATAATGGTTGAGTTCTTCATTTAGTTCAGAGACATCTGGAGGAGGTCGAATTACATTCTTCACCATTGCTCAGCTCTAGGTAATGAAGCACTAGCCGTTCACAAAGAATCTTCCTTCGGCGACGAGTTTTACTTTTCCAGACACTAAAACACTTTTAGGAGCTTTTTCTCCCACCACCGCTGCAATTAATTGACTTGGACGATTAATTTCATAGCCCTGCTCAATGAAAATTGGCGTTTGTCGTGTAGCTCGGTTGACGAGCCCATAATGATCAACATAGGCACCTATTGGACCAGCCGCGCTCCCTGTTGCTGGATCTTCAAGAACACCGACATCAGGAGCAAACATTCGTACATGAACATCTGAATCTTTGTTCACTGTTTCAGAGGTTATAAGAACAATTCTAGCTGTGGTCTCATCTCCCAATGTTCGAAGGATTGCTTGACCATCAGGCTGTGCCTTTTGAACTGCTTCAAGTGAAATAAGAGGTACAATTAGAAAGGGCGCACCAGTTGCGACATATTGCATAGGATATTTTGTAGAAATTGTTGAACTGGAAAGCCCCACAGTTGCCGCGATTTCTTTTCGGTTTTCTAGCTTTTTAAGAAATTTTGGTGCAGGTTGAATCATTCGAACAATATCTGAACCTACATATTCTACAGGGATTTTCCCAATTCCGAGTTCTAAGTTGATTTCTGGAATCGGAGGGTCAACCAGACCGACGTGTTTCAACACATACGCGCTACCTAGTGTAGGATGTCCAGCAAAAGGGAGTTCTCTTGCCGGAGTGAAAATACGTACTTTATATGAACAACCTTCTAGGGTGGGTGTTTCGAAAAAGGTGGTCTCAGAGAAATTCATCTCCAATGCAATACCCTGCATAACTTCGGTTGTTATCAGCGAATTGGCTTGGATATCCCAAAATGTAGCGAGTTGATTCCCACCAAAGGCATACCGGTCATCCACAAACACGCTGGTTTGAACATAAGGAAGTGTTTCCATCTAATTTCACCAACATGCGATTTGATTACTACCTAACAAAAAGAACTTTCCTTTACGGTTTACGAACATTGCAGAGAATCAAGAGAATGAGAAGTAGGCGAGAGTGCTTTAAATAGCCATAATCTAAGGTGTAAAAGAGCGGCTACTCCTTGGTGATTAAGGCATGATCGAGTTTAACGCCCACGTATTAGACGGGAACCAGATTCAACTTCCTGACTGGCTTATCGAAAGTGCAGGCCTAAAAAAAGGCGATGTGCTTCGGTTAGCAATTCTGCACAAAGTCATTGTGCAAATGGCTGAAAAACCAGCAAAGAAAACAAGCACCAAAGGTAAAACCGAAGTAAAATCTGAGCCGAAGAGCAAATAAGCGGCATATATCCTTCAAAAGAGTTCTCTGATTCTTTTTTCCGTTATATTGTAGATTAGTAACCTCGTTTGACATCAACGATGTTGATAAAGTCTTTTCGACCCTTGGCAAAGCGAATGATATTTTCAATGACTTCATCCCAGCGATCTAAATCGTCGAACGGTGAAGCGGCACGATGGGGAGAAAGAAGGATATTGTCCAGTGTATGAAAGGGCTGTTCGTAGGGATATTTTCGCCCGTTTTTATCGGGTTTGGGTTGATAGGTGTACCAGACATCAATGGCGGCACCAGCGATTTTTTCTTGTTTAAGAACTTGAAAGAACCCCGTTTGATCGATAATGGATCAACGTGCAATGTTGACGAGGACGCCATTTTTGCCTAACCGTTGTAACTCTTGGTAACCGAGTAAGTTCTCTGTTTCAGCGGTTAGCGGGAGCGCCACAATTAGAGTGTCTATTTTATCGAGAAACTCGTTTAATTGGGAAGGAAAATATCTATGGGCGGAGGTTGGAAGAGAATCGAAAAATAAAGAATACCATTCACCCGCTGTGCGTCCACAACGAGTGAATGATACTGGGGACTTACCCAGCCCCACAGTAATCATAGTTTAGCGTCAATCTTCGCGTGGTTCCTACCATTTTGAACCACGACGGGAAGTCATGACCTTAAAGGCCCGTTGATACCCAGGTGTGGGGTGGGGGTTACGGCAACCAAGAGCTGCCCGTTCTCCGACAGAGACCCTGTCGAAGTGAACCTTCTTTCCTTTCTTCTTAAAGAGTGCCACTTTGTTTCACCAATGTGTTTTTGCACTGAAGGAGGGATAGTTGGTCAGACACATATATCCACGGGAGCCGACCAGTTACTAAAAACTCCCATAAATACAACAAAAGGAACCAAACATGAACCATTAAGTTCGGTTTTTTCTAGTCACAATTTGTGACCACAAAATGGAGAATTACTCTCATACAGTTGAAATTGAAAAATCATTCGCCATATTCAGGAGGATGCAGGTCAAAATGAAGACTTTTCCTCTCTATAAATGAAGAGGTAACACTAGGAAGAGTGAGAGAATTACCAGAGATGAGTGTGTGAGTAGTCTGTGTAAACTACGTCCCCGACCTGAATTTTTGAAAAAAGATTTTGTCATTGAGAATTTAGGGTACTTCCTGTTAATGTCCTCTGAAAATCACTTAGTTCTAAAATGCTAATGTTGTTTTGCCCTCATTTCGGGGTCGATGAGAATTCTGTTTAGTTTTGGTTTTCATATTTAGCAGAACTGGAGAGGGTGTTACGATAACTGTAATATTTTTATATTATTAAAAAAACAAATTATGCGAAATTTTTTGGAGCGATTACACTTTGCGACCAATAAAGATTTTCGGGCTTAGCATGACCCTCGCTCTCTTGGTTATGATGATTGCACCGGTTTTCATCGTTTCAGCGAAATCTAATAACAAGGGATTCATTCACGGCATTGTAATCAATGTGGATAGCGAAGATTACTATTTGGCGGGAGCTCCTGATGGTCCCGGAGGCGCATTTGATGTTCCAGGGCATTACTGGGTAATGGCTGGGCCTAATCAGCTTGTTGGGAAGCACTACAATACTGGGCCATTTGGTGCACCTCAATGGTGGTCTTCTGATGCACCTGATGGTGAACTTTTGTTCATTGTCCACGGCATCATCGACGAATGGACCGCTAGTAAGGCAGAATACTATGCGAGCAGGGGCTATGTTCACTACCATGAACTAATCAGAGTTAGCGATGGCTCTCTTCACCCAGACAAGGTTGTTTGGCTTCGGCACACAGCACGCACCTTTTTCAATTTTGACGGGGGACCCCGCCCAGACCTTGGCCATTACGTTTCACCTGGTGTGGACTACGAATTCATCCCCAATTGGATGATGCCTTACTCTCCTGTCATTGAGACGTAGTCGGCTAGTGCTTCTCCCCCCTTCTTTTTTTAGTTTCAATTGTGATTATAAGGTTCCGCCCAAGATGTGTTTTGTGCTTAACTGGGAAAATAGGATGTGACTAGTTGATAGTTGTTTCAGATTTCTTGCTGAAGATAGTCTTTGCAGAAATTCCTAAACCGGTATAGATCAACACAATAAAGACGATTTCCAATATTTCGAAAATACCTATTGCTCCAACAGTTCAGTCAAAGGCGATTGGACTAAGATAACCAATAGTATTGCCTAATAACAATGCACACCAAGACCATACTTCTCCCTTTCTAAAACTAAATAAGATGATGGAGATAGCAACCACTGCGAAAGCGATATTATACGCTCCGAGGAGTCTGTCCAAAAGCAGAATGTATTTGGCTATTTTAGGGTTTGTCGAAACTAGTGCTGATCAAGTTTGTCCTGTGAAAATCTGAAAACTTTCAGTAAGTAATTCCAGATAAATACGACCATTAGGCCGTAAAGCAATACACCCAGATCTCCAATTAAAATGAGTATCCATGCAAAACGCAATGATCTTGACCTCAATTTCTTCACCAATCAGTCCAAAAACTGTTTTTTTAATATGACTCAAGGAGTTGCCAAAATAGTTAGGCTAAGTTCTTAATTCGATCTT
>CAYFXC010000023.1:0-7282 GCA_964347045.1 uncultured archaeon
AGAATTGCTTTTACAGTGGCTTGTTTGACCATTCCAATTTGCTCATTGAGCATTTCAATCATTTTTTTCTCGACTTCAATATGCTGTGAAAGATCGCGTTTAGCTACTAATTTGTCTGTCCATTTTTCTTCATGGAAGTCTTTGAAAGAGTATGGTTGTTCTTTGAGAACGTGTTCGATAGTTTTATACATCTTTGCGTGTTTTCCCGAATCCATTCCTAATTCATCGATAAGAAGCTTGACTGCCGCATTGTCGATCGTCTTAGCGGTTTTTTGATAGAGTTCTACCGCTTTTTCTTCAATTTTGATTGCTCGAGCAATCATTTGAAGTAATTCTTTGTGAGGTCCTTCAGACATAGTGTTCCACCTGGGTTTCTTTTGCTCCGAAGTGGGTTTCACCTATAAAAAAGACTTCTCCTCTTAGCACAGAATGATGTTAGAACTCCCAAATCTCGTCTTTGAGAATCTTATGATGTCGTTCTTCATCCGCAAGAATATGTTTGAGCAAAGTTCTCAAGATTTTATCATCGGTGACCATAATTTCATCTTTGATGTGTTCAATCATCTTCTTTTCTCGTTCAATATGGTGCTTTATAGCTTCCAAGCCCTGATTTCGTTGCTGCCAAGTGCTTACAAAGGTTTCTTGAGAGAGGTTTCCTTTTTTCAACGAATCTAAGATTATTTGAATCATACTCGCGTGTTTTGAAGAGTCCGCCGCACAGATTTCGAAAAGCACCTTTATACCAACGTGATCAATATCCTTCATTTCCATCCGTAAAACTCGTGCCGATTCTTTTTCAAGCTTCAATTGCGTTTCAAGCAGTTCAATTAACCGATCGTTTGCCATGATTTTCAATCCTGTTAGAGTTTTTCCAAAAGATTCCTGTAATATGACTGTACTTTTGTTCCCGTTCGTGTATCCATTGCCTTAAACTCTTTGGCTAATTCATCTAATTCTGATTTTGATAACAAATCATTGGCAGCGGGGAAAAGTTCCTCATCCTCTAGCTTGATGTGTGGTTGAATGAGTTGAATATAGTTATCAAGACACATAATGACGCGTTCTCGTGCCGGACGATCACCGGTGAACATGGGACGTGCAAAACGGCGAAGTTCAGCGATATAAGCAAGGAGATACATGTGTTCTTCAACTAGTTTGTCGATTGTGGCTTCAAATTCTGAGGTCACTCCATGTTCAACGATGATAGGAAAGAGCCACTGTTCCTCTTTTCCATGATGCACGATGTCTGCATAGGTGCTCCAGAAATCAACTAACTGCCAATATCGTCGTGGTCTAATAGGACCACCTGCATCGATTTCATCACGAAAGGTTTTCGTTACAGCTACCGCTTTCGAAATCAAACGGTGTTCTTTTGCTAGATGTTCCAGAGGCTGCAACTCGTTCTGCTCCTGGTTGAATTATTCTTTAACTTAACACGGAACCGGTTGATATAAAACCCACTACTTTGCATTGTTGGTTTCAGTCTAGGTACATAAGTTTAGGGGGTTGAAGAATCAAAAGAATATTCCTGCTACGCAGTTTCTATTGAAATTTCGTTATTCCATAAGTAATAAACTCATCTAATAATAGACGTTTTCTTTCACTTGGGGTGTGAGAAGTTGACTCGTATTCGCCCTCGCTATATTGTTTTCATTGTCAGCATTATCATGATGCTTAGTGGCATTACAATGGCTTGGAGTACTCAAAACAACTTTGGTAGTGTTCAGGCAAATGAGATAACTCTTAGCACCTCAGAGGGCGTTCCAATTTCTGCTATTCTCCAAAGGCCTTTTGCTGCTACCTCAGCAACTCCACTACCCGGTGTAGTTGTTATCCATGGGGTAGTTCAATCCAAGGAATGGGTTATGGCCTTTGGTATAGAACTTGCTCGCCGCGGTTTCGTAGTTTTGACTATCGATGCAGTAGGGCATGGAAATTCGGGTCCTAGTGTGGGTCCTGAAACAGATCTTGGAGGTATTGCGGCGTTAGAATACTTGGATAGTCTTTCTTATGTGAGTACGCTTGGCATAATTGGTCACAGCATGGGCGCAGGTATCGCTATCCAAACCATAAACGAGACATCCATTCAAGTTGATAGTCTTGTCCTAGTGGGCGGGGGTAGTAGTGACCTGACCACATGGGCTAATGCTACATACCCGCATAACATATTCTTTGTTGTTGGATTGTATGATGAACTCTTCGATGTGCCTGAACTGTTAATTAATCTTGCAGGTCCATTTAACACATCACCACCAGTGGTTCCAGGTCAACTCTATGGTGATTTTGCGGTTGGAACAGCACGAATGATTATTCTTCCGCCTACTAATCATCTCTTTGAAACCATTGATGTAACCTGTATAAGTTCAACCATAGAATGGCTCATGACCAGCCTTAAAGGTGTCCCTGACGCCTTTTGGATTCCTAGTCAAAATCTTATTTTTCCTCTGTGGTTGGTCGGAGGTCTCATAGCCTGTCTTGGTGCAATTCTTTCTGTTATTGCCTTGTTCACAATTCTCAATAGCTTCAATTTCTTTCAAAAAATTCAAAGCTCCCCCAAATCACGGTATTTTGCTAAGACACAGCTGTATTTGGGGATGGGCCTTCTTTACGGATTCCTTGGTCTTATTTCTTTATTTCTCATGCTCATCGTGGATCTTCCCATTATCTCTCCTCAAAGCTTTGGATTATCTATAATTTTGGGTCTTTTTGTTGGTAGCATTGTGGCATTTTTCCTCCTTGTTGGAATAAAATACTTCCTTAATCGAAAAGATAAAACTCCAACTTGGAATGATTTTGGAGGTTTCAATGGAGAAGAAAAAGAAAGTTACCTTGATTTGTTAAAGACCATTGGGGCGGGATTTCTTCTTGGCTTTATTGGAATTGTTTGGTTATACCTCTGGGTATTTCCTGTGGATATACTCTTAGCTTTGGACTTCCGGGTCTTTCTTCCTTTCATGAAAGCTGTTTCACCACAACGTGCCCTCTTTATTCCTCTCTACTTCCTGTTATTCCTTCCAGTATTTCTCATTGACGGGCTTTGGATAATGGGATATCTTCGTACACAATCCAAAGATAGTTGGTGGAAAACTCAGATTTGGTGGACGAGTAAAGCCATTTTCATCAAAATCTTAGTTATGATCATAATTCTGATCATCCAGACAATCGTCAGCATAGCAATAGGAGGACCCTTCATCTCTGGCTTCATGGGCTTTTATCTTCTCTTCCTTTGGATGTTCATACCAATGTACGCGATTTCAACGACTTTTACTGCCTGGTCTTATCGGCTTACTAATCGCTTCTATGTTGCTGTTCTCTTCAATGCCTTACTTTTTGCTTGGCTAATGGCTGCAATACTACCAATCTATCTTTAGCCTTGAGCGCAAGGTTAAAGCCTAAGGACTTCCATTTTCACAAGCGTGTCTGAGGCACCTAATATGCCCGCTGATCGATATTGGTTACTGGATGCATCCTTCAATGAAGAGGATCGTGTCGTTCAATCAACCTTTCTACAGACTCCAGCCCAGACTCTTACCATGGTTCAAACAGATTTTACCCCATATTTCTACGCGCTACCAACAAATCTAGGTGAGGAAGTAAAACGAAAAGATCTTATGAAAAACCAAACCATATCCGTGGCGCGTGTTCCGGCGACAAGCACTGCAAAAACAGAGCGTGAATGGGAAAGAAAAATCAGTCCCAACTTAAGCTATGTGTATGATCAAGAACAACGATTTGGCTGTCCTCATATTCAAACTAGCACTGGATGCAAGCTTGATTTACCCATCCCTTCCAGTCAACTTGAGAAATTCAATTCACGTTTTTCAGAAGTTGCTGACCAAAACCCCCTTAAATTCGAGTTTTTAAAAGAATTCTTCAGATATACAATTCAACCAATCCCCAATATTCCAAGGGACCTTCTCAAGCTCAATACAAAATACAATGAGTCCCAAATACTTTGGGGCATAATGTTAGCTCGAATCGCAAATATTCCATTTATGCGAGCACTCACCAGTCGCAGTGTCTCCGAATGGATTCGATCCATGCTTCACACAAGCTATCGGCGATTAGGTATCCTCATTCCAGATCCTGAAGAGCTAAAGATGGGGCACACGCCTCATCGAGTTGAAGGCGCGTTAACAATAGCTCCTACACCTGGGGTATATTATCACATGACCGTCTTAGACTTTGAGTCCCTCTATCCCAGCATCATTGATCAATACAATCTTTCCTATGAAACTATGGACTGTGACCACGAGGATTGCCACCTCAACACCGTTCCTAATGAACCCCATCATGTTTGTAGACATCGTCGTGGAATTTTTAGTGCGCTAATTGGTGCGCTTAAAGATCTTCGGATAAATTGGTATAAACCCTATACCCGAGATAAAGAAATCACTGCTGATGAAAGAAATCGCGCAATTGTCATTTCGGATCTTCTCAAATTCTTGCTTGTGAGCAGTGGTGGTGTGACCATCCGCATTCAAGGACTTGCTAGTCCGCCACTGGCAGAATCAATGATGGCATATGGTCGGTGGGCTCTTCGTACCAGTTGGGATTTTGCGATTGAGAAAGGTATGCGACCTATCTATGGTGATACGGATTCCTTGTTTCTCGATAATCCTTCTAAATCAGATATTAAATGGCTAATTGCAAAGGTCAAAGATGAATTGAAATTGCAGCTCGCCGTAGATGTTGTTTACCCTCTGTGTGTTTTTAGTTCAGCAAAAAAGGCTTATTTTGGCATTTTCACCGATGGGACTCCAGATCTTAAAGGAATTACTCTTGGGAAATCGAGCACACCCCCGCGATTTCGCCAAATCTTTCTAGATACTATAAAACCATTAGCCCACGTTGATAGCCCTAAAACACTCAGTGATTCGATTCCAAAAATTATTGATGTTTTGCGGCATCAGATTATGCGTCTTCGACGAAGGGACTTTTCCGTAGAGGAAATGGAATATCGCGTTAAAGTATGGAAAGCTGACAAGGAACGAGGGAAAGGAACTGCACTGGCACAACCCTATCAAGCGTTAAAACAGCTAACAGATTCTGGAATTAAAGTGAAAAAACGTGATGAACTTGGCTTTGTTAAGGTAATCCCTTTTCGCTACGGATCTCGCACTTTCACAGTAAAACCCACTCAAATGGCCACCAAACATGAAATTGATGTCCCTGATTACATTCGTAAACTTGAATTGGCCTTTGAACAGGTTTTGGTGCCGTTAAAAATTAAATTTCCTAGCAAACAATCTCGCGCCTTAGATTCATACCTTTCCGATACTGCCTCAGAGCCATTTCAAGAAAAATCGCGTGAACCAGAGAAGCATCAACCCGTTGAAAGGCAAAAACGTTTACTTGACTATACGAATGAAGATGATGCCGCCTCGAGATCCAATTAATTGTCTAATTAATCCGTTTAAACTAGTTTATACGTAAAAAAAGTAAACTTTTATATTTTACCACTTCATCTAAAATATTATGTATAGTTTCCGGTTTCTAGGCACAGTTGAATCAGTTCTTAAAAACCGAAGTCAACTCTTTGCAAACATTCACGATAACCGAAACACGAAAAGCTATTTCATAGACTTTCAAGTTGCAATTTTTCTTTTCGCGTTCATCTACGGGGCGTCAATGGGATTCTATTCCGGAGGAATTCAAGTCCTCTACACAGCCATGAAAATCCCACTCCTCCTTTTTCTCACATTATACATTTGCATTCCAACATTCTACGTTCTAGATAGTTTACTCGGAGGAGCCCTCTCCTTTAGGCAAATGCTTCTTATTCTCCTCGCGGGATTCACCATCATGGCAACCATCCTTCTTGCATTTCTACCGGTTTCTCTCTTCTTCCTTTTGACTACTGCCGATTATGCATTCGTTGTGATCCTTAATGTTGCAGTCTTTGCCCTCGGTGGTTTCGGCGCAGTTATTTACTTTCTTCAAGGATATTTCACAATTTATAGGTTAGAAGAGGAACCAGGACCTACAATAACCGAATCAGGAAAATGTCCCCAGTGCAAAAAAGGTTTCAAGATAGGATCAGCTTTCTGTTCATCTTGTGGCACCCGAATAATGCGATCACCTGACAAAGGTTTTCGTGTCTCCGCTCTTCCGATACTTATCGGTATTGGTGTTCTAATATTTGTAGGCACTCAACTAGCATGGATTCTCCGACCCTATTTTCATTTCTATCCTCTCTTCATTCGTCCATTAGGTGGAAACTTCTACATTGCCATGCTTGAATTACTGTTTCCATGGATATAATCGAAGAGGGTTCAATTGGGTCATCAATGATGACCCCCATTTTTTTTTATTAATTCAGGATTCACTATTTTTCGCGACTGGATTTCGAAGGATTCCTATTCCTTCGATTTCTGCTTCGACCACATCTCCAGCTTGTAAAAATACTGGCCTTGGTTTTGCAACAGCACCAATTCCTGACGGGGTGCCCGTGGCGATAACATCTCCGGGTTCTAAGGTTAATACCTTTGAGATATCTGCAATCAATTCAGCGACAGAAAACACCATATTGGCCGTTGAACTATCCTGACGGGTTTTACCGTTTAGACGGAGTTGTAGATTAAGGTTTTGTGGGTCAGGAAGTTGGTCTGGAAGTGTCAGTACGGGTCCCATTGGTGCAAAGGTATCAAAGCTCTTTCCTCGGAACCATTGGCCATCACGATATTGGAAGTCTCGTGCAGAGATATCATTAAAAACGGTATATCCTCCCACGTGATCTAAAGCCGTGTCCAGAGGAATATTCCGGCCTCCCCTACCAATAACTACGCCTAATTCAACTTCGTAATCTATCTGCGATGCTTCATTAGGGATGATAATTGTGGCATCAGGTCCAATGGTTGCCGTGGGTGGTTTGGAAAATAAGACTGGGGCTTCAGGCATTGTGCGTCCAGTTTCCTCGACGTGATCTTTATAATTCAATCCGATGCCAATGATTTTCGTCGGACGTGGAACAGGCGCAAGTAAATTAACCTTTTCAACTGGTTGGGCATCGATTCGTCCTTTTAACGCGGCTTCAATCGTAGATTCAAGGCTAGGATCATTCAAGTAGTCCAACATGGTTGGAATGCCCGGAGTTGGTATAACCTCTCCATTGTCTAAACATCCAACACGAGGTCCGGCATCCGTTGCGTAGGTGACTAGCTTCACCTGATAGCTTCTCTCCAGTCAAGAACTAAATGCGACTTCTAATTATAAAGTACCAGTTTTGACCTAAAAGATTGACTCTCTCACAAAGAAACCCCGACGAAAAAATCCAAATCAA
>CAYFXC010000023.1:7292-29452 GCA_964347045.1 uncultured archaeon
CCGACAAAAATCACTACCAGCAACGGAAAAACAACCAACCATCCTTGACTTTCTTAAACCGAATTAAACAATATCGTCCTTGTATTTTGTTACCATGGATTAAAACAATTATTTCGTTTTTTTCCCATTTTTCTGTCTCATACTTTCCTGTATCCCACAGCTCAACCATTCCCGCTCCATATTCGCCTTCAGGAATAACTCCTTGAAAGGTTCCGTATTCTAGGGGATGATCTTCCGTTTGAATAGCTAATCGCCGAACACCTTTTCCGCTAGGTGGTTCTTTAGGTACAGCCCAACTTACCAGCACACCATCTCGTTCCAGTCGTAGATCCCAATGTAGATTTCGTGCCTGATGACGTTGGATAACATAAATTTGATTTCTACCATGAACTATTTTTGGCTCTGGTTCAGTAGTTTTCGTGAAGTCCCGTTTTTTCTTATATTCATCCAAGCTCACAAAATCCCAACCTAAATTTACACTAAATAAGGGTACCGTTATAGTAAAGTTCTGAAAGTAAGAATTTACTTTTTTTGGCTAGTTCATCAGGTGAAATATTATCCCAAACCTTTTTCATGATTTCGTATTGGGTTTCGTAAGTATTGTAACAGGCTAAAGAAATATACGCGTTCACAGGGAAAAGTTGGCTTTCTAAGAGTCTACGGTCTAACAGGATATTAGTAAAGACATCTGAAATGTGAACAATTTGTTTGTTGACCGTTTGAAGATCCAAGAAAGGTCACCGCTTAGGAACGCTAAACTAGGGTATGTACAAGATATACAAAAGCTCTGGTGCCCGTTCGAAATCTTTTGAACTATCTCTTTCTCTTTTGCCGTGCGATGATGTCTTTTTCTCGTCGTGTTTTGGGTTTTGGAGGACCTCTAATCCTTGGAATCAGGCTTATTACTCCACCAGTCATCGCTAGGATTGCTCCGACAAAGTGTGCGATTCCCGGGTAAAATCCAATCGCTATCATCATCCAAGCTCCCGCTGCTATCACTGGAATTCCGAAGAAAAGGGAAAGAAATCCTCCAATAACTCCACTTCGAAAGAAGGAAACTATTGATGCGACGATTATAATAATTCCACAAATGACCATTACCACGATGATAATGAGTAGCATTTGGGCAATCAGTTCATACAATGGTCGAATATCTGGTGGAAGTGAGGGAATCGTTGTAAGAAATGGCATTAGCGTGAAATAAATTGTAATTTGAGCCCCTAAAACGAGTATGCCTCCAAGAACCTGTATTAGGCCTCCAAGGTCAGAAAGACATGGTTTCTCTTTGTCATCAGACATCTTCAGAATCGCATCCTAGGCTGCTGTTAGCGTCTATGATGACGTTAATTCTTAAAAATTCGGGTAATCGTCAAACAATTTATTGAATGGAAAGATAGGATTGAAATCTGAACCAGCTGTATAATTATTTTTCATCCCCCGTTTCTTTCATGGGTGTTTTCCGAACCCTACGGTTACCATGAATAAATAACGAACCATCGGGGGGTTACTCTAGGAATTTAAAATGAATACCGAAGAATTGATGAAAAAATACCAACAGCTAACCGCCAAACCCCTTGATTTGCGATCAATTGAAAATGAATCAGGTGAATCAGTCTCCTCCCTTTATCAAAGTTCTTCGCTACGAATACTTTTACTCCGAACATCTGAGAAACCTAAAACAGTATCCGTCGAAGTAGAAGTCTGGTTACCGGGCAATAATTCTGATAACGGGTCATCACAATCCAATCAATCTATAAGCGAATCGGAAAATGAGAAGCTTGGTGCAACGCTATCTCAAATGATTAACCATCTTCAGTACCTGTTGCGGTTGCATCAATTTGGGTTCGCTTTGGATGTTATTAAACACGATTGTCTTTGGACTGCTTCAAAGTCCTTTGAGAAGCCACCAAACCGTGAATTATTTGATTTGCTCTGTCCTCCTTGACATAGATTTTCTTTTGAGTGCAGCTATGATTTACTTTAAAAGTAGGAAGCATTGAACTGTTGCTGCTTTCGAGTTGAGTTTATACTGAGAGGTTAAGCATTAAGTGATAACTTAACGTTTCCTACTCGATTGGAGGCTATCCCTGCTGCGTGGTGTCTGCGATGGATCTAATTGACAAAGGTATTTTTTATGCCTTAGATTCCAATTGCCGCGTTTCTTATGAAGCCTTAGCCCGTCAATTTGAAATTAGTGCCAACGCAATTAAAAAACGAGTTACCAAACTCCAGACTAATGGAATACTCAAAAGATTCACGGTCTGGCTGAGCTTAAGCATGATAGATGCGGAGATGATGGTCGCTTTTATAAACACTGATGAGTCTCAAAACGATGAGGTTCTCATTAATACAATTGGAAACAATCCGATGATTCATCGTGCTGCATATTTGACAAACGGGGGCATGGTTGTATTTGGTGAATATAATGGCGCAACTGGGCTTAATGAAATAAGTCGGTTTCTTCGAAACCAAGACGGAGTTAGCGAGGTAGAAATTCACACGCTATTAACTGAAAAGGGTGGCAAAGTCACCTTCACTCCTCTTCAGCTAAAAGTGCTGCAACAACTCCGAAAAGATGCCCGAATGTCAATTGTAAATTTAGCAAAAAATACTGGATTAACTGCCCGGACAATTCGCCGGATCTTGAACCAACTCGGAGGTAATAATCCAACAACCCGTGCCTTCGTTATTCGTGATAATCTCCGACCTGAAGAGCGCGCTTCAACCGAACCTGTCCACTTTAGAAGTTTCTGGAATTTCAATGCGGGAGGCAACATCTCTTACGGTGTGCGTCTTACCTATAATGAAGAAGTAGTGAACCCTGCAGAACTTGTTGCATGGCTACGAAATCAATATCCTGTTGCGCATTGGTATTCCTATGCTTCTGCTTCCGAACCACTTCTTTTTAGTACCTTTGTCGTTGATAACGTGGGCGCGTTTGAAAAAATCTATCAGTCATTAAAACAGGGAGCCTTGGTTGATTCAGTAAAAGCATTTGCCTTTTATCCACAACGTCATTTCAAGGGATTACGAGAAATTCGCCTTGAAGAAATGCTCACCCGAACTGAGTTTTAATTTAATTTTTCTCAGATTGTTCTCACAACTTTGTTTCGAGTATTAGTGAACCACACAGTTCGTTTTCTTGTTCGCATCTCTGGTTAGAAGTCCAATTTTAGAACTTGCCGGTATCCACGATTATATACCTCTGAATTAGGAAGTTGGCTCTAGCTGGTTCATTCCAGGACGGACACGGATGACACATAAACGGTTTGTTCTCATATTCTGTCTACCTTTACTAATTCTCTTCTTAGTCATCGTACCGACTAATGGAACTTCAGCACAAACTAGGTGGGTTCCTGATTATTGGCCGACCACTGCTTGGCAAACCTCAACTCCCGAAGCCCAAGGCATGGATCCAAATTATCTTACCTCCTTGGATGAATATATCAACGATGTTGATTGGGGCATTGCCATGGTGGCATCATTGGTAATTAAGAACGGCTATATTGTCCACGAAACCTATTATGGAACCTACGGTGAAACTCACCGGAGAAACATCTTCTCCTGCACCAAAAGCTTTGTGTCCACCTTGGTAGGAATCGCTCTATCAGAAGGCTATATTAGCAGTGTCAATGAAAATATCGTTGATTTCTTCAGTAACCGCATAATAGCCAACATGGATTCACGCAAAGAAGCTTTAACCATTGAACATCTCCTAGCAATGACTGCGGGATTTGACTGGCCAGAACATCCCTATGGCGCAGACAGTCCCTACAACCAAATGACAAGCAGCGACGACTGGGTCCAATTTGTACTTGACCGACCCATGGCACATGAACCTGGTGAAGTGTGGAACTATAATTCAGGTGCATCCCATCTTCTCTCAACAATCGTCAATATCTCCACCGGTCAATATGCGCACGAGTATGCGGAAGATCGATTATTTGCTTCCTTGGGTATCACCCACTATGATTGGGGGAAGGACCCTGACGATAATGCATTTGGTGGAGCTAATCTTCGGCTAGCGCCGCGTGATATGGCAAAATTAGGATTCCTCTTCCTAAATAATGGAACTTGGGATGGTGTCCAAATCGTCCCCGCTGACTGGGTAGCCACAGCTACTTCTAGCTTCGAAATGGTTGGTGTTGATAGAGGTTATGGCTATCAATGGTGGACTCATCCCACCCTATCAGCGTATTCAGCACGCGGTTACCTAGGACAATTCATCTACGTTTTCCCTGATTTGGATATGGTTGTCGTCTTCACTGCCTCTACCAATTACGTCCAAGATGACATTCTCATCGAAGATTTCGTGCTACCCGCTGCAGGCGTACGGATCGGTGGTGCTATCCCTCTAAATGGTGAATTGATACCGGTTGTTATTCTTGGGACAATTGCGATCATAATTTCTGTTGCTGCAACCAGTGCCTATCTCCTCTACCACCGTAAGCAAATGCCTTCCTCCTCAAGCTAACTCCTCCAACGGCTCCCTGCGGACATCCGGAATTCCGGCTTTCCGAAATCCGTTGTCCACCAGCAGTAGGCCCCCAAGCATTGGAAAACATTGGAAAATTTGGACCGAATGGCTCCAATCCTCTAAAACCTCTTGGTCCGAATTGGATGTCCCGGGAGCCGTACCACTTCCTATCTTTTTCTCTTCGAAAATAATCTAGTAAATGTGTATTTCTAGCTCACGGGAAAAATGGGCTAAACCAAGGCGTATAACCTACTATTAGCGCTACAACAAAGATTGTGATTATAATAATCGCACAGCAGCCAATGACTCTACGGCGAACCGAAGGTTCTTCGTTGTGAATTATCACTGGTTCAGTTTCTGTTTCTTCAATTGTCATAATAAGTTCGACCTTGGCTTTTCAAGGGAATAAAAGGGGATTAAATCTTTTCAATCGAATATATTTCCTCAAATTACAATTATTCCTTCACCAAAACCCCAAAAAGCAATTGAGAGGTTTTAGAGAATGAGAGAGATGATTGATTATGACGAAATAGCCCGAGATTATGGATTACATCGTCAAGTTCACCCTGAAGTCCTAAAAACGCTTTTAAAAATAAGCCATATCAAGCGTGATTCAAAGGTGTTGGAAATTGGATGTGGAACAGGTAATTACATTAATGCA
Organism: uncultured archaeon; assembly: GCA_964347045.1. Classification (GTDB taxonomy): domain Archaea; phylum Asgardarchaeota; class Hermodarchaeia; order Hermodarchaeales; family Hermodarchaeaceae; genus Hermodarchaeum. The sequence goes on from CAYFXC010000023.1 coordinate 12,431, forward strand.
ATTCATAAAGCAACCCAAGCTAGGTGTTGGGGTATTGATCCCTCTGATAATATGCTCAAACGAACGCCGCAACAATCACCACAAATAACGTTCGAAAAAGGTCAGGTTGAAACACTCCAATTTGAGGATAATTTCTTTGACTTCGTTTTTTCTGTGGATGTGATTCACCACCTTGAAAATGTTGTTCTTTATTTTTCTGAAATTTTTCGGGTGCTTAAACCTGATGGACAAATTTGTACGGTAACCGATTCAGAGGATATCATTCGCAACCGTCGTCCTCTTGCTTTCTACTTTCCTGAAACCATTTCTGTTGACCTTCAACGCTATCCATCAATTATTGTGTTAAGGAAACGGATGGAAGATACCGGTTTTCGAAAAATTCAGCAAATCCAAGTCGAATTTACCTATGAACTCACTGATATCCAAGCGTATAGAGACAAAGCGTTTTCTTGTTTACGCTTAATCTCTCCTGAAGCCTACCAGAAGGGTCTGACACGAATGGAAAATGACATCACTCAAGGTATAATTTCAGGAAATAGTCAATATTTGCTTCTATTTGGTAAAAAACCGGGACGCATCGTTTTCATTTGAAAAATATGCTTGGTTCCAATTTCCGAACTAGTATTTTCAGAAATTGGCATTTCCACAAGGATTTTCGAACAATATCATAACAAGGAGGAAACTCTAACTTTATACATGAGAATTTAATGAGTCAACCTTGGTTGAACATTCATGAGCAGAAAACACCTCGCTATTATGGCTTTTATCCCTTTTCTACTTGCGTCGTTATTCTTTCTTCCAAATCATATCCCTGTGTCTGCGCAATCAATTGAACCAGATTACTGGCCCACGGTCGATTGGCAAACGGCATCTCCAGAATCACAGGGCCTAAGCCCCTTTTTATTATACCAAATGGAACAATATCTCGGAGAACAAAGCTGGGGCTTTGCAGTACGATCAATCCTAATTATCCGACATGGGTATCTCGTATATGAGAATTACTTTGGAATTCCTGATCGGGAAAACCAAACTAGTAATATTTATTCTTGTACAAAGAGTGTCACCTCAGCGCTCATTGGTATGGCTATAGACCAAGGCTATTTAGACGTAGATGATTTGCTCGTTGACGTTTTTTCAGCTCTTACCATCCAAAATCTTGATAGTAGGAAAGAAGCGATTACTGTTGAAAATCTACTAACAATGACATCCGGACTTCCCTGGGATGAGTGGACATATCCCTACGGCAATTCCAACAATGATTGGGATCGAATGACCACGAGCTCAAATTGGGTAGAATTCGTCATTAATCGTCCTATGGATTATACGCCGGGTGCACAGTGGGTATATAATACAGGTGGCTCTCACCTTCTTTCCGCTATCGTCGATGAAACTACTGGCATGTCGACACAGTTATTTGCGGAAACCAATTTGTTCACACCACTCGGAATCACCGACTATTATTGGTCTCGGGATCCCCAAGGAAATGTCAATGGGGGATCTTCTCTTCAATTACGACCTCGGGATATGGCAAAATTCGGGTTTCTGTATCTTCATAATGGCACATGGGATGGACAAGAGCTACTACCCGTTTCATGGATTATGGCATCCTCAACTAACCATGCGACAGTCGATAGCATGACTGAATACGGCTATCAATGGTGGATTCATCCTAACATTAACGCTTTTGCCGCTCATGGTTATCTTAACCAGCATATTTTTGTGATTCCAAATCAAGATATGGTAGTTGTCATCACTGCCCGTAGCTCTTCTTTTAGTGTCATGCCACTTTTGGAGAATTATATCGTGCCTGCTGCAAGTGCATCTCCACCCCTTCCTATCATAGAACTTGTTACCGGTATAGTTATCATCACAATTCTGATAGTCGGTGTATTTGTTATTCTTTTACGACGTAGACGTACCTAACATTAGTGTTCCGCCTGAGAATCCAGTTGCTTTATAGCCTGAATCGTCTAGTATGAGCTATTCATGGTGCATCACTATGAGTGAGGAATCTGTGCTGGAAGAAATTACTTGCCCAAAAGGTGGAAAACCGCAAGCCATCAAAGCAGTAATACGAAAAGAAAAACTTAGTTTTATGGAACGTACAGCCAGTGAAGCGCTTGAAAAGGAACATCGCAAACTCGCGGAAACCGAAACTGATGAGTTTCAAAAAGAGATTCACCGCCAACTCGCTACCGCCCAAGCCAAAATGCGACAAGAAGGATTAGTCAAGCTTGAACTCCACTGTCCTGAGCACCCGGGTGAAGGAGAATTTTCGTTCTTCGTTGAAAATCTTCCAAGCTATGCACCTGTCATTAAAGAAAATATTTTTCGCTGCCTCAAGTGTGGTGGTCCCGTATCTCTTGAAAGTACCAAGACTTCAGGGGGATTCAAGGTGCTTAACATCCGATGCCCTGATCATGGAACTGGTCAACGGAAACTCTCTGCATCTACCCATAACACAATTATGCAAGCTGAGCCCACAAAAACCACGCCTGCTCCACTTCCACCGGAGACAGAAACTCAACTTCCCTCAATAAAACTGGTCCCCCAAACTGAGGATGATGTCATCATCAGCTTCTGTTGGAATTGTGGAGCGAAAACCATTGATGCCTCCTCCCAATATTGTTACAAGTGTGGTGTCTTGTTAAAACCCTCCTAGCATTCTACTGTTCAAAGAGGTGTTGTCTTTGACGGAAAAAACAATGACAGATAAGGAACGAAAAAAGGTTCTCAAACAAATCATCAAGGAATTACATGAAGGTACTCCAGTCGAAGAGATGAAGGTGAAATTTGGTGATCTGCTAGCTAGCTGTAGCCCATTGGAAATTGCTCAAATTGAAGAAGAGCTCATTAAAGAAGGCATGCCCGTTGAGGAAATCCGCACACTCTGTGATGTTCATTTAGCGGCATTCCAGGACGCATTAGACTCAACTCACTTGAATTTAGATCCCAGTCATCCAGTTTGGATTCTCATGGAAGAACACAACCTACTTCTTCAAAATGCAATTGAGCTTCGCGAAATTGTAAGAGCGCTAGCTACCTTAGAAGATTTTAATAATGCAAAACATCATTGGAAGGCCTTACTGCACAAAGTTTCTCAGTTTCGCGATTCAGAAAATCATTATCTCCGCGAAGAAAATGTTCTATTTCCCTATCTCGAAAAACACGGAATCACCCAACCTCCCAAGATAATGTGGACTGAACATAATGAAATCCGTGGACTGGAAAAACAACTCTATGCTCTCATAGACTCATACAAAAAACTCGTATATACCCAATTCACATCACAACTTAATGACATTGCCCTTGCCATCGCTGAAAAACTTGCCAGCCACTTTCAGAAAGAAAACAGTATCCTTTTTCCCTCTGGTCTTCGAGTCATCACTGATAGCGAATGGCCACAAATCCGAGATGAATTCGATGAAATTGGTTACAGTTTCTTCACTCCGGAACCCTTCCAAGCTGCAAAAGCCGAAACCCAACCTGATGAAGGTTCTCCCGCTATGATGGGTATCGTGCAATTTGAAACCGGCAACCTTTCTTATGAGACCCTTCAAGGCATTTTCAACACTCTTCCAGTTGATATCACTTTCGTCGACAAACATGATAAAGTCCAATTCTACAGCGAATCCGGGGGTCGCATCTTTGTCCGAACCAAAGCTGTTATCGGACGCACAGTCCAAGCCTGCCACCCTGAGAAAAGCCTTCATAAAGTTCAACAAATCCTCGACGATTTCCGAGAGGGTAAACGTAAGACTGCTGAATTTTGGATAAATCTCAAAGACCAGCTTATTTACATTCGCTATTTCGCTGTACATGATAACAAAGGCGAATACCTTGGATGTCTTGAAGTTACACAGGACATCACTGATATCCGCGCACTTAAAGGTGAGAAACGTCTTCTCGACTAGAGCTGAAACCTCATCCAAGCTAGGTTTCGTGGAGTATTTCAACCTCATTGGGAATACCCAATTCCCGAGAGGTGGAATCATGCTCCTCGAACTTACCATCGGTTTACTCCTGCTTATCATCCTTGCGCTTATTCTTTACAATATCTACCAAAAACGCATGATTGACGTTCGCGTCCGACAGCAAGTCCAAAAAGAAAAGGATCGTATTCGCAAGGATGCTTTAACAAGAAGTCGAGCGGTTCTAAAAGGAAGAATCGGTGAGCAAATGGCTCCACTACTTGCGGCGTTTCCTTTTCAGCCCGCTGATGCACGATTCATCGGCTCTCCAATTGACTACATAGTATTCGATGGTTATAGCCAAAATAATCCCACAGAAATCGTGCTAATTGACATCAAAACCGGAAACGCCCAACTAAACCTCGCTGAAAAACAAATCGCAACACTAGTTCATGAAAAACGAGTTCGATGGATGACTATTCGAATCTAATTAGATAAGCACCCATCAAAAATCAATGAGTAGCACGAAAAAACAAAATTGAGTTAATAATAAGTAGGAGAGAACTGAACCATTACGAAATTTTCCAAGAGGTATTTTGAAAAGATGAAGATTTCGTTAGGCCCCGTTACTCTCTTGTATCCTGCACCTGTTCTCGTTGTGGGAACCTATGATAAAGATGATAAACCAAACATGATGACGGCTGCTTGGGGTGGTATCTGCTGTTCAGATCCACCGTGTGTAGCGGTTTCACTTCGTGAAGCCACCTATTCGTATGGTAATATCAAAGAACACAAAGCCTTCACGGTGAACATTCCTTCTGAAGACTTAATTAAACAGGCTGATTATGTTGGGTTCACAACGGGTCGATCAGAAAACAAGTTTGACACTCTCGGCCTTACACCAGTTCAAAGCCAACTTGTACATGCTCCGATCATCAAAGAATTCCCCTTTGTCCTTGAATGTAGGCTGATTCATATTACTGAAATCGGAAGGCATACACAATTTATCGGTGAAATTCTCGACGCCAAAGTTGATGAAACAATGACAGGTGAAAATAACAATCCTGATCCTCTCAAAATCAAACCCTTTTATTTCGATCCAGGTACTCGTAGTTACTACTCAACTGGAAAACGCCTAGGAAACGCTTTCAGTATAGGTCGATCACTCAAGAAATAGACGCAGCTAACACGAGTAAATCTTAACTTTCACATTTGAAACATCCTCTGTTGAAATCTTGAGCAGCGCTTCTCCCTCTGGCAAATCCAGTGAGTCAATTGGAAGTGAAATGAGGTCCTGCTGAAGAAGAGATGTTAATAGTTAGAATTAGACCATCCTTACAGATCACAATTGGTGGTCAGTTTTCATCATTGCTGGTGGAATAATGGGAGTCCTAATATTGGTTTTTTCAGTTTTTGTCATTCACAGTTTGAAAAAATCTATTCAAGACAATACTAGTTAGTGAACTCAATTAGGATAATGGGAAAAACATGAAGAGCATCCAACAGAATTAGATGAGAATTCTCTCGAAAGGAACAGTTCGATTTTCCATTGGTTCTCTTAGAACTCACTGGAAACTTGTGGTATAGAAAGTTCAACGTGACCTGTCTGGCTCAAACTAACACTCCCATGTGATTCTCTGGCTTCAGAATCTAAAAGAAAAGAGTACTACGCATCTGAAATACCTTGAGGTGTGATTGTAAACAACGCTTCTCCTTCAGGGAGATAGGGTGAGTCGATTAGCGTCGCAATTCGCCGTTCTGCTTTTGATTTTCGAAGATAAATACGTGTTTGGGCAGCATGTGCTACAATGTGGCCTCCCGTTGGTCGATCTGGCGCTCCAAAGAAGACGTCGGGTTGGGAATGAACTTGGTTGCTCGTAATGACAGCGATGTTGCTGATTTCAGCGACGCGGAGCAGGTCATGGAGATGCTTATTGAGTTTTTGTTGGCGTTCAGCGAGCATGCCTCGTCCGAGATATTCGGCGCGGAAGTGTCCGATGAGCGAGTCGACAACGAGGACACGGACTTTTTCAAATTGGGGGTTATCTTGGATTTGTTGCACAAGGAGCATTTGGTGGTCGCTGTTATACGCACGACCAACGATGATGTTTTTGAGGGCTTGGTTGGGTGGGATATTTTTTGCTTGGGCCATATTGATGATGCGTTCGGGGCGGAAGGTGCCTTCGCTGTCAATGTATGCAGCTTTGGCGTCGCAACCGCCTTGGTCCGGTGGGAGTTGAACGTTGACAGCGAGTTGGTGACAGAGTTGAGTTTTACCTGAGCGAAAAGCGCCGGCGAATTCGGTCATACTGCCGGTTTCGATGCCACCGCCAAGGAGTGCGTCGAGTTCGCGGCTGTTGGTTGTGATGCGTTCAATGGTTTGGCGTTTCTTCCAGAGTTGATCTGCGGTTTCGAGACCAATACTGGCCAAGCGTTGGGCAGATTCAATGATTTTTTGAGCCGTGCTGGCACCAATACCCGCAAGGCTGGTGAGTTCTTTGACGGAGGCTGCGGCGATTCCTTCGATGGTGCGGAAACCGCATTCTTCGAGTTTTTGGGCGACGGTAGGTCCGACGCCATCGATTTTTTCAAGTTCTGAGGTCATGGTTCTTCCTTCCGAAGGATCATGCTTCTGTGTTATGGACACGTTGGGTGGGGAGACCTCGTCGAAAGTATTCGGAGATGTAGCGAAAGGAGAGGCTCCGTAAGGAGTTGTGTGTGCGGTGTCCCCTATTATAGCTACTGGTTTTCTAGCGAGGCTAAATAACCCTAACGTTTCTCCTACCCTGTTCTGAAATGGGGCTTTATAATCCTTTGACACCCCTTTGTGAAAGTGAAAACCAAGTAGTTTATGAACTGATAAAAGATGTGAGATTCAGATTGTGAAGTGCTGTTTTTGTGGGGTATCCTTTAGCATCGCATCCTCGCCTAGCGTAAAACTCAGTGAGTGATTCGTCAAAATCTTGCTGGCTAATGAATGCGGTATACCCTCTAGTGGGACCATCAGGCACAGGAACTTTCATGAATCGATGAGGTAATATATCGTGTTCTCGAGGTGTAGTCTGGTATTCACGAATATTAAACATTCGAGCTAACATCCAAATCCGATTTGCGGTTTGAATCATCGAATCCAACGTTACTTTTTGGCCTGTGATAGTTGAATATATGTGAACACAATCCTTAGTGCCCAAGCGGGGTGAAATCGAATGCGTGAAATGGCATATGACAAGGGAGTCTTTGAGGATTTTTAGATTCTGTTGCTGAATTAGCGAGTCCAACACAGTCATTGCGCTGGTCTCAGGTGGTTTAGTGGTTGAAGGCCAACCACGAAGATGACTAGCACCCGCGGCCGCTGTTACATAACTCAGTCCTATTCCAAGCTTACCACGTGGGTCCCACGCTGGATATTCCAGCCCCTTAGTATGATGTGCATACTTTGCTGCTTCTTTTCCGAGCTTATTAGAAAACTCGCGGACCCCATCAGCTAACTGATCTCCGATATCGTCACGAGTTGCAATTTTAGAAATTAACTTAATAACACCTTTAGCATCACCGAATTCAATCAGGGAGGATTGAATTGCCTTGGGGAGCAGACCACGTTGCGTGAGCTCCATGAAAAAGCCGATGACATTCCCCGTGCTAATGGTATCTAGCCCAAGACGGTTGCACAAATGATTCGCTTGGGTAATTATCAAGGGATCATCGATGCCAAGGTTTCCCCCAACTAGCCCTAGGGTTTCATATTCAGGTAAAGCAACCTTACCAGGTTCCTCCTTTTGTACCCAAGAGTAATCTGGCTGTTTCAGTGTCCAAGCACAACTAATGACACATCCCTCGCAAGGCGTTCTTCGTCTTTGTTCACGAAATATCGCATTTAGTCTTTCGTCATTAATCTTAGCATAATTTTCAAAGTATGTGGTTTGAAAATTCTTGGTTGAAAACATTCCAATTTCATTCGCATAGTCCACAAGCCAAGGTGTTCCCGAAAAATGTAGGGAATGTCCTTTCTTTTTTGCCTTCTTTGCTCTTTGAGAAATCTGTTTCACCATTTCCAGTTCTTTTTCAGAATTTGGGGTGAGAATGTTTCGTTTTGGACCATGTATTGCTATTGCTTTCAAGTTCTTTGCTCCAAAGACAGTGCCCAAGCCCCCTCGACCGAAGTTTCGAAAATAGTTGTGAGTCAAGCATGCAAAACGGACCAAGTGTTCGCCAGCGGGTCCGATTGAAATCACTTGGGTCCTAGGCTCATTTTTTCGAAGGGCATATTCGGCCTCATGTGTTGTTTTTCCCCACAAGTGGCTAGCATCTTTAATTTCTGTTTCAGTTTCATTGATATGAACCCAAACGGGTTTCTCGGCCTTACCTTGAATGACAAGTAAGTCATAACCCGCTCGTTTCAATTCAGGTCCAAGATATCCACCCATGGCACTATCTATATAGAGGTGTGTCAAAGGACTTTTCGATATCGCGGCACATCGACCCGCCATGGGTATCTTCGTTCCTTGTAAAGGTCCAGTAGCAAGGTAGAAGCGGTTTTCAGGACTCAAAGCATCGATTAGTGCTGGAACTTCCTGATAGAGGAAATAAGTTCCGAGTCCTTTTCCCCCAATAAAATGCGAAAGAACCTTCTGAGGAATTATTTCTTCTTTGATTTGTTGAGAGGATAAATCAATACGAAGGAGTTTACCTATCCAGCCATACATCTTATGTTGCCCCGATTCATTTTATACTCAATATTCTAAACAACAAAAGCATAGGACGTTTTTCTCTATTAGTTCTTCATTATAAAAGCGAATTTGCATATGTGAAACAAAAGAATGTCTTCTATCGCGCCAAGGCTAAGTGGCAAATTAACTTTTTCAGAAAGGTTAGACTGCCTTTAATTACCTTTCAATTCTAATGAGAACATTTTCTTTTTCGGTGAGGTAATCGTTCTTGTTCTATCTTCCTTAATGGTAAGGGATTTAAGGAATGACCATCCTTGTCTCACGGTATCGTAGCAATAGCTACGATTCGGAAAAACGCCAAGAGGTTTGAAACCAAATTGGAGCGAAAAAACATTTACAGAGCTTTTGCTATTCTGATTCTCGTTTCCCTCATACCAATGTTTCTAGTGTATACTGGTAATGAACCTATTCCCTACACTGCTGCCGCTCCTGCTCAAGACGGTGAATGGCATCCTATCGGTCCTTGGATTGATAAGGTCATCTATCGTGTAATTGTAGGAGAAGATATCCAGACAGCCGCACTCGTTGCTGGTCAGGTCGATCACCTCACCGATGATGTTCAACTAGATTATCTTGAGGAACTAGAAGCAGACCCGAATATTTATCTGTCACAAACCGATCGTCTTGCCTTCGGTCACTTGACAATCAACACCCTTAACTACCCCTTCAGTATCACCGCTCTTCGTCGGGCATATGCTTTCATTTTCGATAAATTCGAAATGGCACAGATCATGAAGGAAGGGGTCGGTTACGCCGTCGACTCACCGCTACCACCTTCTGCGGGTGCTTGGTACAATAACAATACCGAAAGCTTCAAGGAACCCAACGTCGCTGCAGCCATTGCAGAACTTGATGCCGCAGGATTCGTCGATCTTGACGGTGATGGCATCAGAGAAGCCCCCGATGGAAGCAAATTCGCCTTAGATGTCTGGTATGGCGCTTCAGCTCCCCAATGGGGTGCCGCTTTCACAGCTCAAGAGGCTAGAGCCCTTGAGGCTGGCCTACTAATTGGAACAACACCAATTGACTGGACCTATCTGTCAGGAGAACTCTTAGACGCAATTCCACGCCCATACGATGCTGTATCATATGCATGGCTAACTGGCACTAATCCATTGCTCCTAGAGATGTTTACAACGGAAAACATCCCTGTTCCCAATGGAAACCGCTGCAACTGGAGTAACGCTAGCTATGACGCAGCAATTGAAGTCATGATGACTGCTTCTGACTACGATACTGTCTTAGATGCAGCTCATCTCGCTCAAGATATCATTGTACACAATGCCCCCATCATTCCCTTCTACAGCAACTTCATCATCAACGGTCAACGTATCGACAAGTGGGAACAGGATACCTACCTTATTGCAACCGGTTGGGGTACTGGTCCCATGAACCGATGGACTGAACGTCTTGTACAACTCAAAGAAGGTCAACCTGAACGTGATCCAAACACCGGTACAGGTGGAACCTTCGTAAGCCAAATTGGCTCCGCAATTACTGGACAGAACCCATTGACCTCCCAAGATGCCGTAACAAACTATGTCATGGCTCAAGTCTACCCTGAAGGTCTAACTGGGTATGATCCCATTAACCACATTGACAGCACGTTTGGTGGTCTCGCTTGGGAATGGACAGTTACCGAACTAGCCGAAGGAATGCAATATGACTTCACCCTTGTGGGCAGTGACGAAGATCATCCTCCAGCGTACTGGCATGACATGGGTGGCGACTATGGTGGAATGGTCACTGCATATGATGTAGAATTTACCTACAACTATATTGCAGATAACGACATACCCCTATACTACACAAATATTCTTTTCCTCAACTCCGTTGTTGCCATAGACGAATGGCATGTCCGGATTACTAGTAATGGAAAGAGCTACTGGGCCTTCGATTTCCTTTCTGGCTGGGCTGTTCTACCACAGCACATCTGGGAAGGTGTAATAGCCCCCATCACTTTCACCAACCCATTGCCCGTTGGATACGGACCATTCATGTGGGACCAACGACTTGAAGGTGAATTCATCCAGCTAGTCTTCTGGGAGAACTACCATTACGGTGTTGAAGGACACACGTTCCGAGAAGAAGCCGCTCCGAGTTATCTTGCCCTTTACATTGGGGTCGGAGTGCTAGTTATCGTTGTGGTCCTACTTGGTAGTGTCTGGTATCTAAGGAAGACATAATCGACCAATTCCAAGGAACAAAAATTCCTCTCTCATGTAGGTGCCTTTAAGGCACCTCCCCTCCTCTTTTTTTCAAATAACAGGTTTTACATTCAAATTTAAACCTTTGATTGAGGACATGCCACTTTCGGTAACATTATAGCTTGAATAATTTATGATGGTTTCATGGATGTCAAGAACTTACCAGAAAATACCGAACAAATCTTAGAGAATGAAAGATGGGTCCGTCTGAGTTGGCGGGAGCGGTTTCGTTATTTAACTCCATCCATTTTTTCGATGATCTTTTCCCTTCTCATCACATCTATAGTTTTGCTAGCAAATCCACTTTTAGAACCAGGAATTTTTCCCCCAATAACCAATCTTTTTGAAAGTCTACTAATTCTTATTATTGTTACATTAGTTGGTGGTGTAGCGACATTTATCACCTATCTAATATTTCAACGTGGAAGTGAAGCGCTCCATCGGGTATTAATTGCGGCTTTTATTTCTCCCCTCTTTTTCATCCTAACAGTATTCATTGGGCAAGCGATTTTGTTATTGTTGCTCTTTCAGGGGTTGAATCTTCTACATCTCTCCCTTCTAGCTCTGGCATCCATTATGTTTTCAGCCTTTGCAATTGTGTTTATTTTCACAGATGCTATTGGTTCAACAGGAAAAAATGCGTTGTTTGCTGGATATGGAATTATTCTTGGTGTGTTCCTTGCTGTTAACTTCACTTGGTTAATCTCTATAGCCATCCTTATCATCCTGGCGGTTCAGGATACGTTCTTTGCGATACGACTTGGACCGACAATCATTGATGCCGATCCAAAACAACATGCTCGATCAGCATTTACATTTGTCATTGGTCCATTAATCATCGGTGTGGGTGATCTCATTGTCTATGCGGCACTAATAGCCTATGCTCTGCGGTACCTTGGTGGTCTCTTCGCGGGGCTAACCTTCATTGCCATAATCATCGGGTGCCTAATAAATACTCAAATTGTGGCTAAATATCCTAATAGAGCAATACCTGGATTACCCGTTCCTTTACTTTGTGCGCTAGTTCCAATTGGAATTGGTTTATTCTTAATCCTTTCTCTAGGATTTGCTATCCCTTTTACAATTTAGAGCCCTTTCATTTTCCAACAATATGGAAAAAAAAGTAAAATATGAAACGAAACCTTTATGCATCTTCATATTATCTACCGCTTAGGGAACAACCTGGGAAAGGGTGACCTTGTCAAAAAAACTGGCTCCAACAGATGTCCATGAACGATTCAAAGATAGGCCCACTGACTTTGGATTGAAGGTAGTAATGATGGGTGATGGAGCTGTTGGTAAAACCTCTTTAGTTCTCAGGTATACCCAAAATACGTTCTCTCCTGAATACAAGCAATCTCTCGGTGCCAGCTTTGCCGTTAAAGACCTAGAAGTCAAGGAACAGAAGGTCAAACTGGTGATTTGGGATGTTGCTGGACAACCTTCCTTTCGGCAAGTCCGGCGACATTATTACAGTGGTGCCCATGGAGCTCTGCTTGTTTTTGATGTTTCCGAACCGAGCTCCTTCATGACATTGCAGAACTGGTACAATGATTTTCGCCGGATAGTTCCCCACGGCGCAGTTGTCCTTATTGCCAACAAAGTGGATTTAGCTGAGAAACGAATGGTCCCTCCCGAAGCCGCTCAAATGTTGCAAAAATGGTGGAATATCCCTTACATTGAAACATCAGCTGCAACATCAGCTGGAGTCAATGATGCTTTTATCAAGCTCACCAATCATGCCCTGGAACGCGCACTCGCCATTATGAAAGGTCGTGCTGGTTCCCACTCTTCCTAGGCTTCGTGCTCACTCTGTTGAGGATCTAACGACGTTGTCTTTACGAGCAAGGTCAAACCAGTGATACCGTGCACCCAAATACGCGTATTTAGGTCAATGGCTTCTGAAGCTTGAGCTCTCCAATTTTCGCCCCGAACAATGACCTTTCCCTCCCAATTATCACCAATCTTCTTGAACTCTGTTAGTGTCATTCCTTCTTGTCCAATCATTGGATCATACACTGGAATAGTTACACTGGACCAATACGAGTAGATTTTCACAAGAGTAAACAGGACTAGACCAATTGTTACGATAATCATTCCAGGTACTAGCAAGGAGTGGAAAAAGACCAAAAGGATGACGAAGGCGATTATGGCGATGATTGTTTCTTCTATTACGTTAAACAAAATGAATCCATACAATCGACGGCGCGATTTCTTAGTTGTGCTCATAATACTACTCCAATAAATTCAAATCTGTAATTGACTTGCAACCTAGCGAAAATAATACTATCGCTATATAATGCTAGGGTATCGGTAGGCTTTTACCGATTCCAACCCAGCTGTTACATCTGGAGGTTTTGTAGGTCATGGCCGAAGAAGAACTTGCATTTGAACTCAATCTATTACGGAAGCTTGTTGAAATCAATACCACGGTGACGACTGAGAGTCGTATGGGATATGCTGAATGCTCAGAAATGATTCGACTAACAGCTCAACAATTGGGGCTAGGTACAGAGGTTCTAGATGGTCGAAACGTCACGATTGATGGAGAATCACGACCCAATGTAATCGTTTCGCTGGAAGGGACGTCGGATGTTGATTTGCTTTTTGTCACACACTTAGACGTGGTTCCCGCCGATGAATCGAAATGGAAGACGCCCCCTTTCAGACTTCGTGTCACAAGGGACCGAGCATATGGGCGGGGTGCCGCTGACGATAAATCAAACATTGTCGTGGCAATGAGTGCAATGGGCGAATTAGCAAAAGGGGAACCAGAAATTAATATTAACCTGCTTATTACCGTCGATGAAGAAATTGGAGGACGTGCAGGAATTGGTTACCTCTTTAATGATATTGGTATTCAAGGAAACGCCGGTGTTGTGATAGATAGTTCTCCCAATTACATCAGTATCGGGGCCAGTGGCGCCTTATGGGGACGATTTATAGTCAAAGGTCAAGGAGGTCATAGTGGTTTCCCCGAACAGGCTGACAATGCAATTTATCGAGCAACCGCATTTATTGAGAAACTCAAACGCTACCATTCTACAGTTTCGAAAATTCGTAGCAAACTTAGGGCTCCCCCCGAAGCCCCCTATCCAAAGGTTCATGGTCGATTTACTGTCACCATGATGCATGCAGGAGAAAAGGAAAATGTCATCCCCGGTGAATGTGAAATTCGATTTGACCGCCGCTTGACTCCAGAAGAAGATGCTCAGCAGGCTGAAGTTGCATTACGAACTCATATCACCGAATTAGCGAGAAAGGAAGGAGCCACAATTGATGAATTTAAAATTCTGAATAATGTGAATGGATATTATACTGACATGAAACACCCATTTGTCCGTCACTTCTCAACACTTGCCCAAGAACAGATTGGCAAATCCTTGCCAATAGCTGCAGATCTCGGGGGAAATGATGGTGCATACCTCGCAAAAGCTGGAATTCCTGTTGTCAGTTATGGCACGCTTCGGCATGACACCAACTATCATGCACACAATGAATTTGTATATCTGAAAGATATGCAAATAGTTCGAGATGTCCTCATTGCTTTGGGTAAAAGTCCAGCTAGCAAATTCATTTCTCGATGAGCCTCTCCATTATGTTTAAATCACGAGTAAGTTCTCTAACTACCCTACACTCTAATATCCGGGCTTAATTCATATGGCGCCAGCAATCCTAACTTAGACAAGAGAGAGGGTCAAGATATTCTCAAGGTGTCGAAGAAGCTCTCTAGCTTTAACACAAAGATTTAAGGTCTCCTCTTCCTTGTCAACAACGTTGTCAGTTTTAGTCGGCGCTGAATACCAAGCGGGGTAATGTTAGATGGGTAATTCCACACCAAAATCTAAATCTAAGGTAACCCAACAGCAAGAGCAGAATAGTGTAATTCGTCGCGGTGAAGTTGCTGAGTTCTTTCGCAAACGCACTCAACTTGTAGGCTTCTCAATGGAAATGCATAAGTTTACACAATATTGTGCTGAGTTCAGTGACAACGCCCTTGATGCAATAGAGACCTATTATTGGCACCAAGCTGGTAAATCTAAAAAACATAATTTTGCACCGCTTATGCTCTCCGTTCCTCCTGATACCGTATCTTATCTCGAGATTCCGCAACCGCTGAAGATGACTCGTCGTCCCACATCGGCAAATGCTATTTCTGAACGGATAAAACAATTAGCTACGCCAATACGGGGAATAATTAATCATGAACCTATTTTGTTGATGGTTCTTCAAGAGCTTGAGAAGCCTGAAATCCTTCCATCAGAGGTTGCTGGCAGGAATTTGATGATGTATAGTTTCGAATCCATTGACACAGGCATCGGGATGACAAAGCGAGACCTTCAACAATACGGACTCTACCTTGCAAGTAGTAAAAGTTTCAAACTATGTCAGACTCGAGGAAGTCAGGGCTTTGGTGCCTCCAGCGCTTTTAGTGATGCCCAAAATACAACAGGACGCCCTATTGTGGTGGCAACACGGCATCCTGCCGAACGCCAGGGTTATGCTTCAATCTTTTTTACGACAAGTAAAAACAAGAAAGATTACCTTTTGAAAGAAACCGTTACCCCAATGTCTTTCAATCACGGAACCTATCTCCAGCTTTCTTTTCTTAATCTTCCTTATCGTCGAGGATATGCTGATGAGTATGTTCGCCAAACTTCGTATCTAAATGCACATGTCAATATCCTTTTCATCGATCCGTATGGTGATGTATACATCTACCCGCGCCGGGTTCGAGAATTTGTTCGTGAACCCAGTTATGCCATGCCACACCCCGCATCCACGAGTATTGGAGACTTTCAAGATTTAATCCGCAATACCTCGCAAGGCTCGGTAACTGATTTCTTATCTAAAAGCTACTGTCGACTAAGTAGACGCAAGGCAAATCAAATTCTTGCAAAAACTGCGAAACGACTTCGGACCAATCCTATTACTCCTAAACTAAAACCAAACCAGTTAACTCAAGCCCAGGTAAAAGCATTATACGCCAGTTTCATATCTGAGAAGTACTATGCTCCACCTACTGAAACAGTAGTTCCTGTTGGTGAGGAAGTTATTCGGAAAACATTACAGGACATCTTTGAAGCTGAGTTTGTTGAGGCTGTAAGTCGCCCACCATTAAGCAGTAAAGGTTTGGCTTTCGCCGTGGAGGTTGCAGCAGTTTATGATCCAAGACTCTCCAATCAATCTGGAGTTGGTGTGTTGTATAGGTTTGTGAATCGCACACCTAAACTTCGTGATAATTCTGACTGTGCTATCTGGAAGGCTGCGGCATTAGTAAATTGGCGTAACTATCGGATTGATGTAGCAAGTAATGGGCTTCCAACTGGATCCGTACGGCTTTTTGCGAATGTTGTTGGACCCTTTGTTCACTTAATTTTCAAAGCGCAATCTAAGCAAGCTCTTGCTGAAGATGATATTTTGATGCGGGAATTAAAACTGGCTTTTGAAGAAGTAGGTCGGAAACTCCGTCGTCATATTGTTCGTGTCATCACGCGTCAAGAACAAGAGCGACGTGCTGATTTGCTTCTTCGGTATTCACGCCTTACGGCTCAGTCCTTGGTGAATATTCAACAAAGTGATTCAAAGATGTCGAAGAAACAATTGGAGGCTCTACCACAAAAACTCGAAGAAGTGATTATGAAAGTTGTAGGCGTTTCTCCTTCATCATCCAGAATTGAAGAGACCGAAGAGGTAGTGGTTGAATGAGCACACGAAGTCGGCGTCGCCGGTCAACTGCAAACACGACACTTGAAGACCACGTCACAGAGACAGGAACCGCTCATGTTGGTAGATTCGCAGCTGTTCAGAAACTTCGAGAGAATCTTCAGGGTCCTCAAGTAGGAGCCAAATTACCTCGTGGCGTAAAACTTGTAACAGAAAAAGAGGCTCAAAGCCTTCACAACGAAATTCACATGTTGATGCGTTCACTAATCAAAGAGATAGATAAGGGCAATCCACCTACGCTTGAATTACCTTTACGAGGTAGCGGGAATATCATCTGGGATGAAGAAAATGACCTTCTTTTACTCGGTGAAAAGACTACAATTCGGTCACTTGGTAGCCTTCGCACTGCAAAAGATGTTACCCGTTTAATACGAGTATTAGAAATTGTTCATGAGCTTTTAGAAAAAGATATTCATGAAGTGATCATTGCTATTCCCTCGGCTTCTGCCA
>CAYFXC010000024.1:0-27849 GCA_964347045.1 uncultured archaeon
GTCTCGAACATGATCTCGGCCATCTTTTCACGATTGGCCCGAGGGTTCAAGGGGGCTTCGGTTAAGAGGATGGGGTGTTCGGTGGGGTCGATGCGTAAGTCGTTGTAGAAGGTGTAGTGCCAGATTTTTTCCATGGCGGGCCAGTCGGTGATTTGGCCGTGGGCGATGGGGTAGACGAGTTTGAGGACGCCGCGGAGTTGGAGGGCTTCTTCGCCGATGTAGTATTCGCGGGTGTAGTGTTCGACGTCGGTCATGTAGGCAGGATACTTGGGGTAGCCGATGAGCGTGGGGAACACGCTGCGTGGCTGGTCTTCACCGGCGTAGCCGTTTTTGCTAAGGCCGGTGCCGTTGTCAACCACCAAGGGTTTGGCGGTGACCATTTCTTCTTCAGTTGCCATTGGATGAGTTCATCTCCTTCGAAGGGTTTTGGGTTTTAAAAGGGTAAGTCAGGCTGGAATACTTCCCAGGCTGGTCTTTGTATTCCCACAGTTAGTCCTTCGAATTTTACTTTTAAAGATTGAGGCGCCTTTTGGCGTCATCTCTATCAACGTTATTAGTGATGGAGATGTTGAATTAAACCGCAAACCCGTCTAGGTGAAGGTAGCGCGGGTCGAGCCATTTATATGCCGGACTTTGTAGGTTTTTAGTGTAGCAACCCATGTTCTGAGAGAGCTCAACAGAGATAGAGAACCGTATAACCATGGTGGCATAAAGTGTCTGAGGGTAAAGTGCGACGCGTGATCGGCGGAGTCGAAGCACGCAAGATTATCCTCCGGAATCTTTTAGATGGTCCTCAGACCGGCTTGGTGTTACGGGCCGCCATTGCCCGCAGGGTCTCAAAGCCCGTGGATGAAGTCTCCGATGCGATGCTCTATTTTAATTTGCAACATTTGGAAAACAATGGGCTGATTGAACGGTTCCGCGATGGTAAAGAGAAAGCTGCACGATTAGTTCCCCATGAAATTCAAAGCGTCCGGCGTGTACTTGGAGTCAATGCCCCAGTGGCCTATATTGGTGCCATTAGTGATGACCCAAGTGTTTTGCATGCGGTCCCCAAACGGATTCGAGCTGAAACAGCCTTTCGCCCTGAAAAATACCACTACTTTGTCGAGGAAGCCGCCCGCCGTCGCTTGAGCGGGCTAACCCCGGACCGCGTCTTACATGAAGTTCCCGCAGATATTTTCTTGCATGATTTGGGCAAAATGTATGAATTGGTCTACAGCCTCTCCAATGATCTCATCCGCGAATATGCGATACTGGTTGATGTGACAGGGGGCGAGAAGGTGTGTGCCCTCGCGTTGTACCAACTAGCCATTGAGTTTGATTTGCCCTGTATTTTCGTCACGGAGCTGGGCACAGTCACTTGGATGCGCCGCTAAACCAGAAAAATTCTTTTACCGGGTTCTTGTGCTCGATATCGGATTATGCAGTGGCGTTGTTTGTAAACTCATAAGGAAAATCAGTCTGGATGGGCACTATCAAACCTTTTTCGCGGAGATTAAAGAGCGCTTCAAATACTTCGATACGTTGCACGCCTTTATCCTGCAAATATTTGTCAACAAGCTCCCGAATGAAAAATGAACCGTTCGAGAGTGTAAGCGTTTTCGCTAGTGCATAAAGAGTGCGTTCTGGTTGAGAAAGCAAGAAGCGACTAACCTGTCCCGTGTGAAGGGTGTGAGGTAACCGGAGGGAAATAAACAAGTACTCATCAACAAGGGGAACCGCCTCGTTGAAGATGTTGAGTCGACCTGCCCAGTTTTCAAGGACGTCTTGGTATTGCTCTTCAAAGCGTTTTGTAAATTCTTCCAGACGTTTATCGAGCTCACTATTGGGAGGTTGCCTGAATATCAGCGCATTACGTGTATATTGGCCGTCATGGACAATGATGTGAAAGTCGTGATAGGTGATCTGTCGAAGCGAGGAGGTGTCATCAAGAGGTTCTGAGGAGCCCTCAGATTCGGTAAGGCTAACTCCAAAGGTTGTAATCGCTTGAATTAGCGCACTGACGAGGTTAGCTTTCATTTTACGATCCACAATTGGATCCAAGAGACATAGCCCTGTTTCTTTGTGGATAAGTAATATCCGTTTGATTTTGTTGATATCATAGAATGTATCAGCAAGCGCTTGGAGGTGACGACGGCGGATACGCTGGCGGGGAAGCAGGATTTGCTGACGGTAGAAAATGAAGAGGGCGAAAAGTAGCATGACTAGGATAACAGCAAGCCAGACAAAAATTCCACTATATAATGTTAGTGGAGAGATGGGAACCAAGCAAAAAACTTGCCAGAGTCCATCTTCTGCATTATTAATGATTAATACCTCGTCATCAACTACCCAGTTTGTATACAGAACGGTGTTACGTGTGAGCCATTCAATGCTCCATTCAGGGTGCACAGAAAGGTGGATGGTTTGATTAGTGATATCCGTTGGAAAATCAACTATTATCGTTAGGAGCCAATTCGCCTCGACGGAGCCTGGAAGAAACCCTGCTTGGACTGGTATAGAATCTAAGAAATACCCAATCCATCTAACGTCGAACCCAACTACCCATTGATAGTAATCGGGCCAATTCACTGTCATTTGGTATCCAATGACAGCACCGTTCAAAGAGAGAGGAGGTTGGTATTCACCACTATCCCAAATTCCTTTAGACGGAGAACTCAGGTTAGTGACAACGAGACCATTCACTTGCATATCGATGTCAGTAGGATAGAGTTCTAGATTTACTGGAAGGATGGAGACGTTAAGGAATAAATCCCGAGTACGATATGACCACGAACTAAAGCGCCCATAGCAATCGCCTTCATCGTCTTCATCAGGAATAACATCATCGCGACAATAAACCCAGTTTATACGAGTATCGGTTGTGGCCTCAAAGGCACGGGCAAGACCAAAATAAAATGTATGGTCATAGGTTTCCAGTGGATGGAGAATTAGGGTGCTTTCATTTGTATCAACCCAAAACCAGTATTCGTCTCCCGGTTCGAGAGTAGGAGATATTGGAACCTCAATCCAATCAGTTAAGGGAGCAGAAGTGTCAACGAAAGTGTCTGCTGAAGTTCCTGGTTCAGCGCCATAAACACGGTATCGAAAGATCCCTTGGGTTGGTCCGCGAAGGTATATCCAAAACCCGTCGACCCGCACTGGTTCAGTTCCATTGATACGGAAACTCATGTAAGATTCTTCATCGGTCCAGATGTAGTCCTCAAAAGGACTATTGGCGGGATCATAATCTTCTACTGCTATTTGAATGGGTTCGGGCTCGATTCGATTAAAATAGAGGGTTTCCCTGTATAGCAATCCTTGTTCAAGGGTTACAATTAACTCGGCATTACTGTTCCAATTTTCCCAAATGCGCTGATGCATCCAATTTAGTTGAGCAAAACGTGAACTTTGATTTTCAAAAGTTTGAGTAGCCCCAGCGAGATATGCCAAATTATTGTATGCCGGTGAATACTCCGGAAAAAAAAT
The DNA here is from genome assembly GCA_964347045.1 of uncultured archaeon. Classification (GTDB taxonomy): domain Archaea; phylum Asgardarchaeota; class Hermodarchaeia; order Hermodarchaeales; family Hermodarchaeaceae; genus Hermodarchaeum. Next base: position 3,472 of record CAYFXC010000024.1, read on the forward strand.
CAAAGCCTCATGAGCTGGACTATTGTGTGGTTTACCAATGGGAATTATTAGGAGCATTCCATTGATCAAGACTATTAGACAAATTGCTAGGCAGACTATATGAAGCCCGGATGCGTTCCGGGTTTTCTTCATATTAACCGCTACCTCCCACACGCGATGCATTTTATTGCCAAGTGTGTTTTGTCAGCTACATGGTTCTTCGATTTCAGGAAATCAGTAGCATTTGACAAAGGTGAGTAGTTCAATAAATAGCCTGTTCCTAAAGTTCCAGCCACCTAGGTATTATTGACGAATCCGTAATGTGTTTTTCAGTAAAAGCCGACAAAAACCCTGAAAATTTCTTAGTCAATGATGAATGGCACACATATCAGGCTATTGATTCAACGTTGGGTGAAAAAGGAACCAAACCATCCTTATGGAAAATTGGGGTTAGATCATACCGATTTGGCTGGGCACAAAAGTAGATATCCCCTTCATAGCCTGCTTGCACCAATAAACTGCCATGCCGGCTCACCAAAAGCTCTCGAGCTAAATCTCCAATATCTGCATAGCCAGGAGGGCCTTCAGGATCTTTGATGCGGATAATTAGTTGATAGGAAGTAAAATCATCTTCCATTGAGATTCCATGCAAACTTCCGGCGGAAATGACTGAAATGGGTTGCCCGATTTTTGCAGCCAAGTGCCGTGCAGTAGTGGCTACATGGTCAATATTTAGAAATGCGCCGACAAGAATTGTTGCGGAGGAAGGAGGTCTCCCAAGGGTTCGGGTGAAATTACTGGTGGTTAAGATAATGGGTCGCCCTTTAATGCGCTCGGTGATAAAACTTCGGGGGGAGTTGCCAAAATCGAAGCCTGCAGGTGGGTGAGCATCTCGTTCACCAGCAAGAAACCCAGTTGGATAATGATAGATCAATTCTCGTGCTTCTTCAACAGTAGGTACGGGGATGATTTTTGAGGCGCCATTTGCCAGAGCAGTAATAATGGTGCTGCTTGCCCGTAGTACATCCACTAACACAACTACATGATTCTGTTCCACAGCCTTGGCTAACGCGGCAGGACCGGAACTATGAGCAACTTCGAAAGAATCAGACATGCTGGTAGGCTCCAGTGATTCATCTGGTTTAAAGTTTCGGAGAGACTATCTCATGTAGCTGACGACGATAACAGAGCATCCGATATATCACCGTGAGATGGCTCAGAACCGCAACCAAGATTAATCCCAAATACAGGGCGGGAGGAAAAAGAAATGCAACAACACTGGTGACAACCAATATGAAGAGCCGCTCAGACCTTGCAGCGAGACCCACATCGGTATCTGCGACACCGGCAGCCTGTGCTCGACTTCTTGTATAACTGACGAGTATAACCCCAGATACTGCAGCGGTAACCCACCACCAACTGGGCCCTAACTGGGGGTAAGGATTGGGCAACCAAAGAAAAGGTAAAAGAACCACCACGTCGGCAACACGATCTAACAAAGAATCAAAAAACCCTCCAACCAGAGAGACCTGATCAGTTTGACGGGCGACTTCGCCGTCAACACCATCTAGTATACCAGCAACAAAAACCAATAACCCGTAGAAGATCACCCAATGATACAAAGTGAGTACAAAAGCAGCAAGAGATGCTAAGAACAATGCAAGAACACTGATCATATTGGGAGACATATGAAGGCGAATAAAGCCCCGGGCAGTAAGTCGAACCAGGGGACCAAAAACCCGTCTAAGTCGAAACCAAGAAGGCATTTTAATCGCATCCGATACTAGATATGCACAATATTCCCTTCAGTATCTAATATTACCGAATTTAGGTTTACATTTGAAGGAACCTGAGTATGAGGAAAGGTAATACATTGGGCTAATTCGGAATTCGCTTGAATAATCGTCGAGGGTCCAAGTGTGGTCCCATCATGAATAAAACAATTATTCCCTACCTGAACTTGTGTTCCTACGAGCACAGGCCCCATTATCTGCGATTGGTGACCCAAACTTAGAGTGGCACTTTGGATCGGACCATCAACAGCCGTACCCGCGGGAACATAGGTACCCGGTGGGCGAGGCATGGGTGGCCATCCATCGGTTAAGAGGTAGTGATTCAAATTAATAAGGTGCCTTGGTGTGTCAACATCACACCAAACCCTATCCGTGATGGGTATACCTTGAATTATTCCCCCTTGCTCTAGCCACCGACACAATAGGTCATAGATTGTTGATTGAAAGGCCGAACTTACTTTGAGACCCAATTGTAGGAATTCGGGTGTTACGCGGAGCGCAGGCAAGCTCGAAAAATAATCCGGAAGATAATCAGAAGATTGTGTGAATTTACTGATTTGTTGGGACGCATTCATCTGAATCAAAGTACCCGCTTTTTTAGTCTCAGCGTCAAAGAGTAACGCCATTTCAGAGGGAGACGAACTGAGAAGGCGTAGATTTTGTGGGGATATATAGAGATCAGCAGGAACTAAGATGAAGGGCTCCTGATTTGAAAGATAAGGAATAACCGCTTTGAAAGATGCAAGAGGACCTTGTTCCCAATCTGGAACCAGCACGGGTTTCACTGAAGAAGAAATAGAGGTAACCGCAAGGAATTGTTCTAATCGGTCTCCTGCATATCCGATTGTGACAAAGAGATCAGTACAACCGACTTCGGTAAGGGCGAAAAGGAGATACTCGAGAAGTGGACGATTAGCAAGAGGCAAGAGCGGTTTTGGAATGAAATCGGTAAGGGGTCGAAATCGTGATCCACGGCCACTAGCTAAGATAATTGCTTGCAACGAGTGAACCTCGAACAGATTTTAGGTTAGAATGTCTTCTACATTAGTGGTGGCAACTGAAAAATGACTAGGCGTCAAACCATCGACCCCAAAAATCCGAATCTCCACATCATCCAAGAGGTTGCATCCTGCATCAAAGAGGGACTCATCGTAGTACTGCCGACGGACACCGCATATGGTTTAACCGGCAATCCATCCGATGCAAAGGTTGTGCACCGGATTCTAACAGTGAAACAGCGAACCAAAAAACTGGGTATGCCCCTTCTTGCCGCAAACCTAGCACAAGTACACAACCTAGTCACACTTTCCACAATGGCTGAAGCATTTACAGCACAGTGTTGGCCAGGAGCCGTGACCATAATTGCGCCAGCCAAACAGGTGTTTCCTCCAGGTATTTTGGGTCCCCAAAATTCCCTTGCGGTCCGAGTGCCTAACCATCCTGTAACTCTTGATGTAATTCGCGCAACAGGGTATCCAATCATTGGGACAAGTGCCAACATATCAAATTTGTCAAGTCCAAGGACCGCAGACGCGGCGGAAATACAACTCGGAGATATGGTGGATTATATCTTGGACGCAGGACCCACACATCATTCGGTGGATTCCACCATCGTAAATTTCTCTGTAGATCCGCCAGAAATCATCCGTGAAGGAGCCGTCAGCCGAAAAACTGTGGAATTTTGGCTGAAAACAAGAAAAGGTGAACAATAAGTTTCTGGTGTAGCACGATTCCTGAAGACTTAAAAAAGGAAGTGTGCACCCTTTGAGCGTATGCTGTCAGTCAATGATAAATTTAATTTATTGCTATCGTGCCGCCGATTCCAAGAGGCAGAAAGTTGTCAAGAACTCCGACGAATCATCGAAGAGGAACCAGACCTGGGTTCCTTGGAATGGTGTAAGCTCACAGGAATTACGTGTCTTGTGGTAGCGAAGCTAGAAGGCGATTCCCATACCTTTGTCACACGAATTGGACAACTTGTTAAGAAAATGCCATGGATAGTCCGCGATCTATTGAAGATTCATCCTATTGACCTCGTTGTTGACAGCACCATTGAGGCCATTCGCGAAGGCAGTAAAGAATTGGCTAAACGAATGACAAAATCAGCCAAGTTTCGTGTAAGCCTCAATCGCAGGGATACAGATTTAGATCGTGACAAGCTCCTTCACGAAGTGGCCATTCAATTCCCAGGGAAAGTCGATTTGGAAGAATATGATTGGGTGGTTGCTGTAGAACTTTTAGGACCCGTAGCGGGTCTTGCATTGTTACGCGAAGAGGAGATTATGACCCTGCGTCGACCCTAGCGCGTAATTGCAAGAAGAGCACAGCGATCGTAAACAAGTTTTTGCAGTGCAAGTCTCCTTTCTTTGGGTTTTCGAGATGGACAAATCGCATCAAGTTCTTCGTCTGAAATCTGAAAGGCCGTTTGAACAGCTTGCGCCTTTTGTTTTGTTTTCAGTTCCAATAATGCGGGATCATCAGTTGCTTCCATTAGATTCAAAAAGTCAAGATAAGTTGATTCAAGTATTGTCGAGTTAGAGTCCGCTAAAACGCCAGCGAAACCCCGAGTGTTTTCTGTAACACCAAGTAGATTAAGTGCTTGAGAGATTTGCCGTTGTGCTGCCGCAAATCGTATAATTTCCATTTGCCGAGTGGAGGCGCGGTTGGTCTTCCGGCTAAAAGCCGTAAATGCATGTATTGTGGCAAAGAGTAAATGATCGGCCCCTGCTACGAAGTTTGCGTCAACTAATAGAAAGGTCAGGTCTTGTTTCGACGTTACTTGTCGGGTAATCTCACGAATTTCATCCGGCATCAGTGGTGTGGAACGCCTGCAACCAAAAATGCCAATTTGGTGAGTGGTATGCCCGATGAACGCTTCCTGCAAGAAGAGGGGAGCCATTAGATAATTTCACCTTGGATGCAGCGATCTTTGTAATTAGAATGGGAAGCCCCAGAAAAACCATTCCGGTAGGAGATATGGAAAGTGAATTCGTAAAATAAAGGTTACATAAAGAACAAAAGCAAGGACCAGAGTTGTTATCAGCATTATGCTGTAATCGCGTTTCTGAAGCTTGAGTTCATAAAGGCTGGTTCGTGTGACAGTGGACCCAAAGGCACGAGATTCCAAACTCTCCGCGACTTGAAGGGCGCGGCGAATAGAGCTGACAATTATCGGGATAAGGATGGGGATGTAGTTGCGTACTTTTTGAAAGACATTACCTCGTTCTAATTCTAGCCCACGTGACATTTGGGCATCACGAATGGTTTCGGTTTCGGAAGCAATAGTTGGAACGTAACGAACCGCCATTGAAAACGCAAAGGCAAATTCATATGGGATGTGCATTTTGATGAGAGCCAGGGCGAAATCATCAGGATGCACCGTAAGAAAGAAGAGTGAGAACGCAGTCATGAGTACAATTAACCGTAACACAGTTGATACAGCAAAGGAGAAGGAAATGAAGAAGGAATTGATAATTAGGATAAAGCCAGCAAGATAGGCAAGCCCTCGAAGGCTTCTGAACCATTGTCGGGTTGACCGAGCAAGGATAATGAAAGGAAGCATAGATAGCAAAATAATGAGTAGTGGAATGATTTGGAGAAAAAGCATACCGATAATTGAAAAACCTACAGCCATGTAAAAAGTGGTCCGAGGGTCAAGGCGGTGCATGAAAGTGTCTTTTTGTTTGAAACGAAATGCTTCAAAGATTGCGGCCATGCATTGCTCACCTCTGACTCCTAATGAGTTGGTTGACTGCCTCCACTGCTTCGGGAATAGTAGCCACGTTAGCGGGGAACAGGGGAAACTGTTTAGTAAGTTGATGGGCTAGCTGTGTGAGTTGGGGGGGTAAAAGACGGGCGCGATCTAAGATCTGGGGATTACTCAGAATTTGCTGTGGTGCTCCATCGGCTATCAATTGCCCCTGTGAGAGAATGAGAAGACGGTCAACGGCTTTTATGGCAAATTCCACATCGTGGGTGACAAGCAACAAAATATGCTCTGGGTCTCGAAACCCGTCCATTAATTTGAGAAGTTTTTCCTTTTGTAGTGCATCTTGGGCTTGAGTGGGTTCATCTAGGATGAGAATACTCGGTTCAATACAGAGAACGGAAGCCAACGCTAACCGTTTTCTTTCACCACCACTGAGTAAAAACGGGGATTGCCCTTGGTACTTAGTGAGTTCAAACAATTCTAAATATCGGGTTACACGATTGTCAATCTCTTCCTTTGAAAAGTCAAGGTTTCGTAAAGCAAAGGCTATTTCGCTTTGCAAGGTATCGGCGAAAAGTTGGTGATCTGCGTTCTGAAACACAAAACCTACTTTTTTCGCTAATTGTGCTGTTGATGTTTCGCGAGTGTCTATCCCATCAACATAAACTGCTCCTCTCGTTGGTTTTAGCAGCCCATTAATCTGTTTGACCAAGGTTGTTTTTCCAGCGCCATTTTCGCCCATGAGACCAATAACTTGCCCAGGCTGAATTTCAAGATTCAGATTACGAAGAACGGGGTGACCCGGTTCATATTCAAATCCTACATCGTTGAAAAGAATCAACGGCCTACCTCCTTGAGAATTGTTCCCACAGCTTCGTCGACAGAAAGCGGAGTTGTTGAGCGAATTCGAAGGTTATCCACTTGTTTTAATAACTGGATCATACTTGGGACAGCTACACCAATTTGAGAAACCAAAGGATTGTTAAAAACATCTCCAGGTAATCCTTTGGCCACAATTTTCCCATTATCGAGGACAATCAGTTCATGGATATGTGGCAAAACAAGTTCCAATCGATGTTCAATAAGTAGGACAGTTAGTTGCATTTCTTGGTTTAATTTCGCAATCAGTTGTAAAATCTCAAAGGCAGAAAAAGGATCAAGATTTGCGGTTGGCTCATCTAATACTAAGATATCAGGTTCTAAGGCTAAAACCGCAGCAATCGCTACACGTTGTTGTTCGCCGCCAGACAGTTCATAGGGTGCTTTAGCACGGAGCTCTTCAAGATGGTGTTGGTGAATCAGAGTTTCTATCCGTTTACGGATTTCATCACGAGAGACCCCAAGATTTTCCGGTCCGAATGCCAGTTCGCGTTCTACAGTGGGAGCAACTAGTTGATTTTCTGGGTTTTGGAATACAAGCCCAACTTTCTGGGCAAGTTCATGCGCACGATGTTCCTGAGAGTTCAACCCCTGAACGATGACGGTGCCTTCTAGGTCACCGGGATGAAAATGGGGAATAAGACCATTCAAGCAGCGCGCAAGTGTGGTCTTCCCACATCCGCTTGGTCCGACGAGTCCAATAAAAGCGCCTTGAGGAATAGAAAGAGAAATGTTATCGAGCACTTTGGCATCTGAACCCGAATAAGTGAAAGAAAGTTGGTTGATTTCAATGCTCACAACAAGTCACCCTTCAGCACCTTTATCAGAGGCCGGCTGAGATTGGCCATGATCCGCCTTTAGAGTTTTCCGGAGTAATTGAAGTGCAAGCCCCAGAGCGTAATCACTTGAAGCAACACCATTTGCCCCTGCCGCTGAAGGGTGACCACCACCCGCGCCTCCAATCATTTCACCTAAGGGCTCCATGACATCCCTTGCAAGATCAAGGCCCCTTTCACTGGTTACGGCAAGAGTTGAACGCGCACTAATACGAACTTCATCTTTTTTTGTAGCAGAAGCTATCGCAATGTCGGCGCCTAAACCGATTAGAGCCCGACAGGCACTAGCCTCAAATGATCGGATTTTAGTAGCCGCAATGAGAAGATCGAATTCATCATAAATCACAACCCGTTGGGCGGCTTTCAACCGAGCGACGCGTTCAGATTTATCTAGCGGTGTTGACAGAAGAGTAAGCACCCGTTCATAATCTGCGCCCTTTTGCAGTAACATGAGAAAATTTTCAAAGGTACTTTGCACGGCAATACGAAAGTGCCGTGAATCATAGACCAACCCACAGGCTAGCTGTGTTGCTGCATCCACAGTCAATTCATCGGAAACTTCATGCCAAAGCTTTAGGATAAGCTCGGCTGTTGACCGAATTTGGTCATCAAACAGAACATAATTCGTTAGTTTGGGGAGATCCCTATGCGGAGCATGATGATCTACACAAAAAATCGTGGAACCCTTTTTCGGTAGATTCGCTGCAAGAGTACCAATCTGCTCAATATTATTCAAATCGATTAAAATGATGGTCGAGTGCTTACCAAGATCCTCAGGGGGGGCGATTTCTATATCGAAAAATGTTGCAATATTTTTTGCAGAACGGTTTAGGCTTTCGGCAAATATCTGTGAACGAACCTTACCTTTTAGATGTAGAAGCTGAGCTAAGGCGGCAGCGCTCCCAATAGCATCAGGATCCGCACTCTGATGAAGAATTAATGCTACCTGGTCTTTTACCTTCTCTAATAGTGTACCAAGGAATTGGGAAGGATTAAGTTTCTTCAACGAACGTCCCGCCGTCTTCAAGATTAGATTCAAGGGCGGAAAAGCCAGTATGTAATACTAGCCAGCAGGAGCGGTACCTGGTTGTCCAAGCATCCCGCGAAGAGTTTCTTGGAGTGTATCGTATTGTTTGCGTAATTGGGCTTCTTGTTTTTCAAGGGATTTGACTCGAAGCTCAAGCGCCTCAATCTGTTCTTTCAAATTTTTATTTGCCTTTGTTTTTGTTGTTCTAAATAGTAGCGGTCCGGAAGCTTGATAGATTACACTTTTTGCAGTCAACCCCTTTATTTGCTCTTGAGCATTTTTGGTTTCAGCTAATTGCTGTTTAACCTGAAGTAGAAGGGCCGTGACATATTGTAGACTATCACGTGTTTGCTGTACTCTAACAAGTTGTTGACGAACACGCGGTGGAAGCTCTTCACCCATTTTTCTTCACCGTAAATTGGTGTACACCATCAGCCACCACATATAGACGCATCAGCGTTGTTGCCGCAGCGCGAAGGGCTGTTACATCCTTGGCGGTGAGGTGAAACACTATTTTATTTTTGTTAGATTTACTGTGAAACTTGACTCTTTTTGAATCTATCGACGTGAATTCCGGTTCAAGGGCTAACCAAATGGCCTCTTGTTTTTTGGAACTTTCAGAATGAAATGTGATTGAAAGGGTATAGGAATGAGGTGTTACCATCGTTTCTCTTCTCCCATAGGTCGAGTTAGAAAGTGTTTTATTTTCATTGAAGGGCCAAGAAGTTGTGTTTCGTTGGGTGATACAAAATCTATTGCTTTATAGCGTGCTATTCCAACGCGGAGAACCGCTGTATTATCTTGTAAATTTGGTAGAGCGGCTCGTTGAATACAGGGAACCTTTAAGGCTTCAGCCAGCAGTTTAGCCTTATTTAGATCAAAAGACACATCTGGAAGAACGACCACCTTTTTGATGTTTCGGGGTGGATTATGTTGACCTTCGCGAAGTAATTGGGTAGATTTGATAATTATTGTTGGTGGAAAAAACTCCCAAGCGTCCCCTGTATATTGCAAAAAACCGATGCGCCCAGGATTCCCGTGAAACCCACCCACAAGAAGCAGGCGGGTAGCTCCTTGTTCATAGGCGGCATCGCAAAAGTCAGCAAATCCTTGCTTCCCGCGTGTTAGACGAATAGAACCTGGAATCACTCTAGCGAGTTCCTTAATAAAACTACGAATACGTTGCGTGGGCTTACGAGTTGTGCCAATGGCAATCACGTTGATCGCCGACTTACCGACCGTTCACGAAAAGAGCGGAGAATTTTTTGTGCATCTGTAGTTGGCATATAGGCCCCGCCGGTGAAGGTATGACCGCATTTTCGGCATTTCCAAATACCTGTTGAAATCCGGCGTACGGCTTTGGTTTGGCAACTAGGACACTTGTGTAAGACTTTCATATTAGCCTCAATTTTTGCTACACGTTGACGAAGCGTGACCCCATAGCGGGCACCAAAGCGTCCTGCTCGTCCAGCTTTTTTCGTACGTCCCATTGAAGTGCTCACCTTTTGGGAAGCTGTTTGCGCATCTTTTTAATAATTTTGCTCGCACGTTCAATACAGTCTGTGACCTCTTGACGGCTGAAAGAAGTGGTTCCCCACTTTTGCATTGAAGCAAGTGTGTCGTCTCCATCGATGGCAATGGAAAGACGCCCATCCAAAACCCGTTCCTCTTCGAGATTTGGATCAGCAACAATATGATCGCCAAGTTTTGCGAAAGTAATTGTTAACGGCGGGGACCCCATTTGGAGTGGGGTAGTCTCTTCCAATATTTCAGCATCACCTTCATCGGTGACATTAACCTTTGGGATTTTAGTATTCATTAAGGCACTAATAGCGGCAAGTGAGGAAGCATCTATGAGATTCCCATGGTCTGCGAGTACATATAGATCTACTAAGACCATGTAAACAAACTCGCCAGATTTGATACAAAGATCAGTTCGTTGAATGGCGCTAGAATGGCGAATACCTCGATCAACAACTCGAGCTAATTCAATAGCCTGTTCGCCCGGAGGACCTAATTCAAAAGTCGGTGATGCAATGGGTGAAAGTTCTGAGGAAGTAATGATTACACCTTCGTCAGGAGTATCAGAAAAGGGTTTTCCAACCTGAATTTTTACGCCAGCTACCACACGGGTCTCACCTAACCATGCTTCGGCAGAACCTTCCGCTTTTGAGATGAAATCTTGTGTTATTTTGATTGGGCGAACATCATCAACGTCTCTACCGTCAAGGCGTTTTCCTTCACGCAGTAGTGCTAAAATTTGTTCACGTTCAATTTCAGTTACGATTTCCATCTTCAATCACTCCTTGGCTTCTAAGGCCTCGTCTTTTGTCTTCGAGGGTTTACGCTTTTTTGTTGTCTTGGGTTTGTCTTCCGTTTTTTCAGTTTTTGGTCGTTTAACCCGTTTTTTCGTAGGTTTAGGTTCTTTCTTGGGTTTCTCTTCCTCCGGAGGGGGAGTTTCAACGGTGTCATCAATCTTTTCCCGAATTTTTGCATATTTTTCAAGGAGTACAGCTCTTTGCATTTCTTGGATTTGATGAGCACCATCTTCCGCCAATCGAAGCACTTCCCTAAATTCTGTAAGGGATAGTTTTCCATCCATTTGAAGAAGAGTAATTTCACCACGATCCGGAGCCATTGCTAAGGGAACATCAGCCTCACCGATTTTGTCTTCGATATCACTCAAATCTAATGCCACTTTGCCATCAATCTTTCCAGCGGCAACACCGGCGATTAGACCTCGCATTGGGATTCCCGCATCGGCGAGAGCCAATGACGCTGCTGTGGCGCCTGCACAACGAGAGCCTCCATCGGCTTCAAGAACCATGATGAAAACATCAATTGCAGCGCGGGGATACATCTTCAGAAATAACATAGGTTCAAGCGCTTGACGAAGAACCATTGAGATTTCATGTTCTCGACGACTTGGAGCGGGTCGTTTTCGGTCAGATACAGAAAATGTAGCCATTCGATAATTCACTCGGAGTAACGCTCGATCTGATTGCGCAAGGTGTCGAGGATGAAGCTCGCGGGGTCCATAAACCGCTACCACAATCTTGTTTCGACCTTGTTCGATGTATGCAGATCCATCCGCGCGGCTAAGATTTCCAACTTCTAAGCGTATCGGTCGAAGTTCATCGAGCTTTCGACCGTCCGTGCGGCGCCCCTTAGAATCTATTAAAGGCTGTTCTGCTTCAACTTTTTTATCACTCATATTATTCACCATTTAATTCAGCAAGCTTAGCGTTTACGATGTCGCGAACGCGATCTGTTAAGCCACTAGTGTGGGCTTCGCGTTCAATTTGACGAATTGCTTCGACAGCAATGTTCATTCGATCAGGATTTCCCTTCATCCAAACAATCCCGTTCTGTCCGACGACGATATCGATTTGAAGGTCGGATTTGAGCATATTAATCATCGATCCTTTTCGGCCAATTAGCCGGGGAACACGGGTGGAAACAATTGTTATTATAGTTCCGCCACGAATTTTGCCCAGCCCACGACCAAGAGTAGTCACTAAGGGATCCCTCGTTCGGTCCGCTGCAATGATTTCAGCGACAACCGTTTCACCAACATCATAATATCTTCGGAGATTATCTTTAGCCCTTGCCGCATCACGGCGAGATAGCGCATGAATGACGGGAAGCAATGCGGGATAAGGGCTGTTAAAATCTAGAAGCCAACCATTCAACGTGACTTCTACAACTTTTCCAATAATGATATCTCGGATTTTCGGTATGTATTGTCCTTTCAAGGGAACAACATAAACCATTTTGCCTTTCATTTTCGCCACACCAATAACTGAGGCGAACACTTTTTCTTGTTCCTTGTATGCACCATCACCGTTACGATAATCGCCTTCGGCAAGGAGCTGTCCCGGAACGACAATATCTTGTTGTTCAAAATGGATTGACACGATTGGTAAAGCCTCCTATAATGTTTCCTTTTTTAGAATCTTAATTTCTGCTCGACCACGAGTTAGATTGTTGAGGGCATCAATAAGCTCACCCCGGAGCCCAGCGGGAACTTCAACGATAGCGATCCACGAGCCATCTTTTTGCCATTCGTCTTTTGCAATATGACCTTGGCGTTCAACAATTCCGTATGCTTTGGGAGCAAAGTCAGAAGGAATCTTTATTGCGATTTGTTGAAGTTCCATACGAATGGGAATTATTGGTTGCAGTGCTTTGACAACGTCTCGTGCTTGTTCTTCAGCTGTCTGAGTGGAGTCGATGACCACATGAGCTTCATCCATAGCCGATTCAATTCGAGCGGGAGGATGTGGTAGCCCAGTTTTTGGATTAATTGAGTTACGAACAATGAGATCAATCACTTGCCGCCGGCGCTTATCTACCATCTCACGGCGTTGTTCTGTTGTAAGCTGAAGAGACCCCTTTTCAAGAATTATTCGGGCGATTTCAAGCTCATCAGATGTTCCAAAAGCGCCTTCTAGATTTTCAGAAGGAGCCTTCCTACTTCGCAATGCATCCTCGAAAATTGTTTCGCCCCGAAGAACTTCACGGAGTTCGACTTCTTCACCCTGCTTGAAACTCCACGCAAGTTTAGGGTCTACAATAACTTCGAATCGATGTCCATGTGTGTCTAGCCTAGCTAAAGCGGCATCACCCAAATCGACACGTTTGTCGCCCCGTATTCCACCCATTCCTGACATAATTGTCACCTAATCACGAATTACGAAGAGTCTAATATTTGTTGGATAGTCTTTTTGTCTACTTGTTCGAATTTCTTATCAACTGTTGTTATTTTTGCAGCCACAATTCCTTCAGGGTGAAGAGGTGTAGAGGCAGTTTCTTTGTGAATTCGAATTGCTAGATTTAAGGCTTCATCGACTTTTAGTAAAGGAGAATATTCCTTTTCCAACACGGTATTCATTTGGTTAGCGCCCATACCGACAGCATGGGCTTTGTAGCTCCAAAACCCGCCTATGGGAGTCGTTAGATAAAGTTGGGGAGTAGAGTCAACACCGATTATGAGAAAAGAAACGCCATAAGGTCGGGTTCCTCCCTGCTGGGTGTAGGATTGAATGTGATCACTGAGTTTCTTACTAAGCGTTTTTACTGAAATGGACTCATCGAATGTGAGACGGTTAATTTGCGCTAGCTCTCGCGCATAGCGAACGAGTGAACGGGCATCACCGGATAATCCGGCAATTGCGATGCCGATGGATTCATCAATTGTAAATATTTTGTCATTATGGTTGGGTTCTTGGAGGGAATGTTTTCTTAGTGCGGCAGTTAAAATCACACCATCTGAGCAACGAATACCCAAAATTGGAGTACCTTTTCGAACCGCCTCATTGGCGTATTCTACCTGAAATAGGCGTCCCTCAGGACTAAATGTAGTCAAGGCAATATCATAGTCTTGGGTGTTACTGAACAACGAGGGGTCCTCCATTAACGCCTAATAAGAAGGGAGTTGTGTGAAAGCCCTCTTACTTTTCGTTGGTCTTGTAGGTTTGCCGATTAGGAATAGCACCTTTAAAATCTTGTTATTGACAGAATCCAATTTTGCAGACTATGACTCTGGCTTAATCTTGGGCTTGATGAAGATAGTAGATGACGCCGATGCAAAGAAGCCCTGTTAGGAGCGCGTGAAGCCAGCTGAATCCAATGAACGCAATAACGATAACAATGATTAAGAAAATGATTAGCTCAAACCAACCGGCGGTTTCCCCGTAATATTCTCGAAGGTTGCCGAAGAGCACGACTAGCCCAATGAATGCTAGTACGAGGAGTAAAATCGCTATCACGCCCGTAACTACAGGACCAATAAAGTCAAGAAAGACTCCAATGGGATCCAAGCGCGAGATCATTAATGCCATAAGAATGCTAAAGAAGGCGATAGCTGCTGTACTAATGATCATACTGCGACGCATGAATTGTCTATCTCGAGACCTATCTTTGGACATCGCTCGTAGCAACCTCTTGTCATGCCGCTTGAGATGCGAAAACTCAAAAGGTGAGGAGCTTTTAAGTCTTTGGCTGTGGGTTCACGTATGACTTCGCCCCGCGTCGCTCGAATACAGTTGACATCGTTGCACCGACGACAATTATATGGAATTCGTCGACGGGCGATGCCCAATGAGGGGTGTGCAATACTTCTTGGAACTTATAGCAAAGATGGTTTAGTCGCTCGAGTCGTACGCGTCGCTGAAACCGAAAACATAGCCCAATCGAGCGCGGCTTTTGAGATTGATGCAGAACACCAATATTGTATCCTCACTGCAGCAGCAGAGGAGGGGCTGGAACAAGTCGGGATTTATCATTCTCATCCAACGTCTCCGGAACCATCAGGCAGTGATTTGGAATTTATGAAATACAATCCCTGCGTTTGGGTTATCGATGGTAAACGAAATAATCGGTTTCGAATGAGAGCTTTTCAGCTGTGGAAAGGATTTCTAATTTCAGTTGAAATTCTTACAGTACCACCGTAAAAAGAAGAGGCGGGGGCTCTCGGCTCGTCGCGAGATCGTCATAGCACAAGGCTCAGTTTGGAGCGGCGTGGCTTCACTGAACCCCGGAGACTCTGTTAGCAAGGCGAGTTTTATCTGTTTTGGCACATGAAGTAGAGCTCCTAAAGAAACTGAATAGTTAGATTGATCAGATATACTATCGGTATTTGCGGACTCGGATTACTCCTCGGGCTTCGATATCAGGTAGATGCGTTAGTGCTTTTCGAAGTGTACCACTTATTCCAACAACATGAAAAAGAAGGGGGTTCGAATCCATCTGTGTAATTGTTGCTAAGGCAGCTCGGAGCGGGCGAACCTCCGTGTGTTGGCAACGAATAATGGCACTCTTTTGTTTAGGATGATATGATATTAGCCAAAAACCAATTCGGCTGACTCCCATCTCTCCATATAATTCTTGCAACTGCTGCCAGATAGCATTTCGGAAGTTGGATTCAGAAGGGAGTTTCTTGGAAGTGTGAACCCGAATTGCGAGATATCGTTGACGAGAACGCATTAGCAGGTTGTCCTCCGTGATTGTGCTGATAGGTGAGATTCTCTGTGAACAGATATTTGCGACACAAGTTTCGTCGGTTCAAGATTCATCGCATTCTTGGCAAAATCCTCAGGAACCGAGGCAAGGTAGCTTAAAGCTTCTAAATCTTTGGGAGCGCGTAGCTCACAAGGATTGGCAGCGCCTGAGGTTAAAATCAAGGAGCAGTTAGCTCGCACCAAATGATTCAGGGCAGATCGCATGACCCGCATCAATCGAGAACGAATTGATCCAGTAAGTGTAAGGAGCTGGTGAAGGCATACTTCGACGGGCTTGTTGTGGTTCGCCATTGCACGGGCTACTTGTGAATCTATTACGGTAAAATCATCGATATCTCTAAGCATGATCATCTGTACAGTTGGAATCTCGGCTGCGGTAAGCCAAATAGGTTTAGAGCGTCCGTGAATGACAATAAGGTCGGCCAATTTTAGTTGCTTATTCACATGGAATCGGAGTCGTCCAGCACTTCGAGGTGAAATGGTTAATCGATGAATTATTACCAGGGGCTTGTGCATATTTTCTATCGTAAACGGTTTGGGAGAATCAATGGCTAGCCCAACGAATCCTAATTTGGTTGCGATTTTTTGAAGTGTTGTGAACTCCCTTTCGTTGTTTTGTGGGTTAAAACGAACATGGAGATCATATGCACACATTCTTTTCTCGTCCTAGATGAGTTTGAACTGACGGCTGTAATTTTTTAGCTCTTTGAGTGATGGTTTTCGACCTGCAAACCGGATGACGATACGGATAGAATCACCACGATTAATTATGCGAATTCGTCCTTGATAAGCCTCCTGTTTATCAATTCTGAGAAAAAGCTGACCCTTCTGATCTATGCGAGAAGCAAAAGTCCTATCGATTTGGACACGATCCTGCATAGTTAATTTTTGGCCAATGGATGTTAGAGTTTGTACAATTTGATCAGGGTGTGTTAACTGGATTTCAATTCGAAGAATAGGATTGTGGTAGTGACCACGAAGGCTTGTTGTTTTGAATTTTAGAAGGCTTTGAATAGCTTGTGGAAAGAGATTTTCAATTGCTGTTTTAACTCTATCAAAGTCTTCAGTGGCATGAACAGAAGCTTGCACATTAAGACGAACCGGTCCGCCTTCAGATGCGGCCACGGATTAAGCACTCTCCAAAGGGGATCTTATTACAGTTATTTCCCGCGTCGTCCATATTTTCCAATACTTGGACGAAGTTTCTCTGCACCAGTTCCTCGATGGCGTAAACCACGAGAGGTCTTCCCCGCCGGAGATAAACCCCGAAAAACGCGGCCCTTCTGTGTCGGTTCACATATCCAGTTGATTCGAGGGTCAGCTTGGATTGCTGGATGAGCAGGATCAACAAGAATAACTTCATACCAAAGGTTCTTGCCATCCTCGGCAATGTGATAGGAGCCCAACACGCGCATGTTCGGATATCTACGGGCTGTTCGCTCTTCAGCAATCCATTGACGACTGCGTCCAGGGGTTATCTTTACAGTTCCCATCTTTTTGGGTTTTCGACCCATCGTAGGTCGTGGTTTCCGTCGGGATCCGCGAGGAACACGTTGGCGAACTACAATGAAGCCCTGCTTTGCCCGATATCCAATTTGACGAGCCCGATCAATTCTTGTAGGCTTATCTATGCGATTTGTCGCAGGCTCTTTTCGCCACTCAATAAGCCGGGAACGAATAAGGGCCTTCAAATCTTTATCATGGCTTGCATAGAGCTTGCCAATGTGCCTATACATTGATGTAGACGCCTCCGCGTAATAGGGGATAGCGAACCGCCATTGCCTATAAAATTGTTATGCTACTACTTCAAGAACGCAATGAGTTTATCTGCAATAATCATAGAATTGGCTCGAGAAGCTTCATTGGTTTGGGCTCCAATATGGGGCGTGGATACCACATTGGGGAGCGCAACAAGCTTTTTCAGAAGAGCATTACCGAATGGAGGCTCATCTGAAAAGACATCGATGCCAGCACCGCCTAAATGGCCATTTATTAAACTATTATAGAGCGCCTCTTCATCCACGATACCTCCACGTGCCGTGTTAATCAGAATGGCTCCTTTGGGCATAGCTTCCAATTCTTTAGCTCCAATAAGCCCACGAGTTTTGGGAGTCAAAGGCACATGTACTGTTAGAATATCGGATATTGAAACGAGCTCTTCAACAAGAACAAACTTGACGCCTAATTCTTTCATAACCTCGATTCTTTGAGGATTTAAATCGAATCCATATACCGACATTCCAAAAGCAAGCGCTCGTTTTGCCACTTGCTCTCCAATATGACCAAATCCCCAGATCCCTATACGCCGTCCTCGCATTTCGCCTCCCTTACTAGTTTTCTTTAGCCACTCACCACGTCGGATGCCTAAATCTCCATATGTAATTTTTCGTAGAACATTCAGAGCTAGAGCAAAAACAAGTTCAGCTACAGATACAGAAGGTCCTTGCGGTGAATTAACAACCTGGATTCCTTTCTCTTTGGCGGCTTCCCAATCAACATTATCTAATCCAACGCCTGCCCGGGCAATTAACTTAAGGGATGTCCCAGCATCGATTACTTCTTTGGTGACTTGGGTTCGACTACGGACTATAATTGCGTTGTAGCCGCTAATTTCCTCAACTAACTGCGCAGGGGTAATGTCTGTTCGAAGATCGAGGTCAAAGCCAGCGTTTTGTAATTGCTCAATCGCATCCTCATGAATCGGATCTGCAACTAAAATACGACCCTTAACCATAGTTTTCACCTGATTATTCTTTCTCTTTGATTCATTATTAAAAGCAGGTACTGTTTTCTGTAAAAGCACCAAGTACTGTAATTTATTTATTTACATTATGAATAATTCAGTGAGGTTACTCGTCTTGCTAATTGGAATTGTCGGTAAACCGTCTTCAGGAAAAAGTACGTTTCTGAACGCGGCCTGTCGTACTGCCGCGAAGGTCGGAGCATACCCTTTTACAACAATTGAACCGAACCCAGGAACCGCATATGTTCGTGTAGATTGCCTGTGCCAAGAATTCGAACTAGTATGCAACGCGAAAAATTCCATTTGCCGTGATGGAGTGCGACTAATTCCAATTGAGATGTTAGACGTAGCGGGACTCGTTCCTGAGGCACATCTCGGACGCGGACGAGGTAATCAGTTCCTTGATGAACTTAGCCGAGCGGATGCATTTATTCATGTCGTGGATACTTCTGGGTCACTTGATGCAGAAGGACGCGATGTCGAACCGGGTTCTTGGGATCCACGTCAAGATGTCAAATTTCTTGAACGTGAAATTAACATGTGGCTTGTCCAAATCCTTCAACGAGATTGGCGTCGCCTTTCACGGAGAGCAGAAACTGAGAAACTAAAAATAAGTAGCTTACTAGGTGAAAAACTCTCAGGATTACAAATCACGGAGTCAGCAATTAAAACCGCCATCCGCGATGCGGAATTACAAACTGATAAACCTACTCTTTGGTCAGATGAGGACCTTGAAAGGTTTGTACAATTTCTACGCCGTCGTGCGAAACCTATGGTAGTTGCAGCCAATAAGATAGACCGCCCACAAGCCGCGCAACATCTGGAAGCATTAAGGAAACTGACAGATGAGATAATAATTCCTTGCACTGCTGCAGGTGAATTTGTACTACGTAATCTCAGTGAAAAAGGAGTAATTTCGTATCTACCTGGCGCATCAACCTTCGATATCTTGACTCCAAATGCATTAAGTGATACCGAACAATCTCAATTGCAACGTTTACAAACAGAAATATTGGACAGGTACGGATCCACAGGCGTTCAACAAGTCTTGAATACAATAGTATTCGAAGTTCTTCACCTCATTCCCGTTTATCCAGTCGAAGATGCTGGAAAATTATCTGACCATGACGGTAATGTTCTACCCGATGTTTATCTAGTTCCAAAAGGCACAACGGCCCGACAGCTCGCATATAAAATTCACACTGAGCTAGGAGAAACCTTCATTCACGCCCTCGATGCCCGTACGAAAAAGCGTCTAGCAGAAGATTACGAATTAAAAACTAACGATGTAATTCGCATTGTCGCCGCAGGCGCCACCCATTAGCTAGGTACTCTTTCGCTCATAATATCCCCATGATTTCTGGGAGCCAAAACTTCGGAGACCCTTACGGCGTAATTGGTTTCGAAGCTCCTCGGCATGCACCGCGTTGATTTCCCCTTGCTTTTCCAAGAAATCGATGATTTCCAATGCTTCGTCTTCTGTAGTACAACGTCGCAGAAAATCTATTACATCAGGAGAATAACCGGAAAACCGGTCTTCTCCAGTTCTAACAGGTTGTCGGGTTCGATCAGTCTCTTCCCACCGCACCCCATCAATTCGAACACCTGTTTCAGAAGTTTTTATTTCATCGGCTAAATTGGGTAGATGCTCTAGGACCTTTTCGGTTAGATCCTCAGACTCTGCACCTAATTTGTCTTCTATTTCTTTCTCAATCTCAGATGCAATTTCAGTATCTTTCTTTTTAGCTGGTCTTTTTTTTGAGTCCATATTGTTGCCCCAAGCGGTGGATAAGTACAATCACTGCTCAAGCTTGGCAAACCGTTGCAATAAAATATTACGATTAATGCCCACATCAATTCGATCCCAAGCAAAAGTTACATCTGGAGAATAATCAGCAGTCGCAAGAGTCTCAAGATTCAAACCAAGATTTTTTGCGGCCTGAAACCAAGTGCCAGCAGTAATCTGCTCCTTTTGCGCTACATTTAGAATTAATGATGATAATTCACTCGACCCCCGGGAGAGCACAGCTTGAATGATGCTCCATCGGGGATTTGGTAAGTCTAACTGAATCCGGCCATATCGACGCAGCTTTTCTAAAAGCTGAAGGCGTTTCTTCAGTGTTTTGCGCGGAGCAAGCCCCAACCATTGGAAGGGTGTGTGGGGTTTAGGAATAAAGGGAGAGACACTCACATGAATTCGGTGACCTTTGCTGGTGAGAGTAAGAAGATTAATACAAAAGTCATGAATTGCTTGAATATCTGCGTCAGATTCAGTTGGTAATCCGATCATGAAGTAAAGTTTGAATTGTGTAAATTTTGCTGCCAGTGCTGATTCAAACGTCTGTAAAAATGTATCATCGGTAATTGGTTTTCCAATAACTGTACGGAGTCGTTCGGAGCCAGCCTCAGGAGCGAACGTGAGTGTACGTTGTCCACCCTGAAAAATTAGCGGAAGAATTTGAGAGTCAGGAAGATCAGCACGAAGTGATGGAACAGACAATTGATGCCCATTATCCACAATAGTGGCAAGTAGAGAAGCTAATTCAGAATGATCTACAAAGCCAGAAGCTAAGAGTGCTACCTTTTCTACACCTGAGCATTGGGTTCCATCGTCGATTATGTGTTTCAAAGTATTTAGCGAGCGTTCACGTCGGGGACTGCATTGATAGGTCGTCATACAAAAACTGCACCGCCGATCGCATCCCCTTGAAATCTCAACCAATAGGGCTTGACCAAAGGTTGGCTCAAGCTCAGAGGGATAGGGAGGCTCAGGTAATATCTGGCATGTGGGATGAAAGGCAGAATCTAAATCATCTGTAAATGCTCTTATCGCCCTATCTCTTTTCGGCATCAAGAAATGATTATCCAATTGGGAGCTGAAATCAACACCCGTTTGTATTTTTAGAAGAGCATTCAGAAGTTGTGGATAAACAGGTTCAATATCCCCAATTTGCACCACATCAATAAAAGGCAGCATCGGAAAAGGATTTGAAACTGCACAAGGACCCCCAGCAATGACCCAAGGTTTATGTCGATCTGCTGCTAGTGGAGGAATACCTGAGCGAATCAGCATTTCAAGGACGTGTACAAAATCAGTTTCAAATTGGAGTGAAAAAGCAATGACATCAAATTTAGAAAGAGGTTGCCCCGATTCAAGAGAACGGGGAACCTCACCGGGAACATAGAAAACACGTTCACAGGCAACCAACGGATCAGCATTAAATTGAGCATACAATAAGTGAACCGCAAGACTGGTCATACCCACACGATAGACATTGGGGTAACACAACGCGATGCGCAGCTGAACCTTCCTCCAGTCCTTTTGCACCACATTACGTTCCCGAAACTGCGAAGGCATTCCAACCACATCGATAGAAGATATCACTCTAACCATTTAGACTAGTTATTTTCATCCTAGCCCAGATTTCACGTTACTAAAACTTTCTGACTAAAACAAAATGTGAGGTAAATTGACCTGTTTACGGGACTAATTTGAATAGAGATATGAAATGGACGTCTAATCACTGGAGAGCTGCACAAGGGAATGAAGTGATGGGGATTCCACAGCAATCCGACCTTTCATAGCTTCGAGTTCAGCAAGGAAAGTTCTGAGGGCTTTAGCTCGTTTGAAGACACGAACAATGCCCAACTCGGTAATGCGGAGAACCGCCACGCGATTCATAACCTCAACATAAATGCCACCTAGATATAAATCGTGCTTTAAGAAGATTCTTCGACCAGATTCATTCTCTACATTTCGGGCTTTCCAAAAGCCTTGCCGCTGGAGAGTTCGAGCAAACATACTAGCCAGACCCTCGCTAGATTGACGCATTAATTGCTAATAAGCCTTACCGGTTCGCTTTAGTAGAAAACCGTTTTAAGTCGGTTTAATTTTTGAAGAAAAACCCTCTTCAAAACCCCAACTTTCAAACCCTATACTTAAACGAAATTACTGATTCCGAGGTTGTATAAAAACCTGTTAATATCTCCATAACATGCGCGCGCTTAAAGACAGTATTATCTGTTTGCAATATTTAATATTCTGAGACACAATTAAAGAGAACTGAAACGTTTCAGAAACTAGCTAGCCGCAGCCACAGGCTGGGCAAGAAGCTTACTCTTTCGGATTTCACTCTTTCTTAAAGGGAAGATAGTTTTCGCTTTATTATAGATATCACTACCAATTTTTCCAAGGACACATTCTTGAATGAATGCATCGAATTTGAGTTGTTTAGCTCGTTTAGATATGATTTTTTGCATGACCTCACGGATTGCAGATTGTTGCGTTGTCTTGGCTCGGCGAACGGGAAATGCAATGGCATACACACGAATTTCATAACCGTCCTTGGTGGTAACATCAAAGATACCATCGATTCGACTACTCCCTCTTCGTACCAAACTTCGTAAATAATCACGTGTGAAATCATGACCTGAAAAATAAGTATAGGCTTTATCACCCTTCACTTCATTAATTTGGAAATACAACTTGATATGGATTTGATTGAAATCTCCTGATATGGCGTATAGCGTGGTCTCTACCTTTCGTCCAACCAAGACCTTTGCGTTGGCAGCGGGGGTTTCCCCGATTTCAACATTTCCGAAGGAAGATGGGGCTACCATCATATACCAGCGTTTTTCACGCCACTTATCACGGACTCGAGATTGACGGCTCATAATCGGTTACCTTTCAAATACTGGTCTTTTTTGATGAAACGTGAAGGGCAAAATCAACTGCAGCTATTTAATTGTTTCCTCATTCGCAATCTCCTCCCCTGGAATGACAGCCTCTTTCATACGCCCCATTTGTTTCCGAAGAATACGTTCAATAATTTGTATAAATCGATCTTCCTGACCGCGAGGAATGGTCGCACCAGCAGCAATATTATGACCTCCACCCTCAGAACCGCGCCCAATTTCATCAGAAGCTAGTTTCATCGCTTTACCGAGGTCTGCTCCTGCTTCAACAATCTGCCGTATCGTTCGACCAGAGACTTTGACGCGTCCATCGTGAGAATAGACAAACGCTATGACTGGTTTTGACCAGTCTAATATCCGCGAGTTTAACGCCATACCGGCAATTGATCCCACTATGGTATCAGGAACACGATTTTTCGCATGAAAGGTTTGGATAAGCTTCAGTTTCTTTACTGCATCTGGATCATCGGTTAACCATTGAAGTCCCAAAGCAAGTTGTTCGCGGTAATCTTTAAGAATTGTTTCAGCTTTTCGTAACAGATTCTTCCGGTCACCCATACAGATGGCGACCCCAATACCGCCTTGGTTAGAACGACCTGTAGCATTGAGCAATGTAGAAAACATGCGAGCATCACGAATGTAGCTACCCTTCTCTTCACGAACCAGTGTGAATACTACACCTATGAGAGATTGGGCTTCTCGTGGCGGAATATTCTTTTTAAGCATGTAAGTAACGAGGGCGGAGTTGAGTTTCCGTTTTTCTTCTTTTGAGAGTGAGGCAATCGTACGCCACTGTTCACCTTCACGAAGCTCGATATCAAGGTCAGCAAGAAAATCCAAAGCTCCTTCAGGGTCGTTGCTAATCCCCGGAATATAGGGGTCACTGGTATACTGCAAGGCAATATGAATTGGCCGGGTTTCTCGTCCGAAAATTCGCATATCAATGGATCGATCGATCACTCCTGCGGCAATAGCATCTTCAACAATAATTTCTTTATTGAGACCTACAAGGTCGTGCTGTTTTCCACGATCTTGAATATCACCCAAGGCCCCTACAACAGCTAGACCCGCTAAATCTTCATTAGCCCCACCAAGGTGTCGGGCAACTAAATACGAAACACCCGCACCCGATATCTCATAGGTGGCATCAAATCCATATTCATGAGGATTGACTTGGCGGATATTCGAGGGATTTTTCTTGTTTAGAGGAGGATGATGGTCTAAAATGAGAATTTCTGCATTGGTCAAAGTTTCCTCAATATAGGATAACTGACCACTTCCTAGATCACAGAATATAAACGGTCCTGGACCATTTGCAGCCAACTCAGAAAGATACATTTGGTCCAGTTGGCGGACAATTCGAAGATGAAATGGCGCATTTCGCCGAGTTAGCGCAGTTGCTATGATACCGGCGGCAGAAAGACCATCAGCATCCAAGTGAGAAGTCAGAAAAATTGGTTCATTCGCTTCAATCCAGTCATTGACACGGCCAGCCGCCGAATCGGCGATTTCTAAAAGGCGATCCAGATCTTTTGTCAAGGAAATCAGCCAACAGCCCTCTACGCCTAGCGAATGAGGAGCGCGGCTTGCTCTGGCGTGTATTTCCAGTCTTGAGGTAGAACTCCTCGTCGACGGTAATATTTCACTAGGCGACGTATTTTACTCTCGATGAGTCGGAGCCCATACCGAGAGTGA
>CAYFXC010000025.1:0-27743 GCA_964347045.1 uncultured archaeon
AGATGGCTCAATAAGCTCTCCAATTCAGCTAAACTGTTGATTTTGTATTCAACATGTTTTAAGATAATCATTGCTGCACCTCAATTTTACTTCCCAAAATGCCACTCAATAGCTGTTTGTCTGAAAGGAACTACGTATCAGGTTCAATCTGAAATATTGGCTGCCAATAGCCTTTGTCCGCTAGTATTAAGCTATGTTGGAGTGTAAGCATGATCCCAAGTTCGGTGGGATGCGCATCCTTCCATTCATCCAGGTGTTCAGGCGCACTAAAGAAATTAATGTAGGGGCAAAGATAAGTAACACAAGAGCCCTCCCCCTCAGAGCTAGCTCCTAACCAGAGAACGGCTGATGACGGCTCTGCCGAAGCAATGGATCCTTCGGCCATCTTGATGCGGATGGGCTCTCCACAATGGAAACAACTCGACTCGATGTCGATGGGTAAGAACCGTCCTTGAATCAACGCGTCTAAAGCACACGCAACGTAAACCTGCTTCGCATCTGGCAACTTTAGCTGATGTCGAGTTTGGTAATTTACCTCACCAAAAATCGTCTCACCAGTGGAAACTGCCTGGAAATATGCTTGCACCTCGGGCATTTGCAAACGCTTTAAAAGACATTCTTGGAGCAACTCTCCAAACTCGCCCAAGGTCTTAGGTGTTCGGTCAATAGAAAATAACACCTGCAGCCTTGCTCCAAGATCTGTGGGGATGGGAATCGAAGAGAAACTTTCCGACATAAATATCACCAATCATAAAGAATTAAGATTCTAAGTGACAATAACCGCCTGATACCTGCTCACCTGCCGAAAGCCACATGTTCAGAAGTGATCTTCTAAAGGCGTAAATGTCTTCTTTAATGCTGTTCTCATTTGTAAAAAAGAATTCTCTTGGGGGTTGTACATTTTTTGGATCAAGGCGTTTCAGAATTTTTTCGAACTACAGTGCGAACTTTTTTGAATCCGCATCAGTTTCTGGAGATGCATATCAGAACCATCTAGCTTTCTTAAAAGAACTGCCTAGGCTGAAGAACAACCTAAAGCAGATGGTTGCGGAGGGCATGTTCTTTCTGCCAATCCGATGGTTCATTCGAGTTTGACTTTAACAGCCTTGGGGCCGCGGTCGCCTTCTTCGACTTCGAAGGTGACGGTGTCGCCTTCTTTGAGGATTTTATCGCCTTCAACTTCGCTACCATGAACGAAGAGATCGGTACCGGTTTCGCGTTCAATGAAGCCGTAGTTGCGGTCGGGATTAAACCATTTGACTGTGCCTTTTTCCATATAGTTCACCTCGGTTCTCTTCAGTTGGGGTGGCTGTTTCACGCAGCCGTGCTGTTCCGTTGAATAATCCTCGTCGGAAGAGCTGCGTAGCTCGATAAGCTAAATTTCAATTAAAAACGAAATTGTCCTATTTGCTACTGTCTGCAGCTACAAGTATGTGGTATATAGGGGTTTCGATGTTGCATGAAATGGTGCAAATAGCTGTTAGGGTACTTGTGGATTCTTGATCGAAGCTAAAAAGTATGCGAATTCCTTACAGCTTGTTTAGGAGTGGTCTAAGTTTCACGAATTGAGAATCTGTCTGAATAATATCAAGAAGCTCGCTCGAAAGTGAGTGATTGAGTGCTTTTTGGAGTTGTTCTGTAGCCGCTTTAATTTGATTTAACTCAATGAGCGTTAAGGCGTGATGGAGAAAAATGGTTGGAGATGCGTCGTCTAGTTTGACGGCTTTTGCATAGCATTGTTCTGCTTCCTTCCATTGACCGAGGAGAATATGGACATAGCCGAGGTTATTCAGGTGCCGGGGATTATTGGGGTCGAGTAGGGCGATACGTTGGGCGGTTTGGAGTGCCTGTTGAGGTTCTTGATACTGCTGGTAAATCGAGGTCAGGAAGGTGAGCAAGTCGAGGTTATTTTTATCCTTCTCAAGGAGCTTCAAAATTTGTTGTTTGGCTCGCTCAGGATTGCCACCAGCTAGGGCAGCAACTGATCGCTGGAAAAGGTCATTTTCAGCTCCCAAGCCATCACCAAACCAATAATCTATGCCTGTCATGAATTTTAAAGAATCTTTGCTTCTGTCTTTTTTTGAAGATTTTTTGGTCAAATCGCAAATAGCGGAGATTTGAATCGCCTTGTTTCCAAAAGTCACAATATTGTAACATTCTAAGTTATTAAAAACATGAATTTTCAAGAGCAGGTTATATTAATTTCACCGGGATGCATTGACAATGCAACTACGTAGTATTGCCCATGATGATCCACAAATCAAAAAATTCAAGGACATAATTAGCCGGTATACCGCTCAGATTGAACCTTTTGGGTTCACGTATCGGGTATATCTAACAAAAAACCAGCCCGTAGGGATTGCATTTATTGGACAAGAGCCTTTTCAACTCCTTGAACCGGTTGGAACCCCTTTTGTTCGATTCAATGTAATTGATTATGACCAATCAGCAGAGACGCTCAACGCCTTTGCAGATGCAGTAATGAAACTAGCGAAAAAACACAAGGTGCATTATGCCTACTTGAATATTCCAGTCGAGCAACAAAGATTTGCTGAACATTTAGAGCAAATTGGATTTAAGGAATTCGCCAATCGCTCCACGATGAGCCGTCCTTTAGACGAGATCTTTGAGGTGTCAGACCAGCTTCGCTATGAACAGATTACACGCGAGGAAGTAAACCAGTTTTTCTTGTGTCTGAAAGCGTTCATGCGTGGATCTCCTGACCATGTTGCAGAGAGAATTTTTCATAACTTCAGAGACGTCCCTGAAGTTATGTTAGATGAATGGTATAAAATGGTCCAAGCATATTTTGTGTACCATAACAAGGATTTGATTGGGATCCTTGACCTTGTACCTCAGATGGGATTTATCCAAAACATTGCCGTAGCCCCTGTGCATCGCAGGAAGGGCCATGCATCAGAAATGCTACGGTTTTGTCTGAAGCTGTTCAAAGACTGTGGGAGTAAGAAGGCGAATTTAGGTGTTCATGTGGATAACAAACAGGCAATTAAACTCTATAAAAAACTGGGATTTTCAGTAGATAGGCAGATTCAGATTTTCATCTGGTGGAAGTCAACCAAACCTGATGTTTTAGAGCCCAAATAGAATTAGGTTGATTAGCAGATGGAAAAAGCAAGCGCTGCCCAGGTAAAGTAGCATGATGAGGAATGCACCGACGAAAATGAGGAGCGAGGTAAATGCTACAACCCCGTATGCTACGGAATTGGTTCAGCGGATAGCAACTCGGAGCCCAATGAAGGTGATAGTGAAAAGCGGGATCGCCCAGAGAAGAATCAGATAGGCGGTGACCGGACCGATATTGGGGAACCCGTCAGGGACAAAGACAAGGATGCCTAGAGGATCAGTAAGGAACCAATCAGGGAAGAGCATCAAAAGGCTAATGATGAACACAAAGAACCAAAGGGTTAGCCGTTCGTTGTGTTTTCGCCCCCACCCGGTTATGGGTATCATTACATTATAGATGATTACGAGAATGAAAAGCCGTAGCCCGATTAACACTGGGAGTGATATTAGCAGAACAACGGTACAAACCACAATGAAAAGCAAATGGACAAAAAGAGCCGCACGTTCTGTGGCTTCCAAAAATCGTTTCATAGAACCCGTTTCATGGTTCTTCCTTCATAAACTTGTAAGAATCGCAGACATGGTAACTCACTTTGCTTTCGGTCTCTGTCTCCTTTTAATTCACCATCTAATTTTCTTTTGATAGAGAAAGCTGTGGTCTGGGCTGTGCTATGTCGCGCTGGGTCATGCATGTGGACATGGATGCGTTCTATGCATCAGTGGAACAGTACCGACTTCACCCCGAATACATTGGACAACCCGTGTGCGTGGGACCAGACCCTAAGAAAGGCCAAACTCGGGGTGTTGTCCGAGTTGCCTCATATGAAGCCCGGTCCTTCGGGA
Source organism: uncultured archaeon (assembly GCA_964347045.1). Lineage (GTDB taxonomy): Archaea > Asgardarchaeota > Hermodarchaeia > Hermodarchaeales > Hermodarchaeaceae > Hermodarchaeum. The sequence goes on from CAYFXC010000025.1 coordinate 3,928, forward strand.
TTCATGCAGGGATGGCGGTGCTTAAGGCCTATCGTTTATGTCCTGAAGCGGTGTTTGTGTCAGGTCCGTTTTCGAATTATGTGGAAGCCTCTGAAGAAGTTATGGGTATACTACAAGAATTTGCGGATGAAGGGCGCATACGCAAGGCTAGTATCGATGAAGCTTATCTTGAAGTTACTGAACGCGTGAAACCGCATAGTGGCCCCCACGAACTGGCGATTGAAATTCAACAAGTGGTTCGAGAGGAAACTAAGTTACCGTGTTCAATTGGGATTGCTCCAAACATGGCTGTAGCCAAGATTGCCACGGATCAAAATAAGCCATTGGGAGTTACTCTAGTTCCCCAAGATCCTGCGTCTGTCGCAGCGTTCTTGGCGCCATTGGATGTGACTGCAATCCATGGAATTGGACGGGTTACTGGGAATCGTTTGAAAAAGCAAGGCATTACTACTTTAGGGCAAATCCAAGAAATGTCTTTACAAGCGTTGTTGCCGGTATTTGGGAAAGGGGCGAAATGGTTGTCTGATAGGGCGTGGGGAATTGATAACCGAGGTATCGTACGAAGTGGGGTTTGGCGCCGGAAATCCATGGGTAAGGACCGCACGTTTTCAAAGGATGTGGACCCGAAGTCGGTAGATGTTGCGTTAGAAACCTTAGAGGAGTTATCTTCGAGAATTCATCAGAAGCTCCAGTCGAAGTCTTATCACTTCCGAACCGTAACCGTGAAAATCCGCTACCGCGATTATACAACAATTCAGCGAAGTCGAACCTTACCTGTTAGCACGAACGACCAAGAGACGTTGTGGAAGACAGTTACATCATTATTTGAAGAACATCGGAAACCGGATACGCCCTTGCGGTTAGTCGGGGTTCGATTAACGAACCTTAAACGGATGAACGGACAAGCTTCGTTGTATGATTTTACATAAGCGGTTTGGAATGAAAACATTCATTCAGGTATCTAATCTTAGGTACTAGTGGTGTGTGAGTTGTACTTCAAAGGCTTATCTTCATTATTGGATGAACCAGGCGATTTGTTTCCGCGACGATCAGAACTGAAGATTCTTCGGGGCAAAACATTGACAAAAACACCCAGCTGGCATAAGGCCATTGTTTTAGTCGAAGTCGCGAAAGGACAACAACTGCGGTTGATTGGGTGGCAATTGAATAAAGAAGGAGAATGGCGGATGCGCCAAAAGTTCAACATTTCGAAAGGATATGCCTTAAACATTGCAGAAGTGTGCGAAGCCTATGCTAATGAATGGGAATGAGGGGAAGTAGCAGTTCAGACAAGGTTGGTGAAAATTGTGGCGACGATCTTGATTGTATATGATTCAGAAACTGGAAATACTGAGAAAATGGCGAAATTCGTTGAAAAGGGAGCTTCTGAAATCAAAGGAATTACAGTCATGGTCAAACGTGCAAAGGATACGACGAACAAAGATTTACTCACAGCAGATGGAATTATTGCAGGTTCCCCGGTGTATTATGGGCTCTTGTCGGCGGCACTGAAACGAGTTTTTGATGTTTCTGTGAAGATTCATGGAAAGCTTGATGGAAAAGTTGGTGGCGCTTTTGCTTCTAGTGGTGGTATCGCAACAGGAGCAGAAACCACCATTCTAGCCATTCTAGAAGCAATGTTAGTACATGGGATGATAGTGCAGGGAAATGCAAGAGGTCCTATGCAACATTATGGGGCTGCAGCAAGGGGTGCTCCGGATGAGAAGGAACAGAAGGCCTGTTCCGAGCTAGGGGCCCGTGTTGCACGCCTTGTGATGCGCCTTCAGGGAAACTAGTGGGCGATTTCATAGCTAACCAGTCTAGAGGGAATCTTAGGATGATAGGGTGAGTCTTCGTCGTCGAATCACTGCAAACCCAATTGCAAAAATGAGCCCCAACGCTATTGCAAAAATTGGAAACCCAGGAATAGTTGGAGGTGGTTGGGTCTGTAACCCACCACTGGACACGGTGATTTGACGCTGGATTTGACCAGATATGCTGCAAATCGCTGTAACCTGCAAAATATCGTTATCTTGGGCATCGATGTTGAATGTGTCGGCCATAGACGAGGTGGACGCTTGACTAGTGTAGTTGCGTTCCATCACAAAGACGCTATTTTTGTTGATGTTGATCTGTTCAATATAATGAGTATTGGGATCAGCAACTGCGTGGAACACAGTTACTGTGAGAATTTGAGTATCATAGTCATAGCTTAGGGTCATGTTGGATGGTGGATGGGCAGAAATTGGTGTAATGGTCAAGGCGAATAGAGCGAACACCGATAGGACGCCAATTAAAAGAAGTGACTTCCGCATTAGAGTAACAACCTCCAGATAATGAATATCTGGTATTAATTTTCTTCCTAACTAATAACGTTGATATCTTCTAGATGAGAAACTAATATTGGAGGGTCATGATGCGATTCCGTACTCCTCAATGGCTCACTTTAGAAGAAGTTGTATTTGAGACCCCGGGCGATGAAGTCACAGGTCTTGTGGTGGGAAAGTTCTTCAGAAAAGCGCGTTTTGGTGAAATTCCAGTTTTTTTGCTCTATGATGACGTAAATAACCGCATTATTGTCATTCAAGCATGGGCAAAGATGTTGCAAGACTACTTACAAGGGGGTTCGGGCCGAACTGGTGTCCGAATGGGTGAACACATTACCATCACATATCATGGTCGTCGTGCGAAGAAAAAGCCCCCAGGAACATTTTACCATGTATTTCGTCGAACTAGAAGTCATTATATCTCAAAGCCTTACACATACCCTGAAAAACAGAAGCGAACAAAAAAGAAGTGAATTTTCCGAGTGTTGAAATATGGTGATAGTTCATGGTAATGGTAGTGAAATGGGATGGTCGCTCTGAAGAGTTTGACCCCAACAAAATCGTGCGCACGTTGACGCGAATGGGAGCCCCTCAAGCCGTTGCGGAAGAGATTGCCTATGACCTTGAAGAACGAGTTGAGGAGGGAATGACGACCAAAGAAATCTATGATATGGCTGTAACCGAGCTCGAAACCCACAAGGAGGTTGTGGAGTTTCGCCGCGATTTGCGGGATGGGCTAGCACGGATTGGAAGTGGCTTCATTTTTGAAGATTATGTGCGCTTACTCCTCGAAGAATTTGGATACAAGGTTTCAGGGAACGTCGTAATTCAGGGGGCCTGTATTGACCATGAAGTGGATAGCATCGCAGAAAAAGATGGAGAAATGGTATATGTTGAGATGAAGCACCATAGCGTATTAGAGCGATATTGCCCCTTTGAGGTCTCATTAGCGGCTAAGGCTAAATGGGATGATATACAGGCTGGCTGTGAACAGGGTTTGAATGATTGTCAATTTGATCGGGTTCTGATTGTGACGAATACGCGATTAACAGAACATGCTCAACGTTATGCAGAGTGTGTGGGAATTGAGCATTTTGGATGGAACACGCCGCGGGGCCGGGGAATTGATTGGTTTATTGAAAATAAGAAACTGTATCCTATAACGATTTTACGAACTGTGACCGATGAAGAGCGCGATCAGTTGTATGCGCACAAGATTTTAACTTTGAATCAGTTAGTCGAAGCTGATTCGAAGTCGATGGGGCTCCCAGAAGTGCGGATTAAAGAATTGATTGATGAGACCCGACGCGTATTTGCTTGTTGTCAAGCTGAATCTTAGCTTGCCAAGAATTGGGAAACGCGAAAGTCTTTTGATGAAGTTTCTTAGGATAGGGGGATTAGTTATTGTTCCCTTATAGGTGGAACTCATTATGGAAATGATGGATGTTGGAAAGCTCTTAACTCGAATTGGTGCAATTCTCGTCATCATTGCTGGATTTGTACAAATCGGCGAATATGCCTTCTATAACGTTCTAGACATTCTCAACTATGGGCAACTGTACATCATACCGATGGCTACTCTTGTTGCCGGCGTCATTGCAGTCGTTTTTGGATTCTTAGTTCTGTTCTTTTTCTTGCGTATGGTAGATAACAATCGAATCAATGCCGCAATTCTCATCATCATCTTTAGCATCATAGGAGCAGTGTTTGCTTTTGAATGGGCTGTCATAGGAGGACCTGGTGCCGTTTTATGTCTAGTTGGAGCCATTCTATTCTTCATTGAGCCTGAAAGTGAAGGAGCTTAAGCTCCTTCCTTCAATTTTTTATAACTGATGAAAAATTGCAGTTATCAGAGGATAGAAGCTCGTGAACTATCATCTCATCCTAACGCGCAAATGTAACCTGAATTGTAGCTATTGTCATGGAGGTGAAGAGACCGGAGCCTACACGGAAATTCAATACTCCACGAATGATTTGGCTCAGTTTCTTCAGCAGGATTCGGATATTCAATTGATGTTCTATGGTGGAGAACCAACTCTTCGGATTTCTCTCATGACCGAGATAATGGACAGGTTTCCTTCAGCGCGTTACATGCTGCAAACCAATGGCCTCTTGCTGCATCAAATTCCCGTCGACTATTTGCATCGATTTCATTCCATTCTTGTTTCCATTAATGGAAATCGAGAGGTCACCGATGGGTATCGCTCAACGGGTGTATACGAACGAGTTTTGGAGAACGTGAGGAGATTATATCAGCACGGATATCAGGGTGATGTGGTGGCACGGATGGCGATATCTGAGCAAAGTGATATCTACCGAGATGCGCGACACCTATTGACTTGAAATCCCCGCATTTCCAGCATGTTCACTGGCAGCTTAATGTAGTGTGGGATGCGGAAGGAAATTGGCATGACTTTGATAGATGGGTTCACGACTCTTATTATCCAAGAATTGGTAGGCTAATTGATGATTGGTTCACAAAAATGCGAAAAGGCGTTGTCGAAGGGATTGTACCATTCCTTCCCATAATGTATGATCTCTTAACTGGAAAGAAGAGCACAATTCGATGTGGAGCTGGGCATGACACTTTTGCGCTTCATGTGGATGGGTCCATAGGCATTTGTCCCATTTCACCCGATTTACCCTTTTCGCTTGTTGGCGACATTTGGAAGACAACCCCTCAAGATCTCCACGATAGCATGCTATTTGATGAACCTTGTCCGTCTTGTGAAGAGTTTGGATTGTGTGGGGGGCGGTGTTTATTTGCGAATAAGAAACGGCTGTGGGGCGAGGAGGGGTTTCTGAAGATTTGTGATACCGTCAGACATCTTCTTGGTTACCTCAAAGATATTGTGCCAGAGGTTCACAAACTCATTGAGCAAAGAAAAATCTCGATTAACGACTTTGCGTATCCAGAATTTAATAACGGATGTGAGATTATTCCCTAATATTACTTGGTATCCAAAAAGATGGAAATCCTTTTGGTGTGTCTACAAATACAGATAGCATTCAACTTTGATGGAGGTTTTGCATTTGCCTATTGTGAAGATTCCTCAGCATCGGTTTGATGAACGTTTAACTAAGCTTCGTGAGAAACTAGCGGAGAATAAGCTTGCGCATTTTATTGTGTTCAACCCAACGCACATCTATTACCTTACAGGATTCGTCCACATTCCCACAGAGCGCCCCTTTGCCTTAGTTATTCAAGATGCGGATATTAGCTTCTTTGTCCCTGAGTTAGAAAAGCAGCATGTCGAGGAAGAGGTGCAGAATGTAGCGAAAATTGGGTCCTACTTTGACTACCCTGATGCCAAGCACCCGATGAAGCATTTTGCCACCTTCTTAAAACAAGACCTTAAAATAAAAGAGAAGCTGGGGGCAGAAGCTCCAGGTAGTTCGGGACGATGGGGCTATGAGGGACCGAAGTTAGAGGAAGTCTTAGGATTTCCAGTGAAGGTGATGTCCCAGCTCATTACGAATATGCGGGTTATCAAGGATGAGGATGAGTTAGCCTGTATTCGGGAATCGGCGATGTGGGCGAATTTAGCCCATCAGCTATTACAGGATAACACGCAAGTAGGATTAAACGAGGTTGAAGTGTCCACAACTGCGTCTTTGCAGGCGTCGATGGCAATGGGGAAGGCATTGGGAATTGCGTATCGTCCCTTTGCGATTGGAGGTCTGCCAGTTCAAGCAGGGTATCGAGGGCAAATTGGTACATATTCAGCAATTCCTCATGCGATGAACCGGTTTACGGTTTTTAAGGCAGGCGATACCTTAGTGACGGGTGCTACAGCGAATGTTGCAGGATATTATGCTGAGTTAGAGCGCACCATGTTTCTTGGTGAGCCAAATACAAAACAACGGAAATACTTTGATATTATGATGGACGCCCAAAAAGCCGCTTTTGATGCTTTTGCCCCGGGAAAGCCCTGTTCAGCTGTTGATAAGGCAACGCGTACAGTGTTTAAACAACATGGAGTGATGGAGCTAGCACAGCATCATACGGGACACGCCATTGGCTTGGAAGGTCACGAGAAACCATTTCTTGACCATGGCATGGATGATATTATGGAACCGGGGATGGTTTTTACCGTGGAACCGGGAATCTATGATCGGTCGATTGGTGGGTTCCGACATTCGGATACAATTTTCATTACAGATGATGGAATGGAAATGGTAACCTACTATCCTTGGGATATGGACTACCTTACCATTGAGATCTGCTAACATGAACGTAGCTAGCCGTCCTTTAGAGCTTCTTTGACTAATGGGACATCACAGCAGCGAATCCCTTCATAGCCTTCTTTTGCTAGATGTTTGAGAAGTTTGGAGTAAAGGCGCCCTCCTTTCATTCGGAACGATTCTTGATGGAACAGAAACGTATAGTATTCCACACGGTGGTCTTTGGCACTATTGAGATCCTTGAGAATATATTTCCACGCCTCGTTTTCCGTCAGATAAAGGCGCCCAAAGAGATCCGTGTCCATTATACCGATGGGGATCTCAATCATTCCTTCCTCAAGTTGATAGGGTTCAATGGTGCCGACCGTTTTTGCGCGGTAGGAAGAATCGTAGTGAATGAATTCTTCTTTAAAGAGCGCGAGAAGCGGGGGAAAAACCCAGAGGTTATGGCAGCGTACTCCTTGGACTGGACCGATAACATCGTTAAAGAACGCTTTCTGAATTTGTAAAAGCCCCGCAGATTGGGGGTGGTTTTCATGAACATAATGGAGTTGAAGTTCGGTCCCCTCGCGTTGGATGGATTTCAAAGTATCTAAAATACTATAGAGATTGAAGAGGAAAGTGGGAATAAAAAAAGTGGAACGAAAACCCATTTCTGCTTCTAATTGTACGATATCCGCGATGTTGTTGTAAAGATTAAGGGTACCTTTTTCGGCTGCTTTGAAGTCTTTTTCGGTGAATCGGTCACGGCGGGCGCGGATGTGTTCAATGGGTTTTTGAATGGAATCCGCGTCATGGGTAAGTATAATTCTCATGGTTTTTCGTCTCTCAGATTTTATCGTGTTTTGTAACGCCTTTCAATAATACGGAGAAAATCGGTCACCTTGTGGAAACAGGGAACTCCAAGTTCGATAAATTGCTGGAACCTATAAGCGTTGTTAGTAATGGCAATCGGTTCCATTAGCAAGGTTGCCGCAGATACGGCATCGGTCATGGTGTCACCGACCAAACAAGCCCGTTTTGCGGGAGTATGTAATGACTGAATTGCCAGTTCGGCTTGGTGTACGCGGTTCATCCCATGTTCGCGCCCAACAATAAAATCCACCGTACCCTCAAGCCCCAGCTGATTAATCGCATTTAGAATATTCCGAGAGGTCTGTTTTGACACAATAGCTGTTTTAATGTTATATTGTCGAAGCGCCTGGAGACTTTTCGCCATTACTTTTGACTGTGAAAGTTTTGCAACCGCATGCTCTTCATAGGTTTCAACAATATGGCTCATTTTCTCATATCTATGAGCGTCCGTTTGTTGAGCACGATAAAGATTAACCATAACTGAAACCTCTTGCGGATCGCATAATCCTTTTAACAAAAGCATTTGCCAAACCGCGCCCCAGTTGACCTTCAGAGTTGCTAATGTTCCATCAAGATCAAAGATCACTGCTTGAAGGGGGTTTTGTGAGAGACGTTGTTGGAGTGCGCGAATATTTTGTTTGTGTTGATTCCGAAGCATTTTCTTTGGGCGGCTCGCATCAGTTTTCAAGATATTGAAAAATCTTGAAAGGATTCCAAACATGAGTTCGGGAGGGTCTCGGAGATGAATATCTGTGCGTTGGTTTCGTTTTATGGCATGCCAAAGCATGCGAAGCCAAACTTTCGGATTTGTACGGAAATAGGCACTAAATCCTGGGAGAAGCCAAGAAAAACAGCCACGAGTTCCCCGTTTATGAAAAATAGGATGTTCAGAGGCATCTGGATCTGGGGTCCATTCATATTCGTGACTATGTAGAAGGTATTGGGGGATATCAAGGTCCCAAGCGGTGGCCAGTTCAAGGCTTCCCCAAAACTTAGGATTTACTTCAAGCAAGTAATAATCGCCAGTTTCTTCATGTTTACGGAACTCGACCATTATAACGCCAGACCAACCGAGGGATGTCGTTACACTTCTTCCTAAGTCGTAGATGGGAGAATCCGAGTCATAACAGGCAACGAGACTAGCACCTCCGCTGGGATTGGTTTCAATTATACGTCGATGAACGTATTCTGCGAGGATACGTCCATTTTGAGCAACTGAAAAGTATCCAGTACCAGAACCTGGGATAAATTGTTGGGCAATTAATGGACCCACGCGAGAGCTGACAATTTGCTTGAGTTCTGATGCGTGAAATACATATTGAGGACGCGCTGCATCTGATATGCCTTTCACAACTAACGGGAATCCTAGAGTTGTAAGCGCTTTTTTCCAGGATCGTTTGCTTATGCGTTCTGTTTTTGGATAGTGAACTCCGGTAGTTTGGCATAATTCTTTTAATGTGGCTTTATTTGCTGCTTTCTTAATGGCTGTATGATTAGGTGCGAGTATGATTCCTTTTTTCCCCAATGATTTGCGATGGTTTGTTAATATCATCGCGTCAATGAATCCTACAGGTACAACAATTGGATTGTATTTTTCCATCAATAATTTGATTTGATTGAGATAGGCATTTTCTTTTTCATACGGGTTGCTAATATGATATCGTCGATTAAGATAACGGGAAAAGACGGGGGAGCGCCAAGCATAAAACGCGCCAATCGTGAAGTATTTCATCTTTTTGAGAGACCTAATGATTGGGTAAGCTTTCTTTTGATTGGCAGATACAATTAATACCGTGCTTTTTCCCCGTTGAGCCCCAGTTGTCACTGCCCTACTTCGACTGGAGGTCGCTGATAATTGATCGAAGCCATCAAAGGAACCCAAAGGAGAAGGCATATGTATCAACTGTATTGGTACTCGTTATTTGGGGTTTTGATTGTTTCCTAACGTGGTTTGCAAATAATCTCTTGAATGTAAAGATCAAAGATATTGTTCGTATGGGCAGGTTTTATAACCATAGCGGCGTCGAGTCCCCATCCTGTTCCACCAAATGCGACGATTGATTGGTCCATAGGAATCAAACCGGCGTCAGCGGCCATGATGGTGATTTCAACACCTACTTTCACGCCTTGACCAAGCATTTTGAGCGCATTTCCGATGATGATAGCAGGTCCAACGGTGTCAAACTTTTTCCGAAGACCACGTTCCACACCGCTGAGCACATGGCTCGCTGTAAGGATTGGGACATTTGCTTCTTCGAGGGTTTTTCGATGTTCGGGAAGAAGTTGATTGTGGCCAGGTTCTTTAAATCCGCTCATATGGGTGACGATGACTAAATTAAGCTCCTTCATGATTTCAAGGGCTTTTACCGCTGATGCCCCCGTCGTGGTGGGTATGACTGCATGGGTAATCTTCAATTCTTTTGCACGTTTATGGGCAAGTTGCAGAGTTTCGTCAGTGTTTACCGTACCTTTTTCTTTAAAATAGGTGACAGAGACTTTCATAGCGTTCACCTTGGATTTTCTTGTTTTTACCTTTTGGGCAAACCTCTACCTTTTTTGGTAATATCGTCTATTTTCTGTATGGTGCCAATAATGTCTGGTATTCCTGAAGATGTCGAAAGTACCGTTGTTAAGCGGTTTGAAAAGGATTTGAAGAGCCCTGTTCGACTAGTTTTTTTTACTCAAGAAGTAGAATGCACATTTTGTGCCCAAACGCATCAACTGCTTGAAGCCGTGGCGGGTTTATCTGATAAAATTAGCCTTATAGTGTATGATTTTGTTAAAGAGAAGGAGAAGGCTGAGGAGTTGGGGATTGATAAGATTCCTGCGCTAGCGATTTTGAGTGAGAAGGATTATGGGATTCGAATGTATGGCATTCCTTCGGGTTATGAATTTCAGACACTGGTTGAAGGCATAACGTTAGTATCCAGTGGGGATAGTGCCTTGTCTTCAAATGCTGAGAGAGCTCTTGCTAAGGCAGCGACTAAACCTGTGAAGATTCAAGTGCTTGTGATTCCCACCTGTCCTGTGTGTCCCCTTGTGGGTGCAATGGCGTTTCAATTTGCTGTAGCAAACTCGCATATTTTTGTCGATATCGTGGAAATTGCTGAGTTCCCCCAAATTGCGAACAAATACAATGTAATCGGAACCCCTAAGACGGTCTTAAATGAAATTGTTCAATTTGATGGTGTGATTCCTCCTGGACAATTCCTTATGCTGATTCAACAAGCGGCACAAGGCTCCCCAACAGGAATTTCTCCAACAATCTGATTACGATACGATCCCATTTGTGGTTGTGTATTACATGAGCAAACAAGAAGAAATGTATGATATTGCAATAATTGGTGGTGGTGTCACAGGCTTTGCAGCAGCAATGTATGCGGGTCGTATGCTACTTAAGACCATCTTAGTTGGCTATCCCCCGGGTGGTGTTATTGCAACCACTGATTGGATAGAAAATTACCCTGGGTTCATTTCGCTTTCAGGAAAGGAATTATCAGACAAAATAGCAGCCCATGCAAGAGAATATGAGGTGGAGTTCGTTTTCGACGTTGTTACTGAAATAACCCGACAAGGACAATATTTCTCTGTTCGCACAGCCTTCGATGAATATTCTGCAAAAACTTTGCTTTTTGCCACTGGAACACAATTTCGAAAACTTCAGGTTCCAGGATCAGAACGCTTTGAAGGGAAAGGTGTACAGTTTTGTGGATTGTGTGATGGTCCGATGTTTGCACAAAAGACTGTAGCAGTGGTTGGAGGGGGGGATAGTGCGGCAAAAGAAGCGTTAATTCTTGCACAATGGACCGACCACATTTACATAATCGTTCGAGGTGATAGGCTAAGAGCTGAACCAGTAAATCTCGAACGCGTGAAACAAAACGAGAAGATAACAATTATTCTAGATACGAGTGTGTCAAGTATTGAAGGAAGCACACGAATTGAAAAGGTTGTGTTAGACAAACCCTTTGATGGGAGCAATGCGCTGGCGGTTGAAGGTGTGTTTGTGGCTATTGGCAATGTTCCATTATCGGATTTAGCATCAAAGTTAGGCGTTAAGACTAATGAGAAAGGAGAAATTCTCATCAACCGCCAAACCGAGACTAACATCAAAGGAATTTTTGCTGCGGGAGATGTTACAGACACAGACTTTAAACAAGCCATTACAGGTGTGGCAGAAGGAGTCACTGCAGCCTATCAGGCTTACAAATTCATAGGCGGCGAGCAAGTGTGTACAAGCGTGGACTCAGAGTATGCCGATTGCCCACCCGCTTCAGATGATATGCGACGTATACCTGATTAAATTCCAAGTAGATGAATAGGATGAAATTCTACTATGATGAAGACGCGAATTTAGATTACATAGCAGAACGTACAATTGGTGTCATCGGTTATGGTAATCAAGGACGCGCGCAAGCCCTAAATTTGAGAGATAGCGAAGTAACAGTTATCATTGGCACACAAAAAGATGAGACTTTGGATCAGGCTATTGCCGATGGTTTTTCTGTGTATTCTGTAGCAGAAGCTGTGAAACAATCAGATGTGATAGCTCTGCTTATTCCAGACGAGGTGGTTCCTGAAGTTTATGAGGCATCTATTCAACCATATCTAAAGAAAGGAAAAACGCTGAACTTCGCTACTGGTTATAACGTTGCATTCGGTCTTATTGACTTGCCACCTAAAATTGATGTAATCATGGTCGCTCCTCGTATGCTTGGTGAAGGGGTTCGTGAACGTTATTTAAGCCAAAAAGGGTTTCCGAGCTTTGTTGCAGTTCACCAAGATGCCTCTGGTCATGCGAAAGAAATTCTTCTAGCCTTCGCAAAAGGAATTGGCAGTACCCATATGGGTGTGATGGAAATATCCATGCACGAAGAGGCAGTCATGGATCTTTTTTACGAACAGGGTGTAGGACCCTTGATAGGACGTTGTTTGCTTGCAGCCTATCAGGTCTTAGTTGATGCCGGATTCCCGCCTCAAGCTGCACTATTAGAATTGTACGTATCAGGAGAATTAGCAATGGCCTTCCAAGCAATGGCAGAAAAAGGAATTTTGGAACAAATGAAGCTGCATTCACCTACAAGTCAATATGGCTCGATGTCAAGAAGCGCTCGTGTCGATATGGCTCCTTACTTTGCACACCTTCAGTTAATATTGGATGAAATACAAAGTGGCGCATTCGTGGACGAATGGACAAAAGAAAAGGAAGCGGGCTATCCTACGTTGAAACTGCTAAGAGAAAGCGCGAAAATGTTACCGATGCACAAAGAGGAAGCGCTGTTACGAAAATCTCTCCGTCGATAAACGATAATTGCCTTCACCAAGACGCTATTCAGGAATAAGTTGCCACAAATTTGAGTTGGGTTTGACATAGTATTTCATTTGCTCTGAGACTTTGAAGCCCTCTGTTTCGAAGATATGTCGTGCAGGTTCATTGGCGATGGAAACACGGAGCCACGCTCTGAAATGTCCTTGTTCGCTAAGATAGTTTTTTGCCCATTGCGTCATCGTACGACCATAACCTTTACCACGCAGGTTAGGGTGGACCCCCAACATTCCAATTGTAGGTCCCTCAAGGCTGATAACTCCAATTGTGTTAGTTTGTTCTTTGACTAAGATAACTTCCATTTGTGAGAGAGTGGATTCGAGCTTGTCTGGAGGAAGTTGACGAATATTATAGAGTACTGTGTGAAGCAGCCGATCGGGTGTATCGTGCATCATTGCTTCAATATTATTCAAAACAAGAGATGTTTCGTCAGGTGATGTACGAGTAAAGGTCAATTCGGTCTGAGGGGGAGCCACATCCTGTAGCGGAATACCCATTTTGACTGTTTCATCATATACAGTGAAGTTTGCATTTTCAAGCGATTGACTAGTTTCCTGTTTATCGGCACTGACGATACAAGTAAGGTAGGCGGCCTGTTGCTTGGCCGCAATTGTATCAGCTTCATTAAGTAACCGTGTGACGGCTTCGGTTTCGTGGCGAAAGAGATAGATTTGGATGAAAGGTGTGCTTGCAGGTTGTAATAGTTCGCGGGGTTCTTGTGCGGCAACAATTAATCCTAATACGGTTTGATCTTGAACCAGCACCCAGTATGGAAACTCAGCTTGTTCGAAGATGGTCTTTAGACCAAGGAATTGATCTGAGTAGGTTTCTATTTCAGCTTCAGTTGATGCGATTAAGTGCACGTTTATCACCAGCGGTATTTGAATTCCTCCTGAGAAACCACTTAAACATGGCGCTGAAAACGTAAATTCAAGAAATTTGTCAGGTGATTCGCAGAAAGGAAATTGTGCTATTTTGAAGGTGTTTCGTCTTTTAAGAGCATGATGGGAATGGGGAGATTACACGATGGACAACGCCCTTCCCGGGTTAATCGTACAGAAATAGTTTGGACGCCTAATCGTTCGATAAGAAGAGCCCCACAGTTATCACAAATAGTATTTGCCCCTTGGTGCCCGGGGACATTTCCTAAATAGACGTATTTAAGTCCAGCACGAGACGAGGCGGCCGCGGCAGCTTCAAGTTTCTGAATAGATGTGGGTGGAAGATTGCTCATTTTGTGATGTGGATAGAACCGTAAAAGGTGCAGTGGAGTATCTTCACCTAGCTCTTGCACAATCCATTGAGCAAGGGTTTCTGCATCTTGAGTATCATCACCGACATCGGAAACGAGGAGATTTGTGATTTCAATATGAATTCCAGCTGCTTTCATGGCTTTAAGCGAATCAAAGATAGGATCAACTGAGGGTACATTACAGAAGTTTTTATAGAATGCTGGATTGGCATTGCCTTTGAAATCAACCGTAGCCGCATCGAGGTAAGGGGCAATGGTGTCAATGGCTTCTGTTGTCATGTAGCCGTTAGTGACAAATGTGTTGAAGAGGTTTTTTTCTTGAGCAATCTTTGCGGTATCATAAGCGTATTCAAAGAATATGGTTGGTTCGGTATATGTGTACGATACTCCGGTGCACCCAGTATTCAGTGCATAGTTGACAATTTTTTCAGGGGAAATGTTACGACCCACAATATCGCGTTCATGGCTGATTTGCCAGTTTTGACAAAATTGACAGCGAAAATTACATCCAACCGTTGCTATAGACATGACGAGCGACCCTGGGCGGTAGTGCCAGAGGGGCTTTTTTTCGATGGGATCAGGATTAGCAGAGCAGGCTTTTCCATAGACTAACGAATTTAGGACCCCTTTTTCGTTTTTGCGTACTTGGCAGTATCCTAATTTCCCGTCTGTAATGGTGCATCGACGGCTACAAAGAAAACAACCAACCTTATTGTCCTTGAGTTTATTGTATAACATTGCTTCGTGCATTACCTAGGACCTCAGGAGTACTATATTGCAGGGATTAACCTCAGTTTTCTTAGAGGGGTGTTTGAGAAGATACTCGATGAAAGCTATAAAAATAATCACGAAACGCCTTCAAAGCTTTTCCCGTCTTTCAGTGAATAGCAGTTTTACTACTAAGGCAAAAGCAGCACTTTAATAAGATAGAATAGAGTTCGGTGTTTCGGGTGAACTAGGTTGGCAAAGACCTACGAGCTTGGAAAACTAACTATTGAAGATCATGAAAGCCAGACCCTTACCGGTGCTTTTGGTCTAAAGGAAAATCAATTCGACGATATTGTGAACACGGCACGTGAAGCTTGGAACTTTGAAGATACAGTTTCAGAAAGTGTTGAATTCCTGGTTAAGAAACTCAAGAATTCTGAATTAGTCCTCAGTTTGTTAATCCTTGGCCGCATCTGGGAAGAAAACAGTATAGAAGATGAAGAAGAAGCAGAGAAGTAGATGTCTACTCCTCTTTTTCTCCTTTCTTCACTGAATGAAGGAGGAGAACAAGACGTCGAATGAGGAATCGGGACGTTGTGTAATTTGCTTAAGACCTATTGACCGAGTTGTCGAATCACGGACTATCCGGCTTGCAGGTTCAGAGTTTCTAGCACATGGCTTCTGTCTCCTCCGTTTGCGTCAACTGGCTTGTAAATTATATGATGCACCCACATCTACACCGACATTGAAGCGAGCATTAACTTTGAATGAGTTCCTTTTATCGAAACGCCCCCGTAATGCTTCAGAGATTTTGTGCTGCATGGCATTCTATCTACATCGCAGAGGCGCTAGGACAGCAATTACCGCATCCTTGGTGCAACAGCAGCTGCGTTTATCAGCTTTCAAAATCACTGACATTCCCTCCGCTCTTCAAGAAGCATCAGAAAAGCGCGGATACCTAAGCAAGCGGGCTGGAAGGGGGCAAGGAGCCTTCGTGCTTACGGACAAAGGGTTACAACTTGTGAACCGCCTTCCTGCCATGCCTGAGTGAACATCACATGTCTTTGCTGCGATCGGTAACATTGACAATAACCCACTCGTTTTCTGTGTTAACAAAGTGAAAGTAGGTATAGTGCACACCGACACATTGACCCATACTTAGCATCTGCCATTCAACGGTAGCAGATGCGATCAGATTGTCTTTCTGTACGTCAATTTGTTTGATACGTTTTATGAGACAGGTAACAGAAAAGTCTGGATTCTCTTCTTGTGTCTTTCGAATTCCATGGAGCTGGTTCGCAAGGATGGCTTCTGTAGCAAATATGTAGAGCTCGTCGTTTGACCCAAAGCCAAAACGCCGTGCGTCTGGATGCCATACTTTCAGAAAGAGCTTTTCATCTCCTGTTTCTTGGGCTAAATAAAATAATCGAAGTGTTTCGCGAATTCTTTCTTTTGCCTCCATCGACATATCGTCACTTCCTCGTCACTGGTTAAATCACATCAGCGTGGCTTGGATGGGATAATAATATGTCGAGTAGTTCTTGTAATAAAATGAGGGGGGAGAGCCCGCTTTTTGCCCAAAGAGGACTCTCCCAAGATGCCACTTTAGACACCGACGCACTGATCCTCAATTTAGAGAAAAGAAAGTAAGAGTGATGTGCACTCCGATTATCCGCGAAACCGGAGTTAATTTGCCACCACTCTTTTAGCAAATCACTGGTAAGATGCTCTCGACGTCTTTTTCGCAGGCATCCGCGAATATTTAATCAAGTTCTTAAGCCTGCGAGCAACAGCTAGCCTTTATCGAATCCGATAATATTTCCTCGGATTTTAATGGCGTTGTTCTTTCAGGCTTAAAGAACTCGCTCCCGAATATATGATTCAAATATGCGATTCTTGCGGTGATTTTCTTCCTCAAGGTTAATGTGAGGTTCATTTTGTTTATCTCCCTTAGATTTGTGGGTCATGGTTACCTCACCTCTTGGCGTTGAATCGAAGTTAAGTTTTTGACAGGCTGCAAGATTGCAGCTGAGCAATCCGATGCTGATTTTATTTACGCTCAGTGTCATTTTGATGTCACGTTGTGTCCCCCTTATGTCAAACCGGTATATTAATATTACTGTATGTGACAATGTTAAAATAGAAAATAACCTTCGAAAATGAAATAGCTGTAATCGGATTGATGAATTATGGGTGATTATGAAAAAAAAGAGAAGCCAAAGGATTATGATGATTTTATTACAGCTCGCCCGGAACCTATTCTCTTCTTAACCGAGAAACAGGAGGCGGTAGTAAAAGAACATGGCGATATCATCCGGGCCATGGTTGGCAAAAATCTCACTGCAAAAGAGGTGCATGCCCTGTATTTTAACCCGAGCAAAGAAACCTATGATAAAACTATCAAGACCGTGTACCGTCACCTCGAAGTCCTTGAGAAAGCCGAACTAGTTATGGAGTGTGGACATCGAAAGCCCCATGATAGCCGCCTAACCGAGAAATTGTTCTGCCGTACAGCCAACATCTTTGTACTCGACGAAGGCAAACCCAAAGACAAAAGTTGGAAGAAAGATATTAGAAAAAAGATCATTCAACAACTTAGCGTTCTTATCCCTGAACTCGTTGAAGTTGAACTCAAGGATCCCGTAGCGTTCCAGAAAATAATGGAACAGTATTTTGAACAGCATGACAGTATTATAATGGAATTATGGCGAAAAGTTCCCAAGAATGAAGCAATTTCTGAAATTTTTCATGAAGCTAATCTCTGGGAAATTAAAACCCTATCAAATTTAGTCTCGACGTTTGGGGTCATGCTTCGCAACCCAGAACTTTGTGACAATTTTAAAAAAGCCCTCGGTAAATAGGAATTTCTCTTTTCTTGAACCTACATAAAAAAACCGTCATATGACGGGTGTATTTATATGTAGGCGATAAAAGTTGAAAGAATCGAGGTTGTCATCGTGACTTTGTTCGAGTTAGTCTTCAAAGTAATCCATGATTGCCCCTTTGGAAACTTTTCCCGGAAATTCCCATCTCTGAAGATGTTCTTTTGGTGCAATGGCGATCATGATGTGATTGAAATTGTTTCTGTGAGCAGTAATGATGAAGAACAAGTGATGGAGGAGCTGACACAGTTATCGGGAATTATTGAACAAACCTTTGAGAAAGGACGAATTCACCTTATTGTGAAGCAATGCGCGTGTAAGTATGAAGGTACAATTTCTGACCTGATAGACGAGTTTAGTATTTTACATCTTTTACCAGTCATCCATGATGAAGGCTGGGAATACTATCGGACTATTGTATTTCGACATGAGGACATCGATAATCTCTTCCAACGCTTTGATGAGAAAGGCTACCAATATGAAATAATTCGAAAAGCCCCCTTTGAGGGAGTAATTTCCGGTTCATTGACCCTAACAGCAGATGCGCTGTTTTCGAGTTTAACTGAGAAACAGCTCGCTGCTTTAGTGATAGCGCATTCAAATGGATATTACAATTTTCCTCGACAGACCAACGTGAAGAATCTAGCGGCACTGAAACGCATTCCCCGTACAACGTTCCAAGAGCATTTGCAGAAAGCGGAAAGTAAGCTGTTAACGTCGTTGATACCCTTTTTACAACTTTACGTGCATTTACCAATGGAAGTTAAACACCGCCTAACCTCCATGGCCATGACATGACACTGTTTTAATCTTTATTTCGATAACCAGCCTCCTTTGTTTTCTTATTGTATTTCCGTCGTCTGACGGTAGAAAGAATATGCTTCACCAAACCATCGCACCATACTGGTGATACACAAATGACAGATTCATTATCCCAACAGGTTAAGCAAAGAGCGTTGGATGTGGGATTTGCTGCGGTCGGAATCACACACCCAGTTAATCTCGAGAAGCTACCTCATGGCTGGGTGGGTCAAGTTCGAAAACTGAGCCGCCCGGATGAAGAATTTTCTCCCGTTAAATCGATAATCGTTTTGGCATTTCATGTATGGGACAGAATCTTCAACCTCAATGTTACTGCACCAAGCTCAATATTGACAGGCCCTGAATCACCCTCCGATCCTTTTCGCGGGTATTTTTTGGGATACGAGATAATGAAAAACAAAGCGTGGAAAATCATTCACTTCTTGCAAAGCAAAGGATTCGAAGCCATCTATTCTGTAGGAATTCCCCTCAAACCCCTCGCAGTACAATGTGGACTTGGCTGGCAAGGAAAAAACACCCTGCTTATTACCCCCCAGTATGGTCCTCGGGTAAACCTCATAGCGATACTCACCAGTGCTGAACTCACTCCAGATACTCCATTCCAAAAGAATCTGTGTGGAGACTGCGAGAAATGTCTGAACGCCTGTCCCGCAAAGGCGTTGTCAGCATATAAATGCCAAATCAATCGATGCATCGTATATTCTCTTGAGTGTCCCATAGCCCCTGAAGTCCCAGAGGATGTACGCAGTCTTGACAAACGATTGACCCCCAGGCCAACTCCGCATAGTTACCTTGAGTGTTCAACTTGTATGGATGTATGTCCTTATGGTAAATCTCCAAAAACTTCGGGTTTGTGGAAAGGTTTGAACTATCTTCTCAAGCCATTAGTTATCTAATATCTCTTGGAATAATATGAAAAGCGCTGATTACGTTGGACTTTGAATTAGGCTGTGAGTGGGCGCTATGAACCCCTGCTGGTTACGTTGCATGGCAGTACAAAGTTTACTAAAAACTAATTGTACGTTTTTCCCTGTTTTGGCTGAACACGATATATAGTCTGAAATGTTATGTCTGGTGCAAAATGCTTGGATGGTTCGCTGAGAAACCGTCGATTCAAGATCGATTTTATTTCCAACAAGGATGACGGCAAAATTGCCTTGCGAAGTGTTCCAAGATGAGATGAACTCTAACCATTTATTTGCCACTTCAAGTGACTTAGGTTCCGTCACATCAAAAACCAGAGCTACCCCCGTCGCTCCTTGACAGAAACGAGGCATCAGACATCGAAACCGTTCCTGCCCGCTCAAATCCCAGATACTTAGATTAATGGGTCCCGTTTCCCCGTAACAGATTTTCTGGGCGAAATTAACACCAATTGTTGGTGTGACAGCAGTGAACCCCTCAAAGATTAGACTATTGACGAGACTGGTTTTTCCAACATTAGATTTACCGGCAACGAGCACTTTTGCGAGGGAAACTCTTTCAGATATCATAACTGCGTTCATTGCATCATTTGCAACGACCCTTAAAGCCTCCACAACTATGTGGCTTGTTCTCTTTTGTAATATATCCTTACACTGACAGTAGAACCCCGGATAACAATACGCCCACTCAGAAGAGAATTAACGCATACGTTGTCCTATGTATTCGATAACCCACTCTTTTCGAGGTTTTTTTAATCTCAAATCCGATTCCAATCCTTCAACACAATGCATGATTTTCAACTTAGAAAACAGCCCCAAAACCTCATCCTTTGTGAAGAAATGGTAGTGTAATTTGTATTTAGCAATCCATTCACCACTCAGGAGGAACCCGATTGCCAGAAAAGATGAAGCTTTTAAGCTAATAGAATCTTATAAACTATAATTTTTCTTCAAAGAATTAATAAAAATGAATTACGAAGTGGTGAACCTATGGCTGATTTAGTGACAACAATACTGTTAGGCATTGTAAATTGGATTCATCTTTTGGCAACCGTTTTTTGGATTGGAGGAGTTCTCGTGAACCTCTTTGTTGTCCTACCTTCAACGCAAAAAGCACTGGACCCTTCAACTGCGGGAAAATTCATCGGGATGGTCATGAATCGATTCCGACCCCTAACCATCATTAGTATGATTGTGCTGCTGTTTTCGGGTATACCGATGACGATGCTGGATCCTAATTATGTTCCCTTAAACTTCACAAGTCAGTGGGCTATGGTTATCCTAATTAAGCATATTGTCGTTGGGATCCTTGTGGTACTAACACTCTAGTTTTTTTATCCTTGGACCTAAAGTAGAAGAGGTCGCTGTAAAGGGTCCTTCACCAGAGCTTGCTCGATTGCAGACACGACAATTACGAGTGGTCCAACTCGGTGCACTCCTTGGCATAATAGTGCTTCTCCTAACGGGAATTGGGACAGCATTCTAAATACTACAACTGCACAACCTTTGCGGGGAACCAGCCTCGGGGAACGTCGGTGACGTGAATACGCTTTAAAGTGATTTTCACCACAGAGGTTGCGACCATTTCAAAGAAGGGTTTGTACTCGGGAACCCGCCCCAGAACGAGTGTTCGCCCTTTTAAGTCTTCATCGCCTTTTACTACTTCAGCAGCGCCAGCGAGTTGAACAAACTGATTAGGTATCTGATTGTCAATGGCCAATGCCACGTTAGGATTATTTTTCAGTTTTTTCATCCCTTCTCCACGATCTTCCACAATGCAGTAAATATGCATGCCATCAAGGGCAAAGAACATCGATGTTGCCCAAGGCTTCCCATTACTTTCAGTTGCCAGAGTGCACACCGTGTAATTGTGAATGATTTCTTTCATCGCCAGAAGAACTGCTTCATCTCTGACATTATTATTTGACATGAACCTCTACCTTCCTAAATATCTAAAATAAATGTAATGTTGTGGATTATGGTAAAGACAACCATCCACTAACCCATCAACAAGATACGCTAATACCGACTTGGAATTTCTAATCTTGCGTAGCTCCTCTATTCACCAATAATTTCATTATCTAAATTTCTCTAAAAAGTGTAATTAATTGCAAGAAAAAGAAAGTGGTGGTCGTATACCCTCAGGAAAATATCATTCCAGAACCACTTTACCGAAATCTATTATTTCCAAAACCGCTTAGATGAAAGCTAAATCCTTGATTCCAACCTAATCAGTATAAGAAAAATTGGAAGAGAAAATATTGAGTGTCAACGGATCACAGAAACCTCCTGAAAATAGTGTAGAGACATTTTCTGAAAAGGAATCTGACCGTCTTGACCGCCTAGAAAAAACCTTCACACTATTTATCACCGTGCTTGTCATCAGCCAATCTATCTATTTGGCTATGTCCCAGTCCATCTATGGACCTAGTGTGGATTTGCGCCTTCTTCTTCGCCCTACATTTGCTCCTTTGGTTATAGGGATTGCATTTTGGGCAATTGGACAGATGTCACCTCGTGATAATATCCGAACTAACCTTATGGCTCTAGCTTGGACACCTGTTCTTCACACGGCTATCTATTATACGATAGGAGGCTTCCTTGCAGTGACTTTTCTCGACTTTGCCTTTATAATAGTTCCCGCTGATTTCGGAGTCATCTTTGCATTTCTATTTGCCCCCTATCAGTCTGAAGTTTTAATCACAATTTATGATCGTAAAGCTAAAGCTGACAAAAAACCGCTTTACCATCGATCGAAACTACTGATTCAAATATGGTCACGCGTATTGATGATACTATTCACATTGACTGTCTGGGCACCTTACTTCCGATTATGGAGCTGGGGATTATTATGGTTTGGTCCTGAATTTGGTCCATGGATAGGGCTCAGTTGTCTAATGATTACGGGACTAATTGTATCATTTTTGCCCCAAGTATATTCAACGCTAAGAACGAGAATACCCAAATAACGCAAACAAACCTGTTGTAATTTTCAAAACAATCTCTATGTTTCCTAATATCATTGTGACTTGATAATGAAGTCACTTCTCTTCTCGTCGGTGCCAGTCGCCCTTGATTGCACTGAGATGCCCGTTATGATGATTCAAGTGGACGAATGTATCAGCAATCGCATCGATGACACGCATACCTTGGTAGTACTGAGGAACATCAGTTCCTTTGAGTATACGTCTCAGTTCTTCCTCGGACGCATGCTCAAACCATGTAAGAAAATCTTGCTCAGCTGAATCAAAGTAGTCATTAATCTCTTGGACGGAGGTTCCTTTCCAGTCTCCCTTGTCACTACTATCACCTCTGTATGAGTAGAAGAGATCTGGATTCTTGGGGGGCTTGCCTTTGATTAGCATGTTCAAGGTATAGTCATAAGCCGCAGCCTGATGGGCGAGGAGCCATCCCATAGATGACATCCCGGTTTTAGGTCGATAGGATAGATCACTGCATCCTTTCTCTTGGAGGTTTCGAAAAACCCTTTCGCGCCACGCTCTCGTGGATGCGGCCAGACTTTTAACCAGTTCTACGACCAACATTTCTATCAACCCTTTCCCTAAGCCGTTTCATTTTATATATTGGCAACAAAGCACAACACATCTATCTTGTGGGAGTAATTCTGCTGTAAAATTCTGCATCTTAAAGTCATGAATGTGCTCAATGCTTAGAAAGTGAATATCCATATATCGCTAAAAAAGCCTGAATAAATGCAAGAAAAAGAAAGTGATGGTCGTAAACCTTAGAAATATCGGATAAGGAACCCGGGTCAATTGAATTAGGAGATGTGAACACGTTTTCGATGGCGTTTTTTTCGATAAATCAGGCTAATTCCAAGGCAAAGAGCTAATCCCAATAGCAGAGCGTCAAATGGAAATCCCGGAATAACTGGTAGAGTCGGGGGTGGTGTAATAACGGGGATTTGGATTTCTATAGATTCGATATTACTCCATTGGCTGGGAGTTTCCTCATTATCGATGGCGCGAACTCGGAAATAGTAAATACCTTCAGCTAATCCCGTCGCTTGAATTATGGTTGTAGTGAGGTTGTGAGAATCGAGAATTGTGATAAAAGTGCTGGATAGACTTATCTGGAGTTGATAGTGGTCAATGTTGCCATCGAAATCGGTGCTAGGTGACCAGCTAATTGTGACATTCCCATCATCATCGATGGTCCCTGGGTTGTTAAGGATTGGAGTCGTTGGTGGTTGATTAGGGATAAGCACAATAATAGATTCCTGGTTACTCCAAGAGCTCGTATCATTGTGGTCATCAATGGCGCGGACATGGAAGTAATAGGAACCATCAGATAGACCCATGATGGCTTGATTAGTGGCACTGGTGTTCCATTCATTTAGTATAACGAGGAAGCTGCTAGAATTACTCATTTGAAGTTGATATGATACGGGTTGTCCCTCGGGATCCGTACTGGTACTCCATGTAACTGTGAAACTGCCATCACTATCAGTGGTGCCGGGATCGGTAAGGGTGGGCATGGTTGGTGGTTGATTGGCTATGGTGAAGCTGTAAACAA
>CAYFXC010000026.1:0-27663 GCA_964347045.1 uncultured archaeon
TGCATCTCGCCATCTTCTGAATCAATAACAGGTTAATCACACTAGTTTTCACACTAGATCATTAGGGGAGTTTCTCAACGATTTTTGTCAGTTCTTCTAAAGTGAAAGCCTTCATCGTCGTCGTCCGAACATTTCCACCGGCACCTAAAGTTAAGAGAAACTGCATAGCTACCTCGTCACTTGGTCCTGCGGCAATCGCCACATAGTCATATTCGCCCATCGTCGCATAAAATGCAATGATTTTCGCACCGAGTTGCTTCAGGTACTCCGTTGAGGCTTCAAACCGTTTGGGGAAGTTTTTCATGTCTTTAATGCCTTGCTCCGTTAATTTCATCAAAGATATATAGAGTGGCAATGGGCTCCCTCCAACATAAACTAAGGTATCGTGCTACTTAACTCCTATCGGTTATCTCCCACGTACAATGCCGCCTGAAACTGCAAATTCATGTTAATTAGGGTTTGAGCATTAAGAATAACTCTTTGAGGGCTTGAACGACACCGCGTCGCATCATGTAGCGATAACAGGTGCGTTTGACTTTATTTGTTGAGAAGAGTCCGGAGATTCGGCGGCTCCAGGAGCCAAAGAAGTTCTGATAACACCGATAGAGTTCCCGTTGGACTTCATGACGGGAAAGGTGTTCCGTGGGCATAATGGCATGGATCATATCATAATGGGCCCAGTTTTCATCTTCGATCCAACCGTTTCGTTTGGCTTGGGTGTATATTTCAGTGCCCGGGTAGGGTGTTAAAATCATAAAGATGGCAATATCAGGGTCGACTTCGTCAATCCATTGGCGAAAGGCTTCAATCGATTCATGGGAGTCACTGCGTTCCCCAATGATCGCTGTGACTTGAGCCATGATACCGTTCGCTTTCAGCAATTCCATTGCCTGTTTGGCCATAGATG
Source organism: uncultured archaeon (assembly GCA_964347045.1). Taxonomy (GTDB): domain Archaea; phylum Asgardarchaeota; class Hermodarchaeia; order Hermodarchaeales; family Hermodarchaeaceae; genus Hermodarchaeum. The sequence continues at coordinate 908 of CAYFXC010000026.1, forward strand.
GTTCGAGACCTTTTCGGTATTTTTCAAGGGTGACCGGGTTATAGGTTTCCACACCAGCCATTGCCCAGTGCAAACCCGTTTGTCGCATTTTTGGCAGAAGGTGTTGGTCCTTGATGATATCATCGGCTCGAACTTGCATAAACCATAGCAGATCATCCTGTATATTCCGTTGCATCAGTTCATCACAGAACTGGTCCATCCATTTACCGAGGGTGAGATTATCATCGGTAAGCCACAAGAACCGACTACCAAATTCTTGATACACGTATTCGAACTCGTCTGCAACCCGTTTGGGAGATTTACGTCGACACCGTCCCCAATATCGCCATTGGGTGCAGAAGGTGCATTTATGGTCACACCCTCGGGATGCCTCGATTAATGCATACGGGTTCTTTTTGCCTGCCATCATGAGAAAATGGTATTGCTTCATATGGTCTCGGACAAAATGATAGCCCGGATACGGAAGGGTATCTAAATCCGTGATGGGTGCGCGATCCGGAGTGTGCACGATTTTCCCCTCATACCGGTAGGTCAACCCATGTACCTGCGCGAGCGTGTGTTTTCCCTCTAAAGCCTGAACTAACTCCAACAGCGTTTGTTCTCCTTCACCCCGCACTACAAAATCAATCTCAGGATACGTAGCAAGCGTCTCGTCTGATAGTGTGGAAAAATGGATGCCTCCTACCACCGTTATGATTTCCGGATTAACTTTCTTGGCTAACTGGGTCGTTCGAGCGACACGATAGGTGTTAGCCGTTGTAAGCGCACCAGGACACACCATCTCGGGTTTATACTCTGTGATTCGGTTTTCTAAGCCATCCCATTGCAACTTTTCAGCTTGACAGTCTATGACACTAATTTCTACGTTGTCGAGATGCGCTTCTAGGTATGCCGCCAAGCATAGTAGTCCCAACGGTGGGGGACGGTATTCGCCCATAATGAACCAGAAGTCCTTTGGGGGCTCCACAAAGAGAATGCGCATCTCTTTCACAAGTCCAACAAGTTTTGATTTTTGCTCAAAGCGCCTAGCATAGATACGTTCACTGTTTTCCCTTAAATGTCATGGATTATCGGTCTTGGATACAACAACGTAACCTACCGCCGTCATTAGGTATTATTTGGTGGGAAGATTAGGGCGTTATGAGAATTGGAGGCGGCTCTTCTTGAGGAAGCGAATTCAAGATTTAATTTTATACATTGTAATTATTGTATGTGCATTTCTTCCAGTTATCACTACTATTCCTTCTTTGCCATGGGAACGTCCATTAGTGGTACTTGAAGTGATCCTGTCCTCAGCGGCGCTCTACACAATAGAGTAGCGTATTTTGCTCCATGTTGTGACCTTACTTCTCATGGTTTTGTTGATCCGTTACGGTCAACAAGTTGGTCGGGTTGTGGCTACTTTTTTTGGTATTCTTTTTCTCTTTCATGCATTCACCCAAAACATCGCTATCACCCCAACGTTTGGTCTTTCCATCCTCACTGGGAATCTAGTCATTATTGCAATCGCTGGCATATTTTGGCTCTGGGAAGCCTACAATCCACAAAACAATTACACCTTTCGACGACTTTCTCTTTGGCGATACTGGGTCATTCCCTTTGTCATTCTCGCATACTGGTTTCCAGTCGGTCCGGGTCTAATGCCCTACTTCCATCCGATTCTCCTCTTAACCTCTGATTTTGGTGTTATGTTTTGTCCAACGGCACCATTGGTGATAGCGATTCTCACGCTCTTCTATCCCCGCGTCAATCTCCGCCTATTACGGGTGACTAGCCTCGTTGGATTACTCATTGGAAGCTTTAATATTCTCGCCGCCTTCGTCATGCCTGGTTATACACTTTGGATGCTGTTTCTCCACACACCGCTAATTTTCATCTCCCTTTACGGGCTCATTCTTCCGCTTATCGTCAAAGATTCGACGCCGCCAACTGAATCCTAAACGCCTTGAGTTGCCGCACCAAGTTCCTTTTGGCATATAGTAAATCCGGAAATTACAAAACCAATTACTGGTCTTAACACTGTAAAGTATTGGCTTTCTTTTATCAAGCAAGGAGAACCCTTCAATGACCGAATATCGTAAAATCAAACAATTCTGGAATAGTCGGCCAACCCTAGAAGGTGCAGGGGTCAGGCTGAAACGGGCTTTCGGTGGGCAAGAAGTGCCACGTCTTGATCCGTTCTTACTTTTAGATGATTTTCATTCTAATGATCCTCAAGATTATCTTGCCGGGTTCCCCCGGCATCCCCACCGCGGAATCGAAACAATCACCTACATTCTCCATGGCGCCGTCGAACACGGAGATAGCCTCGGCAACGGGGGTGTCATCGAATCCGGAGATGTCCAATGGATGACTGCAGGTAGCGGAATCATTCACCAAGAAATGCCCAAACAAACCAACAGTTTGCTGCAAGGCTTTCAATTGTGGGCGAACCTTCCCGCAGCTCAAAAAATGATGGATCCACGGTACCGAAACATTACCCGAGACCAAATTCCCACCGTCTCCTTGGAAAATAATGTGGAGGTCAAAATCATCAGTGGAGAAATCAAAGATACCCAAGGACCTGTGCAAGATATCATCACCGAACCCGAATACTTTGATGTAACTGTGCCAAAAGGTGCTGAATTCCAACACCTCGTTCCATCGGATCACAACATATTTGCCTATGTCATCGAAGGAAAAGGACGCTTCTCACCCAAGCACACTCACCTTTTGGGTCCTGAACACCTGATCCATTATGGTGCTGGTGACGGAGTGGCAATTAAGGCGGAAAAACAATCGGTTCGATTTCTCCTCATTTCGGGAAAACCTATCGGAGAACCAATTGCCTGGTATGGACCAATTGTGATGAACACTGATGAGGAACTTCGAATCGCCTTCGAAGAATATCGGAACGGCACCTTCATCAAATACAAACCTTAAGCCAACTATGCTGTACTTCACGAATGGGTTTTGAAGACTACTTTGACATCCTTGCCGATCATCATTTGACCCATCGAATGTGCCTTATCTAGGAGCGCATTTTTCGTGCTACGACCTACTCGCTGGAAGAGATTCACCGTAATCGTATCCGTTGGCTCTTCAAAGACTTGGTTCCAGGTTCCTACAATTTTTCCCTTGATTAGTACGGTGGGATTTGCCGCTCCTCCCGCATAAACGTGCTTCTCAAATTCTGGTTGTACAAGTCGACGTCGGAGCAGGTAGCCTTTCGTATACGGATCTTCATATGGAAGCATCAGAACAGGAAGCGTACGAGGTGCTTTGAATTTCTTCATGAGAACGTAATCGGATTCCAGCATGATGTACTCTTCAGAGAACTTCTTAATCTTGATGGGTAGTAGCTCGGATTCGAGTGCACCAAGAGCTGTTTGAATTTTTCCTTTCCCTAATCCGGTCCACCAAACCACATCCTGTTCTGTAACAGGCCCAAAGGTGCCAATATACCGTTTCACCAGCTGCACCTGCGCCTCATCGGGCGTTAGGGTTTCAAGGTTGAGTTGTGGATACACCATACGTATCAGCGCATAGCGATTAGCATGACGAGTCAAAATGGGATCCGCAAATTTTTCACTGAATACTTTTCCTTGACGCATCAGAACGGTTAACACGATATTGACATTAGTCATTCGAGCAACATTCCCACCGATTTGACGCTCAAGAGTACGCACCAGTCCTGGAGACATGGCCTGCTTTATCAGATGAAGCGGTTGCCCGCCATCCTTGATTACCGCAAAGATCGTTTCTGCAATTTTCTGATATTCCGAGTGGGGGATACCCCACGTTTGCAGAATTTGCATTATCCGGCTTTCAGGCATACGGGTTGCCTGAAACAAGATTGGGGCGAGATTTGTAGAGGTAATGAACAGGGTCCCACGCAGCGTTTCCAGCCGGATGAGGGTTCGGTTGGCATATAATTCTCGGTCTAATTGGCTTCGCTGGAACTGTTTCATACGCGCAAACAAGGAGAGATACGGGGTGGAGGCACGCGTGGCATGCAAGGCAATGATATCGTTGACGACCTTAAGCACAGTGTTGGTCTGTGAAATCTCGAGCAGGTGCTGTTTATGGAGTAAATACTTTGTTAGCTCTGCCTCTTTCACTTTCTTCATGATTAACCCAAACGCGACTCAGTAAATCACTTATCTTTTATGTTCCTTAAAATATAAATTCGGACGAACAACTCGTTATTACCAAGGTGTCAATCATGAGTGAAGACGAAACCATTTTACAAGCCATGAAAAAGGCGGGGAAACCGCTCCGTCCTGGCGAAATCGCCGACCTCACGGGACTCGACAAAGATGTTGTTTCCAAGGCGATGAAATCATTGAAAAAAGAGGGGAAAGTGGACTCTCCAAAACGCTGTTACTATGCCCCAACCTAGCCTGTAGCTAAGTCCTGGTGGAAACTTTCACGTCGAACAAAAATCAACCAACTGCTACATTAGACACCCTTATCATTTCCACACCTCGGATGCAGGAATTAGCCCAATTTTATCAAGACGGCCTGCAACTGGATCCACCCCATGCCCATAGTGAGAACCATCTCGGGTTCCCCCTCAAAGATGCCTATCTTAGCTTTGATTTAGTGGAAGATATCTCATTCGAATATCCGGGGGCTATTTCACTGTGGTTTCGCGTCGATGATCTTGAAGCCACCTTCAACCGATTCAAACAACTGGGCGCAAAGGTCAGGTATCCTCCTACGACAAACCCCTTTGGTGATGTCCTAGCCGCGATCTTTGACCTCGATGGTAACATGTTTGGATTAGCCCAACGCAAACTCGAAGAAACCGTTTGATAGCAAACCACGATTTTACGCTAGCCTGACCCCCTCTTTGGATTCGCCACAACGAATCGAAAAATCAAATCAATAAAAAGGACCTCTTGCCTAATACACGGTATGCGTAAGCGTGGTTTAATCATCATTCTTGGATTCCTCATTGTGTTTTCACTCATACAAACGACCGCCGCCCACGTTCCACTTTTCATGGAAGGGGGGCATTCGATTGATGAAGCCGTACCAATTGAAAATCCAACCAAATCCTGGGTTATCTACTCACTCATTCATGAGGCCGCCGAACCACATTATTTTGCCTTTGATTTACCGGCGGGAGCACACATCCGGCTCATGCTTATGGTCCCCGTACTTGAGGCGGCTATCGGCTTTCGTCCCGAACTAGCGCTCATGGGCAATGGACTTACAAACCTCAGCACTCCTCCGGGCTATCTGGAGATTCCCAGCGGTGCACAAGTAATGATCCTGGAACCCACTTCCCCCCATCCTGAGTACGAAGGCTTTACTCCGACCTCCTTTTCTCAGCTCTACGACTTGGATATCGTTGCTCCCACGACAGGGCGCTATTATCTTGCCTACTATGAACCAAACATGGCTGGTAATTTTGCCATTGCCATTGGGTATGAGGAAAGCTTCAGCTTCGTGGAATGGGTGACTATCCCGTTTTCGGTGCTTGTCACGCATATCTGGAACCATCAGACGCCTGCCGGATTAATTGCTCCGGTTCTTATTACGCTCCTACTCGGCTTTCTTCTCATCTTCTGGCGCTTCCCTGCCCTTCGCACAAGAGCTCAGCTATCATCATGGCTGGGTATCACCACGGGGCTTCTATTCATCGCCAGCGGCGTCTTCCTCTTTTATCAGATGGGACTAGCTCTTTTGTTAGTCCCATTGAATGCCCAAGTCGCTATTACTATCATTTTTGCGACGCTGCCCATTGTGTTGGGTGTGTTCACTATCCGTAGTTGTGTGTCCACTGATTGGCCGCACCAGCCTCGGCAACTCATTATCCTGATCATTCTCAGTTTACTAGCTCTCTTCCTCTGGGCAGGCTGGATAATTGGTCCCGTGCTTCTATTAATTACAGCAACCATTCCGTCTATTCAACTAATCCTCGCCCGTCGAACAACTGCAGCATCTTAGGGTGCTGCATCCCCCTCTATATTCCTGAAAAAGAAACTGGTTTACAGGTTTCGTTACTTCTGATGTTCCTTTGGAATTTGCACCGCAAACTTACAATGCAACGCCCCTGTCAGTGCGGTTTCAATGGGCTGCACGGCCACAGGTTGATTGAAGACGAAATCCCAGTATTTCTTGGTAAACCCCGCACTACAATGACAGAAATTAGCGGAAATCTCGTCGTCCGTTCCATCTTTAATCGCACCTCGCACCCACGGACAATAACAAACATAATACCGTTTCATCCGAGGATCTTCGGCTTCTAGCATCGCTTTGATTTGGAAGGGTATCTTCGTTTGAATGATTTTATCTCCTTCACGAATGCCTGGTGAAATAGTCGGGGTATTCTCTACATAGGCAACCACATCATCATCGACATACTGGGCCCATTCTATGGTCCCCTCTTTCTTGTGCTTCCGAAAGCGGTCAACGACTTCCTGATGCTTCAACGCTAAGAATTCATCAATATCATTTAGCTGGAGAAAATCCTGGCGGGCTTTCGGTTCATCAGGGCGTCCATGCAAGCAGGGAGCTAGTAACTCAACGGTTTTCGCTTCTCCAACCTGTGCTTCCAAGCGTTTCATCACAACTTTAGTGACGTCACTTTTCGTGTCAGGATCGACTCCTAAAGGTGGTATGTCAATATCAGCAAACACCGCATTGCGAACCTCTTCTCCACATTCTTTTCCGATTCGGTCATACAACGTATCCATCGCATTAAACGCTTCAGCGATTTCAAGCACCTCTGCCACATAATCGTAGTTCTCAATAAAATTACCATAATGGATGAAGGCACGTAGGGTATCCAAAACTGCGTCTGTGTTGGTTTTGACAAGATGTTCTGTATACCGTAGAAGTGCGCCCTTGGGGAGATATTCAACATTTTTAGTTTTTAGAAACGCGCGCATTGCTTCCAAGTGGTTTACGAGTAGAGTGGATTGTTCTAGATCCACCTTCTGTTCGAACAAGTATGTGCGAAATGCCAGTTCATTCAACTTATGTCACCTGTGTGAGTTTGGGTTATTTTCTGCATGTTTTTATTCATCGAGGCGTTCAAGCTTGAAGCAGACGGGTCGGACACCATCGGAGCAGGCGGTGTACATGATGCCGTCTTCCATCCAGCCAGTGAAGTTCCCGCCCCAATAGAGAACGGAGAGGTCTTTGTAAAGATCATACCAAGCCCAAGTGCAGAAGCCTTCTGGCATCTGAAGTTTTTCGAGGAGGAATTCTTCACCGTCCTTGAAGCTTTGGCATTTAGGGGCAGTTTTACCTTTGGGTGTGACGTAGTCTTTACCGAAAACATCTTTGGGATGAAATCGTTTAGTGACAGTGATTTTCATTTTTACCATTGCTTCTCACCTTTAGCGAGCCCTGTCTCAGTAGCTGAGATATTTAATCATTTGGCTACCGGCTAGTGCGATTTTCAGTGAAAGATTGTTTAATGAACATAATCAAGCAACATTCGCAAGTTTCTGCTCTCCCTTTTCCGATCGGCACTAGGTTTCTGGAAAGTTCAAGTATTAAAGGGAAAACACGCCGTTAGTTATTCGATATGGTAGTAGCGTCTCAAGGGGGTTAGTCCTTGTCTGAAGATCCGGATTGGCTTGAGGAATATTATGAGCGAATTATCGCTGAAAAAAATAACAATCTATTACGTAAGGATGGCTTCACTAATTGGGCTTTGGTCACCCTTCTTGGCTTTTTCGCAATCTATGGACAGCTCTTTTTAATTTCCCTTCCTGCTTTCATCAGCTTCGCCGTCTTGGCCATTGCGCTAATTCTTATTTTCCGATTCTATTTGCGTTCTTGCATCAGCTATGCTGACATTCGTCGACAAAACTACCTTCAGCGATTAATCGAACGGCATTGGATGCATGGTAAGCCCTCAATGAACCGCATTAAAGCGCTCATTAAAATCTTTGATCATGAATGCTGGGCCGTTGACCCTCTTGGTCGAACCCTACGCAGCCAACTCAAAGCTGGCTTTTTAGTCCTTTTCCTCGCCCCTTTCATCGCACTTTGTTGGGAAATCATCAACATCCATATCCAATTCTTCTCTTTTCTTCTCCCATTGGAAACGCTGCTTTTCAGCTATGTGGTTCTCGGGTTCCTCATCATCTATATTGCTCTTGAGCTCATCAGTGTTAGCCGTCATCAACCTCTTCAACAAAAACCACAAACATCAACAGCTAACAAATAACCCTTTACAAGGGAATATCGGTGGCAGTTGTTTGCAAGAATATCAACAACTTATCGTAGAATATACTTGTTTGACCAACGTTGTTGTAAATGTGCTCATCTGGTCCTCGATCGCTGTATGAGGAACAATGGGGCTTCCATATTTTAGTAACGCCAACAGCTTTGTGGTGGTAAATCGCGGCTTATGGGTAATAAATGTTAGAACTCGCAGTAGGCGAGTGATATCCCGTTCATCGTTTTCGAGGCCTATACTCACGCGGATAAGTCCTGGCAAGATATTACTCATCAGTTCTGGAGTGAAATTAAATAAGACCTTACTAGAGGCAACTCTGGATGATGAGATTTTCATTAAGCGGCTAACGAGCATGTGGGCACAAAAACAGCCATTACGTACGCCAATTCCGCCAAGCTCCGCTAGTTCTTTTGCTACAATGTTATGCGGAACTGTTTTCACACTCAACGCAATGATTCCTAACCGTTCTACAAATCGTGGTGACTTCGTATCCTGAAGACCATAGACTCTAATACCTGGGATTTCCACGAGACCATCCAATGCTTGTTGAGTGAGCTTCCGTTCATACTCTTCGATTATTTTTAAACCGATTCGTTGAAGAAGAAGGAAGGCTTTCCCCATTGCGGCGATGCCTACCACATTTTCCTCACTAGAAGCTCGGATTTTTGCCAATACTGAAGAATCAAGATCCAAAAGTCCCTTCTTGACAATTAAGGCTCCGCTACCAAATGGGGCATAGCTTTTGTGACCTGAGAAGGCAAAATAATCAATGCCGCTTTCTGTCAATGAAATTCGGCGGTGAGCTACCAGTTGAGCCCCATCGATGACGAGGCGTGCATTATAACGATGGACAATTTCACTGACAGCTTGAAGGTCATTAGTCGTGCCGAGAACGTTAGAGGCTCCACTTATTGCCAAAATGCGAATGCGCTTCGTCCCATGCTTCTTTTCCTGATTATATTCGCGCAAAAGCGCTTCAAGCCGATGCAAGTTTAGGAAGCCTGTTTTATTGACTGGAAGCTGGATAACTGAAGCGCCAGAGACATACCGCCACGGGAGCTCATTCGAATTGTGCTCTAATAGCGTGGTTACAACGACTGGTGTTGTGCTTTCTTTTGAATCCGCGGCAAGATTTTGTGCGATGATATTGATGGCTTCGGTGGTATTGGCGGTGAAAATAACTTCATATTCATTCATTGGGGCTCCCAAAAATTCTGCACAGATTCTGCGAACCTCTTGGATAATTATTGGATACTCAGACTTTGGTTGCCGTAATACCATGCGTACCGTGTTCCATATTGGTGCAAAGGTAGGTGTGCTAGCGCCATTATCTAAATTTACATAGGGTCGGGCTCCTAACACGGTTGGAACTTGTACATCACCGCCGACTAGAGTTTTGCGGAGCTCCGACAATAGTGCCGTGCCCGTATATTCAGTTAGATTATCATGATGTAGAATTTCAGAAATCGGAGTGCCTTTGCCTTTTGGTCCTTGGAAAACATCCTTTCCGCGGTGTTTGACTAACTGAAGAGCTTTGGCTAAGGCAATGGCATTGATAACGCTTGGGGTTCCTGCTTCAAACCGTTTTGGTGTATCCGACCAAACGACCGCACCAGAGTAGACCATTCGGACGGTTCCCCCACCGGTATCAAAAATCGGGCTTTTCGGTAACTTCTTTCGCTCAACCGCCACAGCTTGTATTCCAAAGGGGAGACCTAGTTTATCACTTGACACAATGTGCACACTTTGTGGGTCAAAATACTTTTTGTATGCTTCACTTCTTCGAGGAGTGCAGAAAATCACCTCGTAGCGGTCTCTATCCAATTCTAAAAGCTCTAGGATAACCACTCTTGCTTGTTCATACATTGTTGTGGTAACCATGGAGTGATGGCCTGTGCCCCGGTGAACATTCGAATATGTTTGTAAGGCTAAATACAAACTGTTCTCCAGTTCTCCTATAGCTTTCTCAAAGCGGTTGCCTGATTTCCGTTTCACCATAGTCTACAAGCTCAACGAATTAAATAACTGCTAAATAGCAACAAAGCTCCTACAAAAACTCTGAGGTTGGAGACGTATTTAACCGGAAGAGCAAATGGCGCTACTGAATCTGGGCAAGCCGTTTGGCAAACTGTTTCTTATTTTCTATATTAGCAAGTCGATTTATCATAATGCGTTGTGCTTGAGGGGATCCTGCACCATGCATTGATTCCGTTAAGTAGCCTACTGCTGCGCGCCCTAATGTGAGGTTCTCAATCAGTCGCAAGATTTTGATCCGGTTGATGGTGCTGACTTCTTCAACTCCGATGAGATACTTTTCGATGATGTCTCGGGTTTCCGGGTTCTGTAATTCCTTGGCACTGGGGCACGTGACAAATAATCCACCTGCGATGTCTTGCAGTAATCGTGCAATTTCGAAGGGAAATCGTGTTACATTCTGTTTACACACATTTGCCAACAAAATGTCGACGAGGTAGTTTCCTGCTGGAGTAGCATTGCCACAGCTGGAACAAGCCATTCCGCAGGCAAATAGCGTTTCATTTAGATGCACCATTTCTGTGAGTTTATCTTTGATATGCGATGCCTTCTCAACACCGTTATATTCGGCAATGGTAGCCGCTGCACCAATCAGGACATCCCCAACGCCCACTTTGCAGCCCCCGTAGCTTTGGCGGTGATATGCCGCAAAACTTTCGACAAGGCGCCCACAGAATTCAGTCTCGCCATTCATGAAAATTCGCTCTGTGGGTACAAAGACATCTTCAAAGATTACCAGACATTCTTGTCCACCGAATTCAGGGTTCCCACAGTCAATATCTCCTTCCGTGCTCTGGTCCAATCGGCGTAAATCACTGGCCTGTCTTCCATAGAAATAGGTGATTCCTTCGGCGTCCGCGGGAACTGCGCAACAGATCGTGAACGCCTTTTCCTCATTACGCATCGCGATGGTAGGCATAATCAAATGTTCATGCGAGTTCACAGCACCCGTTTGGTGTGCTTTCGCCCCCCGGATGATTACTCCACCATCACGTCGATCGACCACATGCACGAAGACGTCAGGATCCTTTTGTTCCGAAGGTCGCTTACTCCGATCACCTTTGGGGTCCGTCATGCAGCCATCAATGACCCAGTCATGGGTTTCAGCTTGTTTCACATACTCACTGAAACGTTTATGATACTGTGTTTGATGCTTTTGGTCAATTTCATAGGTTGTCAGATACACTGCATTCAGTGCATCCATTCCTACGCAACGTTGGAAGCAGGTCCCACACTGTTGTCCCAGCAGCCGCAGCATTTGCACCTTCTTTTCAAGATCCTCGGTGCTTTGGTGCAAATGGCAAAACCGATTTATCCGATTCCCCGTCAACGATGACGTCGCCGTCATCACATCTTGCACCTGCGGGTTATGTGCCAAATCATAGGTCAAAGCCACGGAATTGATTGACGCCTGCACAATCGGATGCTTCAACGGGTCTTTGAGCCGCTCACCAGTAAAATACACTTTCAATGGGCCCCGTTTTCTAAGACTCTTTCGATACTCGTCACCAGTCATAAGCACCATACAATTTCACCCTGATACAAACATCAGATACCGCATACCTGTGTAGAAACACTACTTGTGCATTTCTCATCGAATACACCATTACTGAGAGTTAGGGGGCAAGAGGGCGTTCATAATCTATGGTTTTGATTACTTTGCATGCTGTGTAATTGCGGCGATAATTTGAGGTGCTACTGCTACCGGAATATCATGTCCCATGCCTTCGATAATGACTAATTTTGCTCCGGGGATGGATGCCGCCGTATCCTTGCCGGCTTCAACTGGAACCAATGGATCGGCATTTCCATGAATGATCAGAGTGGGAACTTGCACGTTTTTCAATGCCTCAGTACGGCTTCCCGAAGCAAGAATAGCTGCCAACTGTCGCATTGTGCCTTGCGGATAAAAACTCCGGTCAAAGGCCCGACCCCCTAGCTCACGAACAGCAGCCTCATCTATAGGGTAATGCGGTCCAGACAAGATCTGTTGTCGCTGCACGGTATACTCAATGAACTCTGCACGAGTATCCGGCGGGATTTGTTGCAATAACATCAAGGCTTCAGGTTTCGGTGGGGGCAAATCCGGGTTCCCCGTCGACGACATAATTGAGGTTAACGTCCGCACTCGTTTCGGAAAATGGATAGCAACTAACTGGGCAATCATCCCACCCATCGAGACTCCAACCACATGAGCCACCTCAATATTTAACACATCAAGGAGCCCTACGGCATCCTTCGCCATATCTACTACCTTATACGGAGCCGAAACTGCAACCCCTTGTTGTGCTTCCTGCAACAGGGTTATCACATTCGGTATCCCGGCTTCCTCGAATTTCGTTGATTTTCCGACATCCCGATTATCATACCTGATGACCCAATACCCCAAGGATGCAATTTGCTCACAGAATACTTCTTGCCATCGAATCATCTGTGCACCAAGCCCCATAATCAAAAGCATCGCAGGGTCTGTCGGCTTCCCAAAACTGTCATAGCATAGTTCCACACCATTAATCTTTACGAGCTTTTCTTTACTCTGCGTAGCTTTATTCAACACAATCCCCCGCTGATAATATTTCCTTCCACGGCTATAATCATTATCTCAGAGCGCTTCTACGCATCCTAGTCTTCCACCCTATCATTAGACCTCGAAACAAAAAAATCTAGCATGAACTGAAAAGTGACTGTACACGACACCGCGAATCGTCTAACAATGGTGCTCCTAAAGCAAGCCATCCAAAGTTAGTTTTTGGGTCTAACGAGTTTAAAAGAATAATTAGAGTTTTCTCAATAATATTCCTAAATCGAAAGAATGACCAATGCCTTCTTTAACTCGCTGACGTACTTCTAGCTTTCACATTCTAGGTGTGATACTACTCTTCAGCGGGTGAAAAGGAATGAAAAAATCTCATACAATATGCCTGTTTTTACTCGGATTACTCGTTGCATTCTCTCAGACACCGATAGTCCTAAATCAACGAGTTTCCGGATCCACCGAACAGTTTCTTGTTCCCATCGATTTGGTACCTAATTGGGATTTCGCCGACACTGAACCTGGTGGCTGGGATGGGAATGACCATAATGTGTCTAAACCCACTTTTTGGCACTTCAGCGGAGATACTAACGGTCCTAAAGAACAATATCAGGTCATCAATGATACAGAAAACGACGGTGACGCCGATACCCTGTTCATTCAACCTACTCGCACAAACCAAGAACATACCATTATGTTTTGGCAAGATTTCACTCCACTCGATATCAACAGCGTAACCATCCAGTATCGGAGTTGCGCCACCGGGCCCTCCGCCGTCATTCTGCTTTATGGACTAAATGACAGTGTCACATCGGACACACCCCTCCCCAACGGCACACTTCCTTGTCTAACTTATCTCAATCCCGTCTTTAACGAAACTCCCGGTTATTGGTGCAACTACACCACAGTAACTGTCTCCCTTTCAAATCTTAGCAATTCTTATCATCATTATCGTATTCACTGGCAAATAATCGAAGCCCCTGGAAAACCTGACGCTCAACTTTACATTGCTTACTGCCGGGTCACCGGAAATCAGATTCCACTCCCGCCTCTCCCACCGTTCCTTTGGTCATTACCAACCATTCACGTGCTCATCATCGTAATTGCTACAATCGTGATCTTTGTCATCATGGCACTCTTCTACCTCAAGCAAGAAGGCAAACTCCATTTTCCCAAAATTGGTCAATAGGGCTTGGCTGGAAACGTAGGCGTCCATCCCCTCAGATCAAAATCCACTGCTTTTTCCAGCGCATAACATCGTTCCAAGATGTTCTGAACGACATATCAGAGAAGTTCAATTTAGAAATGGTTCAGATACGCTTTTCCTGAGCCTTTTCAGCGCGTCGCCATGGTCGAGGAATAATCAACGGCGTTGTCTTCTTGTAGACGCGGTACGCATCACCAAACCGTTTCTCCAACTTTGGCTCTTCAAGCCGTTTCAACCACACCCAGAATAGGAAAAACGCTACCAGCGGCACAACAATGATTGCCGTGATCGACTGTACCAACCAACCAATCCCGCTGAGCAGGATTAAAAATCCCAGTATCATTGGATTTCGCGTATATCTATACAATCCCGTTGTCACCAATTCCGTTGACTGCGCGGCTTCATCTATATCCCCCCACGGGAATCCTTTCCCAGCTCGATATAACTGATACATTGACCCCAAAGATAACGTTGCGGCAATCGCAAGAGCACCTATTCCAATAATGAGATTGAATGGAAAAGGAGGGAACATTGGCAACCATAGCACGGCATCCACGACTTTTCCCACCCAAAATGTTGTCAACGGAATTACAACTAAAAATAACAAGACCACAAAGGGTATCACCCGCCTTGATAACTTGCGTTCTCGCTGTTCCATCTTTTATTCCTCTATCTACGCATACATTACTCAATAACGCTGATTAACTTTTCATTTGTCGGCGAAAACGATAGGCGAGTCCAAATATTATCAAGGTCATGACGGTTCCAAGAATCGCTGCGATGCTAAAGTGGAGCAGCAGAATTTCACCGGCGAACAAAAAAAACCGGACAATGAAGTACATTAGAACCCAATAGATGGGGCTTGTGATGAGTCCCGGTGAAAACTTGCGTAGTGCAATACTTTGAATCAGATGCCAGAGTCCATTGGTCACAAACATGAAGGCAAAACTCAACGGCCATATCACCCACACCCCTCTAAAGATCTCAAACATAACTATACCCGCCACAAACACCAGAAAGATCATGAGATTGAATCCAAAGAACATCCGCCCTGAATATTCCGGGTAAAAGGTCTCCTGCATCATCTTCACAAACCCTTCTCCCACAGCCACCTCTTCAATAACATGCACACAATAAGCCATCACGTACCCCCAAAACACAACACTCAACGATATTTCCATCAATGGACGATTCACCAAACAACACATACAGCTACCTACCAACTGCTAAAAAAGACTAGCAGTGCGCATTCATCCCATCCGTATTAGAAGAGTCCAAAGAGTGGACAAAAATCGCTATCAACTAATCATGGTTTCGAAATTTTCTCATTCAAAGTTATCTTTTGTTTCATATTTTGAAGGAAGCTTTGGAACTGCATAAAAAAGAAAGAGGGGGTGCGAGTTGCACCCTTTCAAATACAAAATAGGGGTTTACCGCTGTTAACTAGCAATACTAGAGCATTTTGTTCAGTTCAAGACTTCGCTGCTCTTAGAATCCGTCCTTGGAAGAAATAGCTGATCAGGATAAGGTACCAGCCAATTGCAAGGGCACTGACGAGCATGGTTGCTTCAGCGCTGAAGAACTCGGTGAAACCCGGAAGACCATAAAGCCACCCACCGAAGAGCATAGTCAACCCAATGGCCCAGAGGAGGGTTCCAAGCATAAACACCCATATCCATATCACTCGGGGCGACCCTCGCATTCTATCCTGTCGCGTGTACTGAAACACAGCGTACAGGGGAATCAGGATCATATAGAGTATGACAAGAACGAGCGCTGTCGCGAGCCAGGCTGTACCATACAGTGGAAAAGAGATAGCGAAAGCACTGACCATCAGACCCACATAGGCGATGAACCCAATGAGGGGAAGAATCACTATCCATTTGCGTTCATTAAAGAAGTCAGGAAAGGCTAGGATAATCGCATAGAGCACGATGAGCAATACATAAAATCCCTTCATGCCGAAGTCGACCTACCGGCCCCATAGTAGCCAATCTGACGGGGCGATTATACCCCATTTAGCTAATTGGATCGCTACCTGGGCAACCAACACACTAAGGAAAATTAAAAATCCTAAAAAGGAGAGTGTCCTACTTCTCCCAGAGCTAGCAAAGACGCCTCACAACATGAGGACAACCAACAGGACAACTGGAATTAAACCCAGTAATCCTATACTGTGTACAAAAAGTTCAAATTGTATCCAAAAATCCTCCGTAACCGCCCGCTACGATAGAACTGGGACTTAAATTACTACTATAATAACAAGAATATCGGTTTCAACCAAAATTTTAGCCTAAACACAAGCAAGCACATCAACTGCTCGAGGAACACGACAATAATCCACTCTACGAAATTACAATGCGTAAACCTCCCCTGCTTTAGTGTTGGAGCAAAGCCGAAGAAGCTCATTCCTAATTAATATTTCAAAGAATTGGTGTGACGACAAACGGCTTCAAAAGATATGTTTATTATAACTAGGTTTTGGAATAATATTCTCCAATCTAGAACTTTATGGAAGCCAGAACCATGAGCTGTTGTCAACGGCAAATCCTCGAAACCACCTTCGATCAGAGCGTGGCAGAAACCGAACTCAAGCAGTATAGGGAGAAGGGAATGATTAAAACCACCCGACTTCTCGTTGACGCACTTAAAAGCCAAGGCGTGAAGGGGAAAACGCTACTCGATATTGGTGGCGGAATCGGAGTAATTCAGCACGAATTATTAAAATCTGGTTTGCGTCACAGCATTAACGCCGAAGTCTCCCAAGCGTATATTGAGGCGACGAAGCAGGAAGCCGCGCGTCAAGGGCATGAAGACCGCATTAGTCATCATCATGGCGATTTTGTCGACCTTGCTCATACGATTTCTTCCAGCGATATTGTAACACTTGACAAAGTTATTTGTTGTTACCACGATTGGCAGAGCCTTGTGGAACAATCCTCCTCACTTGCCCGCAACTTATATGGCATCGTAATTCCGCGGACGAATTTAATGAGTAAACTCTCCATCGGGTGGGGGAATTTCATCCTATGGATAAGACGCCACCCATTTCGAACCCGTATCCACCCCGTCGACGCTATTGATACGATGCTTCAAGGCAAGGGCTTCAAACAACGGGTTCATCAAAAAACCTTTATCTGGCATATGATAGTCTATTCGCGCGAACCCTCATAGGAAACATGTAATAACCGGTACATCTTGAACCATGAACCATGAACAAACATACTCTGGGCCCGAAAGCGGTTTTGTACCCGATGCCAACGGTTCTCGTTGGAGCAAATGTTGAAGGCAAACCCAATTTTATAACAATCGCTTATTGTGGTATTCTGAGTGGGACTCCTCCAATCATTTATGTTTCCATTTATGGGACGAAGAAAAAAACGAGTCTAGGCATCACGGAAAATGGTACCTTCAGTGTCAACATTCCCTCCGTAGAGATGGTCACCATCACCGATTATGTGGGAATATACTCCGGACACACCGTGGATAAATCTACTCTCTTTGAAACCTTTTATGGACAATTGAAGACCGCTCCAATGATTACCGATTGCCCTCTTAACCTGGAATGTAAACTGATCGACGCACCCACCTACGGAACCCACACCGTCTTCATAGGGGAAATCACCGAAGTCTATACCCAAGAGCGGTTCCTCACCGATAACACCCCTGATATCACAAAAATTAACCCAATTGTTTATGCCACTGGAACTAAAACCTACCACCAAGTCGGACAACTCATTGCCCATGCCTTCTCTATCGGTAAACAACTGAAATCCAACATCCAATAAAAGAAAATAAAACCATTATCGAACCTCAATTACGCCCTAAAGGGTACTTCACTCAACCCCATTTATTTACCTAATCAGAAATATTACAATGAGACAATTTGGTCATCAGCCACAACCAGAAGACTAGCATTTGTTTTTCTCCTCTTGGCTTTTTTTAGATATTCTCATTCTGCTTTGGGTGTGAAGGAAAAAATGGAGGATAGAAATCCTCCGACGTGGAGGATTTCTCTTGTGAGGTGTTACCATTCGGAAGGTGGTTCTTCCATGAAACGATCTTTACCTGATGCTTCCCAGTCGGCTTGGGCGTCTTCAATTGTATCACGGTAGGCCTTTGGTAATCGGCTGGGTAGTGTAAAACTGCTTTCTTCGTCGAGTGCGTACGAAAACATGAACGTTCGGTACGCGGTATTCAGTGGTCGGAATATGAAATAACTGGGTACGGAGGCAAAAATGCTGAAGAAGATGGCGAAGATGATACCGGCAATTAGTGCGAGGAAGAGATTTGCTAGGAGAATGATGGCGATTATATATCCGAAGAGAAACCCGACGGCGAAGAAGCCTAGGCTAAGGAGCCCACCAAAGAAGCTGAACACGGTCGAAACACCGGTTTCGGCTATGTAGACGTCGACTAGGTATTGCCAAGTGACACTGACGGACCGCTTGATTGAATCAATCAGTCGCTGTTTTTCAATTATAATGGCGGGAAGAGTGAAGTAGTTGATGAAACGAAAGATGGCCCCGATGATTCGGGCGAAAATTCCACCGATTAAAGCCCATATTCCGCCCTGTCGAGCGCTTCCTTGGCGAATGGCACTCTGACCGACTGCCACTGCCGTGCGTAGAGCGGCGAATTGAATAATCGTTCCTAATACTTGTCGGACTTCTCGGACCCCACCACGTAGTACTGGATCTTCTTCTCGAAACCAAGTGTGTGCGATGGAGATGTTAATGCCTTCAAAGATATAGAAGGCTGAGAAGTAAATGAAAAGATATGGGATTTGGATTAGGATGCTTAGGATGAAGAAAATCCAGGAATCAGATGGAATCCCGATTAAGGGTAGCCATGTGTACATGGCGCCATAGGTTGCCATCATGAGAATGCCGGTCAGCAGGCTGAACACCGCAGTAACCAAGGGAATTATGAACATCTCTTTTTCTTCAAGCAGCAGTTGTGCTGTGAATTCAACCAGTTTGCCAGCGCGCTCGATTTTTTGTCGACGTCGGAACCAGACCCATAACTGAATTATTCCAATGAAAGGAAAAATCAACCCAAAAATCCCAATGGGTCCTAAGAAGATGAGAAGAACGATTCCAATCGCGATCATAAATACCGCTTGGAGTATCCAGAGAACGCGTAATGTTCCTGCAGCTGCGCGTTTCATTAATTGTAGAATGATATACGCGAGCCCTAACCCCAAGACAATAAGGATTATGATGAAGGCTAGTCCAGCCCACCAGAAACCTGCGAGCCATGGGACTGCCAGGTTAATGAAATCGATGATAATCGGTAAAAAGGGAGAAACCAAGAAGAGCAGATTGTAAAAGCCAAAACTGTACAACAAAATAATTCCTATCGCTAACAGAACGATTGGGCCCACTGGCCCACGATCTGTCACCTCTTCTCTAGGCGTCATAGCGGCTATTATCCCCTTAAAGCAAGAAAAAACCTTTGCTTTCCCTGTCACCAATTTAAACTAGATTCGCCCGCAACTGTAAATTTCGACTAGTCGGGAACAAGTCCAATAACAGGAAAAGTAGCCGTCCACCCCACTAGATTGTTACAACACCCATGTTTCCAGTAGATTCCACTCAAATTCCTTACCGCACATAAGTCTCCAACTATTTCCTTTTGAGGTATTTTCGAGGTAATGAACTGTTCAGTGCCGTTCAATTTACTTTAGAAATTAAATCTTCTCCCATACACCCAAGGTTTCACAAATCGCTTTGCCCGCTAAAAATCCAGAAGCTTGACATGGACCGTAGCCATGCCCTGGTCGTGTCCACTGTCCCGCGAGCCACAAGTTTGTAATAGGCGTCTTCTGATCGGGTCGAAGAGGGCCGATCTGATCTGGTGTCGCATCATAGCCATACGCTGTACCCCACTCAGTCCAAAGATATCGCTCAAACGTTCGGGGGGTTGAGGTTTCCACGTGCTCCAGACGTTCTCCCAATCTGAGTCCCATTTTCTTTTGTACAAAGTGTAGAATTTGATCTGTGGTTTGTTGTTTCATTTGTTTATATTGTGGTGTATTTCGTGTCGGCCAACGGTTGATGGAGTCGAGAAGTGTTACTACCACATTACTTTTTCCGGAAGGGGCAAACCATTGGCTTCCAAGTTTTGTATAATTGGTAATTAGAAATCCCGCCGCTTCGGGTTGTCCCTTATTAATGCTGTTCTGCAGGGTGGCTGCTGAAATCTTCCCTGGATACCAAAGCTGTTCATAGTCTGGTAGGTAGTCACTGAGATCTCCATCAACGCCTAAAAAGAGTGAAGTAAAGCTTATGGTGCCTTTCAATTGAGCTAATTTCTCCCCATACTCCATGATATTCGTGGATGGATTACCTTGAAGCCTCTCCCGAAAGAGTGGACCCGCTGAACCATTCCACACGAAATAACGTGCCCGAACCTGTTCTCCGTCGCTGAGCACCACATGCTGTGCTTGATTCTGATCAATGTGCACGCCTTCGACGGGAGTTTTCACCCGAATCTCGGCCCCTGCTTCTGCAAGCCGCTTCGCATAGGCCTGAGCCAGTGATTGAGACCCTTCATGGAGTTGCCAACCGCCACCTTGAAGGTAGGACCTAAAGCCAATCGCAAAGTTGATAACGCTTTGAGTATCGGGGCCTTGTCCCAGCCAATTCCACGCGCCACTTACCGCAAGTTTTGCCCCCTCATGCTCCTTAAAGAAATAATCCAGGGCTTCTTGAAGGGTTTTCATCCCCCAGTCCGTGAGAAATCGAAATGAACCTTTCACGGGTGGGGCATATCCCATCAAACTCATAATTTCTTGCTGGAGCGTCTCGACAAACTCAAACCACGCTCGAATATTCGCTTTGGCTTTCGGAAACGCCTCCACCAACGCATTCTCCGCCGCCTCCCAATTTAAAGGCATACGAAAATCTAGCTGATCCCCCCCTGGAACCTTCTCTACTTGCACTCGATACCAGTCCTTGAGCTGAATGGGTCGAATCAGAGGTAACAGCTCAAAAAACTGCAGAATCTGGCTGTCCTCTGCCCGCCCATTAATTGCATGCAGCGACACCTCAAAGTTATACCCTTTCCGCTTAAAACTCGACGCACACCCACCCACTTTGTGATGCTGTTCAAATAGCACCACATCTAATCCGTGCTTCGCACAGGTCAAAGCCGCCGCCAAACCACCTAGCCCACCACCCACCACGAGAACATCACGAACTGTGCTCATTCAATCCACCTTAGCACTCCTCAACCACATCCCCTTCTATTTATGATTTTATTATCCACAACTCAACCCAAAGAAAAAATAGCTGTTCACCACAACTGGCGTATACAACACTAGTTTTTCCAGCATCATACATCCAGACACCTCACTAGACAAAGAGCCTTGCAAGGTTTCCCTACTAGGTACCTTAGAAGAAATGGGTTTCTGACGCAACATCCTTAACGAAATTGTATTGCTGCAGTTGCAGGATCCTCGCCGACCTCAGGGCATTTTTAAGCTTCACTTAATTAGCCCGCTTGCTCCACCGCCACTAAGATCCCCGCGACGAATATTAACACCCCACCAACAAGATACGACCCAATAGCCGCAATCACACCGAAAATAATGAAGTATAGAGCCGTAGCCTGCCGATCTTGGTCCATCCTCGGCACACAATAAAACAGAACGATGAACCCAAAAACCACCGCCATAATTGCCAAGGAAAACCACAGAACCGTTTCAGCTGCAATACCATGCTGCCCACCAAACTCCTCATACATCACAAGACCATTCAATACCCCCGCAAGAATTCCTAAAATGATGGTCACAATTGAACCCGCTTTCGCCAAGATGTTCGCCGTATCAATTAATGCCATACTAAATTCCACCAATTCACTCAAAATCAATAATCACTTTAGATTCAATCAGTCGGTGTAGATAAAACTTCTTCAACTTAAAACAACGCCTTAAAAAACTGCGAAATAATTAGATGCCACAAAGTAGGTCTCCCCTACCAACACGAGCAAATAATTTTCGATGTAATTACATAATACATATTGGACTGCAAGTGTAGTCTATTCCTTGGAGGGCGGCACTTCACTGACCCACGCTATTTGAAGTGGATGTATTCGGAGGAAAACCTTGATGAACGTAAAAGCTAGAAAGAAAGAACCCGGACAAGATTCCATGTACCTTGATGGCCGATTTTATGACCTTGTCATACACAGTCAACAAAACACGGATCTGGGTATTGCGTTTTACCTTGAACACGCGAGGAAGTATGGCGACCCCGTGCTAGATCTCGCCTGCGGCACAGGACGCGTAACAATTCCGTTAGCTGAAGCTGACCTTGATGTGGTCGGTCTTGACATCTCTGAACCCATGTTAGACCAGGCGCGGGAGAAGGCCAAGCGTAAAGCTATCCCACTTGAATTAATCCAAGGCGATATGACGAATTTCACACTGAACCGCAAGTTCAACCTCATTATTCTAGCAGGCAATACCATTGCCCACCTCGAAACCGTTGATCGCTTTGAGCGCTGTCTATCCTCGGTCCAACAACATCTGACTAAGAAAGGCCGCTTCATCTTTGGCGTCTTCAACCCGGACCTAGAATATCTAACACGAGACCCCGCAACGCGATTTCCCGTCACCGAGTTTACCGACCCCGATACCAACGAAAAGGTCATTGTCACCGAAACCACAACCTACGATAAGGCCCACCAACAGTATCGAATCCGACGCTATCATCGCATAGGCCAACACGAAACCTCTTGGGATTTCACCTTCAAGATATACTTCCCCCAAGAACTTGACGCCCTCCTCAAATACAACGGCTTCATCATCGAAGCCAAATATGGTAACTACGACCAAACTTCCTTCACATCTGACTCCCGATTTCAAATTCTTATATGTCACACATAGGAGAATCCCACGCATTTTTGCCCATTAACAACACCTATGGCAAAAAAGTGATCGTCCACACCAGCGGATCGTACAACACCTGTGTTGCTGACATCATACACCCGCTCTGATACTAGAAATAAGTCTTTCAAGGTATCCCCACGGGACACCTCAAAGCAAATGCTTCCTTAAGGAATATCGAACTGGTTTTTGTAATTATGACGTGATAGATAATTTGTCTCAAATTAGCGATAGTTTCTGGAGCTCATAATTGTAGCAGAATTTGAGAAGATTGAAATATTGACAGGGGCTATATCCTCTTTGAGAGGCTCATTGATGGCTTCAAGTGCCGATTTGATGATGGGAGTGGTCAGATTGTATAATCAAATTCGTTCACTAATTGGACTTCAAATAGATCCATCCAACTTTCCTCGATGGATCTTTGACGCCCTTGTTTGGGGATGCCTAGTGTTACTCATTGAAGGCCTCCTCATTGGAGTGGTGCTTCTGATTCAAGGACGCCGCATTCGCAGCCAAGCCGAGGACGCCGGCGTTGAAGCCCCCCTCCCCCAAAGTTCACGGCAGTTTAAGCCCTTTGGCATTGATGAAGCCTATTGGTTCATCGCCGGCATCATTCTTGCCGCCATCGTTTGGGTTACTGCGCCCCTCATCCGCATCACATTCACCGAGACACAAATCGTTGCCACTGTGTTCTTGATTCTTGCCGGCGTAGCTTGGTTCTCTGCGTTCTACGGGATCATCTACATTCTCCGCGAATACCCCAAACGACAACGGCTGCTACACGAAGCCATTCACCACAAAGCCATCAAACGCCCATCACCCCCTCAGTGCTCAACCTGCGGAACTCCATTACAAGAAGATGAACACTTCTGTAGCCAATGCGGAACCAGCACAAAATAAACCTAAAGCCCCCTCTTCCTTACCTTACAAAGCCAAGCATACTATTCATCTCAACAACAAAACGTGGTCGTCCACCCCGGCAAGGGTACAACACCCGTGTTCCATTGAGACTCCTATCAGTGAGACGCTGTTCGGCAGTACCCTCGACAACGGTACGTAGAAATAATAGGAACCACCAATTTTTACCCACGGTTTCATTGTGGGAGGTGATCCAATGGCAAGAGCATACCGCATTCTCCTCGCAATCCTCGCCGTCGTAAACCTCGTACTCGTCACCCTGAATGTCGTCATTCCCCTCGTCGCCTTTCCCATCGTAGGCACCCCAACCCCCACTCAAGCCATCCTCATCTACATCTACTTGGGTACCTTCACCTGGCCCATACTCACCGGCCTCATTCTCCTCCTCGACATCTTCAAACCCGGCGGCGGCGCCACCGGATGATAAGACGGCGGCAGCACCACCAAACAATCACTTGATCGAACAAAGAGAATTGACAAAACCCATTCAAGAATCTAAAAAAGTGGTCGTCCCCCGCAACGGCTCGTCTGCAACACCGGTGTTTCCAGCGCCTACACCTGCTCCCATTGCCTACACCACTCCAAGATGCCCCGGAGGGCACCTTAGAGGAAATGATTTCCAGATATCTCGATAGGACCTTTGAGATACCGGTAATAATTAAAATCTTGAGCAGTGAAGAGGATGAAAATCAATACTTGGAGGCATTCCATTGATTCTCGAAATGACATTAGCGGGGTTTCTCTTTCTGTTCATTTTGGCTCTAAACCTTGTAATGAGCGCTTTGGGCTATAAAATCGAACTAGGTGACGTTGACACCGACGCGATGCTGCAAACGGTTAACACCCATCCAACGCGATTCAAAACGAGTATCGTGTTCGCGCTGATCGAACATGTGAGCATCATTGTCCTGGCGGTCCTGCTGTTTCGTGTATTTGGTCCCTATAGCCTACTACTGGGCATTGTATGGACCACCTTTCGAATCGGCGAAGGCCTGATCCAAAGCTATAACGAAATCAACTACTGGGATCTTCTCAACATCGCCAAACAATACTCCGCTACGAGTGATGCAGAACAAACCGCGCTCAGTGCTTCAGCTCAGACTCTTCTTCAAACCAAACACACCCGATTCACCATCGCCATGGTCTTCTGGTCTATCGGCACCCTCGCTTACTCCATTCTCTTTATCATCTACGGACTGGTCCCACCACTCATTGGCTGGTTAGGCATCTTTGCCAGCCTCACCTCAGGCATCGGTAACGGCATAAGACTCATCAAACCCAACTTCCAACTCCTATCCGCCATAGGAGGCCTCTCAGCCATTCTCTTCGAAATCCTCATCGGCGGATGGCTCATCTACTATTCCCTCATTATCTAGCGAACATCGCAGAAATGATTGAGACGAAGAAGAGAAGGAGAAGAAGACATGGCATTGTAACAAATACCCACCATCACTTCGCTAATCCATGATACCCTAACAAACGCCAACGAGCATATCCACTCCGAAGACAGCTTAAAGACTGTAGACACGACCTTAGGTCCGGCGCTTTACGTCCCGGTCATACTTTTCCCAGTGGTCTTTGTAGTCGGGCTTTTCCTTTGCTAACTCCTCTAACACACGCATCCGAATCACTAAGCTCTCTAAAGATTCAGCAGGATCTGCTTCAATATCGCTAGCGATTCGCCGTGAAAGGTCGATGGGTGCTCCAGCCTTCAGGCACGAAACAACTATCTTTTCTTTGGTGAACGGCTCGGTCTCCCCAGACCGCTTCACCACACTCTTAACCATAGTCCCACCTGATAATACTACTTTACACCGTGCTTTTTCCCTCTTTCCATCAAAAAAGGTCAAATCACCGCATCAAAAGAAATACCGGTTAGGAAGCGCACTATACACACTTCTTCAGACTACCTAAGAAACCCGCCACACATCGGGCACCGATCATCGTTCACTACTCCACACTCACGACAAACGTAAATCCCACACCCCAAACAGACCACATCAGTACGCTTATGCTGACAGACCGAACACAACTCCATCATCAATCTCCACCCATAAACCGGAACCACCAAATACTGTAAACAAAAGCCTGGATAAAAACATCTTGATTAGCGATAACCACTCAAACCCGGACTCCATATCATCCCAAAAAGGCTTCCCTAAACCCATTTACCAAACCCCAAGCACTAAAACAATGGTACCAAAAATTGGAACACGAAATAAGAAAAAGAAAAATGGTCGTCCACCCCAAAAGCATGGGTCAACACCCGTGTTTCCGGCATCATACACCCAGACTCCTTACCGCACAAAGTCTTCCAAGGTATCCACAGCGGGATACCTTCGAAGAAAATGATTTCTTAGGAGGTGATCCAGCCGCAGGGTAAGGAAGTCAGAGAACGTATCTCCAACCTTTTCCCCTTACCGCAAGGGCCCGCTCGCAAGCGGGATTTGATCAGTCCAACCGTAGCTAGACTGGTTACGGCTACCTTGTTACGACTTCTCCCCCCTTGCCGAGCCCCGATTCGACACCACCCACCCATCCGCCGAAGCGGGCAGGTGGACAGCGGCTCATCCAAACTTGACTCGGGTGGAGCGACGGGCGGTTTACACTCCAAACACACACGCAGTTGCTTGGATGTGTGCAAGGAGCAGGGACGTATTCACCGCCTGGTGTTGACAGGCGATTACTAGGCATTCCATGTTCACGACGGCGGGTTGCAGCCGTCGATCCCGACTGTGCCCGGGGTTGTGAGATTGGCTTCCCCTTTCGGGGTTGCGGCCCATTGTCCCGGGCTTTGCAGCCCGCGTGTGGCCCGGGGGTTTCGGGGCATACTGACCTGCCGTGGCCCCCGCCTTCCTCTGCTTTCTCAGCAGCGGTCCCCTTAGTGTGCCCGGCTACCCCGAAGGGTATCGCTGGCAACTAAGGGTGGGGGTCTCGTTCGTTGCCTCACTTAAGAGGACAGCTCACGCCACGAACTGGCGACGGC
>CAYFXC010000027.1:0-1704 GCA_964347045.1 uncultured archaeon
AATGTGTCCAACTATCAGAATGGTAAATACAGATTCGAAAATCAGAATTCCTAATAGTGGATACAACCAAGCAACAATAGCAAGAATGTTAGCTACTTCTTCATTGTAAACGAATCTTGGGTCGTTCTAGCAATGATTTCGTCCTGTAATTCTTTCCCAATGTCAACAAAATAATCACTGTAACCCGCTACACGAACAATAAGATCGAGATGTCTTTCAGGATGCTCTTGAGCGTCCTTCAACGTTTCAGTATCAATGACGTTAAACTGGATATGGTGTCCACCTAGTTTGAAATACGTTCTCACCAACGCCGCGAGTTTCTTGAGACCATCCTCATCTTTCAGCAGCTTAGGTAAAAGTTTCTGATTCAGCAAGGTTCCTCCCGTCTTTACATGGTCGATTTTTGATACCGAATGTATGACAGCAGTTGGTCCAGATGTATCGGCACCATGGCTCGGGGATATTCCATCAGATAAGGGAAACTTTGCCTTTCGACCATTTGGAGATGCCCCTGTTACCTGTCCAAAGTAAATATGCACTGTGGTGGGAAGCAAATTAACTCGATATTCGCCCCCCTTTGTATTAGGACGCCCATCAATTAAAGAGAAATAAGCTTCAAAAACTTGTTTAGCAATTTCATCAGCAAAATCATCATCATTTCCAAATTTTGGAGTCTCAGTTAAAAGTCGTTGACGAAGCTCTTCATTATCTTCAAAGTTTTGATTGAGCGCATCAACTAAATTTAGTAAAGAGATAGTCCTATGTTCAAAGACGTGAAACTTAACGGCTGATAGGGAATCTGTTATGGTTCCCATTCCTACGCCTTGAATGTAAGTGGAATTGTAACGTGGACCTCCATCATGGTAGTCCTTTCCTTTTTTAATACAATCATCAATAAGCAACGATAGAAACGGTGCGGGCATATCATTGGCATATAGTCGTTCGATCGCACTATTACTCTCGATTTTCAAATCAATAAAATACTTCAATTGGTCACGATAAGCAGTAAAAAGTGTATCAAAGGATGAGAATGTATCAGGTGTACCCGTTTTTGGTCCAACCTGCAATCCTGTTCTCGGGTCGATACCATTATTCAAAGTCAGCTCGAGGATTTTAGGCCAATTACAATATCCCGTAAGAATACAACTTTCTTTTCCAAACGCACTAATAGTCACACACCCACTGGGTCCACCATTTCGAGCATCAACTAACGATTTGCCTGCGCGTAAAAACTCCTCGACAATAATATCCGTATTAAAAATGGATGGCTGCCCAAATCCTGCTTTCACAACTTTTAATGCATGATGAAGAAACTTGTCTGGATTTTTACGGCTAAGCTGAATACACAGGCTAGGCATAATTAAACGCATTTCTTCGCAGACATCAAGAATCAAGTATGAGAGGTCATTAACAGCATCTTTGCCAGCCTCAGTTAATCCTCCCACGTTAATCAGTGCAAAATCTTGGTAGGTGCCGCTCTGCTCCGCAGTAATTTCTACCTTTGGCGGAGCGGGTTGGTTATTAAATTTCACCCAAAAACATTGCAGTAACTCTTTTGCAATCTCTTTGGATAGGGTGCCCTCAGAAAGTTCTTTCTCGTAAAATGGATAGAGATGCTGATCTAATCGACCTGGATTGAATGATCGACAATCAAATCCACCGGAACAAGGGGATTGATTTTTTTCGGATCATCTCCGAGGCCGT
>CAYFXC010000027.1:1714-26461 GCA_964347045.1 uncultured archaeon
CAAGATGGATGAAACAATACATTTGCAGGGCTTCCCAAAAGTCTCTAGGAGCATGAGCGGGAACTTGTGTACACGTTGAAACAATTTTCTGCAGTTCTTGTTTCCGATTTGGATCTTTCTCAGTTCTAGCCAGTTGTGCAGCATAATTTGCATAACGTTTGGCAAACACAATCAATGCATCAATAGCGATTGCCATAGCTTTAAGCTCTTGTTCATTTTTCCGAGCATCAGCATCTTTTGAAAAATCAAGTTTAAGAAGGGATTGGTCAATATATTCTTTAAAATCCAAGAGCCCTCGTCGATAAATTTTATCATCTAAAATTGCGTGACCTGGTGCCCTTTGTTCCATGAACTCAGTAAAGACACCCGCATTATACGCAAATTGCCACTCGGGTGAAACAAGGTTAAACAATTTATCACGCATAGATTTTCCTTTCCAAAATGGAAGGATTCTTTCTTTGTAGATTCGTCGTAGTTTCTCATCAACTATGAAGGTGGCTGTATCGCGGTTATTTAGTATTTCGAGATCATCAAGGGTATGACAGCACAGCTCTGGATATGTCGGTGTAGCTTTAGGTTTAGGTCCCCGTTCTCCAACAATCAACTCTCCCTTACCAATGAAAAGGGTCTTTTTCTCAAGGATATATTTGAAAGCTAGCGCTCTCACAACAGTTGTGGATTCTCCTTCTGGAGCATGTTTTTGATAAAAGTCGGTGAGGAGTTCTGCGCGTTCCGATGAAATATATGGAGCAGTATGAATACTGTACTCACGCAAACGTTTTACACGTTCAGAAAGCAAATCACAGTCACCTAATCATAAAGAAGGCTACTTCTACCTAGTTTTGATGAATATTAGTCGTTTTGCTTTATCAACTCTGAGTATTATTGAGATGTTCGATTCCTATACGTTCTACAATTCTTTCAACAATTCTCTGTCTCGATTAAACGAGGTAATATAAAATCATGAAAAGCGTGAGCAATGAAGTAGGATAATGATCAGATAAGGAGGAAATAAAACAGATTTACTATGTAAAAAGGATGTTCGTAGATTCTAAACTGAAGAAAATTGTTCTAAACCAATAAGCACGCTTCATGAAAATTAGCCACCGATTTTAAGTCATTAAAGAGTGATAAGAGGTGAAAAAACCAAAGTACTCCCTTTTTCCCGAAAGGTTGAATAAATAGTCATATACTGTGAGTAGCAAGTGATTTACAATGAGACTATGAAGTTCTACTTAAGTTCCAATTAATTTTAAATCAGGCAGGTAGCGCTTCATGCAAGGATAAATAGTACAACTTAACAACAACTCAGCGGAACGTTGAGATTATGCTATTAATTAATCCTCATGATTACAAGCATCAATTTGCTGACAAGCGATCAAAAGAAATTATGAAAAAAACAATCGACTACTTCGAGAATAGGGGGAAACAGAAGCTCAAAGAAGACGATCATAACCGTGCATTCTATGCTGATTTCATTGAATTCCAAAAAAGGGAGAGAATATTTTCCACACTCTTAACACCTTCTCAGTATGGAGACAAAGATGCCCGATGGGACATGTGGCGTAATTATGCATTCAATGAAATTCTAGCCTTCTATGGGCTCGCCTATTGGTATACTTGGCAAGTTAGCATCTTGGGATTAGGACCTATCTGGATGAGCAAAAATGAGACACTTAAAAAACGAGCTGCACAGCATCTGAAAGATGGATCTGTCTTTGCTTTTGGATTATCAGAAAAAACTCATGGTGCAGATATATATTCTACCGAAATGTCACTCACACCTCAGTCAGATGGGAGTTTTTTGGCCAATGGAACAAAATACTATATTGGCAATGCCAATACTGCACCCATGGTTTCGACGTTCGGTAAAATGGCTGATAGCGGCGAATATGTCTTTTTTGTGGCTGATTATCGTAATCAAAATTACGATCTTGTAAAAAATGTGTGTAACAGCCAAAACTTTGTAGCAGAATTCGGACTTCATAATTATAGAATTACCAGGAGTGAAATTCTTTCAGAGGGACAGAACGCTTGGGATTCTGCACTAAATACTGTTAACGTTGGAAAATACAATCTTGGTGTGGCATCGATTGGTATATGTACTCATGCTTTTTATGAAGCCATTAACCATGCAAGCAACCGACAACTTTATGGTATGTTTGTCACAGATTTTCCTCACGTAAAACAAATGTTTATCGAAGCATATACACGGCTTATTGCCATGAAACTCTTTGCTTTACGTGCCGTCGATTATATGCGTATAGCTTCACCTGAAGATCGTCGATACATCCTATACAATACCATGGTCAAAATGAAAGTCACCCTTCAAGGCGAAGAGGTGATCAATCTGCTCTGGGATGTCATCGCCGCTAAAGGCTTTGAAAAAGATACTTACTTCGAAATGGCAGCTCGAGACATTCGAGCACTCCCAAAACTAGAAGGCACTGTTCACGTCAACCTTGCCCTAGTGTCGAAATTTATTTTTAACTACTTCTTCAACCCAAAACAATATTCACCCGTTTCACGTCAAGACCAACCAACACATGATGCTTTCTTATTTGAACAAGGCCCAACACGCGGGCTCGGAAAAATTCAATTCCACGACTATAATCTAATCTTTAATGAAATTGACCTGCCTAATGTAAACGTCTTCCATGCTCAAATTAATTTCTTTAGAGACCTTCTTTCGAATGCGACACCAAATGTGGATCAACAAAAAGATACAGATTTTTCAATGGCAATTGCTGAATTGTTTGCTTTAATTGTCTATGCTCAACTTATCTTAGAAAATGCCCAAATCTATAAGCTCAAATCCGATATCATCGATCAAATTTTCGACTTTATGGTTCGTGATTTCTCCAAATATGCCCTACAACTCTTTAGTAAATCAAGTACTACTACCAAGCAAGCCGATTACTGTACTCAAATGATTCAAAAACCCATACACGATTCCGAAAGATACCAACAATCTTGGGAGCATGTCATTAAACACAAAGGACTCTATGAGATGAATCCCTAGCTAATGATTACCTAATTTGATCGAGATATTATGAAACGCGCCAAATGGCTTAGACTACGATTTAATATTGTAGTCAAAACCTTCTAAAAAGAATTTATTGGCGTTGAATAAAATCAAAAAAGTCAAGGATGCGACGCTTATGCTTGCCAGGAATTATCACATGATGATTTGCCAGGGAATTATTGAGGAAGTAACTAACTGATTCGGTTAGAGTTGTTCGGATCTGTGTTCGACACCGATACTCATCTGAGAGATTCTTCGTAATGACACCTTCTGATACCCAGAATTCAGTGAGTTCTTTGCCAAACATTTTAAAGACGGTGATATCTCGAAAAGGAAATTGTCCACGTATCGCAACACTCTTGTTACTTTCAAAATGCGACGTTATTTCATAGGATTCAACAATATTTGTGGGAACAGTACAGTGTGCAAAAACTACGGAATTATTATCGACATTTACATCAACGACGTTAGCCATGAAGGAAGGTTGTTTGGTTAAGTATTTCCCTAAGAGTAATGTAAACGTGGTAGGTAAATCACCCTCGCAACCGGCTATGATATTCTCAAGTGAATTAATATGAGAAACAGCAAAACAACCTGAGGTTTTTGTGTCTTCAAGGAGTTTAAAGCATTCAACAGTTACTGCATCTAAATCATGGTTTTTTACTAGTGCAATTAGTGACTGTGCAACAATTGCGGATTTTTGGATGTCTTCATTATTACAATCTATATTACTAGAGTTATTAAGAAATTGTTCAAGAGTTGGAGTAAATTCTGTCCAAAGTTCATCTTTCGTTCGATTAGAAAGGACTGTCATCGGATATTGTTTGAATTCTACTCCCCATTTTTTCGCCACAGCTTGTTGATCAATATTTGAAGCAATTAACCAAGAAGATGGATTACCAATGATACCTATACGACTTCGAGTTAGTCGATCCAGTATCACGTCGTAGTCGCACCAATCTGAAATTCGACCAATCAATTGTTCCAAAGAATCATGGATTATTCTTGCTGGTGTGCCATGTTGTTCTAGGTACTTTCTGACTTCCATTGCCGCAGGTAGAGAATTATCTCCTTCATGAGTAAGAAGCTGAATTGGTGGTGGGAATTTTACTTTTTGAAGGAATTTCGCGATATCGCCTTCTGTTCCACCAGATCCAATAAAAAGAAAGTTATGTTGATCGCGAATCGTCTTATCTCTTTTCATTCCTTCACTTATGTAATTTTCAGGGGTGAACACCTTGGCTGCTGTTGATTCCAGTTTATTATTTATGCCAGAAACACGTCGTTTCAGTGAGGTAGTGGAGAAGAAGACAATTATATTGACGGGCAATCTTATCCATCCGTTATCATTGTAATGAAAGGCTTCCTATCTGTATGTATTGTCTCCGTAAAAAGAATTAGTAACAAGTTAAAATCAGACCCGGTTTTGTATCTATTGCTGCATTATATGATTGAAGTCACTATTCATGAATAGCTTAATTGTAATGTCTTGTACAATCAAAAAGGAACACCTAGCGATTTGCATCATAGCCACGACTAAAAAAGTTTCAACCTATGAATTGGATTCATACTCTCTAAAGTGTAATTCGCGTACACGGTACATCTGGATCTCCTTCCATATACCGACGTAGTATGTTGGGTTCAGTCATGCCAAGAATGGCTACTTCAGCTCCGGCTTTAAGAATCGGTTCAAATCGTTTTATTTCTTCTAGCTTCCCGCGCATACCTTTTGTTATATCAGGAGTTGCAGCTTTATCAGCGAGTTTCTCAAATTCTTCTATCTTGCCTAAGGATATATGTGAAATTAGTTTAGCTTTGGGATCGAGTTTAGGATCAGAAGTGAATATCCCTGCAACATCGGTAGCAAATATCACATCTCGAGGACTAAGAAGTCGGGAAAGGAGTTGTACTACTTTATCTCCCGAACATACACTGAAACCACGCTGCGAATCTGCACACATATCTCCACCTATTAAAAGAGTCATTCCCAAATCTAGGTATTGGCGGAGTCCGCCACTAAAGTGTCCAGTTATTTCGCCTTCAGTCATGAAGAAAATATTACTGGGTAAAAAAATTACAGGGGCTAGCCCTGCATCAGTAACTGCTTTGGTGACAGCCATTCTAAGTTGAAAAACCTCAACCATAGTTTTAGAGAGTTCTGGTAGCTGGGCAGGCTCCTTGAATCCTTCGTAGAGCTTCCTCTCAATGACGGGAACATGGCCAAAACTCCCAACGCCATGTACAATAATACAGTGACCCAAAACGTCCGCAATTTCTTTTGTGATGCGTTGAAGCTGTTCTTCACGCAAGGTATAGGGTTTTCTTTTATCAGTAATTAGAGATCCGCCAAGTTTGATAATAGTCAGGTTTTCTGGCAAGGAATGAACCAACTCCTTTCTCGAACTATTGTTTGTATTCCCGCATCCTGCCACA
This sequence comes from uncultured archaeon, assembly GCA_964347045.1. Classification (GTDB taxonomy): domain Archaea; phylum Asgardarchaeota; class Hermodarchaeia; order Hermodarchaeales; family Hermodarchaeaceae; genus Hermodarchaeum. Next base: position 7,173 of record CAYFXC010000027.1, read on the forward strand.
TCAGCAGAACAGGTAGATATTATGATGCCACCTTGAAAAGGGCTTCTGAATTGACTTAGAGTAGGGGTCCAATATGCCAAATGGGATAAGTGTATAGGCCAAACCAAGCCAAGATAATGATTGTAATCACGGCAAATAATGGAATTAAGAGGTTATCTAGATTACGCGGGCTAGACATCTCGATAATTGTACAAACGATACTTACGACAAGAATCGGAATAATCAGTCTGGAGACGTTAACCGATGCCCAAAGTGGGTCAAGGGCTAACCAGAAGATGAAAAGAAGTCCAAAAGCGAAGAGTAGACTGAAAACAAGCATAGTCAGGGTGCCAATAATACTTTTGTTTGCAAATATGTGGAATTTCCGTTTTCCAAACCGTCTGCCTATGAGGTCTGCAAAGCCATCACCACCTGCAAGAGGACCGAAAATGAGAATTGCAGTAGGGATGAAAATAGCCCAATTTGGTTGAAGTGTTGTATCAACAGGGATATACCAAAAAAAGATCGTGCTGAAGACCATTATTATTGCATAGAAGAGTGTTCCTCTGAGGAGCTCGCTAGGCTGACCTTCTCGAGACATTGTATTGACAAATTCTTCATTTTTCAAAATACCAGTTCCAATAGCAATGAAGAGGAGAACAAAGAGTAAAGGCACAACTGCAGCGAAATAGCGACTGTAATAATCTCCGGAAAAAAGTAACCAGCACGTGAAATATACTGGTGCCGCAAAGATATGAATGACTTTCCGAGATACATAAATGGGTAAAATATCTCTTTTTCGGAGCAAATCATTAATACGAATCAAAAAAAGAATTGCAAGAAACGTTAGTACAAGAGCTATGATGTCCCAAACCCAATTGGGAATACCAAATCCAATGAGTAAATTAGCCATGAATACCACACTACTATGTTCTAATCGGTAGGACCATACACTTTCATTCTTTTTCTATTTAATATTAATAAATGTGAAAATAACTACCGAAAAAAGTGAAAATACTAAATTGCGGGGCATCTTTGTTATTTCGCGTCTGCTAAAATTTGTTGAGCGATCATATCAAACAATTGTATAATATTCTCTCCCGATTTCGCGGAAGTCTCAACATAAAAAAGCATATCATGTTCCGTTAATGATTTCTTTGCTGTTTCCTCGGATATTTGCCTCTCTTTTACTAAATCAGACTTGTTACCTACCAGAACTAGGGGTAAATTCGGAACCATCGCAAGTATTTCATTGATCCAACGCGAAATATTCTGGAGACTACTCGGTCGGGTAAGATCAAATACAATTATTCCCATGTCAGTTCCGCTCATAAATTGACTACGTACAAGTTTGAAATCTGTTTGCCCTGACATGTCCCAAATTTGTAGTTGTACTTCTCCCTTCTCATATGAGAGTTCTTGAGAGGTGATATCCACGCCAATACTCGCTTTATAATCCTCAATGAAAGTGTTTGATACGTATCGTCGAATGATACAGGTTTTTCCAACAGCGTAATCTCCCATGAGGATGACTTTGAATATCCATCGCTGAGGAGAAGCTGTGTCAACCACGAATACTAGCCCCAAAGTTTCGATTCTTAGTCATAATGGATGTGCAGTCTCATATAGAAACTGGCCCCTAACTCCTTCATGACTAATTTAAACCCTCGTTGAATATGATAAGAATGTTTGCTTTTCTTTTATATACAAAAATGTCACTCAAGGAAATCAAAACCTAATTTTTTGAACTGACATTATAACTAAATACCAGATTCAATTATTGAGAGCTATGCCTCGTATCACAGTTCTTGGTGGATGTGGGGCAGTCGGCAGTGTTGCTGTAAGAACACTGAACGAACTGCCTGATTTCAATGAAATCATTATTGCAGATATCAATACTGATGCTGCTCAAATTCTTGCCGATAAACTTGGTGGCGAATGTACAGCTTTAGAAGTAAATGCATTGGATCCCAAAAGTATTCGAACAGCAATTAAAGATTCAGACGTGGTTCTCAACTGTGTGGGTCCCTTCTATCGATATGGACCAACCATTCTCAAAGCTGTTATAAAATCGGGAATTAACTATATTGATGTCTGTGACGACGTGGAGCCAACATTAGCTCTAATGGCAATGGATCGAGTCGCCAAAGAAGCAGATGTTTCTGCGTTAATTGGTATGGGAAGTTCTCCGGGCGTTTCCAATATCCTAGTTAGGTTCACAGCTGATCAACTCTTGGACAGAATTGATGCTATTGATATATTCCACGCTCACGGTGGAGAACCCACTGAAGGAGCAGCTGTCATTGCTCACCGGATTCATGCTATGACATCAGACATCCCTATGTTTCTAAATGGGAAACAACAAACCATTCGATTTTTTGAAGACGAGGGTATTGCCCTTCGTGAAGAGGTAACATTTCATAAAATTGGGACCTATCTTTGCTATCCATATCCGCATCCTGAGACTGTTACACTGCCTAAATACATTAAATGTAAGCGTGTTACCAATAAAGGAACAGTCCTCCCTGATCAATACTTTAATTTTATAATTAAATTGGTTGAAATGGGAATTACAAGTGAAGAGCCAATAATTGTAAAAAACATACCAGTTACACCCCGCGATTTCATAATTTCTTATATCATCCAAGAACGGGAACGAATTCTCAAGGAAACCAAATTTGGAGAACAAAGGGGATGTGCCAAAATCGTAGTTTCAGGGGAAAAGAACGGGAAACCCCATCAATATGTATTCTCATTATGGTCTATAGGGCAAGCCATGGGTGAAGGAACTGGGATACCTGCGGCAATTGGTGCTACACTAATGCAACGAGGAAAAATCTTGACCAAAGGTGTATTTCCTCCTGAAGCAGGTGTAGATCCCATGGAATTCCTTGGCGTCATGCAAGAATATCTACAACTCGAAAATGTAGCTGGAGCTGGCAGTCCTCTCCTAATTCAATCTATTGATGATGAAGGAAACATCAAGGAATTATCAATATAAGTGCGATTTTTTGTGCCGAAGCCTATTTTAGAACTAACTTCATAACGTTAGCATTTCATAAAACTCCGAGGGTAGTTACATGACACTTTCTTCTGGTAAAGACAAATACATCCTAGCCATCGATCATGGCACAACAGCGATGAAACCCGCGATTGTTTCAACGCGTGGAGAAGTTATTGGATGGACATGTGAAAATACTCCTCTCTACTTACATCCAGGCGGAGGAGCGGAACAAAATCCTGAAGAATGGTGGCAGGCGTTCCTCTCAGCTGCTAAGGGTCTCATAGAACAAAAACTTGTTCCGCCAGAGGATATTGTTGCTGTATGTAATACTAGCCAATGGTCAGGGACGGTAGCGGTAGATGTTAATGGAAACCACCTCATGAATGCGATCATTTGGATGGACTCTCGAGGAGCCCCTTATGTACGAAAGAAATTCAAAGGCATCATTAACATTCAAGGTTATTCTATTCTTAACCTTCTTCGGTGGCTCCGAAAAACTGCTGGAATACCCACGAAAAGTGGTAAAGACCCCATTGCCCATATCCTATATATCCAACAGGAACACCCTGACCTGTATGAGCAAGCAACTCTATTCCTTGAACCGACAGATTACATCAATCTACGGCTTTCAGGAGAAGTAGCTTCTTCACCTGCCTCAATGATGTTATATTGGGTAATCGACACTCGGGATATTAGTAATCTGCATTATGATCAAGGGCTAATCAAGAAGTTAGGACTTCACCCTGACAAATTACCCATTTTGAAAGAATCCACTGATGTACTTGGAACTCTTCAGAAAGAGGTGGCAAATACCCTTGGTCTCAATGAGGAGGTAAAGGTGTTTGTTGGAGCTCCTGATATTCCGTCGGCAGTGATTGGTTCAGGTGCAGTTCGAGACTTTGAAGGTCACATCTATATTGGTACCAGCAGTTGGCTGACGTGTCATGTGCCATACAAAAAGACTGATATTGGAAGCAACATGGCTTCACTCCCTTCTGCTATTCCTGGCCGATACTTCATTGCTAATGAACAAGAAACTGCAGGAGCTTGTTTAACCTTCCTTCGGGATAAAGTTTTTTACCCCGATGATAAAACAAAATGCGGAAATCAAGATGTCTACCAAGAATTTGATCAGATTGTTGAACAAGTTCCAGTACGAAGTAATAAAATCATATTCACGCCATGGCTCTATGGTGAACGAACACCGATTGAAGACCATACTGTTCGCGGTGCATTCTTTAACCTCTCATTAGATAGTGAAAAAGGTCACATTATTCGGGCAGTCTTTGAAGGGGTTGCTTTTAATAGCCGATGGGTTCTCATAGCGGTTGAAAAATTCATCAAGCAACCGTTTAAAACACTTAACATGATTGGTGGGGGTGCTCAGTCAGATGTCTGGTGCCAAATTTATGCTGATGTTCTTAATTGTAATATTCGGCAAGTTCTTGATCCAATTCAAGCAAATGCCCGTGGAGCAGCCTTTATTGCCAGTGTGGGTTTGGGCTATATCACTTTCAACGATATTCCTGACCTCATAAAAATTGCAAAAACCTATACCCCGAATCCTGAAAATAGAAGGTATTATGACAGAATCTTCAAGGAATATGTTGGAATTTATAAAACCAACAAAAAGCTCTACCAACGAATTAACACTGGTGAAAGTAACATGTCATAGGCCATTTAATTTTACTTCTTTTTCTTTGGAAGAGCTTGTAGCAAACGAGTTCGGTCAAAATATACTTCATTACGACTAATTTTACCATCATCCAGTTCAACAATATCCATACCAAATTCAATGATTTTCTTTCTACCTGTCGGAATAACAGCTCGCCATTTAAGCGTAAACCCTCGTGTTGTAGGAAACACTTCAACAGGCTCCCAGATCCAATTTGGATTAGCAGCAAGGAGTCGCGTGAAATATTCACGTAGTTGATCATGTCCTTTTAACCCGTCCGGATTAGCTGGGTCACTATAGAAAGCATTGTCTGTATAGAATGCCAATAATGTGTCAGGTTCATTACCTGTCCAGGCTGGTAACCACTGTCGACAAAATTCAAGAATATAGGCTTCTTCACTCATTGAGCTTCCCTTCACATACTTTCAGATGATTGGTCATATTTAATCATTCATCTGTTATTCTAGACTAGGATGGGAAAATCTCATAATACATAGGAATCAGAATACGATCGATCCTTTGACTTGATAATCACTAATCTTTCCGTAAGTACCAGACAGAGAAAATAATTACTACTACAATGACTACTATTGCAGCTGCGATAGTTAAGAGTAATGTCGGTGAAACAGTGCTAATTGGAACACTGAAAAATCCAGTCGCTTCAGAGGGGAACCGTGAATATCGTCCCGCGGAATCATTTGCACCAAAATAATATGAAAGAATACTTCCAGAAATACTATTACCCGGAACAGTGACTTGATAGATGTTTTCTGAGATTTCATTCAATAATAAATGATGGATCGAACCTTGATCTACCTGGTAATGAAGATCAACAAAAGCTACACGATCATCATCAGTAACTTCAACTGTAAATGTAACTGGTTGAAATTGAAAAGGAGGCTCTAGTGGATATGTGATAATCACTGGTGGAGCGATATCCTGTTTAGCAAAATAAATATCCTGATCCGCTAGATTTCGCCCATCAGTCCATACGATGTAGAGTTTTCCACTAGGTCCTGAACGAAGGGTGAAATAATCTCCGGGACGTGAAAAGGATAGGGGAAAACCTTCGGATGTAATCCGAATGTCTTGAGAATAGGTATTTCCACCATCAGCCGAAAAACTGTAAAATATATCCCATTCATCATTTCTCGCATCTAACCAAGCTACGTGAATATTATCATCTGAATCTATGTGCATTTCTACCATTCGTTGCATGTTTGTCATGACATCGTTTACTTGCACAGGTTGCAGCCACGAGGTTCCTCCATCAATTGATTTTGTTACAAAAACCTCTTTGTCAGCTAGTGAACCTGCAGCAAAGCAGATGTAAATGTTATTAAGACTATCAGTAGCACAAACAGTAATAATGGCAATCTCACCGAATCCCGGAGGATTAACTTGTTGAGGTAATGTCCACGTAGTCCCATAATCTGTGGACTTCATGAAGAATATTGTATCGATGGGTCCATTAGGATTTGAGTTCCATATCGTTGACACGAATAGCGTGCCATTAGGTGAACATGAAAGATATGGAATGCCGCCATGTGTGTTCCAAGGACCTAAAATCTGGGTTGGCAGGAATGAGGACCCGCCATTTGTTGATTTGGTGAACACAAGGTCAGCCGAAGTTTGAGTAGTAAAATGGTCCCACATCATGTAGATATTCCCGTACATGTCTATACAACCAGTTTCCTTATCATCGAGGTATCCGATAGTATCACTGGCTTGAGTTGGCGTTTGCCATGAAGAACCTCCATCAATTGTTTTTGTCACCCCTATCCCTTCACCAGGACCGCCATATTCTAAAAATGCAAAGTAAGCGTTGTCAGCAAAATCTGAAATTAGCCAAGGATCTGATTGGAATTCACCTGGTCCAAGGGTTTCCATAAGGATGTTTGAGCTGAAAGTTTGGCCTTCATCATCAGAAAAGCAGAATCCCACGCGACGTCCTGGACCATTGAAAGTATCAGCTTCCTTCCATCCAATTAATAGTCGACCTGAATTTATTATAGTGAGTGTCGGTTCAACTTGTTCAGGATATGGCGAGCTGTCGTCTGTTACTCGAGTGTTATATCCGAATCGAATGTCGCCTAATTGGGCGGGTGATATTTGAGTTCCTTGGGGTAGGCTATTAATCTGATATGTAAACTTTTGAAATGGATAAAGGGCTGGTGCTACTAAAAATTGAGTAAACAACAACAATACAAGCAACCAAACATTTGAGTGAAATTTTTTCAATTCGTTTGCCATCCAATCTCTCGAATCGTGGACTAGGTAAGTAAAAAGGGATACCAATACGGCAGACTTTTGCTCTCTTCGTCAGTAATCTATAGATGTAATAGAGTAATACCGTTTCGGTGTTCTAAACGAAAGGCTCATTGGATAGGGTAATGCCAAATCAATATAAAGGGAATAGCGAATTTCAAATATGGGATAATTCTGCTTTGAAGGGTGAGAATTGAAAACTAGATATCTAATCCCAATCATTTTTGTTTTCTTTCTTTTGCTATCCTTTTTTAGCTCAGTTTCATTGAAAGGTGCTTACGAAACTCCACAAACGCCTGCACCAGTTGAATTGATTGGTACGGGTTCGTCCTTAGATGTTTATGAATTTGTCCAAAATCATAGTGCAACATTCTATAATGCGAAGAACAATACTATCTTCTCATATTTAGTGAACTGGTTTCCAACATCATATCGTGGATATCATTTATTTGCTGAGATTCAAAATGTTCGCAAAACTACTAATCCAGTTCCAAACGGAGACTTTGAACTGTACACCGAACCTGGTAACAACTGGACTCTAATTGATGATGGTACTGGACTTATCAGTTCAATTAGCAATATTTCGGGAGGAAATCCCGGTTCGTGTCTTGATGTGGAACTAGCAAATGACAAATTACTTTTACAACGGAACGCTTTGATAGAAAATAGCTTCGAATACACGTCTGCTCTCCCTCCTGATCATCTTACACTCTATTTTGATATACGGTTTTCCTCTGATATTACTGTCGAGAATTGGTTAATAATAGAAGTAAGTATAGAAACTAGTTTTGGTTCTACTGTTGCCAATTGGATAACCACAACAGCAGATTATCATCCAACAACATGGAACACAATTTCTGTCCCTTCTGTACCTGTAAATGGCTCATTAACACTTCATATTGAAGTTATAAAATCGACAACTTCAAACCTTGACGTGGATGGCCATATCTATTTTGATAATTTCAATTACCAAATTGGATCATATGCCACTCCAAGCGAAGTAGGGCTTTCATTGAATGGCACAGATGTTGAAGACACATTCGGAAATTATGGCGAAGTCAATGTCTATGCTGACCCTGTAATGAAAGAAGAAGTCAATCTATCCAAGGCTTGGGATACATCTCTGCTTTTTATTTTCAACTCGTCTTTTTCCATTTCCTTTGACTTTGAATATATCATGGCAATGAAAAATGAAAACCTCGGTGCGGCACAAACAGGATACGTAGTCAAGATGAACCAAAACCCCCTGTGGACAATAAACTATACAATCCCAAGTGGTCGACCTCCTCCTGGTTTTTCGAATTATCAGTATGGTTTCTATTTACAATACGAATGGCAAATTATTGGTGTGCGTGATAGTCTTGGTCTCATAGTCATGGATTATACCTATAATGCCTCAAGCCGCTTTTTCCTTTTGAATAAAGCCATTGCTTCACCAGGTGATCGCTTCACAGTATATGCACAAAGTAACAACCATGTGATAGATGTTTACATCCAAAAAAGTGTCTCTGCAGAAGGTCCTTGGGAAAATGTAACTACGGATGACTTCGTTTTGACTGGCGAATATATTCGTGTCATAGGAAGCCTAGGTTCAATTAGTGCATCTGGTAATTCTGGTGTCATTTCGGTTCTTCTTCCTAATGGCACTATTTGGAAAATGGATTCAAATCCAACTTTTAATCCCATTTCAAATACAGTAACAAGTGAAATTTGGCAGACTCCAGCTTATAGTGATGAATCATCAGCAAACGATTATACAGCCATTGTGAGTTTCTCATCGGGAACTCAATCTGGGTTGAGGAATAAAACATTCAAAACAATGAATCAGGCACAGATTCTACTAGTCACACCCTTTCCCAATAGTACGAGGGGTTGGGAAGATTTTGAAATAATCGTCTTTATACAAGATACGACTACAGAAGAATATATTACTGAAGCCGAGGTTCGTTTACGCTATCTTAACCCTCAAGGTCAAAATCAATCAGTTATCATGTCTCTTAATGAGCAGGGAGCATATTTTACCCGTTTTTCACCCACAGCCTATGGTGCATATTCATCAATCGACTTTTTTGTAGAATTCTATAAGCAAGGTTATGTCAATGCTACATATAATCAGGGAACAGCGAGGCAAATCAATATTATTGTGAATGCTGGGATTCACCCCCAAGCAGCAATGCTAAATCAAATAATCGTATTCAGCATTTCATTGGCGATTATCATTCTCTCTTTGTGGTTATTATATAGTAAAGGATATCGTCAACGTTATAGTATTCCCAAACAACAAGCCCACGAGAAAAAACTACAAGAAGTTTTAACGATTTACAATGATGTAACCAATCTCTCTCGGTTTCTTGTCCTTCACCGAGGATCAGGAATAGCGATTTTTGACTCACTCGGAGAAAGAGCACGCGATGGCTCGTTGATTGGAGGTTTTCTACAAGCCATACAAGCATTTTCACTTGATGTTGATGAAGTACAAAAACCAAAAGAAACTGCTCAGCTTTCTGAAATAACCTATGAAGGATTTAGAGTTCTAATAAACGATGGTCAACATGTACGAACTGCAATCGTTTATCGAGGCACCCCCAGTGCGACTCTTCATGAAAAACTTAATCTATTTACACAAAAGTTTGAAGAACGATATGAACAGGAACTACTCTTGCATGGTCACGAACCGCAGCGATTCCAAGCTGCAAATGATTTTTTAGAAGAAATATTTCATATCTCATTGCTCTACCCTCATAAGGTAAAACTAAAAACTGGAGATATTACCTTAACAACTCTCGAAAGTCGCTTGCATTTTGTTGCCCTTGAACTGGTTAAGGAACATGAAAGGATATTTCTCTCGGAAATTGTTAGCACCTATTTAGAAACTATTCAGCAAAATCCTTTAGAAGTACTAAATGGGATTTTTCAATTGCGTGAAAAAGGATTGCTCACTCCAATTGAGAATTTCAATGCAGAGAATTCTTTGGCAAGACACTAGATTCGTAGCAACCGACTTCATCTGAAAAATTTCTGGATGGTGCCTAACACTTATTTGAAGATACCAGCTGTGCTGAGTTATCCAAAATTTAATTTTCAGCATAGATTGTAAGTGTGAATCTCTATGTCAGAAAAAAATGATGTTAGTATCTCTCGTCGCTATTTTGTTGTAATAGGTGCCCTTATCATTCAAGTATGTCTTGGCTCAATCTATGCGTGGTCCATCTTCCAAGCCGCACTTCGAGAAGGTATCTACATCTGGCCCTCACTTTGGACACAATTACCCTTTGCCGCAGGTCTTGCGTCCTTTGCTGTCTTTATGATCCTTGCGGGTCGGTGGCAAGACCGCATCGGTCCCAGAAAAGTTGCCACTATCGGCGGACTTCTACTTGGAACGGGATATCTTCTTGCCGGTCTTGTTGATATTATCAGTCAAAACAATCCACTAATCGGAACTATTTGGCTGATTCTCACTTACGGTATCATTGCAGGAGCAGGTATTGGATTTGCCTATGTATGTCCCATTGCCGCACTTGTAAAATGGTTCCCAGATAAAAAAGGGTTTATCACCGGTGTAGCAGTTGCCGGATTCGGAGCTGGTGCTCTTGTTATGGGATATGTCGAAACGTTGCTACTCGGGTTACCTATTATCTATCCATCAGTCGGTGGAGCTTTCATAGTTCTGGGTATTCTTTACTTGTTTCTTGTAGTTTCAGGCTCCCAGCTATTGACCAATCCACCTCATGGGTGGATTCCTCCAGGATATCTTCCTTCAATAGGCACCGCTGAAGCAAAGGAACAAGAATATCTGCCCCGAGATATGATTGTTACCACTGTTTTTTGGCTACTTTGGTTTTTGTTCTTATTTGCAGCAACTGCTGGACTCATGACATTGGGGAACGTCAAATCAGCAGGTGCCGCAATAGATCCATTGACTGCAAGTCTACCAAATTGGGGCTTTATAGCGGCCATTCTAGTTGGCGTCATGTCGATCTTCAATGCTTTCGGGCGGATTGCTTGGGGTGCACTCTCAGACCGAATCGGACGAGTCTCTACGATGGTCATTATGTTCACCCTACTCACAATCGCTATGTTCACCTTTGCCTTTCTTAGCACTACATATGCAAGCTGGATTACTGTCATGTTCATCGCATCGCTAGTCGGGTTTTGTTTTGGTGGAAATTTTGCCCTTTTCCCCTCTTCTACTGCGGATTATTATGGAACAAAAAACGTGGGCTCTAATTATGGAGTACTATTTACTGCCTATGGGGTTGCTGGAATTACGGGAGCTCTCGCAGCAGGATTTATCGTTGACTTGACTGGTAGCTATGTATTCGCTTTTATCTTTACAGGTATTCTCGCAATGGTTGCAGTCATTCTGGCAATTTTACTTTACCGAATTCGAAAACCAATGAAAAGATAAACAATTTCAAGGAGCATTTTTCATTATTTTTTTCTTCTTTTTAAAAAAATTCTGTTTCTCAACTAGGCTGAAATAGATTGTGTGTTCTCATTTTTTCATCAAGTTGAAACAATTGGCTAGCTTCGTCAACAAAAAATGCAGCCACTTGGCATTTTCACATTCCTGCTAATTCAACCACAATTACAAGATTATTTGAGTTATAGATTTAATACTCATGTGAGCTCTTCTGTTTCACAATTGATATTACAATGAAATTAGTCACCAATTGATATGGCTTTTATTTAATTTCTTAAGCCTTTAGATATTTTATCGCTTTCAGAGCCCAATCGGCATCTTTCCGTAATGATCGTCCTACAGCAATAAAATCAATTTGGCCTTCTCTAATTATGCGATCAGCAAATTGAGGTGTTTTGACTCCTCCAACACCAATCACTGGAACATCTACATGCGCTTTGATTGCTTCAGCCTGTGGTATAAAGAAACCCTCTTTTCCTTTTAGCTCATCAGGGACTGCGCCACACAATCCACCTGACACATCTAAGATATCAATACCAGCATTAACAAGCGCCTTCCCAAAATATTGAGAATCTTCAATTTGAGTTCCCATTAGGGCTAAATCCACCGAACCGAGACGGTATAAAAGGAGTCGTGTCCCCATCTTCTTCTTCACTTCTCTAACAACTGCTAAGGGTAAGCGAATTCGGTTGTCTAAACCTCCTCCATACTCATCTTGGCGATGATTAGTTATAGGAGAATAAAATTGATTTAGTAAAAATCCATGAGCCCCATGAATCTCTACGCCATCAAAACCCGCTTGCATTGCTCGTTCAGCTGCCCTGCCAAATGTATACGGCAGCATTTCAATTTCATCAACCCTTAGCTCGCGAGCTTTTTCTTTAGCTGATGGTGCCACTGATTCAATACCCAGCCTTGACGGTGCCTTTGCTCCAGCATGGTTTAACTGCAAAACTATTCGAGTGTTAAATGGTTGAATCCGTTTTACCAACTCCTTTAATCCAGCAACCAAATGATCATCATAAATACCCAACTGACGTTTACTAAGTTGCCCATGCAGATTCACATAACTGTGCTCTACAATAATAAGCCCCAAAGCCTCTGCACGCTTCTCATAGAATGTGATAAGCTTCTCAGTTACACCTCCTTCTACTGTAGCATGATCTCCTTGCATAGGAGGCATAACGAAACGATTTTTGAAAAATACACCCTTAACCTTAATTGAATCTAAAACACTCGGCAATATCCTAACCTTTAGTCCAAGATAATTGCAATTGACAGGCTTGTCTGATAAAAAGCAACCGGACTTGCTGGTACCTTTTGTAATACCTATACCTTTTTGTAAATGAAGTAAAAACCGACACTCAGGTAGCGACAATTTAACATGATTCATAGGACTGGTTGTAAGACAAAAAAGAAACCTATTGTTGTTGAGAATTGTATCGAATGCCCCATATGTCCGGAATCAAGGCGAATCTGGCACAGAAAAAGTAGCAAGGTTTTGTAACAATCACAGCTTGGTAATCGGTGCTAAGTGTATCATCAGTTTTGTGGATATTTTTTTTTCTTGACAAAATTTAGTTGATAAACAAACCAATTTCCATACTCACTATGTAATTCAAAACCTGCTTGCCCTGCCCAGCGTTTCACTGTTTTTCTTCTCGGATAATCGGGATCTGGCGCTAGCTCACTCAGTGAAACTAGCCCATCAGATCTAAGAATACGGTGAATTTCTAAAAGCACCTTTACTGGTTCAGGAATTTCGGAAAGGCAAGCAATCGCAACTACTCGGTCTATGCTTTCATCATCAAAGGAAATAGCATGCGCGTTGTCGATCTTGGGAATGATATTATGAATTTTTTCTTGGACAACTCGTTGCCTTAATCGGTTTATGACTGATTCTGAAATATCAACAGCAAAGACTTTACCATCGGGCAGCACCCGCTTTGCAAACTCAATTGTATAACTCCCTTTGCCAGGACCAATCTCAACAACAATCATTCCTGGTTTTAGATGCATTTGATCTGCCACTGTACCCGGCTTTTGAACTAAATGCCGGCGCCAAGGATTATCAATTACTCGAGTTAAGAAAGAGGGAATTGGGAACTTTCTGTAGCGGCGAACCAATCGAATTAGCATGCAGGCAAAAAAGATGATAAGAATGAAGCCAATCATCAACCATTGCATGAAGATTAGCCAAACCAATTATTACACCGCTAATCGTCATCAAAAAATCCGGCTTGACGAACCATATCTTTGATCATCGTGTGTCCAAACCATGGAAATTTTGTTTCAGAAAATCGAACAGAAACCACTGTGGATTTCACGAAATCCGCATTCTTAAGTGTTTGAGCAATTTGTTGTGCCTCTTGCATGTTCTTAACGACAAAGCTAAGGAAGACAATCGGTTCATCAGCTGAAATATAAGGCAACCAAAACTGATTAGGGAATCTCTTTCGGACCCATTCAGCAACCTCTGTGACGGCAATTTTCTTTTCGTTAACAAGTGTTCGGATCATCACTTGATCATATCCGCCTGCACTTAGATTCCAACGAACCGAAAACATAACGCCTTTATCCATGAGTTGTTGAATCGTTCGTCCGACCCTTCTTGCTGTCAGTCTTGTTCGATTAGCAATATCACTAATAGACATTCGAGGATCCTCTACAAGCCAGCGAAGCACTTTGAGCTCCGTTTTCAAGAATGTTCCTCCTTCTTCTTTACCACGAATTGGAATGGCTTGTACACCTCGATGATCCTTAGGAATCAACAAGGGAAATAATTCAGTACGTGAAACATTGTCTAAGGTTCGGACAAAGCGTCCTAACTCCGCAAGTCCTTGTGAACCGATATATTGGGCAAAGAAATTGTATGCACCTCCACTTCCACTCGCAATTGATCCCACTACATGAACCATTGGATTACTACCGAGGTTTTGAATGAAATCCTCCTCTCTCTCATATCCATCAGTGGATACAAGTCCATACAAAACTTCTGAATTCAGATAATCTAAAGAAAGCATAGCAGAAAATGAAAAGATGACTCCAGAATCAATGAGTTTGGCTACACGTTTCTTCACGGCATTCGCTGAAATTCCTAGGATATCAGAGAGAGTTTGATAGGACATTCGACAGTTTTCATGAAGTTCCCAGAGTATCTTTTTGTCCATCGGATCCATGTGAGACACCTTTTGTTAGGCACGATATTGCAGTAGCTTCTCACTTATATCCTAGATGTTTGTCGTCAAAAATATTAATCACATGAGACTCTATCTGCCCATGGAGGTTTTACTTACTAATGTCCAAAAATAAAGGAGCTATGTCTAAAGCTGAGATTGACCAATTTCTAACCTGTGCACGAACAGGTCGTCTTGGTTTATATATTGACAATGAACCGTATATTGTCCCGGTTGGTTTTGTTTATCATCAAGGAAAAATCGCAATTCATTCATGTACCAAGGGAAAGAAAATGAACGCTCTAAAATCTAAATCGCGAGTATGTTTTGAAGTGGATGAAACTATCTCAGATACTTCAATGTATAAGAGCGTCATAATTCATGGAGTCCCTAAAATCCTGGTCAATGAGGAGGCAATGATACCATACTTACAGTTACACATTAACAAATATCGAGTTCCCGAGGAATTTGAAGAATACATTAGTAAACCAGGAAGAAAACGGGACGAAGAACTCAAATCGGTTCGAATAATTTTGATTACTCCTGATAAAGTATCAGGTCTAAAATTTATGCGTTCAATTTGATAGTCAAGAGTGAGTTGATAAAATTGGGAAAAACTGAACTTCTTTTTCTCCAGGACAGTTACTTACGAGACACGGCTACAACTATAATCGACGTCGTTGAGAATGCCGTAATTATCTCAGAAACAATATTCTACCCTGAAGGTGGAGGTCAACCATCGGATACCGGAACACTTGATTCACCCAAAGGAACAGCAACCGTCACTCATGTTATAAAGCAGGGAAACCGTATTCTCCATTTCCTTGAAGGGCCAATGCCTGCTGTTGGTGACGAAGTTTTTCTACGCCTTGACTGGGATCGCCGATATGCTTACATGCGTATGCATACAGCACAACATATTTTGAGCCGAATCGTCTTCGACCAATTTGGTGCGCAAACTGCTGGAAACCAAATACGCGAGAAATACTCGCATATTGACTTTGCCCCAGCAACTTTCAAATCTTCCGATTTACCTAGGATAGAAGAGGCTGTAAATGCAATTATTCAGAAAAATCTTCCAGTAGTTATTGAAATCATTTCACGAGAAGAGCTTGCAGATCGCATGGGTCCCGACCGTTCAGATTTAACGAAATTACCCATCTCAATTAAACATGTAAGGCTTGTCTGCGTAGAAGGATATGATGCTTACCCCTGTGCAGGAACCCATGTAAAATTAACTGGTGAATTAGGTAATCTAAAAATCACGAAGCGTAAAAGCAAGGGAAAAAGAACCATCCGAGTGACCTATGAACTCTCTCCTCCTATTTAAACTGGTCTTCTTTAGAGCCTTATTAAGAGAAAACAAAATTACCTGTTTTTCGATTTTAGATGATTCGAACGGATTCTTCAAATGGTTTTCGAGTAGGTCTTTGTCTTTCTGTTCGGATTTGCTTTTCTGAAAGCAATTTTGTAGATGTTGGAGAATGCTTACCAACAATAATTAAAGTGATTAATGTCTTATCTGGAGGAATATCCAGAATATTTTTAGCTCTTTTTTCGTCAAACCCTGCGATAGGGTGTGCTACTAGATTCATTTCTGTTGCTCGAAGAATTAATTGCCCTGTTGCCATGCCAGTATCAAATAGAAAGTATTCCCTATCAGGATGAAGGCAATCTTCTTCCTTACTAGAGTAGACTGCAATAATAAGAGAAGCACCTTGAACCCAACGGTTATTTTTCGACATTACCTCATGCAATTTAGTAAGTATTTTAGGATCTCGTACAAAAACAAAGTGCCATGGTTGATTGTTAAAACATGACGCAGCTAGTTGAGCACTAGCCGCCAATTCCTGAATCATGCTATCAGTGATTTCAATAGACGCTAAGGCCCGATATGCCCTTCTCTTTGTAATCGCTTCTTTCACATGCAAACTAAGCACCCACTTCAAGTACATCATTTTTTTTTATCAAGAACGTTTCGGTTCTGAATTAAGAAGAAAGCCTTGGAAACTTATGATGGAATACTTTTCCTTGTTCAAACATCAGGTTTTAAATGACTTAATTTCTCATAATACTACGATAACTTCTCGAGGTTCTTCTATGAGCGGACTATTTCCTCCAGAATTTCAATGTCAAGCCGAACTCAGCGATGGATGCCGCATTCAAATTCGCCCACTCAATTTTGACGAATATGATCGCCTGGAGGATTTATACAAAAGCTCCACTGAAGAATCATTGCAAAAGCGGTTTGGTTGGACTGATGCTCGGGAATGGCTCCGTTCCGTCAAAGGGTGTGTCGATACAGGGAACTTGTGTCTTGTCGGCGAATATACAAATGAAACCGGAAAACTAGAAATCGTTGGAGACTGCTGGTATTTCATTGATAAAAATTCAGGAACCGCGGAAGTATCTATTCTCGTCCGCGATGATTTCCAAAATAAGACTTTAGGAACCCACCTAATGACAAAACTCGTCGAAATTGCCCGAAGTGAGGGATTATACCGGCTATTTGCCCTCGTTAATGTAACAAACACTCCCATGCTACGCATCGTTCAACGCTTACAGTTTAATTTTGTACACGGTGCAGATGGTGTGAACCTTTATCGACTCGATCTCTAATCTTGCCATTCTAATTTCTCGAAATGTATGAAAACTTATTAAAGCTAAAATGTAACGTAAAAGTTGAAACCTCTGCCTGTGGGGATGATTGAATCTTGAATAGCGGACATGATGATGCTGACGTATCCTTGAAAGTTATCGCAGTTGGAGATGCTGCTGTCGGAAAAACTAGTATTGTAGGACGCTATGTTACTGGTGCCTTCGAATCCTCCTATAAAGCAACTATTGGAACTGATGTTTTTAGAAAAATCGTTACAGTTGAAGGCCGACGAATAGGACTACTTTGCTATGACACTGCCGGACAAGAAAGGTTCCGAAACCTCGTGGAACGGTACTTTGTCGGTGCCATTGGCGCGCTCATGGTCTATGATGTAACAAACCGTGAAAGCTTCGATAATCTACCCACCTGGTCTAGACAGGTTGACCGGCATGCCGGAGAGGCATTGAAAATCGTGATTGGAAACAAAATTGATCTGATAAAAGAACGTGTCGTAGACGAGAAAGAGGGAATTGGAATGGGTCGCCAACTCGGCGCTGAATTCATGGAAACCAGTGCAAAAGATGGAGTTAACATTGAACCTATCTTTGACCGAATAGCACTCTATGCTATTGATCGTGTTAGAGGACGGGTTCCTTGACATCTGTTACTCTGGAGGATGAAGCGGTCTTCCACATACTTCACAAAAGGCTTCGGGTTCTTCTAAAAATGCACCACACTTGGGACAATACTGCACGCGTCGTCGACGCTCTCGCCTAGGGGTTGTCCGTACTTTTGTAGCTGGGTGCGCAATTTGCCTTTTCCGTTTAGGCAGATCAGGACGAGCTTGCCCCGTTCGATATCTGTAGAGGGCATGTTCTAAGACAGAACTAAACTGCTTTTTACGTCTATCAAATTTCTTCTTGGTTTCAAAAGGTTTAGATTGTACTACGACGAGTTCAAACCACTTTTCTTTTTTGTCCTCTGCATCTACATCTGGAGTGACATGAATAATAACTCGGTCATTTTGGCTATCAATGTGTGAAATCTGATCATAGCGTACATATTTTGCGATGGGTCCACCACGGAACGATATAAGTCCGCCAGTCAAGCCTTTTCGCTTCGCAAAAAACGCAATTCCGCGATTAGTGACAACGATTTGTCCTACTTTGATAACGTGACCCCGAATATCGTCACCGGTTTCCACGTGAACCTGTGACGTGTAAATTATAGTATCTTCACCAGGAACGAGCTCACTCACTTCTTTCCCAAGTTTTCCCTCAGGGATAAACCAATCTCCAATGGGCATTTTAATCACTAAATTGTATAGGTTTCGTTCTCATTTAAAATCGAAGGCAATTCAGCAATTTAAGATTGACTAAGACAAGCCTTAACCATGATTACTGTTATGAAATCTAAGGTTTTGATTCAACAGTGGTTCTAAGCCTTTTTGTTTTGGAAGTTATTACGAGTATATACTCTTCTTTTCTTCCATTTGTTAATTGCTGAATTTATTTCGACATTTTGTAGATCGGTGTATGTGTCTTACGATAGACTCACTTCAACAGTCTATGACTTAACAAACGAATCGAATTAGAAAAAAATGCGGGGAGGCCCAGTCCCCAATAAAAACACTTTTTTCATCTATTTGATCTTTCGCCGTCGCTGAGAAATCAATCCAATCCCTAATGCCAGACTCACCCCAATAGCAATAGCTACGGCAGGGAAGCCCGGAACCGGAGGTGGTGGGGGTGTAACTTCTACTCCGCTGACAACGAGGTTGTCAAATATGCTTCCTCTGATTAAGTTCATCATAAACTGATTACTAGTAGTGTGTTCGGTGTCAGTACCTTGCATTCGTGAAGTGCCATTGACAAACACTTCGAACAAGCCAGCCGAACTACGAGTAATGTTAATCGCCTGCCAACCATTAAAGGACGAAATTGTAGAATCTTCACAAACCCTAGGAGATACTGCATATCCTGCATCTATGCGAACAATGTATATCTCTTGTGTCGTTTGTCCATCATGAGCATAGATGGATAGAACGTAACCACTGGGGTTCGAATCATCTGGAGCTCCAATTCTGATGATCGCTATACCCCAACTTGCGGCGGTTGGGCTGCCCTCTGACTCGTCCACAAAGAGATCAAAACTCCAGAATCCAA
>CAYFXC010000028.1:0-25765 GCA_964347045.1 uncultured archaeon
GAGTGGTCTGAGCTAGGAGAACGTGTGGAAAGGCAAGCACAGAAATCCCTAGATGGAAGACACAAGATAAGCGCAAGGACGGGATTTCTCCGAGCCTCCAACTACTATCGAACAGCTGAGTATGGAACTCCGCCTGACCATCCACTATTTCATGTCTTATGGCGGAAGAGTGTTGATACCTTCGCTAAGGCAAGTGCTCTGTTTGACCCACCAATTCAGAGAGTCGAGATCGAATTCGAAAGCAAGAAATTACCTGGCTATTTCTGGAAGCCTGACAATTCCGATAATCCCCGCCCCACGCTAATCGTAGCTGGTGGTAATGACACTTCATTAGAAGAGCTGGTCTTTCTATGCGGTTTTGATGCAGTACAGCGAGGATACAACTTCTTTGCTTTTGAGCATCATGGCCATCGAGGTGCAGTCCACCTATACAAGGACTTCGTCAAACAGGCAGACTATGAGACCGTCTATGGTGTTGCATTAGATTGGTTGACGCAACAACCAGGAGTTGATGACCGGATCGCACTTACTGGTTTCAGTTTTGGTGGCTATGTAGCTGCTAGAGTTGCAACTTATGAGAAGAGAATCAAGGCGGTTATTCCGAGTAGTCCATTGATTGACCTTGACACTATGACCCGGGCCTTCTGGATGGCGATTCCAAAATGGGTTCCAGACAGGCTGATAGGCTGGGCCTTCAAGAGAGCCATGAAGAAGTCGCCCCTGCGAAAAGCTCTGAAGGAGTACTCCGACTGGACTACTGGGCTCTTTGGAATTGTCTTCACATCAATAGAGGAGAAACTAGCTGTTGCGAAGGACTGGAAGATCCCCCTTGAGGACCTTGCCACTACGGAGTGTGCAGTGTTGGGTCTAGTAAGTGATCGCGAGGGTGAAGAGCTGCTTCGACAGGCCTATCAGTACATAGACACAATCTCATCCGAGACAAAGAGCCTGTACATATTATCTCTCGAAAAGGATGGGTCTGATGACCACTGTCAACTGGACAACAGAATTCGGGCGAATCAAGTCATGTTCGATTGGCTCGACGAAGTTTTTGGGCATTCAATTGATCCAACGGAACTAGGTGCTGTCACTGAATCTGTTCTACGCCTGTAGTCTCAATCTCTCTCCGCCAAGAATTCATCATTGTTGTTCGTCAGATAACGGGTGATAAAGGTGAGGCTGTGGAGTTCATCTGGAATAATTATCGCTTTACATAAGGCTATAACCAGAAAAAAACCAAAAAGATAATTCGCGTTCGATGTAGCATAGCAATGTGTCCCGCTGAAATCTGATTGTACACAGGCTTGTGATGGTTCCACGCTAATAAATTGTCATATTCCAGAAGGTGGAAAGCCATCAGCTTCACCAAGTGTTGTTATCGCTTGATTCTCTAAATCCTCATCCCGTTGCTTTTCAGCATTCCAAAAGAACACTGTGTAAAGAATTGTTTGCACTCCATACAATCCCAGAGTTAGCCAGAAGGGTATCAGGTATAGTTCCTGATCGAATAAGTATCCGGCAAATTGAACGCTAGTGGCGCGACCTACACTCATTGCCGAGCTATTTAGGGCTTGAAGATTCGGTCGCCAAGAACTTGGAACGAGTTCCATGCGCAATGTCTGACCAATTGGCATGGCCGCATTCATTAATGCGCCTCTGAGCAAATAACTCACAATGGCAACAACTGGGTTAACCACCATAGCAAGTAGTATGATGAAGGGTAAGGAGAGCGCTTGGGTGATTGCTACCGATGGAACTTTACCAATACGAACAGCTAGAATCGGTGACAATAGTACTCCTGTCGCCATGGTTGCCTGCCCAAATCCTATGATGATTCCAACCATATACGTTGGTAGATTATAAAACTCCCAGAAGAAGACGTTGATCAAGGGGACAATAAGCCCCGCACCCAGCCCTATTAATATGGAACAAATAATGAATCGTATAACAATGTTGATTCGACCTTTTGGTTCACCTGAATCTGCAAGGTCGCCTTTCTTTTTCATCACATCTTCTGATGTTGCTTTTGATTGTATATCCTTTAGCCAAAGAAGAGGAACAATCCCTATCACACTGGACAACACCCAAATGAGAAGAGAAAGTTGAAAGGTAATCGGGCTATCCAAAGGAACAACTAGCCATATAGCAAATAGTCCCGGTAGAAATCCCCCCAAGAGACTTCCAAAAAAACTACTACTAATCCGTGAGGCTTGAGATGTCCCAAACAAATGAGTACGCTCATAGGAAGAACTACTCCGTGCCATCAACGGACTATACGAAGTTATCGATAAACTGTTCCCGAAATAAAAAACCACCATCATCATATAAAGTATTCCTGGAAATGGAAGTGTTATGAGTGTCCCTGCAGCTATTGCCATAATAATGCTGGACAAAATCATTGCATACTTTTCGCCTATACGAGTAGTGTAGGGACCAGCCAATAAGGCTCCAACCGCCATTGTATACAATCCTAGGGATAAGAGCCCAGCCACAAAAGCAATTGAATATCCTAGTGATAACAGGTACAAATTAAAAATGGCTTGATAGATACCAAATCCAAGCCGAGTAATTGCTTGGCTCACTATAACTCGTTTGGCATCTGGAGTGAACCTACGAACTCGCTGCCAATAAGCATCTGCTTCAGAACTAAGACTTCGCGAGAGGTTCACCGATTGATCCTCCATAGCACCAGAAAATTGAGGATGCATCCACGTATTCTTATGACGGTGGTTCGATTCAGCCTCGTTTTGGAAGTAATAAAAGTTTGTGAAGGGATAAGAAAAAAGAAGATGCGACGTCGCAACACTCAAAGGGCCCATGTATTTATGTTTGCGTTAGGCTCCTTTCTTCTCTTCTTTTTCAAGTTCGGATATTTGTTCGTCGATTTGCTCGATGTAGTCTTCAAGTCGTGCCTTCATGGCTTCAAGTCCCTTGATTTGGGCCTTTTTACTTGGTTCGTAGCCAGGGCCGCAGCACATCGCACTCATAAACGGTGCCATTTTCATGAAACCCTGATGATATCCTTTAGGTCCACACATAGCTGATTCACCTCTACTCCGATTTATCAGAGCTCTTCAAGTCGGTGAGCCTTTGCTCCACCCATTTCAGTTCTCGTTCAAGGTGTTTGCGATACTGTTTCAAAAAACGAAGATGACGCGGTGAACAATGTCCAGTTTTGAAATCACTTTGCATTTTCATGACCATTATTGCTATTGGGCTCTGTTCTCTCATACTCCAATCTAATAAGTCGTCTTGAACTTCACTATTCATGCTCGTCCCCAGAAATCGCCAAAAATGGTCTTGCACTTGAAATTCTGAGCGGAGGTTGTGAAAGGCTTCGCGTAACATCTTTTTTCCTTTGGGTGTCAACTTGTACTCTACTGCATCAGGTCGATCAATTTGAGTAACACGTTTACTCGATACTAGTCCCTTTTCAGCCATTCTGTGGAGTGCAGGATACACTGTTCCGCTTTTAAGTCGCCAGCTTCCGAGTTTCCCTTGCAATCCTTGCAATACCCCATATCCGTGTGTTGGGCCACGGTTGAGAAAGGCTAGAATGATGAACTCGACTTGGCTGATGCGTCCTTCGCTGGTGTTGATGTGCCTTCTGCCACAGAATGCCATTATGTAGTCACCTACTTATGTAGAACTCTACTCAGCTATGTAGAAGCCTACATATAAAAATATTCTTTCACTATCGCTTCTTATGATTTAACGCTATCGTTTTCAGTTAATTACGAAAATCCTTGACTTCTTTTGGTGCGTTAGAATATCCATAAATAGTTGGGTTGGCGATAATTCCTTTGAAGCTCCTTATTGCTGCGGCAACGGGTACAGGTATATTCAACGCAATTCTAGCGGGTAACTTAAGAAATACTCCGAGCGGAGAAATTTCCTAGTTTTCTGTTTATGCCGGAAGGCTTTGAGGAGCAAAATATGAGGTTTAAAGAAAAATGCGTCGAAAATTTCTATCTCTTACAACTCTCCTACTAGCACTAACGCTTTTACAAGTAAGTACGCCATTCAGTTTTGCAACCTTTATGCCCGGATACTATAATTCAACCGTAGCCTCCGTTTCAATGGATCCGATACCTGTAGACACCTTAACCATGCTTACATTCAATTCAACGTATGATTCGCAAGTTTACGCGCTATTAGTATCGAATCCAACACAGTTCAGTTTCAATATGTCCTTATACGTTGATTCCGCGCCACCCGGTCCATTCACATCCGTTTATTTTAACGTCAATCTTCGCGGGAGTGGCACCGAATACATTCCACACCTCAATCAACAACTCTTTGAAGTCAACCAATTCTGGTCTGACAACTGGTGGTGGCTAACACTCGGTTATTCTGATACCAGTTATACCGAGTTTTTGACAATCCAGTCTGGTTGGCTAATCCTCGAATTTGATTTCGATTGGGATGATCCCACTGACCAGCTAAGTGTGAACTTCACACTAAGTCAGCTTTATGATTTAGATACAGCACAGTCCTTTATGTGGGATCAAGATATTCTAACAAGCTGGCAAGACGATATGGAATGGGAAGCTTGTACGTTCATGCTTCCTGAAGCCAATTTATACAATGTATCTTTATATGGAGAAATGGATTACACAACGACTGGTAGCTGGGGTGGAAATCTCAATTTTCAACCCTTCATGGATGTTGATTTTCTCGATCGTACTTATGGATCTCTTCTCCCGATTGACACGTACAATCCTTCGTTTGCTATACCTGCGGGTGCTGGTTCAGGGAACGCTAATTGGACCTACTGGGAACTCTACAAACTAGCACCAGATGACTACTATCTCTTTGGACAAATTGGAACATTCGAATACCTCAACAGCAGTTCTGTATCTCTTCAAATGAATATCGAACCCCTCGGTATGTCAATGCTTGAAATTAACCAAACGATTAATCTCAGTTTCGATAGTACACCAACCGGGTCTCTTGCATATGTTGGTATTCACGCCCCACAAATGTACACCTATGAATTATACTTTGATAATCACATTGGGGCCAACTGGTCTGTTGATTGTGTCGATGTGGATACAGGATGGCTTCCACCTACCTACGCCTATTATGAAGATGCTTCATCGTACACGATTTTTGAAAATCGATTAGAAAATAGCTTTGTATTTTCCATACCAATGATGGATCCTACTCCAACGTCATCAATACTTGGAAATGAGTATCTTGAAGCATACGTGTTTGGGGGCACCAATGTTGCCTACATTAATGGCTCTGCTACAGGCGCGACATTTGCTCCAGGTGGCTATCAAAATACCTTTGATACTTTTTACATCCAAATCATCGCATCACCGTTTGGAGGAACA
The DNA here is from genome assembly GCA_964347045.1 of uncultured archaeon. Taxonomy (GTDB): domain Archaea; phylum Asgardarchaeota; class Hermodarchaeia; order Hermodarchaeales; family Hermodarchaeaceae; genus Hermodarchaeum. The sequence continues at coordinate 5,340 of CAYFXC010000028.1, forward strand.
CCAACTTCCGAGTTCAATATTACCTTCAACTTCGAAGCATATAATGTTGCCAACCTTCTACCGAGTGGGGCTACCTTTGCAATCAATCAGACTATCGGACCTTTCTACCAAGCTTTTGCTCTCCCAGTGATTAGCGGCTTCGAATATGACTTGACAGTTTGGGCATCAGATTACAACAACTCAGGTGTTGTAGGGATCTTCTTGGCGCCCGTTTCTCAATTTTACCTAGATTGGCAGTGGATGGGATGGGTTCCGCTTTATCAGACGACTCCACCAGGCTTGATACCAATGCAGGTAACAAATGTAAATGAAACTGCTGGGCTGAAGTTCATCGCAGTGCGAACCACAACCTTGTTTTTTGGACTGATGGGTGTGTCTATGAGTGGACCACCTCCAAGTGATACGACCGAAGTCACTGCCAACATTACGGAATCAGCTCCGCCATTCTATGCCCTGGGTACCGTCGTTACTGAAACAATACAGGATACAGATTTGACTGTGTACAGTGTGAGCATCGTTGCAGGAACTAGCTATCGTCTCAGCCTCTCACTTAATGTGGGTGGTAGTTATGCACTTTGCTCCGTCTTTGATGGGTTCGGTTATACACCCTTTGATGCCAGTCTGTTTACACTTTATCTTGAAACAAGTAGTAGTTATCTCAATTCCTCCATCACCTATCAAGCTCTGACCAGTGGACCTGTGACCATCTTTCTAATTGGACGTGGAACAGTTTCCTTCAGCCTTACACCTATTGGTGAAGCACCAGGTTCTTTCGTGCTAGGACTAATGATTGGACTTATTTTCATGATTGTAGGAGTCATTATCGTCTATGTCGTCATGAGACGAAGATTCTAACTCACTTCATTCACCGGGCTAACGGAGTAGCCGTCCTGCTCAGCCCGGTTCCTTATTTTTTTTGGGTTTTATTGGGTCCTAACCTGGTTTGGGAGTCTGCGTTTCTGTTGTTTTTTTTCGATCTTCCAGAAGAAGCCTGCGTATAGTACGGTGGAAACCGAATAGCTGGTCAAAGTAAACCAAAATGGAATCAAAAATAAGCCTTGATCAAAGAGTGGTCCTGTAATGAGGGTGCTAATAGCCCAAGGGAAGTTCCAGGCAAAGGAGGATACAGCACTCATTTGGGGGCGATACAGTTCAGGTGTCAACTCCATTCTTAATGCTTGGTCAACAGGTCCGCTTGCATTCATGAGCACCACTCGAAAGATATAGCTTGCGATGGCTACATATGGATTGATGATTGTGGCAATGAGAAAAAGGAATGGTAGGGAAAGACTTTGTGTGACGAGAACGGTTTTGACTTTTCCGATTCGTGTGGACAAAACTGGAGAAAGAAAAACCCCAGCTGCAACAGATAGTGACCCGAAGCCTTGAACTAGCCCAACCATGAAGGTTGGAAGATTATAGAATTCCCAGAAGAAAATATTCAGATATGGGATTACAAATCCTGCACCTAGACCAATGAATAGATTTACTATGCTGAAGCGGAGGAGAAGGGTTCGTACATTTTTTTGTGTAACGGGCTCTAAGTCTCCAACTTCAGGTTTAATTTCTGCAACTGGTGGATAATCTCCTTCGCGAACGATTACAAGGGGAATGATGCCAAGGGATAGTGGTAGGGCTTGGACGAGAAGTGCCATTTGGAAGGTTATAGCGCTATCAAGGGGAAAATTAAAGGTGATTGCAAAGATTCCTGGAAGTAACCCTGCTAGGGTATTAGCGATGAAGGAGCTTAGGATCATTAAAGAATATGAAGTTCCAAACAGGTGTGTGCGTTCATAGGGTGTACTGCATTTGGTCATGAAGGGGCTAAATGCCACACTAAACATGGCGGCGCCGAGTCCACTTAGCATGGCAGTTGTATACAAAATAAGAGGCAGCGGAAATAAAACTTGACTAAGTGAGGCAAGCAGCAGGATGAACGAGGAAAGGATTAGTGATTTTTTCGTTCCAAATTTTGAAACAAATGATCCCATAATTAGTGAACAGATCGCCATGGTAAAGGCGTTGATTGACATGAGGCTGCCTATGAAAGTGTTACTATATCCCAGGCTGATGAGATAGAGGTTGAAGAGAGTTTGGGCAATTCCCCAGCCGAAAGCGCGAAGGACATTGGCTAAAATGAGCTTTTGTGCATTAGGTGTAAACTGGCGTATACGCTGCCAATATCCAACAGCATCCTCGCGTAGCATGTTACTCACGGGTTTCTCCTATAATAGAGAAGTGACCATAGAAAGAGCGTATTTTAAGCTACTGTCTATAACAAAATCGATGAATCTACAAATCGTATTCTCGAAAAACTTCACGTTGAATCAAATATCGAAGAATTTCGGCTGTTCCTCCTCCAATTGTCATGAGCCGTGCATCACGAAGGAACCGTTCAACCGGACGTTGTTTTGTATAACCGATTCCTCCTAGCACTTGAAGTGCCTCTGTAGCGGTTTCAATAGCTTTCTCACATGCATAGAGTTTTGCAATTGCAGCATCTTTTGTAGCGGGTTTACCTTCATCAATCATTCGTGCTGCTTTGAAGGTAAGCAATCGTGCTGCTTCAAGTTTCATTGCCATATCTGCAATTTTAAAACTAATACCTTCAAACTCGCGGATCTTCCTACGGAATTGTACCCTATAATTACTATAATGCACTGCTTCTTCCATGGCAGCACGAGCAACACCGTTCATTTCTGCAGCAAGGATTGTTCTCTCAGCATCTAATCCTGCCATTACTACACGAAACCCCCCATTCAAATCTCCAAGGATTTGTTCTTCTGCTACTTCTACATCATTTAAGGCAAGTCGACCTACATGGGCACCATGCATACCTAGGAGCTCATATTCCTCAACTACTTCAAAACCCTTCGATTTTGTTTCTACGATAAATGCCGTCATACCCTGTTTAGCTTTCACTTTCGGATCCGTTACAGTATAGCAGAGCAAGTAATCAGCTACCGGACCATTTGTGATAAATCGTTTTTCTCCATTGATAACATATTTATCGCCGCGTTTTTCAGCTCGTGTTTCTATTCCTGCAACATCACTTCCCACATTGGGTTCGGTTATCCCCAAAGCACCGATTTTTTTTCCCTGAGCCACAGGTCTCAAATATTTCTTCTTTTGTTCTACTGTTCCAAATTCGAATACTGGATGAGCAAATAGAATACAAGAGGCCACTCTTGCCATATCAAGACCTGCATGCACAGCACAGATTTCCTCAGTAACTAAGACTTCATAAATCAGACCCTTACCGATCCCTCCATATTCAGGTGGGTATCTAGCTCCTAAGTATCCGGCTTTTCCGAATTTTCGAATTATATCCCATGCCTCAACTTTTCCTTGCTCAATATCCTCTACAACCGGTGTTAGGGTTTTTTGTACAAAATCTCGAGCATCCGCTTGAAATTTTAGCTCATCATCAGATAAGAACGATAACTTTGTCACAGAAATCACATCGCAGACAATTTCAAAGCCGAAAAATAATAGGCTCTTGTTTTTAAAGTGCTTTGCTACGCACTAAAAACAAATCTAATCAAGCTAAAAAAATTATATTACTTTTTACGCCTTGATTTATGCAAGGCTGTAACAGCTTGTTGTCGGGTTTGTCTTTTAATTTCCTCAATTTGCTCAATTGCAGGAAGAATGGTGTCTACCAAATCACTCTTCGCTTGTATTCCTTCATGGGTAAGGAACGCTACCGCCTCGCTTCGACTTTTAAAAATCTCTAAGGCGATCAAAGCATCGACAATGCGAAGATCACTATCCCATAGTCGAGTCATTACGATATTATCACGACGTTTAGCCTCAGGCAGATCGCCTTTCATAAAGAGCTGCTTGAGCTCTTCCATTACTTCTTGCTTTAAAGTTGGGGAGATCGCTAAATCTTCGGATGAAATTGAAGCGGGTGCTGTTTTTCGTTTTGATTTAGCTTTCGTTGATTGGGTCATAGGCCTTCCCTACCATTCAAGGTGATTCAAACATTACATTTTAGCGTTACGCCTCACCATCTTTACGCGTTACATTTTTGCACTTCTTGTTGAGGTTCGTGATAGGGGCAAGCTTATATACGATGTAGAATACCCCTATTCACCTTAACAGTGTTAAGGAGTATGGTTCTGGAGGCGTATACGAGTGCCAGAAAAAAACAAAAGCAGTGAAATAGAAATTCATCATCGGATTGATGCACGAGGTTTGTATTGTCCAATCCCCGTATACAAAACACGTCAAGCCGTATTGGAGGCGAAACCCCAAGAAGTGGTTGAAATTCTTTCAGATGATCCTGCTTCTGAAGAAGACATTTCACGATGGGCGAAACGAACTGGAAATACAATCCTTCATCTTGAACACTGTGATGATTATTTGCGGTTCCTAATTCAAAAAACAGATAGGTGAAAAATAATGGCGGTGAAAATGCTCTATGTCGTAGTTAGCGGTATAGATACTCCAGAACGCCTTTATGCCCCTTTTATACTTGCTACAACGGCCTGTCATTTAGATATTGATGCCACGATTTATTTTGTCATTAAATGTGTGACGGTCATGAAGAAAGGTGAAGCAGAGAAAATTATGATGGGTAATTTCCCGCCACCTAATGAAGTAATTGAGCAAACAATTAAGGCGGGTGTTGAACTCGTAGCCTGCGATCAAAGCACTCAAGTGCTGGGAATAGATCGAGGTGGATATGTTGAAGAATGTGGTGTCGTTGGTGCCACAACATTAAACGATCTTGCCTCAGAAGCTGATGCAATCCTCACCTTCTAGCGGAAATTGATATGTGGGAGACAGGAAAAAATGGTAATACAAACTAATTTCAATCATAGTGCGGGTGTTCCTGTCGATGAACGTGTGCTTAAAGCCATGGAACCCTATTTTCGCACTTACTATGGAAATCCATCATCAGTGCATACAGCTGGCCAGCAATCTGCCAAAGCAATTGCCAATGCTCGGGTTCAAGTTGGGCAACTAATCGGCGCTGAATCCAAGGATCGAATATTATTCACAAGCGGAGCCACAGAAGCCAATAACTTAGCACTACAAGGATACGCGTATCGCCATCGACGAAAAGGGAATCACATTATAATCTCTCAGGTCGAGCATCTAAGCATTATTAATACTGCAAAATTCCTTAGCAAACAAGGCTTTGAATATACTCAGCTACCTGTTGATAAATACGGTATTGTCGACTTAAAAGCACTTGAAAAAGCGATTACGGAACAAACTATTCTACTTTCAATTCAACATGCTAATAATGAAGTAGGAACAATCCAACCACTAGTGGATATAGCAAAAATCGCTAACGATGCTGAAGTTCCCCTTCATGTAGACGCCGTTGCAAGTGTCGGTCAGATACCGATAAATGTGTCAGAATTAGACATTGCAATGCTCACCCTTTCTTCAAATGACATATATGGACCCAAAGGCATGGGTGCGCTTTATGCAAAAAAAGAAATTGCCCTCCAGCCAATCCTACTCGGAGGAGGTCAAGAATTTGGAATCCGTTCTGGATCTGAAAATGTACCTGGAATTGTAGGTATGGGTGTCGCCGCTGAGATCGCAATGAATGAACTTCCCAAACATGCAGAACACCTCTCAGGACTGCGTGATAAACTAATTAGCGGTGTACTTGAGAGGGTAGATGAAGCATACTTGAATGGTCACCCCATAAAACGCCTACCTAATAACGCTAACATTCGATTTAGTTACATTGAAGGAGAGGCCATAACTTTGCATCTAAGTTTCCAAGGATTCCTCGTTGCAACTAGCTCCGCATGCACTTCGAAAACACTTGCCCCCTCACATTGTTTACTAAGTATGGGTATCTCAGAAGCTGAAGCGCATGGTGCACTCCAGCTAACTTTAGGTCGTGAAAACACGAAAACACAAATCAATCTATTCGTCGATATATTACCGCCGATTATTGAAAAACTTAGAGCTATGTCACCACTTTCAAAAGATGTCCCCTATGATCTTTTCGAAAGCGAGGATAAAGAACATCACCATCATTAAGTATAACAAAACGAGATGAATAAAACATGTACAGTGAAAAAGTTGTAGAGCATTTCGCCAATCCCCGAAATATGGGTGAAATGGAAGACGCAGATGCCGTCGGAAAAGTCGGTAATCCAACATGTGGAGATCTCATTTGGATTTACATCAAGGTTAAAGATGATATCATCACAGATGTCACTTTCAAAACATTTGGATGTGCTGCTGCAATTGCCACTTCAAGTATGGTAACTGAACTCACGAAAGGCAAGACTCTGAAAGAAGCCTACAAGATAACCCGAAACGATGTTGCAGATAACCTTGAAGGATTACCACCAATCAAGATGCATTGCTCTAACTTGGCAGCAGATGGTCTACACAAAGCTATTGAAGAATATTTGCAAAAAACTGGTCGCACCATTGATGATCTTTAGTAGTCTGAGTTATTCATCAGGCGAAGCTATCAGTTTCTCAATGATTGCCTTGAAGGTCTCCGATGAGAGAGCACCTTTGATAAGATAGTCTTTGGCTCCCATGTCCATGACTTCTTGAACGGTTTCATCGTCGTCGATAGCAGTTAATGCGACGATTGCTACCTTTGGGTAATCAGTTGAGACCTGGCGGATTAGTTCGGTTCCGCTGATTTTTGGTAACACCAAATCAACGAAGAAGATGTGCGGGGGATTAGCCTTAAGCTTTTGGAGAGCTTCTTCCCCATCTACAGCGGTCTCTATTTCATAGTCTCTAAGTAGTAACTGCGCCGCTCGAAGGAATGTTTCAGAGTCATCTGCTAACAGAATTTTTATGCTATGCGATTTCTTGGAAACCAATTTGTGGTTTTCCCTCCACAAGGTGTGTATAGATACAATATTGAGGAGTCGGGGGATTGATACCATGAAATATTGTGACTCCTTCCTTAACAGCTAAATTAACATGAATGTCCGAAAGATCCGCCAAATATTGGTTAATCTCTGGCGTACTACTATAGCCGATAGTGACGGCGAGGTTACTTTCGGTAGCTGTGTCGTTGGCGATGCGTGTTGCCCATCGGGGGAGTTCCGCTGGACCGAGCCAGGAATGCAGCCAGCCAAAACCGACAATACTAAGAAGGTCTTTGCACCCCTGATTCCGGAGTTCTTCTAATACCATGCTCCAGGCATTTTCAAGGTCAGAACTTTCACGAAAGGCTACCGTCTTATAATATGGTTCGCCAAGCTCTCCAGTCGCACTAGATACACCCAGACTTGTAGCCGCGCTTGCGAAAAGGCGAAGGTGTGTATTTAATTGATCAACAAAACCATAACGTAATGCGGCGGCTTTAAGGCGGCGAAAACTGAGTTTGTTGGGTGGTACAATAACTACTCCACTTTTTTGTCGAAGAAAGTTTGCAATCATATTAAGTACTAGGCTATTGACCGTTTCATTGGCTACTCCTTCAGAGACATTGAGGAAAAAGGTGCTCCCACGACGGAAACCACCAAAGATGGCGTCAAGTTCTTTTATACCTGATGAGAATCGACCACCTGTATGGGGAATAACCTCAAAATCCGAAACGCGAACAGCCTGCTCTGAATCATAAGAGTACAAAATAGTAAACCGATTACCACGAAGTGAAAACCCGCGCGTGGCTTGATCGATTGGAGTTCCACGCAACTTTATAATTCGGATACTTCGCCACATACGTCCTTCTGTAAGTTCTTTAGTTACACAAACAATTCCATCGACAATGTGATCTAACGGTGATTCTTCAATTCCTTCAAAAACTAGAATAATTTTTCCGCTCAGTATACGACCAAGATTCGTTAATGCGCTTGTCAATCGCTGAGGATCTGCCTGTGCCGCTTCAATAATTGCATCAAATGAGTCAATGATGCAAACAGGAGAGGTCATATCTCGTAGTCGATCATTTACAGCACTAATGAAGGTCAGCTCATCAGAATAAACCATTCGTGTTTTAGAGGGTTCCCCGGATTCAAAAGGGGCTTCTGGAACACCCATTATTGTAGGGGTGGCATCGACAATTTGGCTTTCCGGAAGCATCTCGAAAGCCCATGGAAACTGAGATTTCAAATTTGTGCTAGCAACACGTGAAGAAAGATAGATGAAGTTTTCAACGCTGAATCTGTCAGGAAGTGATTTAGTGAGTTGGTCTAAGAGAGATAAAGCAAATGTTGATTTGCCAGTTCCTGACCGTCCTTTAACAAGTAGCGTCTGTCCTTGTTCTTTTTTCAAGAATTCGATGAGTTCTGATGGGAAGGTCACGAGTTTGAGCACCTTTTATTTCTTTATTGTGTTGCCATTTCCGTATGTTCTAAGAGTAATTGTGAAATGATCTGGAAAAGTTCTTTGACGTTCGTTCCGTCTTTTGCGGAAGTTTCAGTATATCCTAGCATTTTGAGTTTTTTTCCAATCTTCTCAGCTAGCGCAGGTTCAACAACTCGGTCTTCTCTCAAATCGCTCTTATTACCCACAAGATATAGAAGTACATCCGGTGCGCCCTGCTTTACATCGTTTACCCACTCATTAACACATTCTAAGGTATCTTTTCTAGTCAAATCAAATACGACAATAGCAAAATCGGTTCCAAAGAGATACTGTACACGAACACGCCGAAAGGAGGTTTGGCCTGCCAGATCCCACACCTGAAGTGAAATATCTGAATCCCTGATAGCGGTCTTGAATGTAAATATCGCCGCACCTAGAGTTGCTTTGTACCCTTCTTCAAAAGCATCAGTCATATAACGCTTGATGAGTGAGGTTTTCCCCACGGCATAATCACCAATGATTGAAACCTTGAACATGTAACGGCTACTTTTTGGTACCATTCTGCGTTATCACCAAACCCAGTGTTGTTTCCCTCAGATGAGTATTTTCGATTAGAGTGATTTAAGCCCGTCGGTTTTGTTTCTCATGCTTTCTCCATTTTTAGTGATTATTGAATGGGTGGTAAATCGGAGACCTGAATACCTTTGTCACCTATTATAAGGAGGAGGGGGTTCATCTGGTGACTTGTGCCCCGCATTTTACCGATTTCAATAGTTCTAATTCGTACAGTTCCTTGGCTCATAAGCTTCAAAATGATCACCCCGTCCATTAGAAATCCTTCAACATCGAAACGACCGATGCTATCATCTGTTGGACTTTCCACTGCGACTAAGCAGGTTGCTTTGCTCATACGGAGCGAGCGAACCATGTTGAGGAGATCATGTCGAATACGAAACAGATCCTTATGTTGAAGAGTCAGTGTTGATACCGAGTCGATGGCTACTCGTTTTGCTTTAACGCGGCGTATTTCGCGATGAATTAAAGATAATAATGATTCCATCGTGAATTCTTCGCGACCAAGCACGGGGTGTTCTGGTTTAAGAACCACTCGTTCATTTTGAATCATCGGTGAAGCATCGACGAGTGCAATTAGTCCCCTATCGATGAGTTCTTGGAGGTCCCACCCAAATTGCTTCATATTTCGAACTGTCGATTCAATAGATTCTTCCATCGACACTAGTACACCTGGTTCCTTGAGTTCCATGGCGCCTTTGATGAGAAATTGGTTCATCAGAATCGATTTGCCAGTTCCTGGTCCTCCACTAATAAGAATCACCGCGCCTTTTGGAAATCCTCCGTGCAATGCTTCATCTAAGCCTGGTATGCCTGATTTTGTCTTTTCAGCCACACTAATCCCCCGATTATATGGTCTCCTTATATTCAAGTCCCAATTGATGGCTTAAGAGGTTTGCGTATCTCTTCAAAGTATTTAGAAACATCTACAGACTTCCCAAAACCTTTTTTCTTTTCAAGAGAGCTAGAATACGAACTCGGCACTTGCGAAGTAAATACGATTTGCTAGTGATATTACCGAGGGGGCTATCGTGATTCTCGATCCAATCCTGCAGGGAGGACTCCCTCATGGAACCAGTATTGCATTGATAGGACCACCAGGTTCAGGAAAAACTTGTCTTTGTCTTCAATTAGTGTTGGATGCAGTAAATCAAGGACTTGATGGCTTATATCTTACAACTGAAAATACGCCATCTACTTTAGTCGAATATGCTCAAGGTTTTGGAATTCCTCTTCCAAATCAACCCACGAAAAACCCAATCCAATATGTCGATGCTTATAGCTGGAGAATTGGAATGCAAAAAGATCCATTTGCTTTTAGTCGAATTAGTAATCCTGGGAATCTTAATGAAGTAAATTTGATTATTACCGATCAAGCCAAACTTTTGAAGCCGGGTTCCATTGTTATTATTGATTCTATATCAGGTCTAAGCCTATCAGCTCCTGATGAACAACGAATTCGAACTTTTGTACATAGCCTTGCACAAAGGATTTGCATTCAAGGAAAGATTCTCGTTTTAATTCTCGAAGACAGGGCTCATGATCCTAGACTAATTACAAATCTTCGTTCTCTCGTTCAAGGGTCTATTCATACAAGGGTGGTTGATGGTTCCGATGGATCACTTCAATGGTTTCTACGGATGTACAGCCTTATCGGAGTTCAACACGAGACTAGATGGTACGAAGTAGCCGTTGAAAAGAAGGGTCTAACCTTGAAAGGAGGTGCAAGAAGTGAATAAACTAATCCATCTTGCTTTTGCCCCCACAGGAGCTTTACAAATTCCTCGGGGTTCACAGTTACTCATAATTGGACCTCCCAGTGTTGTCAAGACTTTGATTGCCCTAAGATATCTTGCTGATCGACTTAAAGCTGGTGAGCCTGCTGTTTTTGCAACCACACTTTGGTCTCCAAAACAAATTCGTGACTCACTTCACCGAATGGGTGAAAGCCAAGTTGTTACCAAGCTTCGCATTGCTGACGGTATCTCTTGTGTAACTGCACAACCATCGCAGGAACCCTATTCTTTTCAAAATCTCTATGATTTAAACACTATCAACCTAGTCTTGCTCCAAGCTATTGCTGACCTTGAGAACGGTCATATTTGCCTGGATAATTTAACCACTTTGATGACGTATTCATCACCGTTATCTGTCATTAAATTTCTTCAAGTTCTTTGTGCCAGAGTGAAAACCAAGGGAGTCACCGGTATCTATTTGATCGAAGAGGGAGTTCATGCAGAAACAATTGTTGCCACACTTCGATTTGTAGTTGATGGTGTTTTAGAAATTCAAGATGAAGAAGAGAAAGATCGTCTTAAACATAAGATTCGTTTAACTCATCTTCGTGGTACTCAGGTTGATTCACGTTGGCTCAAATATAACGAATCAAGCCATTTGATCAGAATCAAGAAGTGAATTATCAGGCAAAAATACTTCTTTTTGTGATATTGTTTGAAAATTGACTATTATCCTTCTAAAAATCGCACTGAGCTGTCCTTGACTTGATTGAAGCTTGAGAATGTCTCATCTGATGATACTTCTTTAGTACTTGACTCTTTAGGTTTGGGTGGAAAGAGGTAGTAGATTATATCTTCAAAGGTTTCGATAAAACCTGGTACTAGTAAGATAGCGACTATACAGAGAACGAAAACACCGACAACACCTAAGATAAAGCTCATTGGATAGTGTGCCATTTCCCACGGTAGGATACCCATGTAGACAAGCCAGATTTCAAAGACAACTCGCGCCACATTTGCAAAGAAGAGGATGATAGTGACAACAATCACAGCGAGGATTTTCCGCGACCAAGTACCTCTGGGCAAGGGAAGAATTAATCCCATAAATACAGCAATTACTTGAATGCCCGTGCATTCACGTACAATTTGATACTGCTGAAATCCAATAACAAAAACGTAAACAATACCATTAATCCAATCGATAAGAGCAAAAGAAGGAACACTAACCCAAGTTAAGAATACAGCTGATACGACGGCTGTTGGAATGCCGAGAATAAATGGTTGCGGAAGAAAATATACTAAAAGCGTTATAGTAATAGCAATAATCAGGTACAAAACCAGAGCTCGCGGAGTCGGTCTTTCAATGTCTTCTGCTGAATCTTCAACTACTTTTTCTGGTTCGTCTCGGTTTCTAATTGGTTTATCAGTAGTTATTGGGTTCACCGTCCTCGTAGCTGGGGGACTTGCCTTCCTAATGAATCTCCAATTCCTAGGAGAGACATTGGTACTTTTTGGAGTGTTTCTCTTCACTTCTACACTAATCTGCTGGATAGCAGCGCGTCGGCAAAGGAAACAATAATCAAGCAATTCTCCAATTATTTATTAGGCTTCTCCCTTCACCATTCATTATTTTGGCTGACATCAATCAATATGATCTTAGTCAGTTCCACATTGGAAGGAGGAAAATAAATTTCGCCCCCTTCGTATAATTTCCTTTTACTCTATCTTCAACCCAAATTTCTCCTCCATATCGATCAACAATACGCTGAACAAGGGTGAGACCTATACCCGAGCCTTGAGCCTTTTCAAAGACTCTTTGTGTGTAACGAGCAAAAATCCGCTTCTTCAAATCGTCTGGGATACCAGGTCCGTGATCACTTATTTCAACTCGAAGGAAGCGCTTATTCGTATCCGAGTGAACCTTCGCTTCAACCTCAACTTTTTCATGATGATCAAATTTTACTGAGTTATGAAGTAAATTGAAGAATAAATCGGCTAACAAATCATCAGCCAGAACTTTGTATTTATCTGGATGAATATTAGTATCCAATTTAATGGTTTTTTCAGGAAAAGCTTGTTTCACCGCCTGGAGTGCAGATTGGAAGTCAGGTTCGATATCTCTAATCTCCATCAGTGTTTCAATCTTATCCATTCCTGAAAACTTCTTTACTCTTCCAATCAGAGCCGCACTTCTTTCGACTTGGTGTAAAGATAATTGAAGTTGGGTTCTCAGGGTTTCAGGGAGTTCAGGATTTAATAATTGTAATTCTAAAGTTGAAAGAATTGCCTGATTAATATTGTTCAAATCATGTGCCATCAAGTCAGTGAAAAATTCCGCTCTAGCTTTTGCTTCTTCTAGAGCACGTTCGTCATCTTTTCGCTCTCTAATATTTCGTGTTACAATTATGTAGCCCTTGGGTTTTCCATCCGCTCCGATTAGAAGCGAAGCACTGATTTCTGCCGGAAATATAGATCCATCTTTTTGGGTAAGTGTGAAAGGGTAAGGAATAGATGGACTATGCTCCTTAGTAGCTCTTAAAAGTTTGATTGCATCATTTCGTTCTTCAGGAACAATGAAATCAAAACAATTTCTGCCTAAAAGCTCTTCAGGCGTCCTAAATCCCAACAACTGTACAGCGCGCTCATTGACCAAAATAATAATTCCTTCAGCGTTAGTAAGAGTAATAGCATCCGGAGAAGTTTCAACAAGAGAACGATATCGCGCTTCTGATTCACGCAATGTTTCATCAGTATTCATCCTTTGTGTGATGTCGCGACAAACTCCTCGGTAACCGGTTAGTTCTCCATTATCTCCTATGACTGGTCGTCCACTGGCTTCAAGAATAATAATACTCCCATCTCTATGGACGAAACGATCAACAAGATTCTTGAATGGTTTCTGTTTAGAAAGCGTTTCGGCGAAAATCGCTTCCCCCTCTTCAGCACTTGCTGGATCCATATATTCAAAAAATACCCGATCAATAATTTGTCCTGCTGTATACCCGAGGATATCTTCAACAGAACTATTTGAATATACAAACCTACCTTCGCGATTCACTTCCCAAACCCAATATGCTGTATCTTCAACCAGTGACCTGAATTTTTCTTCAGAGGCCTTGAGTGCAATCTCAGCGAGTTTTCGTTCAGTGATATCCTCTCCAGAGCTTAAGATTCCTGTTCGATTTCCTTCCTCATCTTCCAATATTGTAGTGTGCCACAGGATCATTCGCTCTGTTCCATCTTTGTTTATAATTGGATTTTCAACGAATTCTTTTAGCTGATAATCACTTGACATAGCTTTTTCGAAAAGTTCCTTCATTTCATCGCGATCACGTTCAGGGATGCACAAATCGAAATAATTCTGACCAATGAGTTCTTCTTCATTAAAACCAAAGATTTCACATCCTTTACGGTTAACCAAGAAAATACGCTGTTCCCTATCAATACCGAAAAACGCCGTACCTGCAACATCAAGATATTGTTGAGCCCGATCTCTTTCATACCGAATAACATCTTCTGCAATTTTCCGTTCATGAATATCCATAATAGTAGCTTGAGTAGCAGGTTTACCTTGGTATTCTATAACTGACAGGGACAGCTCAAACCATCGAATACTCCCATCCTTGAGGATTCCACGCAACTCTAAACTTGTTGAAACCGGTTGCCCTTGAATGATGTTCTGAAGCTGTTCCCAAGGAACATTTCGATCATCAGGATGAATAATTTCAAAAATCTTCCACGGTTCAAAGTCAAGGATTTCTTTTTCTGTGAACCCACTGATATTGAGAAACGCAGGATTGACAAAAACAACTTTGCCATCTTGAATGATGAATAATCCTTGGATTGATTGGTCGACTAATTTGTGGTAAGCTTCTTCGGCTCGTTTTCGCTCGGTAATTTCCTGAGTTACTTCGACACAACCAAGAAGCTGTTTATTCTCATCAAAAAGGGGATACCCATGTATTAGCCACACACGTCCATCGGGAGTGCGAATTTCATTTTCATGAAATTCACCTGTATCCCTTGCAGCAACAACAGGGCAATCACTACAAGGGCTCTCTCGCTGTTGCCAGATTTCGTAACAATATTTTCCTATGAGTTCATCAACATTTAGATTCACCGAATCAGCTGCGGCTCGATTCGCCCAAACAATTCGGTTTTCTTTGTCATGGAAAATTACATGCTCTGAAATACTATCCAAAATCACAGATTTTTCATGTTCGGATTTTTTCAACGCGTCTTGGCTTTGCTTTAACTCATCTTGTTTGTGTCTTAATTCAGTAATGTCTTTTTGAATTGAGATTGAATATTTTAATGACCCGTTATCGTCTCGAATTGCGTTTGCACTAAGTAAAACTGTTCGTCTATCTCCGGATTTGCTTTGAATAATGAGTTCTTCATCATTGATTGTGCCTTTTTCCTTCCAGGACAAAAATAGTTCTTTGACCTTCGCCTCGCATTCAGGTGCATATATGGTTCGGATGTGCTTCCCTATTAATTCAACACGTGAGTAACCAAGTACTTTTAGTGCCGCTTTATTCAAATCTAAAAGAATTCCTTGGGGTGAGACCATATAGCAGTATAGGGGGGCATTTTCAAAGAAAAGCCTAAACCGCGGGTCTTCATCTTCATCGGTGATTTCTTTTTCTTCTCGCTTGTGTGAAGACATAATCGTACACGTTAATGTCTTTCATTATCCCCAAGTCTTTTGACTTTAAGAATTTGTGTTGGAAAACAGTACATATCTGTTTCGGGTTTCAACAAAATGTGCTCGCAAAACTGCGCGAATCACATCTAAAACTCCCAAAGTTTTAAATAGCTCGTTCAGTGACCGAAACGCATTCTCCTCCTTTGGACGCGAGTCCACATTTCTGAGGGGATAAAGGTCTGAATTCCTGATAGCATAAGGATCTCTATTACCAACACCGGTGACAAGCATTGAGTAAAATTGAGATTACATCAACAGAAGCCCGGAAATTTCCACCATCGAAGGCTTTTAGCAAAAAAGCCTATATCAAAAATATGCAAGAGTTGGGAGAAATCTATCAAGAATCCATCCGGGATCCTCAAGCCTTCTGGGCTAAACAAGCTGAAAACCTTGATTGGTTCGAAAAGTGGCCAGATCCAGTACATACCTGGGATCCAACTGAAGTCAAGCATACTTGGTTCAAAGGCGGTAAACTCAACGCAAGCTATAACTGCCTTGACCGGCACTTGAAAACAGAACGTAGGGACAAAATCGCAATTATATGGGAGGGTGATGATCCTAATCAAAGTAAGACAATTACTTTCCAGCAACTCTATGAAGATGTCAGCAAGTTTGCAAACGTCTTAAGAAACCTTGGATACCAGAAAGGCGACCGTATTGCACTCTACATGCCTATGATTCCAGAACTTGTAATAGCCATGCTCGCCTGTGCACGTTTGGGGATCATTCACAGCATCGTTTTTGGTGGTTTTAGTGCTGAAAGTTTGAAGGACCGCATATTAGATGCTGATTGCATTGGGCTCATCACAAGTGATGGCAGTTATCGAGGAGGCAAAACGATCCCTTTAAAAATCAATGCCGATACAGCGCTTAAAAATTGTCCCAATGTCAAGTATAGCATTGTTGTCAAACGCACAGGCATTGAGGTGGAGATGAAAAATCAACGGGATTTTTGGTGGCACGAACTCATGGAGGATCCAGCTGTTCAAGCCCCATGCCCTGCAGAACCAATTGATGCCGAAGATCCTCTTTTTATTCTCTACACTAGCGGCTCAACTGGAAAACCTAAGGGTGTACTCCATACTACCGGTGGTTATCTCACATACACGATGACTACGTTCAAGTACATTTTCGATTACCATGAAGACGATATTTTCTGGTGTACAGCTGATATTGGATGGATTACTGGTCATAGTTACATCGTTTATGGTCCTTTAGCTGCAGGTGCCACCAGCGTAATGTTTGAGGGCATACCAACATATCCCGAGCCTGACCGCTTTTGGGCTATTGTAGAAAAATACAAAATCACCCAATTCTATACTGCACCCACGGCAATCCGAGCTATTATGCGTCACGGTGACGAATGGGTTACCAAACACGATTTAAGTAGCCTGAAACTTCTTGGAACAGTGGGAGAGCCAATCAATCCTGAAGCTTGGTTGTGGTACTATAAGGTGGTTGGGAAAGAAAAAGCACCTATCGTTGATACTTATTGGCAAACTGAGACCGGAGGAGTCATTATTACTCCAATTCCCGGGGCTGTAGACCTCAAACCTGGTTCGTGTACTCTTCCCTTCCCCGGTATTGAACCAATGATCGTCGATGAATCAGGTCAAGAGATTGGTGTCAATGAAGGCGGATATTTGGTGATTAGAAAGCCTTGGCCTGGATTAATGCGAACTGTCTATGGTGATCACCAACGTTTCGTGGATACATATTTCAAAACATTCCCATCCTATTATATGACAGGAGATGGAGCCCGCAAAGATGAAGACGGCTACTTCTGGGTTGTCGGACGTATAGATGATGTGGTCAATGTATCTGGTCACAGGATGGGTACAGCGGAAATCGAATCTGCACTTGTTTCACATCCTTCCGTCGCTGAGGCTGCAGTCGTTGGCTTCCCTCATGATATCAAGGGACAAGCTCTCTACTGCTTTGTTACCTTGAAGATGAATTATGAGAAGACTGACGAGCTTCGCCAAGAGCTTCGAAAACATGTTCGTAAGGAAATTGGTCCTATTGCGACACCGGATAAGATTCAATTCGCTGATGCCTTGCCAAAGACACGTAGTGGTAAAATCATGCGACGTATCTTAAAGAAAATTGCTGCGGGTGAAACAAAGGACTTGGGTGACACAACGACCTTGGCTGATCCCTTAGTGGTTCAGAAGCTTATCCAAGAACGTGTTTAATATGAGTATGGAGACATTATTCATGTCTCCTTTGCCCTTATTTGTTGATCATTTATTGTGTTTTTTTCCGAACTTGCCGGTTACTAAGGAATTATAGCTATTGTCAGATTGATGAAATTTCGTAATTGCTTTAATAATAAAACCTCAGCAAGCTATTAACTGGCATTGGTTGGTGTTACTCTTGTTAGATGTCGAAAATGACTCGAAGAATGGAAGAAAAATCTCTGGGGCATTAATTTTTAACACATTGAATAGTCAGGCGGTTCTGTGGCTGTTGTCAATGAATGGTTGGGGGAGGAAGGAAAAACGATTCGGAAATTCTAGTGTTTTTTTCATTGGAGCACTTAGTCTTGTGTGGTTTCTCTTTCGAACGGGGACAAAGCCAACACGAGCTGTGTATCCCTGTCAACGAGTTGCTGTGGATACAGTTTCAATGTCAGCACAAACATTACTACCTGCAGCAATAACTTCTCTTTTCGCAGGACTTTCTTATCGGTCGCTAAGAATAACCTCCGCCAAAATTAGTGCTGGATTTAGACGGTATTGGAAACCCATCATCGCCCTGCTTATTATCGTGCCAACGGCAGGCCTTGGAATCGCTTTATTGTGGAATAGCCTCCAACCTGGGTTACCAGGTAGCGATGTGACACTCACACTGAGTCCACAAACCGCTACCTCCTTTCCTGCCTCAAACATCTATGTTCTTAACGGTCCGGCATTCGCCCATATTACAAATCTAATCAACCTCATGGGTTCTCAGGGACTCGACTTCTACCAATCGAGTAGCACTGGAACGAACCAAGGACCTTCAGGACTCATTGCGAACAACGACGTTGTTCTAATCAAGATCAACAGCCAATGGGATGAACGCGGTGGTTCAAACACAGATCTTCTTCGTGAACTTATACAAGCTATACTCAATCATCCCGATGGGTTTGAAGGAGAAATCGTGGTGGCTGACAATGGACAAGGTTTTGGCAGTCTTGATTGGTCAGAAAATAACGCTGAAAACCCAAGCCAATCCGTGTCAACTGTCGTAGCGAGTTTCTCAACTACTCATGCAGTGAATCTATATGACTGGCAGTCCATAATTGGAACTGAAGTCGACGAATATTCGGATGGGGATATGGACGATGGATATATTCGATATAGTGACGTCGATCCTGATACTGGACTTCGAGTCACCTATCCGAAATTCCAAACCACTGACGGCACTTATATCAGCTTCAAATATGGTATCTGGAACGGCTACTCCTATGAGGATCGACTCAAAATAATCAACCTACCTATTCTCAAATCCCATAGCAATTATGGCGTCACTGGTGCAACTAAACACTATATGGGTGTACAATCTGAAGGCTTACATGGTGAAGGATTAGGCAATGGACATTATAGTATCGCTGATGGGGGGATGGGTACACTTCTAGCCGAGACTCGGTATCCCGTACTTAATATCCTTGATGCTATTTGGGTCAACGCAAACCCCTATCCTTCAACTCATTGTGGTCCTCCCACTGCATATGAGGAAGCCACTCGGGTGAATGTGCTCATGGCAAGCACAGATCCAATTGCGTTGGATTATTGGGCCGCCAAAAACATCCTTATGCCAACAGCGGAGTTGATCGGAGACGACGATGTTTATACAATAGACCCTGATAACACCATCCGTGGATTGCTCACTGAAGCTTTTGGCGTTTGGCTCCGACTCACTGAAGACGAACTCATCCAAAATGGATTCACAGTTACTACTGACGAATCACGGATGAATGTCTACATTTCTCAACCGTTTTCTTTACCAATTGATCTTCCATCTTTCACAAAGATATTCGACGATACAGTTGCTAAACCTGTTAATCCCCTTTTCAAAATTTTGGGTAATTATTTATGTAGGAACAGTTACTGGAAGCCCTAGGGTGTTACAACGTGTCAGATGAAACAGCTTCGACGCTAATCCTCATTGGCGCAATATTGCAGCTCCTTCTCTCTCTTATCCTGCTAATACTTGGAGGTCTTGGTTTCATCCTACCCCTTATCTTTGGGGCTCCACCAGATATTTGGCTCTTGATCCCTGCATTCTTTTTCATCGGTGGAATCGTTAGTATAATCTTTGCTATCCTTTGGTTCGGTTGGCGTCAAGACCCAGGAGCTAATAAGACTTCGCTGATTATCACGGGAGTTCTTGGGCTGATTTTTGGTGGTTTCTTGCCAGGGCTTCTTGTTCTCATTGGCGGTGTTATTGCGACCGAAGAATCTGCATAAGTGGGTCAATAGGCTCAATCAAATTGACCCTCTTCTTATTTTTTCTATAGTATATTTTAGAGGAATGCCTGTTTTGAAATTTGGTTAAATGTTTTTATTTACTAATTCCATTGAACATATGGCGCATCTGACGCTGATACTTCTCAAATGCTTCGCGACCCTTTGAAGTGAGTTGAATCAACGTATAGGGTTTCCGTTCCACGAATTTCTTAATAACCTCAACAAATCCTGCATTTTCTAATTTTGTAATATGAGAGGATAGATTCCCCCAAGTAAGTCCTGTCTGTTGTTGTAAAAATAGGAAATCCGCTCGGTCCAAGACATACAGATGGGACATAATAATGAGCCGTGCTGGTTCATGAATAACTCGATCAATGTCATCAATTATAGGAAATTGTACTTTGTCTGATTCTTCAGACACCCTCCACCTCTCCGAATGTTTCTTTCGGAAACTGTCTCATGAATCTGTACAACAGAACAGTACCATAGGTAACCATCATCGCTCCTAACATAATCAAGGGAAGAAGCACAACTACGGGAACAAGAAATGTGAAAAACGCCGTACCAAGAAAGATCGCTCCATAAATGTAGAATCGTTGGATGTTTGAAATATAGCCAATGAGCACTAAGAGCAATCCAACAATGTGTCCAACTATCAGAATGGTAAATACAGATTCGAAAATCAGAATTCCTAAT
>CAYFXC010000029.1:0-17797 GCA_964347045.1 uncultured archaeon
ACACGCATCTTCAAACTCTGGGTATTGAGTAAGTTTACCAAACACGTGTGAGAACGGCAAACCTATGAGATCGGAACTCCATTAGTCCGTCCCATCAAAGAGAGGCTAGTTAACCTTCCCAATGAATTCGAGAAGATTCGGTAACAAAGTAATTCTTCTGTGCTATTCAGGATCCATACATTAGGCCGGAAGCGTCCTCGATTAAACTCACGATCTTCAATTTAATTTTCAGCATATTCCGCTAGGTGCATTCCACACTAGCCTCTTTCTAGCACTTGTACATTGAATGCATAATAACTTCGTTATGCAGTGTGCCAACCATGATTTTCCTTATAATCTAATTTTTAACAAATCAAATAACTTAACCTTTGATAGAATTTGAAGCGCTTATTCCACGACATCAAAATCGGGGAAACCTACATGTGCCAAAGTATTGTTGCGACGTTGATTGCTGGAATTATGCTGGGTAATCGTGATAAGTTTGGTATCGGACCAGAAATTGATTGGGAGGATTATGAATCGCATGATATGAAGCAACACATCGAAGAGGGCGTACATATCTTCCAATCGGGTCTTGTTCAATTAGCTATTGCCACTGTCTTTCTTCTATTAACAGCATTCATCACTTGGGAATTACTCTTCATTGTACTATTTACCCATTCTTCTTAGCAGGACTAGTAGTAGTGGGATTACTCATTCTTGTTGTGCGTCCTCTAGCCGTACTTTTATCGACTCTAAAAACACAACTCAAATTTCGCGAACGCATCTTCATGAGCTTCTTCGGTCCGCGTGGAATTGTCATCGCGGCGACTGGAGTATTCTTTTCTTTAACATTAGCAATCACATATGGTTTTGTGTATCTTCAACTTACTGGCTACATCTTTCTTATTGTTCTCTTGACAGTGATTATCCAATCAGCAGTAGCTCCCATCTTGGCAAAGACTTGTGATACATGTACAGTTGAATATGGAAAACGAGAACAGGAATGAGTATTTAACGATCAAGACATTGGCTTTCTTTGTTGGGCGGGGGGCTACTAGAGGGAAACCTTTTACCAGCTGATAAGTTCAGCTTCTCAACTAAATCATTGAGTTTAAATGCTCGAAAAACAGGCTAAGACGCCATTAATTCACTTATCAGATGCCCTCTCTTGGTTTAAAGGAGTGGGCAACCAAAGAAAAGATGGCGGTGCGGATGTGAGGCAACTTAAGAGCCGAGGCTCATCAAAGCGAGTGAAACTCGTGAAGAAGGTCCGCAAAGTCGCACCCTATCTAGCCCCTGTGGTGGATGGCATAGAAGCCGCCCAGGACCTAGATGTTACCATGCAGACCCTGTCACCTAACTCCAGCCAGACCCGCTGTCTCGTCTGCAAGGGTGGAAAGATGCTCTGTGGCAAGTCTTCTTGCCCTCTCCTGCACCGGCTTTACTCTTTTTTGAAAGTTAAACCTCTTCTAGATAGAACCGATTTAGAGGGATCATCACCGCCAGGGGTCTTTGTTGGACGATTTGGATACCCCAAAGTCTACGCTGGCCCCTTGGTCCCACCCATCATCGGTGACACCGCTATCTACGATTCGCCTGAAGATTGGATGTACCTAGACCTCGAACAGATCCTTGAATATCGGTATTCCTTAGTGCGTGGAATGCACCGAGCTAGCGTGTTTGAACCCGAACAATCCGGACGAATCATTGACGACACTCGGGACATGACCCTCGCCTCTGGGCCTGTTGAAACGGAGGTGATGTTCAAGAAGCGGCCTCGGCGGTCTCTGCGGATTGACTCAGAAGTTCAACCCATGGGACCATCGGCTATGTTAGATAGATTTGTGTTAGGAACAATGAAAGGCCATAAACGACTTGAAAGAGCCTATGAGGACCGAGATCTTAAAGCGGCTCCTGCAGTTGTTGACCTCTACAATAATAATGTTAACCTTACTAAAATTACTCGCGCATTCAGTATGGGTTCCTTCGGAATTGGATCGAACCGTCGAATGGTGCCCACACGTTGGAGCATAACTGCAGTCGATAGCACCGTTGGACGCCATTTTCGAAATCAAGTTAGAGACCACCCTTTCATTAACGAATACCGTGTTTATGAACACAATTTCCTTGGTGATCACTTCAAAATACTCATGAGTCCTGAAGCTTGGAGCTACGAACTAGTCGAAGCCTGGTTCCCGGGCACATCCTGGAATCCTTCTGGACACCATGTTGGTATCTGCAGCGACTGGGAGCCCTATAAAGGACGAACGAAATACGCATCCATAGGTGGTTGCTATTATGCTGTTCGAGCCATGACAACAGAACACCTAGCTAAAGAACGCCGACAAGCGTCCATCGTTGTTCTTCGTGAGTCTCGACCTAGTCATCTTATGCCATTAGGGGTTTGGAAATGCCGTGAGATAGTTCGTGAAGCATTACAACAACCCTACTTACGGTTTGATACCCGCGAGGAAGCCATTCGGTATATGATGTCTGGTTTCCGGATTGACCTAAAGTCATGGATTGATGGAGGGAGTCTGTTAGCCCGACAACTATATCAACGCAAAATAACAGATTTTGTACCGTAATCCAAAACGGTAACGGTTATCTATCAAGTTTTCATTAGTTCTTGTGTGAAGCATAAGGCACTGGTTCTTTTTCAGGTCAGTAGACCATTAGGATGGTTAATCGCTCCACTTGTTTTTCTATTGGGGTTGACAGCATATGGAGTATTGTTGACACCACACATGATTGTCCAAGTAGTGTTATTGTCGTTTCCTTATTGCATCTTGCTTTATGGTACAAATGATTTGTATGACTATGAATCAGATAAACTAAATCCACGAAAACCGGCCCGTGATTCGGAAGAGATGGAGAGTGTAATTTTTCCTTTAATCAAGAAACTAGCTCTAGTGGTCGCATTCCTGTTATTAGTAAGTGCTTTGTTAACATTAAATCCAACCAATATTTTTGCAATGAGTATTTTGCTTTTCTTCTCCTACTTTTATTCAGCGCCACCCTTGCGATTTAAACAATGGCCTCCCTTGGATTCGATTTCCAATGGAATTCTGTACTTTTATGCGCCTGTACTACTTGGAGCGAGTTTTAGTGTAACCCTTGTTGATATTCCCATCCAAGTTTATTTCATTACAGCTTGTGTTATGGGTATCCATTCTTTTAGCACAATCATGGATTTTACCCCAGATAGGATGGTTGGAGAAAGAACCTTCGCCACAGTGTATGGAAAACGAGTAGCATCATTTTTTACGGTTGTAATTTTCGTGATTGCTTACCTTTTTTCAGGATTCCAAGGAATGATTGTCGGATACTATCTAATCTTTTGTGCTGTGCTAGCTGTGATTATTACAGTAGTACCATCAGAGAAATGGGCACGATACTCATTCTATGCGATGGGAATAGGATTCGGGGTAATAGCGGTCTTCGAAGTACTTAGATATGTGGCATTCTTTGATTGAAAGATCAAGTGTACTATCCAAACCAAAAAGTACTATTGAGATTAGTCTTCAGGACTTAACCATCCATTAGAAGGCGTGGGAAACAGTTGGGTTATCATTGGGTGTTGTATTCCTTTGTAGATTTCGACAATTCAATTCGTAACGAAGATTTGGTCTCTTCCGAAATCAATCAGAGTTTTTTGCATTTCGGTTATCCCCCCAGATTATACAATTATTGTCCTATATTGCACAAAGAATTAGTTATCGACAATATTAGAAGAAGATGTTCATACAAGCGATGCCTCTTGCCACAGGATTACTAAGCGGATGAGGAAGATTTTCAATGACATGGATCGTCAGATCATGTACAAAGAAACGCCCTTTTTTCGTAACTTCTTCTCCTTTGAGATAACCAGTTAATTTGAGAAGATTCGCCACAAATCTTAGACGCCGTGGGAGGTTTTTAAGAAAGGATTTCTCGATTTTAAGGTCGTAGAGTTTGTGGGCAAACTCACGCCAAGCATCGAAGATCTCGCTGAATTCGATTCGATAGCCATAGGTTTGTCCCTCAGACAGATGCATGAGGTATTCATCGAGGAAAGGATTAACAACCTGAACATTCTCAATTTTACTGAAGGCTGATGGCCCAAAACCAAAATATTCAGCAGGATGTTCACCCGGAGCTTTCTGAGCTAGTTCGGGGGTTGAAAATACCCATACATTTTCTCGTTCATACCCCATACTATCTAGGATTTCAGCAGCGGTTTCGATCATTTCAAAACAGCCACGAGATCGCACACCAGGTTTAGCTCGCACCCCTGGAGCATTGGTAAAAGGATAGGTGGTTATCTGATCTAAACCGAGATCAGCCAAACGTGTAATGTCAAATAAGAAATCACCACGGTGTTGATCTGGTAAACCCACCATAAGGTCTGCATTGACCGTAATTCCAAGATCATGTGCTTTTTGAATGATGGCACGAATAAGTGGCACATCCGTTCTATCGCGTTGAACATTTTCAAGAACTTTCTGGGTAAGTGATTCGACGCCCATGCTAATCTTCGTCACTTCTAATTTGTGGAGTGCCTCAAAATATTTCTCAGTAAAATAAGGAGGTTTACCTTCTAGAGTAATATCTTCGAGTCGTACAAATTCTTTTAATTTTCGTAGAATTTGACCTATTTCATCTTCACGAAGAAGATTTGGGGTTCCTCCGCCAAAATAGACCCATTCAATATCTCCCTCTAATTCTCGAAGATTAATCTCACGAAGTAAGGCTTTCACGTATGCATCCTTTAGTTCTGGTTTAAAGAGTACCCGGTGAAATGGACAAAAGGCACATAAGCGTTCGCAAAAGGGGACATGGAGATAAACCCCCACATTAGTCGTTATTATCTTTTTCCAGTCTATTTCACAAAAATCATAATTGAGCTTTGAGAAACTCGAGGCGACCATTCTTTTTGCTATGGTTGGAATCATGGTTTAATTCACACCATTTATGGCGATATCTCAAAGAAAAAGTAGGCTTTGAGAATAGCTAAGAGCACATACCGAATCTAATACAAAGTGTGATCAGTTATCCACCCGGACCTCCATGCCAAGGGACATCTTTCCAAGTAAGATCCCAAAGATCTTCTTCAGTGAGTGTTTCTTTTTCGATGACAAGCGTATAGAGTTGGGTGAGGAGGCTATGGTGGCGTCGTTCATCGGCAAGAATGTACTTAAGGACCTGTTTTGATCCAGGATCATCAGTTTGGGGGATGAGATCTTTATAGGTTTTGATAGCGTGATCTTCCATTTCTATGTGAGTTTTGATGTCTTTACCGAGTTCATCCCGCTTCGATTCTTCAATAAAGGGTGTTTTAGATTCAAGGCGCGCAAGAATCGCATTAAGCATCAGTGCGTGTTTGTTAGAATCGATGGCAATGGCTTGAATGAGGTTTTTGACAAGCAGGTTTTCTGAATCCTTGACACTTTTTTTTGCTATCCGAACGATTTTTTCTTCTAGCGCGATTTGTTCTTTTAGAAACGCTTTGAGTTGATCCTTTTCCATGGATAGATCACCGTCGCCCAATTTTCACCTGCTTCCTTTTCTGTGTTGTCATTTTCTTAAGTTCTCTAACACTCACTTCTCCTAACGGGGTCAGAGCTTTTATTAGACCTGTTGAAAACAGACACTTGAAAACCCTTGTCTCCAAAACTCCAGATAAATACAGTAACCGCAAAAAGTATTTTGAACCCCAGTCGCATTAGTGGAGTTACCTATGCTATCAATCCATACGTGGGTTGCCAGCATGCATGCGCCTATTGTTATGCCCGATTTATGTCCAGATATACGGGACATCAAGGTGAGGAGTGGGGTAGTTTCGTAGACATCAAGGTTAATGCCCCTCGTGTTCTTCAACAACAGCTTCGACGCCGAAAGAAGCGTATTAAAACCCCCGTCCTTTTTTCCAGTGTAACTGATGCATATCAACCACTTGAGCGTCGCTTTAAGGTCACACGTAATTGCATTGAATTATTATTGCGTCATGAGTTTCCAATATCGGTGCTAACCAAATCTGATTTGGTTTTACGTGATGTTGATTTGATAGGTCAATCCTCTGACAACGAGGTAGGCATGACTATTATCACATTGGATGAGAAGGTGAGACGCGTTTTTGAATCCGGAGCAGTGCCTAGTAAACGTCGTCTTATTGCCTTGCGGGAAATTACTGCATTAGGAATTCGCACGTTTGGATTTGTTGGTCCTATCATTCCTGAATTGAGTACACCTTATCTTGAAGAGTTGATTCGAAATCTTGCGGAGTGCGGCGTTGCTTACGTGTTATTTGATCGATTAAATGTGAAGTATGGCAATCGCCCGGTATTAGAGCACGCGCTTCAAACTCACTTTACCAATGACGCAAAGATTATTGTTAATGCTCTTCGTCCTGGAAGTGGGTATTATGAGACCATCCGAAACTTAATCCTAGAGTATTCACTGCAGTATGGGCTAGAAGCAGACATCATCTTCTAAAAAGGATAGACTAAATGTCGTGGGGTTCTTCGACTTCGGGGGTCCACCAGAACCAAGTCTTTTTCTTGATACTAAGTTTGCCGTGAATCTTACCTTTTTGCCGGAGTTGGTTAAGCAATCGACTTGGAGAATCTGGGCAGCCAATTTCATTGAGCATCTGTGCCACTTCAGAGGTCGTCATGGGCCGCTTCGCATCACGGAGAATCATTTCGACTGCGAGTGCAGATTGAGATTCTTTCTTTTCTGGTTTAGCAGAAGGGTGTTCTTCAGGCAAAGATATCATCCTTTAAAGACTACAATAGATGCTCAAAAAAGAGGAGGCACGGGGAGATAAAAATCTCCGTCATGTGTAGAAATCTTGACACAGAAAGTTTAGATTGTCTTAAGGTCGGCTTCAATCATGTCACGTGTGTCTTTATCTTCAACGTCTGCCAAGGCTTTTTTAGCTAATTTAAGGTATTTTTCTCTGTTCTTCGCATCGCCTTTCACAGCATATCCTCGGGCGATGGCTTCATAAGCGTAGGCGAGATCCCAGTCTTTGACACCTTCTTTCTTACATATTTCGAGATAGATTTCGCCATAGTGAATGGCACGTCCGCCTTTGCCAAGGACAGCGTAAACTCGTGAGAGTTGCCAGTCACCACGACCTAAGTTAATGGGAGTGGCGTCCCAGCCATTTTCGACTCGAACACCCCAATGATATCGTGAAGCATGAGAGGAGTTTACCATGGCGTCTTTTTCTTCATCGGTTAGATCTTTTTTGTCTAAGTAATTCCAAGTATTGTTGAAGAGGTCAACAGACATCTTTCTATGCCATTTTTCAAGAGATAATTTTACATCTGCCATTTTGATTAACCTCCCGGTTTATAGTCAGATGATTTTGGTGTGCTTAAAAGCGGTTAGGGTTTTGCTAGGAAATCCTGTTCTATTAAAATGCGTCAAAAATAATGAGAAAAATCTCAAAGATCTAGTGTTGAACTCCAGTCGAAATTTTTATTCAGTATGGTGCTAGAAGAAAACTGGATAGAATTTATCTATTGGCGATTCAACCTCAATGGATCGGCGAAAGGGAGTTCAAATACACAAAGAGCTGAGTGGAATTCGAATAAGATGATAAAGGCGATATTCATCATCCTTAATGGCGCTTATGCATTTTCCAGACAATACACTGAGCAAATTGACCCACATTTGCTTTCGGGGTTGCTCACAGCCTTTCGCGTCTCTTCAAAGGAATTTGCCACCGGAGATTTCCGCCAAGCGAAATTTGAAGGCTCTGAAGTTCTCGTTGATGGGCTCACAGAGCGACCTAACGATTTTGTCGCTATCTTTGCCACGCCAGATGAACGCGCGAACGATTTGACAAATCTAATGGCACTCATAAAAACCGCCTTTATTGGTAATTATGGTGAACGAATTCACACATGGAATAGCTTAGAAGGTCCTTTTTCTGATTTTGAACCCACTCTCGATCAAATTATTGCTGGCTGTGTTTGGTGTGACACCGAAGAGATCATGGAGCCCCCAAAGATAACCTTCACCACGGATCTGATTCCGGCGAAGGAGACAGTGTTCCGGGGTAATTCGTTAAACGTCAAATATTTCATCCAAAACACTAGCACCAGACCTATCCACTTGACCGCTATTGTCAACGCTGTCCCGCATCTATTTGAATTGGATGGACTAACCCGCAACATAATTATTCGAAATACCGCGTTTCTCCGAAATCATCAACTCTCTTCTGAAGAAGTCTACGAATCAATCATCCCTATTAAGGCACGCCGGATCGGGCATACCGAAATCGCTCCCATTCTTTTTATTACCCAAGAAAACCAAGCATATACCGTGTTGGGTGAAAATCGAGAAATCGACATCATCTAGGTGTGTGAAGCTAAACAACGCCCATGATTTTTAGCTTGAGACTCCAATTGAACGGTATGCTTGAGACTGCCCCGATACTTTTACTCTTGTTAATAATCTTAGGATTTACATTGTCACTTATCAAAATTCGTTATCCATTTATAGAGAAACTAGTTGCGCTGTTTACCATCTACATTTGGATTGGCATGGTAATTCTGAAATGGGTTTGGCGAGAACCTAAACGGTACAAAATAGCACGAGGAACAGATTAGCTCTTTTATTTGATGATCTCAATGAAATGTACCGAACAAGAAATGCAGGGATCATAGGCACGAATGAGGGGTTCTAGCTTGGTGGAGACGGTTTTGTGGCTTTCAGGAGCGGGTTTCGAAGTTGAGGGAGGAGTTTTTGGGCTTTGACCTGGATCCCGTGTTCCATGGTGGGAACGTTTTGAGCCGTGGCAATTACAATATTGACTTTGATGATGGCTCCGTCATTTGTCCAATAGTTGAATAAGAGTGCCACGAGAGGCTTCAACTACACCAATACCCTCTGCCCCTGAGGTTCAACGGGGAAGCGATAGTTATCTTCTTGGAGACTGGAGTTTTTAATTAGGGCGATTGCTTGTCCAACAACGCTAACGAGTTCTGTGGATCGTGCAAGGTTGTAACCAATTGAATCGTGAATGGAACATCCTCCAAACAGTTCGAAAAGTTGGTCGGCGTAACCTTGAGCTTCAGGGCTTGCCATTTTCTTAGCAATGTTGAGTCGGGCGAGGGGACCCACGCAATAGTTGCCTTTTTCGGGTTCGAGTTCACCCTCTTTCGGAAAATGCTAGAGGTCAAAAATGCCTATTGGTTGTCTAGGACTTTCGTAATAGTTTGTAGGAGGTGGGCAAACCTAACTGGTTTGATAAGAAATGAAATTGCTCCAGCTTTTAGAGCTTGTTCTCGTGCCGTTTCGTCCGCACTTAAAAAAATTATTTTGCTTGCAGGATCGATGCTCCGAATTTCCCGAGTAGCTGATACGCCATCCTTGATTGGCATCCTGTAGTCCATGAGCAAGACATCCGGTCGTGGGTTCAGTGTATCAAAGATTTTGACTGCTTCGGCGCCATCAAAAGCGCTTCCGATTACATTGAATCCTTTCATTGAAAAAAAGGATCGGTATACACGATGCAGGTTCTCATCATCATCAACAATAAAGATTGAGACCATTATCGCTCCCCCCGAGGTATGAGTACAACAAAATTAGCGCCTTGTGAATGATCGCCAGCTATTCGATCTTCAACCCAAATCTGACCACCATAGCGTTGAAGAATTCGTTGGACTAATGTTAATCCTATACCCGAACCTCGAACGCCCTCCATTTCGTCTGGGATTCGATTGAAAATCCGTTTCTTCTCCGAATCAGGCACTCCTGGTCCTTGGTCTAGCACCTCAACTTTAATGAAGTTATTGTCGGTGGTGTCTTCAGCTTGGACTTCAATTTTGACTAACTGATTGCGATCCATTTTCATTGCATTATGGATAATGTTGAAAAACAACTCCGTGAGGAACCCGTCTCCATATACCCAGAACTCTTTATCCTGAATATTGGTTGAGAGAAATAACTGTTTATTTGGGAACGCGCGTTCTACCGCTCGAACAGCCGCATGGAAGGGAGGTGAGAGATCACGGGTGGTTAGTCGACGCGGTTCAGATTCTAAAGTTTGAAAACGTTTTACATTTGAGATAAGCTCAGCACTTCGCTCTATTTGATTAAGTGAGTCCTGTAATCCTTCACGTAAGTGCTTTGGTAGCTGTTCATCACTCTCAATGAGTTCCAGTGTCAACATGATTCCTTGATTTATGTTATTCAAGTCATGGGCCATGAGGTCAACAAGGAATTCCGCACGTTGATGAGCGGATAATAATTCAATATTGGCTTTCTTACGTTCTGTGATATCTTCCATTGTTCCTTCATAGCAGTTAATTTCGCTATTGGCATCTCGTATTGCCCGGGAATTCATTTCGACCCAAATTCGCTCTCCATCCCTGCGGTGCAACTGAGCTTCGAAGCCTCGTACAACTTCCTTTTGTCTTACCAAGTCTTTCCAACGATTACGAGCATCTGTGTTAACATAAAACTCAGATGCCTTATGCTTCAGTAACTCTTCTTTTTTTTCAAAACCAAGCATTTCTACTAAGGCGGGATTTGCATCAAGGATTTGTCCATCCGGGGTCGTCCGATAGATCCCCACTGGTACGCTATTAAAAAGGCTTTGATATTGGGCTTCTGACTCCTTGAGTGCTGTCTCCATTTTCTTTTCGGTGGTGACATCGATTCCTATTCCAAAGATTTCTTCAACATCCCCTTGTTCATCAGTGATGAAGGTGTTATTCCATTGCATTAGTCGCTTGGTACCTGACTTGGTTATCCAATGCACCTGTGGTGAATACGCCGGGGATTTCCCTTGAACTAGATTTTGGAATCTGAACATTAAGTCTGCTCGTTCATCTTCTGGAATGAGTAATTCAACAATGTTTTTCCCAAGAACTTCTTCCTCTGTATAACCCGTAACCTCTTCACAGCGACGGTTAAACAAAGTTATTAGACCCTGAGTATCAACTCCAACCACCAAAGCACCGGTAGCATCAACAAGACGGCTAAACCGGTCTCGTTTGTCTTTAATCGTCTTTTCTGGTGACGGCTCAGATTGGCGAGTAGGAAGTGGCATTGGCGGTTCCTCTGTTGAAGAGGTAAGCTAATTGAACCACGAATGGCTCTTATCTCCTGATTGGCTTCAAACCCCTTATTCCAACCCGCTCAATCAAAGGTATAAAACCTTTTCATCAGCTCGTTTGAGAAACAACTTCATTGTAGATTTTACAACAACCTCAGATGTTGTCTTTTATTAAAGACTGTATTAGATGTTCAATCCCAAAGCGTCCTTCTGTATTGGGTAAATACCACGGCTCAGGAAATTTAAGCACATCTTTTATCTCGGGAATAGATTTCCCTGCCGCTGCCAACTCCCGCACCTGAACACCTATATCAGTAAGAAATCGAATCCGGGTTTCAATATGGTCGTGGGGTTCCACTATCGGACCCCAATGTGCATCAAACAGAACCGCCACATTCATATCTTGGATTTCTTTCATCCGCTGAATCGTCTTCGGGATATTCTCATCAAACATCGCTATCTGCTTCTGTGACGGGAGGGGCACCGCATCCGCAGAGAACAACCACCGTCGCTCTGGGTCCCAAAGACCGAACATTTCCTGACTATGCCCTGACAAATCCACCACCTCAAAGGTCGCATCACCCACGACAATAGAGGAAGCATCTAGCACTTTTGCTTCAGGAACTGGGGTAAGATTCCCCCAGACAAACTGGAAAAACTCCGGCAACGGATAAGGCTTATGAACCGCTTCCAGTGTCACAGGTCCCGCAAACACTTCCGCTTCCGGTACAAACGCGGCACATCCGCCAATATGATCCTCATGATCGTGCGAGACATACACCCGCTTCACAGAATGAGCTTTAGCGTGGACTCGTAGCTCTTCAATTGCGTTACCACACCCCGCATCAAAGACCACGTCACCAAGTTGATAGGCGTACACCCATATGATGGCCCTGCCACCCATCGATGAGGCAGTCTTGATGCCCATAACGTCTTCATTGAAGGGTTCGATTTCAATCATTAGAGTATCACATCCTACTCATAATCAGTCAGTAAGGGTGTATCTTCAATGAATTCTCCTTTTAATCCTAACCTGCGAAAGAAGTCAAGAACAGCGATACAGGCGAACTTTTCGGTCGAGTAATGGGTTGCCGCAAGGATGTTAACGCCTTCTTTTTCAGCAGTCTTATGAAACTTGATGGTGTCTGGAAATCGGGGGTTCGGTTTGGTAATGCCAGTTACATAGGTATTCAGGCCATTTATCACAATCTCTGCAATCACTTCCGAGATATTACCCCCTCCTCCCACAACTGCCACACGCTGATCCTGAATCGTGTCTGTCCCATAATCCCACACCTTCACAGTATGTTCCACCACTGATTCGATTTTTTTTGCTAATTCCGTCACCGTTGATATTGGGGTTCTACCAATGCTGCCTACATGGACTTCATGGTATTCGCAGAACGTAGATTCAGGCACAACTCCAATTGCCTCTGCTAAGGTCGTACTGGTAGAATAAGGTCCAACCTTGTCCAATGGGATATGCAAGGTATACATGGCAATTCGCTTTTCTTTCAAAGTCGCAAGCAGGTCTCGGGGAATCGCCACAAAGGTCGCATCCTTCTTTGTTGAAACCCACGTGAAGGGGTGATGGGTCAACAGCAACACATCTTTGTCACCTGAGTCGATAATCCACTTCAAGACCGAATCACTGGGAAACACCGCGGTATAAACCCGGGTAATCTCTTTTGCGTTGTCCAGCACCACTCCTGAAAACCGCGCTCTGAAAGTCTCAGTATAATATTCATCAAATTCCATCCAACTCCAATCATCCCTTAGCCGATCAACGTCAAAATCCGAATCAAGTTGTTCGTACAGCAGTTTCGACTTCACTTAGAACCCTCCTTCTTCTTGATTCCTACTGCTTTAGTATTAAATAACTGGGGTGACACAATCAGCAATATTCTCGACTACGAAGCGCTCAACGCCTTCACTGAAACTCTCCCTAAGGTTAAATATGTCTAAACTCGCAGCGACTGGTGTCAACACGAAACCCTCAAAGCCTTCACTCAAACCCTCGCAAATAAGGAACTCGATCGACTCGTTATTGCCGCTTGCAGTCCACATCTTTTTGGTTCTCGATTCTATCACGCCGCAGAACAAGCTCATCCCTCGAATCATTGAAGCTTTGAGTAGTTAGGAGCCGCCTTCGCAATTATTGGAAAGTGCTGTTGAAAGCGGCGATGATTTGATGTACGTTTTGCAGATTTGCTAGAGCCATTTCGTCGCCATATCGCCAATCCCAAGGGCCGAGACCACATTCGGGACCTGCAAAGGGAATGCGGTCAATGCCGTAGCGTTCAACCGCGGCCTGAAGGTACTGATGAATTTCTTCTGGGGGTTGGAGGTAGGGTTGGTAGTTCCCTGATTGTATTTGATCCCAGGATTCGCGTAGGTCAGCATTTGAAGCGAAGGTGGGTCCGTCAGTCCGCATGATGGCGGCTCGAATGTATATATCGTGCTCGTCAAGCCATGCTTTTGAGACAATGACACCAAGGTGTGCTTCAAGAAGGTTCCAATTCGATTTAGCCAACTGATGGTAGGGAGATGCGTGAAGGTGGAGACCACGATAACACTTGGAAGAGATTGCGGAGAGTACAGTGTTCCAAGTAGTGTTGAGATGCCTAAGGCTGGTATCAGTTTTTGTATCCATGAATAGATCTCCCACGCCTGCTACTCCGATCGAAGGTTCATCGAGGGTGATAATGCATGGTTTAAGGTATTTAGTTTCAATTTGGGCGTTCTTCATGAAGGCTTGGACGATTGGTGCAAAAGAGTCGATGAGGGATTCATCGTAACGGGGACCAACGCCCATATCCCGCCATAGTCGATTGGCCATCTCAAAAGGTCCAGTAATGCAGGCCCGGTATTCGATGCACTCAATGTCCAATTCTTGGCAGAGGGCTTTTGCTCCCTGTTGGAGGGCTAAGAGCTCGGCAACTTGAGCGTTTTCTGGTGAGAGGTGAATACTCGTTCCGTCCCAAAGATACCTTGCGGCCTGTTTTTGGATTCCTTTGCCCTGACGAACGATGGGATCAAGGAATTGGCTTAGCATGTCCCGTTCAACGTGACTTTGAACATAGCAGGGTACACAAAATTCAGGTCCCAGCGCTGTTAATTTGCGAGCGAAAGCGTCATTGTGTGTTCGTATGAAGTATTGTGCGGCTTCCGATTTGTTGCCATCCTCCAGATCAGCAGCCCCTTGGGCATATCTTTTCAAATCGATATCAATGAGTGGAAAACTACCCACATCAGTGGTTCGAATGGGATTTGCGGAGCTGTTGGACACTAAGAACACCAATCTCAAAATAATGATATTGCTAATTAAGGTAAGTAGCAGGCAAAAACTTAGGGGTGTTGTCTAAAGGGCTTTTTTTACTCGCTAGCCTTTGGATTTAGCGGATTTCTTAGTCTTTTTTGTTTGGGGAGTTTCTTTCACGGGCCAGCGGCGCCCATGTTCAAGGGCCCGATCAATAGCGATTTCAGCAATGGCGCTTGAATGTTCTAAGATTTTTCCAAAGGACTCAAAAATATTTTCTAGGCAAAACATGGCTTTTTGGTGGGGTCCGAAGAGGGCACAACTTTCGGGTGTGAGTTTGGGAAGCATTTGTTTGCAGAGTTTTACCAAATGTTGTTCCATGAGTTCCTCAGCTTGTTGGCGCATGGGCACAAAGTGATCAATTTCGTTAATGACATGATTGGCGGCTTTATCATCACCGTGTAGCATGGCTTCTGCAGCCATTGCGTATATTCGGTGAACATGATTTCCCGTTTTCAATGCCAGGTTACAGAGATCTTTTGGGCATTTTTCCTTGCCAAGGGCGACAACGGATTGGGCAATATTTTTTGCGTGGTCAGCAACGTTTTCGATGCGCTGGATAAACATCAAATAGGTGAGACAGTCCATCGAATCAATACTCAGTTCGTTCATGAATCGCGGGTCAAGCAAAGCAGCCCGGAGCTGTTTGAATACAAGGAAGTAGAACTGATTGACATCTTCGTCTAAACCAATAACAGTCATAGCGAGTTCTACATCACGGATTTGGAGGGCAGAAAGAGCATCCATCAGCATGGTAGATGTGATGCGATGAGCTAGGCGCATACTTTTTGGCAAATCCAATTGATTCAGTTTCATAAGCGATTGTATGACGATTTCATTTGTACTGGCATCAATGATTTGTAACCCAGTTAACATTCGTACGCGCCGACGGACAAGTGATTGTTGTTCTGGAGTGAAAACTCCTCTAGAACGAATACGAATGATACCAAAATTATTGAGATAAGCTGCTATGAGCCGGCGTTCCAGAATTCCAGGTTCATCCTCGGGATCAATCATGATTTCTTGTTCTGAAGGTTCATCTGAGAATTCCTTGACGGGATAGACCGCCAAGGAGCCGTCACGTTGTGGGATAAGGATCACGTGATCTGAGGAGTCAAGTTTGTATTTAGTTGCCCAACTTTTGGGAAGGGAAACAACTATTGAGCTCTTACCTAGTCGCATAATTTTGCGTTTTTCCATAGCT
This sequence comes from uncultured archaeon, assembly GCA_964347045.1. Lineage (GTDB taxonomy): Archaea > Asgardarchaeota > Hermodarchaeia > Hermodarchaeales > Hermodarchaeaceae > Hermodarchaeum. Next base: position 15,562 of record CAYFXC010000029.1, read on the forward strand.
CTTCCCTTATAGGCTAGTTTTAGGACCACGTGAATTAGTACCATTTGGCGATGTCTATATATCTTGCTGAGCGTCAATATTTTTTTCACAAAATCTATGCTGACAATACTTTCCGATAGCATAGATTTGAGGAACTCTTTTTAGGCAGACAAACTGCCACCTATTTAAAATAGTAATCTAATTCTCAGGGAGGAACTACCAATGTTTGCTGAATATGAGCCCACACGATTAATCAAACGCGTCTTTGGTGTCACCCCTGATCAAATCGCATCGACCGTTCTTATCGCACCTGCAAAAAGCTATGTTGCTGAATTTATAGAACGCCTCCAAAAACCACTCCCCTTGGGAACATGGTTTACGGGGGTATCAGGATTTTTAGAAGACGAGAAATTCATTACAGTGTTGGATAACGTTCGATACGCGCCAGGAATGGCAGATTGTGTATATTTTCTTCAATTTGCAGGGGTAAGGAACATTTTCTACACGGGTGCGATTGGAGGATTAGCTCAAGGAATGGAAATCGGTGATTTCATCCTAGCCCAAGATTGTGAACGCGGAGATGGGGCTTCAGGATATTTTGCTTCTCTTTTTGAAAAAGCCTATGTGTGCACTGAGCTAGCGGAGAAAACCCGCCCCTACTTACAAACAGTAGCAGAAGAAGAAGGAATACAGCTCTTCGAAGGACGGATATTTACCACCGATTCGTTAGCGGCCCAAACCATCGACTTTTTGTCTGCGTTATCCAAGAAGCGATTTTTAGGAATAGAGATGGAAACAAGTGCTTTGTATACAGTGGCAAAACATTCTGGGATGGATGCAGTTGCAGCCCATGTTATTTCTGATTTGCCCCTTAAAGGAAAAAGCCTCTTTGACAATTTAACGAAAACAGAAAAAGAAAGAAGGACAAGCGCCCAATCAGCAATCGTCCGTGCCCTTACTCAAGCCATAAAGGCAGTGGCAGAGTAGCTGAATCGACACGCTTGTTTAGGCTTTTGCAACTAGGAGTAAAATTACTCCAATGAGCATGAGAACTCCGACGAGAAACCCCCAAGTTCCAAGGGCAAGGGCTGCAGCAACTAGGAAAATTATGGAAAATAGAAGCAGCAGAATTGCGTAGGTTTGGTAGTATCGCTTATAGATTCGAAAGGTGAAAATGAGACATACAAGACCTAGACCAAGATAGATGACACCGTCGATGAGATTGAGACCCACTAGATCTATTACTCCTAGAATAACTGCTACAATTGATGCTATGAAACAAAGGATGACGCCGGCGAGTACAAGACCTGAATCTTTTGCCAAGATGGTCACCAGCCCCTCATGCATTTAAGCTTCCCTTAAAGTCTTCTGATGAAATTTCCATATCTCTTTTCTTATTGGAAAATTCTGAATTTTGAACGATGGCTTTTTATCGACATTACCTGACTCACCTATCAACCTCTAATCCCGCAGCCCCCGAACCGTTCCCTCGGGGGCATGGAGTTGATGTAAATGAACACATGGAAGTATTTTGACATTACACACAAGCATCATGTACTCTGTAATCCAATGAGTAAAGAGAAATTCGAACGTTTCTGTCAACTTCTCAACCTTCCAAAAGATACTCGAATTCTTGATATCGCATGTGGAAAGGGAGAGGTCTTAGTCAGACTTGCAGAGAAATATGGAATTTCAGGGGTGGGAGTTGACCTATCTCCATTTTGTATCAATGATTGTAAGAAGAAACATCTCGAGAGAGTTCCTGAATCCGATTTAACCTTCATTGAATTGGATGGTGCTAAGTATCGACCTGAATCTGGAGAACTGTTTGATGTTGCAATATGTTTGGGAGCAAGCTGGGTCTTTGATGATTATGCTGGAACATTGAAAGCACTCAAGCAGATGACAAAATCTGGAGGTCTTGTGATTGTTGGTGAACCTTTTTGGTTGAAGCAGCCTGATATCGAATATCTTGAGGCGACCAAAATGACTCGTAATTCTTTTCGACCGCATGAAGATAATGTGTATCAAGGTGAAGAAATGGGACTCACTTGCCTCCATACACTTCTGTCTAACAGCGATGATTGGGACCACTATGAAACTCTACAGTGGTGGGCTGTTGACGATTATATTCAGTCGCATACGGATGATTCTGATAATCAGGAGCTTCTCAGGAAAACAAAGACTGCAAAAGATATCTACCTAAAATGGGGTAGAGATACTATCAGCTGGGGAATATACATCTTCAGAAATCCGT
>CAYFXC010000030.1:0-919 GCA_964347045.1 uncultured archaeon
AGATTACATTTGGGATGATGAATATTCCTACATGAGCTTCACCATTAATGGCACCACTCCCGTGCGTGTGGATGGTTTTTGGATTTATCTACGGGGAGAATCAAAGGGCATTTTTCAATTTCGGATATTTGGTGCACAACCTGGCATCGAAGCAGAGACCGCTGTCAATACCTCTGCGACGCTGACCGAGTGGATTGAAGTACCTATTGCCCCGATGCTTGAACCTGGGCAAGAACGGTGGTTCTGGATTGAAACGAACGAAAGTGAACTTGTGCTGAATCCCGTGCGAACCTATGCAAATACCTTCTATTTTGGGCTAGCTCGCGCCTATGATGATGATACCCGCGTCAATTGGGTGTATTGTCGAGATGATGAGAATCCCGATGATGAGGATGAAGGGGACTGTTATGGGTATTTCAGTTCTTTCACGTATCGACCCCGTGACTTGTTTCTCAACGTTTCTTTTCTGCCGGAAGCCCAAGACATCTATCCTACGGATCTTGATATGCGCGTCAACGGAAATTTTGTGGCGAATCTGGATGCGTCGTCAACCGGCTGGTGGGATAGTGGCATCCTCACACCTCCCCCCGAAACCACTAACGAGCCTCGCACCTTTCATGTTGCGATTACCTGGTCTACATTTTACCAGTGGCCGGTGGAATTTGATGTGCTCTGGACAGCCTCCCTACTCGATTCCAGTACAGTGCTCGCGGGCTTTGACTTTGCCTCCGGTCATGCTAATGTCAACTGGGTCATCACCATGGTGATTGATTTCCCCAACAGCGTTCACAATCAAACCATATCCATTGCCCTCGACTCGGAGACGGTGGTCCAAGTCATCACCCGCAACACCCTAATCTTTGAGACCTGGAGCATCCAAGATAACCTTCTTATCATCGAGAACGCTGAAGACGGGCTC
>CAYFXC010000030.1:929-15986 GCA_964347045.1 uncultured archaeon
TCCAGCATGGTTGCGGCCGTCTTTTCGGGATTATTCCAATATGCCGTTGCCGTGGAGCCGCCGCGGACATGCACGGTGCCGATTTCTCCCTTGAGTTTCATGGGGGAAATCCTGTTTTGGCTGGCTCTCATCCTCATCCTGATCTTTTCGGCACTATTCTTCTTTTATCGCAAACAGATTTTGCTTCCTCGCCAACGGGTGCGTCAGCAGCGCATGCAGGCTTGGGTTGATTCCTTTTATGATATTGGGAAAATTAAACGCATTTTGCTGATCCATAAAGAAACCGGGCTCTGCTTGCTGGATCCCATTGTGGATAAAACGATGAAAGCGAATTTAGTCGGTGCGTTAATCCAGGCCATCACGACGTTTGGGCTTAGCTTGACGGAATCGGAGAGCTCTTCCTATGTTCCCCTCGATACGACCACCTCGCTGCAAGAAATCACCTATCGCGACTTTCATATCGTGGTCCATGATGGCAAATACACGCGCAACGCTATCATCTTCAGTCAACCACCCAGTGGCCAGCTTAACAAGCGCTTAGAACAATTTACCACGCGCTTAGAAGCCGAATATGCCGATGTTCTCGAAAACTGGGCTGGACGCCTGAATGTTTTTGGAGATGCCATTGGTCTTATCGACGAATATTTCTTCATCACTCTGCGATTACCGCATATCATTCAAGACAGTAAACGCACAGGGCTGTCTCTCTCCCAGGCTGAACGTGTGCTTTTTACCATCGCGAAAAAATTTGCCGCGACCACTGGCTCGTTTTTGGTCCGCGATTTACTTGACAAATATCAAAGCGAAAAAGGGATCCTGCCTGTTGAAGTCTTTGAGGCTATTTTCACGTTACGCGAAAAAGAACTGATCGTACCACTCCATACTGATTTTCTCTACTACTTTACCAATAACACCGCCGCCTAGCTGGTTCACGGTGATCTAAAACCAATAGGTGCATGCCAGAGACCCAACGGGTCAGTGACGTGCCAAGCTTAGCGGCGCATCCAGGTCACCGTACCTAGTTCGGTAACATAAATGCAGGGGAGATCAAATTCGATGGCCAGCTGAAACAAGGCCAGGGCGCTGACCTTACTGCCCCCCGTGACATCAATGAGAATTGCATACTCACGAATCAGATCTTGGGACAAGCGATATACCAGCTCATACATCTTCCCCAAATCGTAATTAAGGATATCAGCGGGCACTTCATGGAGCACCCGGTCAGAAGTGAGCCCACTTAAACGCCGTCGTGCCGCTTCACCCACAAAGTAGTGAAACTTTTCCGGCCGAAAGCTGGTCTCCGCCCGAATCCGCTTGGGCACCGCATGGAGCACCTCCGGATCATCGCCAATGGCCCCAATATAGGCAACCGGTGCGTTCACTCCAAGGACCCGTCGGACACTTTGAATTTCATGGGGAATAATCCGGGCGGCTTTTTCTTTTCCGTCCCGGAACCGTTCAATGATGCCATTATTTTCCAGGTGCTGGAGGTTAAAATACAGCATCGCATCCGATACTTCATCCACGGGTTTGGCGACCCGCCGTGCAATCGCGGCCCGCAGCACTAATCCCGTTTGGGGCCCATCGAGGAGTTGACGGAGGATTATCTTGCGGGCTTCAACGCCACCAATGACCCGTTTAACTTTGCCAACAGACACCCTGTGCCACCAAGCTGTATAGTTTCCTCGGTCGATTTCAGCGCTCCCAGAAGTGGGATGGCTCTACTAAAAATCTGCAAAGCTGAGCATATAAATGACTCGTCCCAGCCGCCCTTTGCCTAGACGGCTTTGCGGTTTAATTCAACAACTCTATCACTGATAACGTTGATAGAGACGACGCCAAAACCTGCCTCAATCTTTAAAAGTAAAATTCGAAGTCCTTTCCGTGGGAATACAAAGACCAGCCTGGGAAGTATTCCAGCCTGACTTACCCTTTTAAAACCCAAAACCCTTCGAAGGAGATGAACTCATCCAATGGCAACTGAAGAAGAAATGGTCACCGCCAAACCCTTGGTGGTTGACAACGGCACCGGCCTTAGCAAAAACGGCTACGCCGGTGAAGACCAGCCACGCAGCGTGTTCCCCACGCTCATCGGCTACCCCAAGTATCCTGCCTACATGACCGACGTCGAACACTACACCCGCGAATACTACATCGGCGAAGAAGCCCTCCAACTCCGCGGCGTCCTCAAACTCGTCTACCCCATCGCCCACGGCCAAATCACCGACTGGCCCGCTATGGAAAAGATCTGGCACTACACCTTCTACAACGACCTCCGCATCGACCCCACCGAACACCCCATCCTCCTCACCGAGGCCCCACTGAACCCCCGCGCCAACCGCGAAAAGATGGCCGAAATCATGTTCGAAACCTTCAACATCCCCGCCATCTACGTCGCCATGCAAGCCGTCCTCAGCCTCTACGCCTCCGGCCGCACCACCGGCCTCGTCATCGACTCCGGCGACGGCGTCACCCACATCGTCCCCATCTACGAAGGCTTCGCCCTCACCCACGCCATCAGCCGCGTCGACTTAGCCGGCCGCGACATCACCGAATACCTCCGACGCCTCCTCCGCCAACGCGGATACAGCCTCACCACCACTGCTGAACGCGAAATCGTCCGCGACATCAAAGAAAAACTCTGCTATGTCGCACTCGAACCCGAAAAAGAAACCAAACTCGCCGAAAAAGTCGCCGGCATGGAAAAGAAATACATGCTCCCCGACGGCAGCACCCTCACCGTCGGTGCTGAACGATTCCAGGGACCCGAAGTGCTCTTCAATCCGGGCGCCATCGGCGTCGAAGCCCAACCCCTCGACGACGCCATCGTCGAAGCCGTCCGCAAATGTGACGTCGACCTCCGACGTGATCTCTACGCCAATATTGTTCTTTCTGGTGGAACCACCATGTTCCCCGGCCTCAAAGAACGCCTCCGAAAGGAGATCATCGAACAGATCCCCGAAAACGTCGAAGTCAAAATCGTCGCCCCACCCGAACGGATGTACTCCGTCTGGATCGGCGGCTCCATCCTCGCCTCTCTAAAGACGTTTCAGCGCATGTGGGTCACGAAAAAGGAATACATGGAACAAGGCGCTGGTGTTATTCATCGGTGCTTCTAAACTAGCCGATTTTTGGGAGGCCTGTCCTCCCCTTTTTCATTTTTTTATTTTTGGTTAAGTGGTGATTAGATTTCTTGGAATTGAAAAGCTCGTTGCCGAAGGATTTTGTGCTTTTTGTGTATTGGGAGTGCTGGATCGATTGGATGGTCTTTTCTGTCAACGAGTATAGCCTTTAGCACAGCTTGCTTGTCGAGTCCTTCATAGTAACTTCCAACCTTCAATTTGACACCGTCAATAAACCCACCTAGATTGAGGAATTTTTTCGCTTGATGGAGTTGTGCGGTTTCTATCATCTCGGTTGTTGTGTTGAATGAAAAACCTCGGGTTTCGAGGTATTTTTTCCATTGTACTTTTAGTAATGGATGTTTGCAACCTAATGTAAGATGTGGATAAGGGAATCGACTATCCCGTGTGAATTTTGGATTGATTGATCCTTCTGTACTCATAGCTAGCCGAATTACGAAGTTGTGAATTGTGGTTGGAATGGTTGGGTCTGATAGAAATTGCATTGATGGTTGGGGGTTTTCTTGAAGGTAATCGTCCCATGATTGTCCGAGTTTGGGTCGTGTTCGGTAGATAGGGCTGAGTTTGAGGAGTTCTTCGAGCATGAGTTTGGTGTCGTGTTTTCGGTTGTAGGTGGTGTAGTAGGCTTTGTGGCCTTGTTTGCCGGCTTTGCTCCAGTAAGGTTTGAAGAAGGTGGATGGGGGTTGGTTGTAGTGGTAATGGTTAAGGTCGGCGAAGATGGCATGGAGGGATTCAGCCTTGTTAGTGAAGGTAATGTAATGGCCACGGCCTGTGCGTTTGCCTGCACCGCCGTCGGTGATGAGCATGATGGCGATGAGGTGAGGAAGAAAGGGTTTGACGTTGGGGTGTTGGAGGAGTTGGGGGACTTCGGTGGAGAGAGGGAAGGTGGGGGCTTTAGATCCGCGGCGAAGGAGTTGGGCGTCGCGGAGGGGGCGGAGCGGTTTGTTGTATCGACGGATGATGTTTTGGATGGTGTCTTGGGTACAGTCTTTTTCTTGGGCAAGTTGGAGGCTGCTTTTTTCTTCGCAAGTGTAGTCACAGACAATCTTGAGTTCCGTGGCGATGTCAAATTTGCGTTGGTAGGTGGCTTTAATGCCTGGTTGGGTCGTTTGGCGAAGGTGGTAAATGGGGCAGGTTGGGCATTTCTTAGGAAAGTAGGGTGGGTCGGTAGTCATGGTTCGTCACTCTGGCAGTGGTGAGGAACGGTGACGCCGTTGAGATCGCCGGTGTTTGTGAAATGGAGGATGAGACGGCATTGAAGATGGGTGTGGGTGAAGTCGGTCCAGTCGGGTCGTGGGGTGGTGATAGTGGTGTCGTCATCGAGTTGGAAGGTGCATTCGGTGTCTGTGAGGGTGGTCAAGGTGGCGAAGATGGCCTGTTCGCCGGGGATTTCGTAGAAGATGTGATCATTGTTGTTGTCGAGGAGTTCTGCACCACAGCTTTTGAGGTCTTGAATGAAGATGATTCGGTCCTTGAGGGCTTGAATCATGTCATCCCACGTGTGGCAGTCGTCGGCGAGCCATTTGAAGCGCATGATGTGATGCGTTGCCGCATCGAGTTCATTCAATTCATCTTCAGTGAGGTAGGTTGAGAGTTTTTCATAATCGATTTTCATGATGGTTCACTTCTGGCGGGGCGCGGGTTTTGGTTGGTTTTTATGCGTTATGGTTCTCAGGAAAAGGCGATTAAAACCACACAGCTGCGGACTCGTGGGTCACGAAAAAGGAATTCATGGAGCATGGCACTGGCGGGATGGTCAATGTTAAAGGACCGCTTGGGTCCCAGGCGGCAGGGGGGACAGGTCAAGGGATTCGAACCGGTTCCCTTTCAGATCTAGCTCTTGGAGGTGTTGGCAGTGTTGGAGGGGGGTGAGGTCGAGGCTTTGAAGTTGATTGGAAGATAGATCGAGTGTTTTTAGGTGTTGGCAGTGTTGGAGGGGGGTGAGGTCGAGGGTGTGGAGCTGGTTGACATTGAGCCACAGTTCGTGGAGGTGTTGGCAGTGTTGGAGGGGGGTGAGGTCGAGGGTGTGGAGCTGGTTGTAGGAGAGGATTTGTATTCGGAGCTGGGTGCAGGTGGTCAGGGGGGTTATGTCGACGGTTTGGAGCTGGTTGTAGGCCAGGTTGAGTATTCGGAGCTGGGTGCAGGTGGCGAGGGGCGTGAGGTCGAGATGTGGGAGTCGGTTAACGTTGAGCCACAGTTCGTGGAGGTGTTGGCAGTGTTGGAGGGGGGTGAGGTCGAGGGTGTGGAGGTTGTTGAATGCGAGACTAAGGCTTTGGAGACGGGAGCAGTGTTGGAGGGGGGTGAGGTTGATGCTCGTGAATCCGATATTTTCAATCCTGATGACGTTAACCTTTGAGTCGTATTCAGGGGTTTGCCGTTCGTCGCCTGTCACGTCGATGTAGCGGAATTGAACACCCATAGAGCATCCCTCATCGGAACCTATCACGTCTACAAGTTCAAATGTTTGCCGGTCGGGTGATCGGTCACCAGTGGGTGACAAAGAAAGAATACATGGAGCAGGGTGCTGGAGTTATCCACCGCTGCTTCGAGGTAGCTGAATTTTGGGAGGCCTGTCCTCCCCTTTCTCTCTTTTTTTGTGCGTGTTTTTTTGGGGTGAGGTGTTGGTGGGTGGGAATTGGAGGTGATTTTTAAATGGGGTTTGGGATTGAGTGGGTGTTGATGGGTTGATTGGTGATGAAGGGTGGGGGTAAACGTCGTTGGGTGCGGATTGTTGCTCTGGTGTTGGTGGTTTTAATTGTACTGGGGGTTGGGGGATATGGGCTCTTGTGGGCGGGATTGAGTAGGTGGCCTGGGTCCTATACGTATACGGAGAGTCGGATCTTTGATTCGGTGAAAGAAGGGGCCGCGTTGAGGGAAGCGGAGCTATTCGATTACTCAGTGTTTTTGGTCGGAGACAATGAGACCTTAGCACCATATAGCTACTATCGGGGTATGGTGGAATATTCGGTGTTGCCGCTCAGCGAATTGCCGTTTCTTGCTAATGCGACACTTGCCCAGTATCGGCTGATAAACCACACGTTCAATCCCTTTCTCATATTAGGGAAACGAACAATCACCTATATTGCAAATAGCACTTATTTTCCATCGCTGAATGTGACACTCAACGCAACGGCATTGGGTTCGAACCAGATGAGTCCTTTGGTGTTTGCCAACCCGAATGGGACCATTGCGGAAACATGGACTAGTGGCGCGTGGCGTGGAGGCTACTGGAACGGAACTGATTATGTGAGTTTTGAGTATGTGCGAAATAGAGGCTTTGTCGGACCGCAGTTCCTGTTACAAAATCACACTGATGTCTATTTTATCGATATGTTGTTCACAATCCTTCGTGATGGCGCAGGATCGCGTTCATTCTTTGGTGATATGTTTCGGTATATTCAACGTGTGATTGTGGATGCAACGGGACGAGTTCTCTTTGTATCATCAGCTCAAGATTATCTAGCTTGGATTTGAATCGTGGGCACGCAATTGCTGTTGGATGTAAACGAAAAATAATGCCGTTTTCGAAGCTAAGATTAGGCAAATGTGTGTGACGAAGAAAGAATACATGGAGCAGGGCGCTGGAGTTATCCACCGCTGCTTCGAGGTAGCTGATTTTTTGGGAGGCTTGGTTTCCTCTATCTCGTTTTTCTAAGTTGTGAGAAGTTTGTGTGGCTGGATTGAAATGGAATGGCTTTTGAGGTTAGGCGGGGTAATGGTTGGAAAATTTGACTAGGAGTTGGTGGTTGATTTGGAAGGTGAAGGTTTGAAGGAATTGCCTGAGGTGGGGCATTATGTGGATGTGAACGGGCTCCATATGTATTATGAGGATCAGGGTCAGGGGGTTCCGTTGATTTTAGTGCATGGTGGGTTGCTGACGGGGAGTCTTGGGTGGGGGGATCTCAGGAAGCGATTTGCCCAGCAGTTTCGTGTGATTGTTCCCGATTGTCGGGGCTGTGGTCGAACGGATAATCCCCAGGGCAGTATGGATTATCGGGTCATGGCCGATGATATCGTTGCATTAGCCCAGTCCTTGGAGTTGGTGAATCCGATTATCGGTGGATGGAGTGATGGCGGACAAGTTACATTGGAAATTGGAATCCGGTATCCGGATGTTGCGAAAGCCCTCGTGGTGGGGGCCGCACAGCACGAATTGTCACCAAAGACAAAGGAGGGCCTGTTGTCAGTTCGTGATTGGCTTAAATCCGAACCAGAACTTACAGCGTCGTTGAGAGCTGCGCATAGCCATGTCTACGGAGCCGAGTACTGGGAAACATATGTCAACAAGCAGATTCAGATGTGGACTAACCCATCGAACTATCCACAGGACGATATTAAGCGAATCAAGGTGCCCACGCTCCTCATCGTGGGGGATCAAGATGAAGCAGTCCCCCTCGAAACCCAAATCGAAATGCTTGAGCTGATGCCACAGGCAGAATTAGCCATCATCCCCAATATGACGCACATGAATTATGTGAACGAACGCAGTGCAATCTTCTTTGCCGTTGTGATGGACTTCCTTAAACGGATCTCCTGAGAAAAAAGATCTTTGGGAGGCCTGGTCTCCCTTTTCTCTCTTTTTTATGGGTGGGGTGGGTGGAAGGTGGGTTTTTAGGGTGTGAGGTGGGTTGGTGAGGGGTGAGGGATGATTGTTGGTTTTGGATTTGGTTGATAAATGGTTGTTAATTGAGTTAGGGGCGAACTGTCGGCTGTCGTATCAGAAGTTGGCGCGTCATTTTGGGTTGACGGTCAATGGGATTAAGAAACGGGTGGAAAAGTTGCGGGAGATGGGGGTGATTTTAGGGTCTCTTTTGGTCTTGAATCGGGGGATCGTGTTTGGTTCTCCCCGACATTATTGGTTCATGTCGCAGTTGTGGGTCGATGAATCGAGAGACGATGAACAGCATTTCATTGAACAGGCAAAGTTTCCTGAATTGGGTTTAAGTTATTTGAAAACAACTCGGAACACCATTCTTCTCTCCGGGCGTGTATACGATCTTGCCCGGTATCTTGAACTAGTGAAATTCATTCAACATCTTGAAGGGGTGCATAAATCAGAAACTGAAGTGTTGAGAGGCTTGTTTGTTCCAGGGCTACTCCGCAATGCACGACAAATCCCGCAGCTCACAATCAAAAGGACCTGTGTTGAGCACGATTTCACAAAAGATCAACTGTTGTTACTCCACTATCTTAAGGATGACCCACGAATGCAAGTAACAGAACTTGCGGCTAAGACGAAATTTTCGCCAAAGCGGGTGCGTAAAATCTTAAATATCTTCCACCAAACTCGGTGTGTAGTGTTTACTATCGTGCGGAATTTGAGTGCAGCGAAGCACACCGGTGCATTGGTAAGGATCACAATAGATGAAACTCAAACTACCCCGGAGGATTTTGCTCGCTGGATAGTTGAAGCCTATCCGTTTGAATTTCGAATGATTTTTGCGGTGGTCGATAAACCCAATCAACTGTGGCTTTCGATTTCTGCCCCACATATTCAAACCATTGATGCGATAGCCGAAACTATCCGTTCTACTCCTTTCACCCAACACACAGACGCCCTTGTCCTTTTTGGAGCAGTCTTTGGTGACAAAACCAGTCCTTACTATGATCGCCCTCTCGAAACGCTCCTCAAAGAAGCTGGTCTGTAATTAGCACTTGAATAATGCCCGAAAAGAAGGTATACATGGAGCAGGGTGCTGGCGTGATCCTTCGCTGTGTCTAAAATCCTTGGATTTCTGGGAGGTTCCTGCTCCCATTCTTTTGTTGGTGCTGAGTGTGGCTTGATTGAGGAAAGTTGGGTGTTAGAATTCGGTGATGGGTTTGAGGTATTGGGCCATGCCGAGGGTGAATTGGGCTTCTGCGGGTGACACTGCTCGTCCGTCAAAGTGTGTGCGTTCGACAAATTCGGCGAAGTGGGTTACCAGGTCTTCAGGGTCGTCGTAGGCGGCGATTTTGTCGAGGGTGTCTAGGCCGGCGTCGTAGAAGAGGCGGGCGCGTTTTTGTTTCAGTCCTGGGATGCGGGCTAGATTGCTGAGTTTTACTAGTTCTAGGATGGTTTCTTCTGGTAGGTTGGTTTCTTCGGAGAGTTTCTCTCGTTGGGCTTTGGTTGTGGTGCTGGCGAGGAGTTGGGCGGCGGTTCGAATATCATGGGCCGAGAGGGTTTTTGCGACTTGGGGATTGACGCCGGTGAAATCTTTGAGGTTCAGTGCCTCTAGCGAGATGATTCCTAAAATTTCGTTAGCGGCGTGATAGAGATCTTGGTCTGCTGTGAATCCGTAATAGGATTTTAGCGCGTAGAAGTAGCGGTTGATCCTTGGGCGTCGAAATTGCGGGTCCAGCCAGGTGAAAAATGCGTGGAGGTCCTCGGGTTGTTGGGTGTCAACACTGTGTTGACGATACTTTTGAAGATAGTCAAAATATTCTTTGGATAGTCGAATAAATTGAGTCATCGTATTGGCGGGGGTTTTTTGGTCCTGTAAATAAGTTCGAAACCCTTTTTCATCAAACATCGTGTTCACTCCACTTAGGAAACAAGCTGATATTCGTTTCTTATGTTTCTTGAGTATAAATTGTCGCGTTTTTGAACTTTCACTATCAAATTGGGGTATGAAAAAACAATACATGGCGCAGGGTGCTGGCGTGATCTACCGCTGCTTCTAAACGGGTCTTCACATTTTGGGAGGCTTGCCTCCCTTTTTTTCTTTTTTGGTGGTTTCTGGTTGAGTTGATCTAAGGTGTGGATTCCGAGGAGTATTTACGTGATGGTGAGCATATAGGAGGGTGGTTGGGTGGTTTGGGAATGCCAGTGGATCTTACAGACAAACGGATTATCATGTTGCTAATGGAGAATCCACGCACATCCTATCGGGCCTTGGGACGAGCACTGGGATTATCGGTGACGGCCGTACGCAACCGGGTGTTGAAACTTGAAGCCAGCAACGTCATTCGCCAATATGTGCTCTATCCAAGCTATGCCATGCTGGGGGCGTCGTTATGTACAGCCATTCTGAGCATCGCCAACCCGCCTCCCAGTGACGAGTTCCGAGAGCGCCTTGGAGCTCATCCGATGATTGAATGGGTAGATTTCCTTGCTGATGGGAATGTGATGTGTTATGCCACCTATATTGGTTCCAAGGGATTAGACGAACTCACCTTATTCTTGCACGAGCTGGAAGCGGTCAATGACATTGAATTTCATACCCTGCTGGTTGAAGAAGGCAAGAAATTAACTCTTACTTCGATGCATCTTCAGGTCTTGCGGTGCCTTCGAAAGGATGTTCGCATGCCCGTCAGCGAAATTGCCCAACTCACTCGACTCACTCAACGGCGCGTTCGAAAACTCTTAGCCGATCTGATAGGCACCACGGGATCTTTTAGCGGAGAATGGTTTCATGAAAAAGGATGCGGAGATTATCGCAGCGCCCAACAATGTTTTCATCCCCGTGTCAATTGTGATGTGGCCGAAGGTGGTTCGACACGGTTTCTCGCCCGGATTTCATTTCGTGGCGGCGCTGAACAGCGACGAAAGATTGTGGAGGTCTTAAAACGTGAATATCCTCTCGAATACTGGTTTAGTCGCGCGAGTGCTTCCGCTCCCGTTCTGTTTTCCATGTTCTTTGTAGATGTCGCTAATTACTCGCCACAAATCATCCAGCGCATCAAAGAGCTGGATGGCGTTGAGTCCGTGCGGCCCATTGTCAATTATGCTCACCACTACTACCCGGGCTTAATTGACCGGTTCTGGGAGCAATTATTCAGCCAATCTAACCCTCATGCCAAAACACAGTGTGGTTGGATTCAGTTCGAATGTGCACACCGTTTCGAAGACACAGGGAGGTTCCGAAGTTGACATTCTGTAACCTCGTCTTATAAAGCAAGGTACTTTTGTAAATCTGTGACTTCACGTGGGCTAATATGTTACCGTCTGCCCTCTTGCAGCTGGTGGGGGTTGTCTTCACAATTGGAGGGATACCCCCTTGGAGGAACTCGAAAATGGTTTCTATGAAAACGAAATGGACAATTTCATTGTCCACAATTGTAGCCCTGAGCCTGCTATTTTTAGGCCTGTGTTGGGGGTTCCCCTCAGCTGGGGCAATGCAAACGCCTGTCTGGTCGGATAACTTCAATGACGGCAACCTCGATGGATGGACCGTCTTTGAAGGGTCCTTCTCGGCAACTACTCTTCGAATGGAATCTGGTACAGATCTCTGGAATTTCGCATCCCATCCAAGTACGGTGACGACAGGTGAATGGCGATTTACAGTCTGCGTTGATGCAATTGCGGGTCCCGCTGTGGCTTTTATGGCCACAACTACCTCTGGAGTCGGTCTTGCCTGTCCAAGTACTTGCTACCTCATTTTCCTTAGTCCTCATGGTGGCTGGATTCGTTTGTATAAACTTGAATCTGGAAGCCAGAGTATCTTGGGGGGATATGATATCGATATTGTCTTGGGTACTGTCTTTGAGGTCATTGTGACACGGGATTCCAATGGACAGTTTAATGTGTGGATCGATGGCACCCATCGGATTTCAGCTGTATCAACCAACATCGAAAGTTCATCTTATTTTGTCGTTAGGTTCCATGAAGGAGGATACATCGACAACATCCGGGTCTATGACGAAATACTAACCACTACGGGTACTGAAACAGAAACTACCACGGACACCACAACCACAGAAGACGGAACATTCACGGGATGGCAGCTTCCGCCACTGCCCGTTGAAGCGATTGGCATAGGCATTGGTGTCGTAGCCATCATCATCCTCATCGTTGGGTTGGTTCTGCTTCTCCGACCCAAGAAAATAGAATCGTAAGGCTATCAGACAGCATGGAGTCTTATCTGGGGAGGCCTGGTCTCTTATCCATCCGTTGTCAGGGGAAGCTTGGCCTCCCCTTCGCCCCATTTTTTTGGCTAGCAGAAAATGTGAATGTAGACAAATGAGGGAAGGACTTGAAGAAATGAAGTATTCAGACTTTGTACAAGCATACAAGGACATTCGAACCAAAGTACAGGCTTCATCTGTTGAGGCTGAGGACGAAGGGTTAGTCCTGATCCATGAAACAGAGTGGGCTCAAGTACTTCTGGTTCATACCCCACAGAAGGCCGATACTATCAAGCTTATCGTCGAAGTGTCCTTGCCAAGTTGGGTTCATGAGTTGAGTTTGCCGGGAACTGCCAGCGAACAGTCCTCAGAGTATACACCACAATTGCAGAAGGTGTTAAAGGAGCAAGTGCGTCATCTCGAATACCTCCTCACGTTAAGTCATGCAGGATTTCAACTAGCGATAATCGCGGAAGAAGGGTTCTGGAGTGCGTCGACACTCTTACAAGACGCTCCATCTAGGGATCTATTCCTTCTCCTCGCTCCTCCGGAAGTCACCCTCTAGCTTTCATTCTTTTTAGTTGAGCAAAACTAGGTATGGGTGACAAAGAAAGAATACATGGAGCAGGGTGCTGGCGTGATCCATCGCTGCTTCTAAGCGGCCTTCACCTATTGGGAGGCGTGCCTCCCTTTTTTTCATTTTTTTGTGTTGATTGAGTGATTTTGATGGGGTTTGCCCGTGGGGTATTTACGGGTGGGTGATTATTGGTAGGGGTGGAGGGTGTTGTTGTGACAGTGGATGATGTTGATCGACGGTTGGGTTTGGAGTTGATGGGGAATGCACGGTTGTCGTATACGGTGTTGGCGCGGGATTTGGGGTTGTCGGTGAATGCGGTGAAGAAGCGGGTGGCAAAGCTCATGGAGCGTGGGATTTTGGAGGAGTTTGGGGTGTACGTTAATCCGGAGTTGTGTTATGAGGGAGTGCAAATCAATGAGGTGTTTGGGTGGGTAGCGACGGACGGGGCCGAAGAGGAGGAAACGTTCATTCATCAGGTTGGTGGGTTTCCGTCAATTCATTCTGTCTCAAAGACTACCCGCGATACCTACATGTTTAATGCAATGGTTCCGGGCTTTGAGGGGATTTCTAGCATGGGTCGATTTCTTGAAAAACTTCCGGGTGTGACTCACCTTGAAATGGATCCAGTGTTGTATTTGGGGTGGCCCCCTGGGGTGGTGGGTCGGAAGTTTTCCACTCCACGTAGAGTATACGATTATACTTTTTCGAAGCCTGATTTGTTGGTTTTGCGATGTTTGAAGGAGGATCCGAGGATGTCGATTTCAAGGATTGCTAAACAGACGGGATTAACACCACGGCGTGTTCGGAAAATTCTTGACATGTTTCATGAAACCAGGGTCGTGGTGGTGTACGCGGATATTAATGTCGAGGCGGCTGGGTTTATGAGGGCTGTCCTGCGTGTGAAAATAGATTTGGCTGTTCAAAGTCCTAAGGCGTTCCGGAATTGGGCATATCAGCTACATCCGTTTGGATGGCTGGGCACCTATTCGTGTGTTAACCGTCCTTCAACGCTTCTTCACTATATAGGAGCAGAAAATATAATCAGTATTGAAGAATTGGCGAAAACGGTTAAGGCTTCTCCCGCTGTACAGGCTGTTGAAACCATTATACTCTACCGTGAACACATATTTCATGGGAAATGGCACCAACGCGTTGATGAACTGCTCAGAGACGCTGGGCTTTAACTTTCAGAAATTGTCGATTCGTACTCAGGGTACGAGCGTTATTCACCGGTGCTTCTAAAATGGCTGTTTCCCTTTGGGAGGCTTGCCTCCCTTCTCTCTTTTTTTCAGGGGATTTTTGTTGTGCGGTTTGGTGTGTTCGCTTTGTGGGTTCAGTATGTATTTTTATAAGCGTACATACAACTATGGGTGGTCGTTGAAGAATCTGCGATCGAATTTGGAGGGATTTACTTAGAATGGCTTCAACTAAGTTGTTAGGCAAAACTATAGTGGTTTCGTTGGCATTGGTTTGTGTGCTTACGATTGCGATGATGCCGGTGGCTTCAGCCAGTTATGGTGATACACGGCGATTTCTTCGCCCGAGCCCCTTTGGTGTGGGACAAGCGAAACTCTTTGACGTATACATGGACGCGGCTTGGAATCCACCTGGTCGCATTGTTAGCTTGTTTACTGTTGGTATACCTTGGGGACAAAATTGGCTAAACGTGTTGGATTCAAATGAGGCTCTTATGATTGCGCCTGTTGGAATCTTCGTTGAACCACCGGATTATACTGACACAAAATCCGCAAGAGAGTTTTACAGTAATTTCAGGTATGTCGTCACGATTGATGGGGAAGAACTTCCCACCGAAATAACGCCCCTGCGCCCATGCACTTTCGTGGATCGTGAAACCGGCGAAAAATATCGCTGGTGGGAATGGCGCTGTGGTGCCACCTTTAAAGCCGGTGAATTCGAAGAATACCTTGGTGGACTTGGAATATACACGATTCGCTTCCGATGGTTCCTAGGCGAGGAGTGTCTTTTCGATAGTGATTGGTTTGGCGTCTATCAGTTCCAACTAGTATGAAATCTGTGAAATTCATCGAACCAAATGGGAGGCTTGTCCTCCCCTTTCTCTCTTTTTTTTGGCTTCTCTAATATTTTGTAATCTCTCTATTTGAAGCTGTACCCGAAATCGTATTGAAGTCGTGGATGTATAAGATATGGGAATGCATGGTTGTAACTTGGTTGCGGGTGCTTCTTGTGCTGAAAAATCATCTGCTCGATAAATTTCCCCTTTCTAAACAGATACACAAGTTCCCCAAGCAAGATGCAGTTGGTATGAAACTAGGCGTAGATGCGGACGTATTTAATTTGGAAATTACTCGTCAACTCAGAAATAATTGCAGAGTGACCTATCGTGAATTGGCACGCCAAACCGGACTTTCTACAAAAGCTGTCCAGAAACGTGTGAAAAAACTCATTGATACTCAAAGAATCGGTGAAATTAGGATTGAATTAAGCCACGCTATGCTTAACTCGGAGATGGTCTGGGCTGAGATTTGGACAGAT
>CAYFXC010000031.1:0-1397 GCA_964347045.1 uncultured archaeon
CCCTTCGTAGACTGACTTGATATGGGGTTTTCCCATCATTCCGCAAACTGGACATCTTACCATTTTTTTCACCAAGAATCCCGTTTATTGTACCAGATAAATGTCGCAGGCGAGATTTTTGAGCAGGGAACTGGCCATATTGGATTTGTATCACTGTCAACATCTCGCCCGCTATTTTATGTCTGCATGGATATATCGGGGCTGTATTATATGCCGGCTGCCCCTTAAATATCTATCGGTCACGATATATCTCATTTGGTATATATCACCATGCTACCTCGGGGGAATATAGAATAGAAATGGCTTATTTTCGATGATAATCGATTTTTAAAGAAATCTATCCTCTCACAACCAATCTCTTTAGAAAAACGAAACTAATCAGATGCATTCTCATCTAGAGAACCAGCGATAACTAATAGTCGAATTGAAGCCAATGAAGCGAGGTGGGCATAGTGCCAGTAGGTGAATTAAGAATCTTGTAACTGAAATCAAATAAAAAAGCCGCAATCTCACTGAAGGAACCTTGCGTGAAACATCAAATATGACTCTCGCATGCCAATTCGGTTCTGTTGACTGCTAATCAATATTCTTCTTTGTAGTTTTGAAGAGTCTCTCATTCTATTCAACAGAAATCTTCCGAATAGATCCAGGTGCCTGACCATACCAACGCATATCGCACACTTTGTCTCCAGCTGAAAGTGTGTGAGGACGTTCGTAATAGCCACCCTTTACTAATGTCTGGGCAAGTGCCCAATCGTACATACACCATGTATCGTGGAAAAACTTTACCTCCTCCTGACTGCCGTACTTTTTGACATATTCGAGGGGGGCACATTGGGTCCAATCAGTGCGAAAGTGATCCTTCTCCAAACTAACGGTAACTCGGTATCCTGGCCCGTCTCCAGGAGGACTGCTAAAGGGAAACCACAGGAAAAACTTTAGAATTAGGTTCATTCGCTTCTGCGGGTTTCGAGTGACTAGTCTAGCAAGCACACGCGGTATCTTAATCAAATCCATATAGACAGACCATCCAAGGTCCCCTGTTAGCTCTGTTGCGTATTCCCTGCTGAATCCCTCGGCTAATAGTGTCCGAAAAAGGGCGATAGTTCCGATAGCTAGAGTTACATTGAAGCGGTTGCCTCGTGTCTTGTAGACATCAAGATTCGCTTCTTGAATCATATCATCTAATCGTTTCCATGTTTCTTCCAGAATTCGGTTAATGTAGCTACGATTAATTCGACCTTTAGTATGATTATCCTTATCGATAAGTCGACCAACAACCACCCGACGAGTAGCCTTCCGAACAGAACGCTTGAGCCATATCTTGGTTAGTCTCATGATAACACCTTAGTTATATCTGTTGAGATATATCTATTCTGATACTTAAAAAAATGCTC
>CAYFXC010000031.1:1497-15637 GCA_964347045.1 uncultured archaeon
ACACCTTAGTTATATCTGTTGAGATATATCTATTCTGATACTTAAAAAAATGCTCTGATGCCTAGAAGATGGGAGCCAAAGAATCCTGGTGGCCTAATAAGACGATGTGCAATTCCTAAAAAATGACGTGAACGACAATTAATTGCTCTTGTACCGGAGGTAGGGAAGCGCTATCATTGAGAATCTATAGATTAATCCCTTTAAACTCCCCTAATTGGATGTTTCAAAGCCAATTCAATAAAAAAGATATGCATTTTGAATACGTTGAGTATTGCAGCAATTTTATTTTCAAAGTGTTAATTGCATCCATACGGGATGTCGAAGACATATATGTTGTTTCTTACAAATGATGTGAAGGATGATTTGTTTCAAATAATATCTTTTGCTCAAAATGCTACTTGGCTTACTCTTGTATAAGAAGAACACTTAGTGCCATTGAAAAAAATCTCATGATGAAGATTTCGTATTTGGATAATAGACATTGTAAATCTGGAATGGGGATCCTCCCAAGGCATACCATACTCGGCAAAGCAAGAATTTTCCAATATACTGGATTAATCCATGCTTTCGATATCCTTCCGCACTTGTTTCAACCTTTTCCTTTAGCAATACTACGCGACCATGTTTGTGCATACATTGAGCCAATCGAAGGTCTTCGAAAAGTGGAACTTCAAGCACGGGCATACAGCGCTTTAGAATTTTGGAGCGTATGAACATGGCACGATCTCCATAGAGTTCCCCTGAGATTCGAAACCACTGATTCACCATCCAAATACCTACGTCAAGGTACGGTGCAGGGGTGTCATAGGTCATTGAAAAGCCTCCACCGACCACTGTTGGGTCTTCCAATGCAGAAAGAATCGCTTGATCCCATCTAGGGGGCGGAAGGGTGTCGGAATGAAGAAAAAAGGTGATGTCACTGGCAATATGCGCGATTCCCTTAAGAAATACAAATCCCCGTCCTTTTCGAGAGGAGACAACAACGAGCTCATTCGAGGCTTGGGGTGTAATCAGTGGAACAAGTTCTGGATTGTTTAACACCAAGATCAGCTGTATTGGCACAGTTACCGAGGACATAACCTTCCGAATTTCAGGGATTCTGTTGTTAGTGGAATGTATGGGAATAATCACAGAGATTAGGGAGGAATCGACCATAGTGTACACCGTGCGATTTTATTCAGAAAGTGCTTTAGAATCAAAAATAGTTATACATATCATTATCCCAAATATTCTATCAGGTTGATTTTGGAAGCAATTGAAAGGGGTTAATACATTGTCAAATGAAATTTCACCCGATACTAGCTTTGAAAAGCCAAATAAATATCAAGTCGGTCCTGGGTATGGTCTTCTGTTCATGGGGATATTGTACCTGATTTTTTGGCTCCTACCGTTCACAATTGAATCCTATATCGGAGATCCGCGATGGTCACATAACTGGGTTTATGCCTTGATTATTATCACAATAGCTGCCGCATTTTTTCAAAAGACTGTAGCGAGTAGAGTCGTTGCGTTCCTCCAAGCATTATTAATGCCGATCACTGCGAGTGGCGCAATTAATACAACAGTGCTGACCCTCGCTGCTCTGGTACTCCTCTTAGTATGGATTATCATTGTGTTGGTTGAACGCAGAAATAACAGACCCCTTATTGATAACCGATTCTCCCGTCGTACTCAGAATTGGATAATTATGCATTCTCTAATTGTCTGTTGGCTTCTACTGGCACATATGGGCTTGGTCTTTTTCCTTAGTCGATTACCCTTTGAAGCACAACTGGACATCCTTGGCACTAGTTTGGGGCAAAGTTTAGGTTTCTTGTTAAATCTTCCCATCGAGCGGTTTGATCTCGTCGTCTATGTGTTTGATATTAACCTAATCATTCTAGCGCTTCTCTTTGTATACGAACAACTCAAGTTAGGTTATAATCCACAGAATAAGCCTTGGCCAAGAATCAGTTTCTACTTTCTAATCATCACCCTAGCGTTAGGCTTTGCACTACTTCCATTCACTCTCCAAGGTATTATTCCATGATACATTGACTGCATTTGCATCCAATCATGGGAAAAGAATGGACAGAATCTCTGGATGGCTACGAAGATACTTCATCGTGTGTAGAGCTTGTGAGGGCTTCAACTCGTGAGTCTTATAGAATTCTTGGAGGGTTTCTTTCGTGTCGATATCGGGCCATTCAGGCAACACATGGATCTGTGTGGGTTCTGCTTCGATTTTGGCGAAAGTTTCCTGAAACACGGTTGCGGTGCCCCAAGAAATGTCTTGAAAGATGTTAGCAAAGGGAAAATCGGAGGAAAAGCCGGTTAGATAATAGCCTCCATCGGGTGCAGGTCCAATTACAAACTTGTGTGTTTGGAGAGTAGTTACCGCGGTTCTTAGAATCTCTGCGGGTAAATCTGGGCAATCACTTGCGAGGGCGATTACCGTTTGATATTGTTGCTTAAACATCATAGTAAATCCATTCTGGAGTCGTTCACCAAGATTTGTCCCTTGTTGGGGGAAGCATCTATATGAAGATCCTAACCATTGGGTTAATTGTTCTAGAGATTCTGGAGGATAAACGGCAAGGTGAAAGGGAATATTGAGCGATTGGACGGTTGTGAGTGTGTCTTGAATAAAGGTCCGATAGAGACTCGCTGCGGCCTCTGCTCCTATGGTTTCTGCGAGTCGTGACTTCACTTTTCCCGCCTCTGGATACTTCATCATGATGAAAATCCCGGGGCGCAAGGTATGTGTAGACATGTTTAGATTCGCGCTCATTTTTCCTTGGTTATCGCTCGATGACGCCTTCACAAGAGGATCCGAATCCTGCTGTGCAGCCAAAACAGTGCGGACCAGTTACTATCTTACGAGTTCTATGGGAACGGCGATCAAAGCGATCGATATGGTTTGGCTTAGCGGCAACAGGAAGTTTGAGCGCGAAATTGAAGTCGCAATCATAGATTAGTCCATCCCAGCCAACACACACTTGATGGCGGCACATCAAGTTCTTCACGGTTTCCGGATTGAACGCGGCTTCTAGTTGCTGTTGATACTGGATGGCTTGTTGCTTGGCTTCCAACAGTTGTTGAAATCGCCCTATTGGCATATTCGTGATGGTCAACAGACGATTGAAATGGATATCATATTCGGTTAACAGTATTTCTTTGTATGTGACTTCTAATTTGGATTGTTTCGGCGGCAAAAAGGCACCTTCCGGATTAAAGACAAGATTCAACTCTAACTCGGGATTAACTCCATATCCTAACTTGTTGAGCATTTGGAGAATTTTTATGCTCTTCTTAAAGACACCTCTCCCCCGTTGTCGGTCCACATCGGCTTCTAGATAGCAGGGAAGGGATCCAACTAGTCGAATCTGAAGATCACGATACAGCTCCATTAATGCTTTTAGCTCTGGATCCATGAGTACGGTAAGGTTTGTTCGTACTTGAACCTTGTAATCTTTGTTGTTTAAAGATTGAAGAAACCGAGGAAGTGAAGGGTTCAATTCTGGTGCTCCACCCGTGATATCCACGAGTTCGGGATGTATTTGTTCTGCAACGTTAAGAACGTGTTCCATGAGCTTCCAGCTCATAATATCTGTGCTAGTAGGTGTGGCTTGTAGATGACAATGGACACACAGCTGATTGCACCGATTCCCCACATTTACCTGTAACGTCTTCTGGGTTAAGCCTATTAATTTGGAACCTGTTTCGTTGAGTATTTGTTGATTGAATATTGTTATTGTTTGCACCATCACAAATTGAATTCCGCTTTCCGTGAAAATACCTTCAAGCAATTTGCATATACATTTTTCCTAAGAGCAACTTGTTAAACAAGTTGTTATCTACGGTTGGCTTGATTTTCGAAGACATACTTGTAATTTCTTATTAATAATGTAAAGATGATTTGTTAATTGCAAATTGTTTTATGTGGTTTCTGCAAGGTAACTTAACAGTGTTAAATTGGTTGAGCCGCGATAGTAGGTACCACAGTGGAACAAGCTGTTGATATTGGGTTCTATCGTTTTCAACCAAATGGATAGACTGTTCAAACTAAAAAAGGAATGATAAAAATTGCCAACAATATTGTATGTGCAGACAAGCGATGATCCGGAAAGGCAGTACTCGCCGCTGGTCTTGGCTCAGACAGCGAAGGCGATGGATGTGGATGCAATCGTGTACTATCTGGGGCAAGGTCTGCGAACTCTGAAACCTGGAGTTGCTGAGAAGATTCAGGTGGGTAGCTTTCCGAGTGTGGCAGATATGTTGAAGGAGACCATAAAGCAAGGGATTCCCGTGATGGTCTGTGAAGCCTCCAAGCAGATGCTTGGATGGGAAAAAGTGGAACTTATTGAGGGCTGTAAAATAGTTGGTGCCGCAACATTAAATGACCTCGCTTTAGATGCCGATGCAACCATGTGGTTCTAGAAGCAGACCAAAGGCGATCTCATTACTAGTAGTGTGTTGATGCCTGTTCAGGTGTTTGTATGCTAAGGTGCATCCTAGCCCAGAATCGAGTCTAGATGCAGCATAAAAATGAATCCCATTAAAAGAGTGGTGACACTTAAAGTTAAGAATGTTCAACAGTGTCAAACTGCCGAGTAGGGAAATTTCGACAGCCGTCTTTGAAGATATACGATTTCTGAGTTATCGAAGCCCATACACAAAATACACATTCTGAAAGTTGTTGTAAGCAAGTGCTTTTTTCACAATAGAGCACGTCATTTTTCATATCTTTTATGCTAATCTTTCTTCTTCTTTTTTTGTTGAACATTACGTCATTCCGTGTTTTACATTGATTTTTGAAGGCAAAACAGTGAAATATGGGTATGCTGTTATGACGTTATGTTTGTATAAACATATCGGTGGAATTGCATGCGAAAAGAGATGAAGATTCTTTCAGCAATCATGGTCATTGTCATCGTATCCACAAGCGCAGCCACTATATACTATTTTAGTCAACTCCAAAATAAGCAAAATCTTGTAATTTCAACAACAACCAGCCTTTATGATACAGGCTTACTAGATCTAATCAAACAAAGGTATGAGCAATCAAATCCAAAAGTTCTGGTAAAGTTTATCTCTGCAGGTACCGGTATTGCAATAACTCACGCAAAGAAAGGAGATGCCGACTTGATCCTTGTCCACTCTCCTTCACAGGAACTAGCCTTTATGGAGGAGGGATATGGGGTCAATCGACGAATTTTTGCATATAACTTCTTCACCATTATAGGACCATCGTATGATCCTGCCGGAATACATCAAACAGATCCCATTGAAGCTTTTCAGAGGATATACGAATACGGGAATAACCATGGTATTGCCGTCTGGGTTTCTAGGGATGATTTGTCTGGTACTAATTCCAAGGAAATCGCGCTTTGGAATGCTGCAGGATTTGATTATGAAGTCATAAGAGACGAACCATGGTTCGTCTCTTCGGGTACTGGAATGGGCGCTAGCTTGCGACTTGCGGATGAACGTAATCTCTATTCTCTATCAGATATCGGTACATATCTCAAGTACTTTTCTGATGGTTTGATCCGCCTAGCCCAGCATGTTGACCAGGGAGAAGCGTTATTGAACGTCTATAGCGCTATTGTCGTGAACCCACAAAATGTTTCAAATGTGAAGTATGAACTTGCGATGGAATTCGTTCTATGGCTTGTAAGTGAAAATGTACAACAATTGATTGGGGAATACGGAGTCTCCGAGTATGGGAGCCAGTTATTCTTTCCTGCTGTTCAAATCCTGCAGTCTCAATTGCCCAATGAGATCTATACCTGGATTAGGGATCATGCATTCTTTGAAGCAGGAGGCCTACTTTTCGAGTGTCCTCCGCAATGGCAGATGGGCGGCTATAGTCTATCTAGGGAGCACCATATTTTGAGCTGACAGAAATGGTTTTGCATATTGAGTTAATACAAATTACACTTCAATCGCTGTTCATTTCCGGTATGGCTGCACTAATCGCCGCGGCTGTGGGACTTCCACTTGGGCTCATTTTGGGCATAAAACAGTTCAAAGGCAGATCCTTCATTATTGGTATCGTTAATTCTCTCATGGGTATTCCTACTGTTGCCTTGGGGTTAATTCTCTATCTCGTCTTTTCAAATACAGGGCCTTTGGGGTTTTTTGACTTGCTCTATACGCCTCAAGCCATTATCATCGGGCAATCGATTCTAATTTTGCCAATCATGATTAGCATTACAACAGAGACCATTGTGAATGTTGATCCATCTATCCGAGAGCTAGCCCTAACATTGGGTGCAGATGAAAAGGCTGCAGCCTTCTGTTCATTGCGTGAATCCGTTGGTGGAATCGTTTTTGCAATTTCTACTAGTTTTAGTCGGGCAATTGCTGAGCTTGGTGTGGCGCTGATGGTTGGTGGCAATATACGCGGGTTGACACGAGTAATTACCACTGCAATTGCCCTTGAAACTGTGCGGGGAGAGATTGCGCTGAGCCTTGGATTGACGGCTATTCTCATTGCATTGATTCTGGTGGTCAATGGCCTGTTGGGGTTGCTAAAGAAACGTTTTCAGTGGTGGCTATGGGAATAATTGAGTTAAGGAATGTGACAGTGGACTTTGATTCAGTGCGAGCAATAGAGAATATCAACTTGACAATTACAACAGGGGAAATGTTTGCCTTAATTGGTCCAAATGGGGCTGGGAAAACCACGATTCTGAAAGTAATTGCGGGGCTTCTCAAACCTTCAGAGGGCGAACTGTGGTATCAGGGTAACCTGATAACCGATTCAACGAGGCAAAAAGTAAGAAGCCAAGCACCGTTAGTTTTTCAGAAGCCAGTCTTGTTTGGCACATCGGTGTTCAAGAATGTAGCCTATGGTCTGAGAATGCGTAAAATAAAGGAGACTGAAGTACGACGTCGAGTGGAAGCGGCATTAGAATTAGTCGAACTGAACCATCTTCAAAACCGGTTTGCGCGAGAACTCTCAGGAGGGGAACAACGAAGGGTATCCCTTGCGATGGCCGTGGCACTTGATACTGAAATGATTTTACTGGATGAACCCACTGCCTTCCTCGATCCTGAGAACACCAAAATCGTTGAAAGCACATTACACTATCTGAACAAGGAGCAAAATACGACTATTATTGTTGTGACTCACAACATGCTTCAAACTGAGTTGTTAGCGCATAGAGCTGCCATTGTACAACATGGTCGTATTGAGCGCACAGGGTATGCGAGAGAAATCTTTAGAGCCGAACTCGAGAACCTATTAATTGCTGACCAATCAGTAAATACCTTCAAAGGTATAGCAAAGGCTATTGGTCCTAAAACATTCGGAGGTCAACTCGTGAACATTCAATTAAATAATAACGTGAATGTTGAGGCTATATCAAATCAGGAGGGGGAAGTTACTATAATGATCCCCCCGGAAGATATCATAGTATCCCCACAAGAGATTCTCTCTAGTGCAAAGAACGCCCTTCAGGGACGAATAATACAGATTCAGCAGCAGCCCTCCACAGTCTTATTGACCATCGATGTAGGTGTTGAGCTCTTGGCACAAATTACAATTGCCTCATTGGATCGGCTCAATATAGGACAAGGTGACCGGGTTCATGTGACGTTCAAAGCCTCCTGTGTTCGCGTTTATTAGAAGCCAGAATATAATACATCGAAAGGAGTCTGTGAGGAAATTGCCATCAACTGAACCAAACCCGACTGTGAAAATCTGGTTAGAACGAAAAGGACAGCCAATCCTAGGGGCAGGTGGAGCGACACTTTTGGCGGCAATTAATCAGCTGGAAAACTTAACCAAAGCCGCACAGGCCGTGGGGATGTCATATCGCTATGCGTGGGGGTATTTACGGCGTATCGAAAGAGCACTTGATGAGCCCATAGTGACACGACAAAAGGGCGGAGCTAAAGGTGGCGGCAGCATGATATTGACAACCTTAGGTAGAAAATTACTGCGACAATATACACGGTTTGATGAATTCGTTCGATTTTCTTTGAAGAATCCAGAACTTTGGGAAGCATATGGGCTCGAAGCACGTACAACAAACCGATTACCCGGACGCATCGAATCCATCACAGCCGATCAAGAAGTTGCGGCAATTAAAATCGCCGTTCCTAGAGGATTACCGTTGATCGCAATTATTACACGTGAGTCAGTTGAGCATTTTCAACTAGAGGAGGGACAACATTTGTTTGCAGTGATTAAAGCCACGGAAGTCATGGTCGAAACAAAAAACGAGGACTGAAAGAAGATGAAGTTAAGCGCACGCAACAAGGTTCCAGTAAGAGTGGAAAAAATAGAAAAAGGGTCAGTTGTGTGTAGGGTCTTTTTGCGCGTTGAAGATTTGACTATATTAACCGCTGTGATTCGGCGAAAAGCCCTTGATGAACTTATCTTAGTTGAAGGCGATGGGGTAGAAGCGGTTGTGAAAGCCACTGAGGTTATGCTTCTGGACGAAGATTAAACGCTTGGCTGAATACGACTCTCCTCTCTTATTCTGGTAATTCGTGTGTTGGTTCTCAGAATTTAGGGGACAAGGTTATAAATCAACAAGCAATAAATATGCACACTCGTACATATCTTAGCAAGTTTTTATCCAAAGCTATGGGGCGACTGGCGATTGTCCAAAAAGCGAGAAATTTCCACTTCATCAAATGCGCATCGTGCCGTTGCAACCAAGACGGCGACTTTCTTTGTTGTAGTCGTATCGACTTCTAAATCAATGACGCCTGCCGACGATAAAAGTGGGGCTCTTCTTGTTAAAAGCCTGCAGAGTTTTGGTCATCAAGTGAATGAAATGAAATTCGTTCCTGATGAAGCCAGTGCCATCACGAAAGCTCTAACAGAAGCAATCGCTATACCGAGTGTTGAAGCAATAATTTTTACTGGCGGCACTGGATTGACCAGAAATGATATCACCATTGAAACGATAGTACCACGATTCAGAAAAGAATTGGCTGCTTTTTCAACCCTATTTAGTTTACTAACCTATGAGGCAATTGGAACTGCTGCATTACTTTCAAGGGCTACAGCGGGAGTGATTGGTGATAAGGCGATTTTTTGCATTCCTGGAAGCCCACATGCTTGTCAATTGGCTGTTGAACGTATTATTGGTCCGGAGATTGGACATATTTTGAAACACGCTCATGAATAGGAGGCATTGCGGGAGTTATGACGAAACAGGGATTTGGGAAGCTTTTGTCTCTAAAAAACGCCTTATCAATTGTGCAATCAGTTGTCACTGTCATTGATGATGAACCGGTTCTCTTGGAACAAGCTTTTGGTCGGATTGTAAGTCAAGACATTACTGCACCGATTGATGTGCCACATTTTCGAAAATCCGCCATGGATGGATATGCAGTTGTAGCCGAGGGCCTTTTCGGGGCTTCCACTTCAACACCTAAACAACTTCGATGTGTTGACACGATTCGTGCTGGTCAAACGCCTCGGAAAAAGATCTCCCATTTAGAATGTGCTGAAATTGCCACAGGGGCACCTTTACCCGAAGGAGCTGATGCAGTCGTTATGGTCGAATACACCGAACGTGAGAAGGATCAGGTGACCTTCTTCAAGAGCGTTGCCCCACAAGAAAATGTAATTCTCATAGGCTCCGATATTACCAAAGGAGATGTAGTACTCAAACAAGGAACTATGCTGACTCCCCGTCACACTGGTGTCCTTTCAGCCTTAGGATTCTCAGAAGTTACTGTTCGAAAACGTCTGAAAATTGGAGTTTTTTCAACAGGGAATGAAATTCAAGAGCTGGGTGAAATACCAGATATCGGAAAAATTTTTGATATCAACCGACGGGCAATTATCGACGCGCTCATTGGTGATGGGTGTGAGGTCATTGACCTCGGTCTTGCCTTAGATGACCCAGAATCGATTGCCCAAACTCTTCGCAAAGGTCTTCAAACCTGCGATCTTATAATTACCTCCGGTGGATCATCTCTTGGAGCCGAGGACTGTATTGTTGAGGTTACAGATACACTCGGCGAAGTTTTAGTTCATGGGATTGCCGTAAAACCTGGCAAACCTACAACAATTGGGAAAATTAACAACAAACTGTTCTTTGGTCTTCCAGGTCACCCAATGTCCGCACTTTCAATTTATTATATCATAGTGCGCCCTGTCCTCTTTGCAATGCTTAAGGCTGAAATTCCGAAACGTCACATTTACGGAACATTGGCTACAAAAGTGGTAAGCACAATTGGACGATATGAATTCTTACCTGTAAAAATCGAGGAACACGAAAAGCGTATTCAAATACTTCCAGTTATGAAGGGCTCCAGCGCCATCACATCCTTGACCTTAGCTGATGGATTTATTGAGATCGAGGAAAATACTGAGGTGTTACCTCGTGGAACTGAGGTGACTGTGACACTATTTTGAGGACGTTGGACTCTATGCAGACCGGTATTATACGCGCAGTATGTATCAGTGAAAAGCGTGGCACACCCAAGATAAATGTTCAACAGGCCACTCTCATCAAAAATTTTGGTGTACAAAATGATGCTCATGGCGCCCCAGGAATTCGAGAGGTTTCATTATTGGGCGTTGAAAGTATCGAAAAGATGCACCAACAAGGCATTGAAGTTCCCTATGGAGGATTTGGTGAAAACCTCACGACAGAAGGAATACTTCTCTATAAGCTACCTCTTGGGACATTCTTACAAGTGGGACCAACGTTATTGGAAGTTACACAAATTGGTAAAGAATGTCATTCCCCCTGTGCAATCGGACAAGCTACTGGAAAATGCGTTATGCCTGAGGAAGGTGTCTTTGCCCGTGTACTGAAAGGCGGACATGTTCGTGTAGGCGATCAAATTCGAATAATAAAGAGGAATTCAGCATGAGTATACAAGTCAACCAAACTCAAGAATTAAAGAAAATGCTCGTGGATCAATATGGTCGAACGATTACTCATTTCCGTGTCTCAGTGACTTCAAAATGCAATCTATCATGCTCTTATTGCCATAAGGAAGGTCACTTAGCTAAGAAACCAGATATGTCCATTGAGCTAATCAGAAGGATTACTGAAGTGGCCGAGCGCTGGGGCATTCTAAACTTCAAAATAACAGGAGGGGAACCCCTTCTCCGTCCTGACATCACTAGAATTGTCAGTATCATTGCAGAAACGCATGGTATCAAAGATATTTCACTGACCACTAATGGCTATCGCCTTGCAAAACTAGCTCGTCCGCTAAAGCAGGCAGGCCTTACACGTGTCAATATTGGCTGTGATTCATTGTCCGGTCCACAACTTCCCAAGAACGTTGACACCATATCTGCAGGTCTCGCTGCAGCTACAGCTGCAGGATTAGCTCCTATTAAACTAAATATGGTCTTGCTTCGCGGTATTAATGACCATGAGATTACACAAATGATTGAATTTGCCCAAAATAATGACTGTATACTCCAACTGATTGAACTCATACCTATAGATTACAATTTCTTCAAGGCGCATCATGTCGATATGACGCCTGTAGAACAATGGCTCAAAACAAAAGCGAAGCAAGTAATCATTCGGACCATGCAAAGTAGGAAACAGTACATACTTCCCAAAACAATAGTAGAAGTGGTCCGTAGCCTACATAATCCGGCTTTTTGCCGTCAGTGCAATAAGCTCCGTGTCACGAGTGATGGGAAATTTAAACCATGTTTAATGCGTGAAGACAATCTCGTGACAATCGACCCTAATAGTATTGAAGCAAATTTGGCCATAGCATTAGAACATCGCGCACCCTATTATCTAGAAGAGCAAACCCGACTAGATAAATAACACAAATTTGATCATATCTTGAGCAATCATCACCAGGTGGAATTTATGACACGAATGGTTGATACCTCCGACAAAAAAGATCTACACCGCATGGCAATAGCACGAGGACGCATCTATTTGCAACCTGAAACTCTTAACCAAATCCAGAACAAAACTATCAAGAAAGGTGATCCCTTTCCAGTTGCAGAGATTGCTAGCATACTTGCAGCGAAAAATACTCCAACAATTATCCCGCTTTGCCATCAAATTCCTCTGACTGACATAGCTACAGAATTTGCAATAAAAGAGAATTATCTTGAGGTGACTGTTACAATCAAAGCTGTTGCTAAAACTGGTGTTGAGATGGAAGCTCTAGTTGCAGTTTGTGCTGCACTAACCAATATTTGGGATATGACTAAATACATTGAGAAGGACAAAGCGGGGCAATATCCAACAACAAGAATTTCTGACATTCAAATACTAAGGAAGGAAAAGTTTGAGGATACGGTGTGAAGTTCTTACGGAAGGAAGGTGTTCTTCTCAAGATTTAGAATAGAAGATCAACTCTTGGTTCGGAAGTCTTAGGAAATGAAAATACTAGCTTTGGATATTGGAGTAGGAACTGTGGATATTCTTCTTTTTGACGACAAAAAAACAAGCATTGAAAATTGTATTAAAATGGTTTTGCCCTCGCCCTCCCAAATCTTTGCTGTGAAAGTTCAAGAGGCCACTAAGCGGATGACAGATCTTTTCATTCAAGGAGATATTATAGGCGGCCACTCATTTACTTCAGCTTTAAAAAAGCACCTAAAGAAGAAACTTCGCGTCATAGTTACAGAGCCAGTCGCATATAGTATCCGTAATAACCTTGAGGAAGTAAAACAACTGGGAATTGAGATAGTACAAGAAAGTCCACCTAGTCAGTTTGACGGGGAAATCTTAACAATCTCAGAAATCAACCTTTTGGAGTTAGAAAAGTTTCTAAGTAATTCTAATGAAACTATCTATGATGTTGATGTTGTAGCTATTGCTGTGCAAGATCATGGAGTGGCACCACACCGAACAAGTAATCGAAAGTTTC
This sequence comes from uncultured archaeon, assembly GCA_964347045.1. Classification (GTDB taxonomy): domain Archaea; phylum Asgardarchaeota; class Hermodarchaeia; order Hermodarchaeales; family Hermodarchaeaceae; genus Hermodarchaeum. Next base: position 14,317 of record CAYFXC010000031.1, read on the forward strand.
GCATTCAGCAGATGAAAGCTCAGTTAATGTCAAATTCTCGACTAGAAAATCTAGCCTATTGGAGCCAAGACATTCCATCTCATTTCTTAAGAATGAAATCAGCCGCTACAGCGGTTAAGAAACAACTTCCCTCTGTACAAGTTTTATTAATGGATACTGCACCCGCAGCAATACTTGGAGCTCTACAGGACCCAGCGGTAAAAACCGCAAATCTTGTCCTTAGTGTTAATATTGGCAATGGGCACACTATGGCCGCAATCATCAAAAGTGACCAAATTATCGGATTGATGGAACATCATACTAGGTACTTACCTCCCCGAAAAGTTGAAAAAATGCTAGTGGACTTTGTTGATGGAAAAATCAGTGATGACGAAATTTTCGAAGACCGTGGACATGGACTATTCTTTCTTACCCATCCTCCAACCTTCAAGCAACTTGAAAAAATCGTAGTAACCGGTCCCAATAGACTTCGCTTAACCAATGCAAACTTCTCGATTCATTTTGCTGCTCCAGGTGGTGATGTCATGATGACAGGACCAATAGGGTTGGTAGAAGCAGTGAAAAAGAAATCACAATGAAGTAGGGAAGATTTCTTTTTTTTCTGCAAAGTGAATTTCTCGCCCAAGAGATTAAATGCAGTAAGGCTAATTTTGGTAAGTTATTAGCCTTCCTGATAAGTTTCGAAGACATACCTGCAATTCTCTTATATTTTGAAGATTTTCATGGTTGGACTGAATTTCTCTAGAGCCATTTTTTTCTTCGAAAGAAGAACAACATTAGCACGAGGAGAGCTATTATGAATGGTATGGAAATGATTGGTGAGATATTAATAGTCAAACCAAAGATACCGGTTAGTAAAGAAAGGGGGATGAAAATTGTGGCAAATATCGTTAGGATTTTAATAACTTCATTTAAGCGATAACTGATGCTTGAAAAAAAGATGTCAAGCAAAACGGGAATTTTCTCATGGAAAGTATCAACCGCTTCAGCGATTTGGACTAAGTTTTCATGCACATCATGAAAGTAAATTAGAAGTTCTTGATTTATTAAAGAAATCCGACCGCGTTCCAGACGGCTGGTGACCTCTCGCAATGGTAAGATCCATTTGCGTAATAATGAAATTTGTCCCTTGAGGTTATGAATTCCTCGCAGTGTTTCGTTTGTGGGGTTTTCGACTAAATCATCCTCAAAAAATTCAATTTTGCTCTCAATCTTTTCGATGTCTTTGAAGTAATTTTCAACCACAACATCTAACAAGGAAAAGGCAAGATAATCATTTTTCATTTTTCGAATCTTTCCCTTCTTCAAACGTATTCGTTCT
>CAYFXC010000032.1:0-14695 GCA_964347045.1 uncultured archaeon
CTACATCCCCTCCTTCTAGTGACCCAATGGTCACAATCAATGGTTTATCTGACACTTTTCCTTGTAACAGCAGAGATTTAGTTCGCTTTATGTATAGGTCTTCATCCCACCACAAGCTGGGACTAATAGCTAGATAAGCCGAGAAAAGGTCAGGGTGATACAAGAAACTATGAATGGTGAGCAATCCACCTAGTGACCAACCTGCTAAAATTCTGTATGGGTGCGTCCTGTATTTTTCTTCCAATAGGGGAATTAGTTCTTTTCGTAAAAATTGAATAAATTTCTCAGCTTTTCCACTTGTTGGAAATTCTAACCCCTCTCGTTGCATGGGAGCAAAAGTTGGTGTATAGTCCCGATTTCGATCTACATTAACAATTCCAACGATAATCATCTCTGGAATTGGTTTGGTGCTAATATATCCACATTCTGATAGGAATTCAACGGCTGCAATAGCTTGTTGGAAAAAGAATTCAGCATCTAACAGAAAAAGTATGGGGTATTTTTTGTCAGTAGCTTCATAATTTTTGGGACATCTAACAAGAATTGCCCTCTCTTCTCCAAGAACTTCCGAGTTCACTACAATCTTTTCTCCTAGAACGATTTTCTCGGTCATCTCAATCACCTAACCCGAAATATTTTCCAACTTAAAGTGAGAAAGACTTTCCAGTTATTATATAAAAAATAAGTATTCGGTAAAACAAGAACAGATTGAATTAATGGAGCTAGGCGTTATCATAATAATTTCAATGATGTAAACCTCTTACTAGAACCATGATGTGAACCAAATCATCTTTCATGTCATTTGCAAAGAAGCAGTATCCTGGTATTCTCTTTTCAACTGATGAAAGAGGTGGAAGAGGAACAGATTTAGTCAGAAAACATTATGGGCGTTCGCCATTTTTTAGATAATAATTTGCATCCGGTTTCATCATATTTTTATAGCCGAAGAAATTAATTTTCTCAATATTTGAGAATGTTTTTACCATTCGCGATACATAATGCTCTTACACTAAGAATATTTGTCTTAACAAAGACCATCAAGGAGGTTGATAGACCATGAAAGTCATCTATCGTCATTATGAACCGGAGCAGAAATTAGAAGAAATTCGGGCACAGATCTACACCACCGCTTCAGGTCTTCCCGCAACCGCTGATCAAATCAGAGTTCAAGCACTGAATAGTGATCCAAAACTGATGCGTTTTGCTTTCACTGAAAAAGATGAACCACTCGCGTACATCTCAGCGAGCGGCTCTGATTCCCAACCTTGGACGATTGGCATGGGTTATCCTTGGTCCCTACCCGGATGCCCCTCCAATGTCCAGGAGAAAATCTTCAAGGACCTAATTAGCTACATCAAACGTAATGAAAAAATCCAAGAAATCACTACCGGAGTGGTTTGGGCGTCAAAAATAGCTAATGATCAAATCCAGTTTTTCCAAGAGAATGGCTTCACCGAGAAAGAAAGGGTATTCCTATACTCCCTTGACTATGACATCACAGAAGTTAGTCAATGGAAATTAACCAAAGATATAAGCTCCTTTAGTAGTCGAGTAGCAACGAGTAAAGATGTTAATCAGTTGGTTGAACTATGCCAGTCTGATCCCATCATACGAAATGCCTTCCCAACCCAAGAAGCTTGGAAAAGCTACTTCGAAGACAGAGTTCTAAAAGATGGACACGCTGTAATGGTTTTCAAGGGGAACCAAGTCGTTGCTGCAAGCGCTCCCCTCAGGTTTAAACCCGATGGTATTTTCCTAAGAGGAAATGAAGAACGAATCATAATGAGATTCCGAGCAGTCAGGCCAGGCCATCAAGAAGCTTGGAAAAGGCTGCTAATAGAACTAACCAAGGAAGCTGTAGCTGCAGGATGGACCGATCTTCCACTTAGAGAAAGCATTTTCTTCTCTACAAATTCATTAACTGCAACTATTTTGGCCGAACAACACCCAGATATCGAAGAAACCCAAATAATACTATCCTACCAACCTCAATCCTAAACCACTCTGCCACACATTGTTTTCATGTAGATTACACAGTAAACAAATTTGCGAATTCAACATCACCCTGATGAACTTCTTTCAGCAATAAACGATATGAACAAAATCATCTTTCCCGTCATTTGTAAGAAATTGAATGTCCGTCTTCAGCACTTAATGCAGCACATAACTCACTAAAAATAAACTGACGATAATAAATGTAGGCTAATTCACCCCAGATGACACATTATTATCTGAATTAACAGATGGTTAAGCTCTGTTTATTATAATATTTATTTAAATATATAGCTAAACATTATTGTTTCTTCGGCTTATATTAAGCACGGCTACCATTAATTCACGCAAGACCTTCACGAGGGAGTTGCATGAAACTGACAATAAAAAATCTTAGAAGCGTCCTAGCACTAATACTGCTTTTTTCAGCGGTTTCTCCGGTTTTTTATTACCTGCTAAATTCTGATGGTTCTCCATGGGACCCTAACCCTTCAGAAACACAGCACGCCACATTACCGCATCATAAAATACTAGTGAATAATGAGCATTATCCAGAGTGGAATGTAACATTAGGAGGAACTGGTACTCAAACCGGTGCTTCGATTATTGAATGCCGAAATGGTGGTTATGCCTTAGTTGGCCAGGGCGCTGGCTGGGGAGACAGAGACGCGTTTCTAATCCGTCTTGATCAGGATGGAACGTTTCTCTGGAACCAGACCTATGGCGGGGAGGACAGGGATGGAGCGGGAGGCATTGTCGAATGTAGCGATGGTGGCTTTGCTATCACCGGGGGATCATCGAATTTCACCACCGGAAACCACGCATGGTTACTTCGCACCGATGCGAACGGTAACCAACTTTGGAACTATACTTATCCAAGTCTTAATTTTGATGGATTTGGGGCAATTATCGAGCTCTCAGGTGGCGGATTCGCCGTCTCAGGGTATACCGGGACTTTTGGGGCAGGAGGAATCGATGCTTGGTTGGTCTTTTTTGATGCTCTTGGACAGCCGATTCAGAATTTCACATATGGTGGTATTGACGACGATTACGCAATTCGGATGATCCAGTGTCAAAGTGGTGGGTTTGCCATTGTTGGGACGACTGGCAGTTATGGGGAAGGAATAAGGAGCTTGTGGTTGCTACGTGTAAACGACAACGGCGATTTAGCTTGGAATAGAACCTATGGTGGCGCTGGTTGGGATACATTGTACGGTGTTACCGAATGCCTTGATGGAAATCTAGCTCTCGCTGGATCTGGAAATAGCACGGGTGCCGGTAGTTGGGACATGATTCTCATTCTGACCGATATGAATGGGAATGAGCTCTGGAACCAAACCTTTGGGGGCACCGCGAGTGATGGCGCCTTTGGGCTTGTTCAACTAGCCGATTTAGGCTTTGCCCTAGCTGGTTGGACTTACTCCTTTGGGGCAGGCTCCGAGGATATCTGGGTTGTCCGCACCGACCAAAATGGAAATCAACTTTGGAATCAGACCCTTGGTGGAGCAAGTTTTGATGAATGCTTTGATGTCGAAAAAACCTCAGATGGCGGATTCATCCTGGTTGGTGATACCTACAACTTTGGAGACCCCATCGATGTGTGGGTCCTTTATTTCAAAGACGACTCTCCACCTTTCACGCCCTCACTTCCAATAGAACTCATTGGACTCGTAGTGATCATCATTCTCGTAATCGTTATAGCAGGTCTACTATTAATTCGGCGCCGGCAAACAGCGACTTGATCACCATCGCTAACTCCAGGCAAAGCAGGAAATTGCGTAAGGAATTTTACAAATTCCAAAACGGTCAATCTAACAGTATGACGTGAAGCAGATCATCTTTCACATCGTTTGTAAGAAACCGCTTGTGCGTCTTCGAAAGTAGGGAAAACCGCAAATAACTCGTCCAGAAATAGTCTACGGCAATTAAAAAAAATGCCCGAAGATTTGAGTATGCCTTGAGTATCTCCCTGCAAGGGTAGCGGTACCAGTCTCCACCAACCTAAAATCGGTACGCCCCATACATATTTCCTTGAAGCCCTCAGCCTCAATGTTCAGTCTCGAATTCTGATCCCGGGCCATCACTAAACCACAGACCGAACAGGAATACACTCGCTCATCCACGCGAACCTCGCGGATGGCTCCATACCCTGAACAGATTTTAGTAGAGGGGAACCAGCGATCCACATGCACCGGCGTATTGGTTATGGTGTTCGTCTGGGTTTGGTGCTGTGGGTTCTACATGTTGTATCGATTGTGGCTTCTTTAATCCCCCGCGTATTTCATTCCACTCCTAAAGGATGTGGGCTTTCTTGCGCGGGGTACCTTGTAAAAATTTCAAATATGTCTTCGAGTTTCATTCAAATAGTTAGAAACTTTTCGAACAACATTAGAATTCAATACTGTTAATTCAAAAGTAGCACTTGGTGATTGAAATGAAAATCAGCATTAGTATCGAACCTCATGCAGGGTATACATACGATGATATCGTTACCTTAGCGAAAGCAGCTGAAGATGCAGGATTTTATCGATTCACCGTATCAGATCATTTCTTTGGATGGATTGAAGGCAGAGAGAATCAATGTTATGAGGCTTGGACCACCCTTGCATTACTCACTCCACAAACAGAGAGGATTCACCTCGGAACTCAGGTCACTTGTCAATCCTATCGGAATCCGGCGCTTCTTGCGAAGATCGCGGCTAACCTAGACAACGCTTCCAATGGTCGAATCACCCTTGATATTGGAGCTGGGTGGAAGAAGCCGGAGTACGAAGCATACGGATATCCGTATCCTTCCACCAAGACCCGAATTCTCCAATTGCGAGAGGCACTCCAAATCATCACTCTGCTATGGACAGAAGAACGACCTAGCTTTGATGGAGAGTTCTACAGTATCAAGGAAACGACGTTCCTCCCAAAACCCGTTCAAAGTCCGCACATCCCCATTTGGGTGGGAACAGAAACGCTCAAGGCACCGCTGATGGAAGAAACCGCGGCGAGATATGCAGACGGCGTGGATTATATCAAAGGAACAGTGGCAGACTATGCCCAAAAGAAGGAACGCATGAGAGTAATGTGTGAAACGGTTGGCCGCAACTTTGAGGAGTTAGGATGGTCTACAGGACTCATGGTAGCCGTCATCGGTGAGGATAATGATGATTTTGAAAATCGAAAGCGCGATGTGATACGTCAGGAATGGCTTCACGGGAATTATACAGAGGAATTTAAGAAGAAGGCACTAGAGGCGGGTTGTAAGCAGGATTTAGCCGGACCACCTGAGAGGGTCATTGAAAGATTACGTCAATACAAGGAGCGTGTAGACGTTTTCAATATCGGCTTACCTTTCGTGGGGAATGTTCGACAAATGGGGTTAGATACGGTTCGGATTCTGAAGGATCACATTGTTTCAAAAATATGAGTGACAAAAAATCATTAGAAATAGCGATGTGAAACAAATCTATCCTTCACGTCATTAGTACGAATTAGCACGTTTGTCTTCAACATCTTGTAAACTGTCTAATAACACAAGGAAAATCTGGCTGCAGCAATATTCACCGCTAACCCTTCTGAGAGAGGTTCGGGTGAGTTGGTTTACGAGGTTGAGCGGGATTTTGGAAGTTTCATTCTTAGTTTTTCAATACTGATTTTTCCTTCCTCTAGGTGCAATTTTGTATATTCAAGTAGGAGTGAAAGATAAAGGAACTCCGCCGTTTCTTCATCACTTTCTTTGGCTTCATCGACTCGTTCCTCAATGGCTTCTGCGATTTCTTGAGCATATTGATCGATTAACGGACTCGCGACCTCTTGGAGATCAAGGTTTTGGCTTCCAATTTTTCCTAACAAATACCCCCACAGAAAGGTCTTAATGGGGAGTAACTGGGCTTCCTGTTCGGCTGGCGAGAGGGCCCGAAGTTTGGGTACTTGCAACGGAAACACGGCGCGATAGAATTTCCGAATTCCCCCGCGGTAATATTCCTCTCGAGTTTTTCTGATTAGGTGCTCTTCCTCAAGACGTTTTAGGTGGTAGCTGATTCGGCTTTTGCTCAAGCCTAACATCCTTGCTAATTCGCCGAGAGAGCGTTCTTCTTTCGTTAAGTGTCGTAAAATACTAGCAGTAATAGGGCGAACGAGCATGGATGCGGACTTGGGCTGTTTGATAGACCGAGTTTGTGTTCGAGGAGCATCTCCCAGAGTCTTCACTTCCGCGTTAGTGTTCTGATTTTATAAAACTTATAAAAGGCTGCAAAACACTTATATCTAATACTGTAAAATTTTTGACGGTTAAAAATTTGACGGTTATGTAATTGACGGTCAAATAATTCCAAGTTCACCACAGAAGCTAGTTTGAGTGCAGGGCTAGAATTTTCCTCCTCACAAAATACAGCCCCACCACAGCATCTGTAAATTCTCCTCAGGAGACGAATGCAATGTCGGTTAAACTAGCAATCTTAGGCGCGGGACATGGGGGCCAAGGGCTTGCAGCCTATCTTGCCCTTGACGGTCACGAGGTAAGTCTGTACAATCGATCAAAATCTCGACTGCGTCCAATACAAAAGCAAAATGGAATTCATGTTGAAGGTGAAGTTAATGGGTTCGCACAGTTAACCAGTTGTACCTCAAGCATTCAACACGCGCTCTCCGATGTAGATATTGTCTTTCTTGTGGTTCCTGCATCCGCGCATCGCGATTTAGCACGAAAATGTTCGCCCTATCTAACGCCCGAGCAACTGGTTGTACTAATTCCTGGACGAACGGGTGGCGCTTTAGAGTTCTCCACCATTGTGGAAGGACTCACTGGTTGGCGACCAATCATTGCAGAAGCCCAAACATTTCCACTTGTAAGTCGTGTGATCAAGTCAGGATACGCCCACGTCTCGGCAATTAAATCAGAACTACCCGTGGCTGCTTTTCCTGCAAAACACACCGAAATTATCTGTGATCGGATTTCGTCTGTTCTCCCAAATGTCCGAAATGCCGAAGATGTACTCGAAACAGGCCTTGCCAATATTGGGTCGGTTTTTCATCCAGCGCCATTGATTCTAAATATTGGTCGGGCTGAAACCACCAATGGTCAATATAATCACTATCTTGAAGGTGTCTCGCCTTCGGTTGCCCGTTTCCTCGAGCAAATTGATGCGGAAAGAGTTGCAGTGGGAACCGCTTTTGGGAAAGATATTCTTTCCGCCGCTAAATGGCTACGAGTAGTCTACGACGCTGAAGGGACCACCTTGTATGAATGCTTGCATACGACTTCTGCCTACCAAGGTTTGGGAGCCCCGAGTTCGTTGGACCATCGATATCTCCATGAAGATGTACCCACCGGATTAGTGCCTATTGCAGCATTGGGTGAACTAGCAGGCGTACCAACTCCTACTATTCGCGCAACAATCGCGATGGCTTCACAGTTATGTGGTCGTGATTTCTGGCAGGAAGGACGAAATGCTGAGAATCTTGGAATTACTGATTTTTCGCCAGCTGAATTACTGATGTTTGTGTGGGATGGATCGCTTGTAGCCTTGGAAGTTGCCGAGGAACTGGCAGTAGTTCAAGAATGGGAGGAGGTTGATTCCGAATGACTAAGATGCGTAAATCCACAAGAACAAACAAACTCATTCTCGGTGCGTGTTTAGGGAATTGTGTCCACGTTGCCGGGACGTTAAATTTCTTGCAACTGGCAAAAGCCAAAGGATATCAAACGAAGTTTCTAGGTCCGGCAACCCCTATCTCTACGATTCTCGATGAAGTAGAGCAAACGGATGCACCAATTATCGGGTTAAGCTACCGACTTACACCCACAGTGGCATATCGGTTGACACTGAAACTCAAAAAAGAAGTACACAAACGTAATCTTACAAATCGCATCTGGCTTTTTGGCGGAACAACCCCTGTTACCGAGAAGGTACGCAAAGTGGGGTTCTTCGACTATTATTTTGATGGGAATTCAACCGAGGAAGATGTACTATTGTTTTTAGCCGCTGACTGTAACCCGCAACAGTTAGCGGAAAAGGCTCAATGCATGGGTCCTGTAACTTATGCCACGACGTTATTGGCACGGATGGCTGAACGAAAGCCTTGGCCAGTGATCCGACATCATTTTGGTCTTCCAAATTTGGAAGAAACGATTCAAGGAATTGCAAAGATTGCCGACGCTAAATGTTTGGATATCCTCTCTATTGGTCCCGATCAAAATGCTCAACAGTTCTTCTTCCACCCAGACAAAATGAAAGACACCGTTGAAGGTGCCGGTGGTGTCCCAATTCGCACAAAAAAGGATCTTCAAGCCATGTTTGATGCCTCACAGCGTGGTAACTATCCGCTTCTCCGATGCTACAGTGGCACTCAAGATCTTCTGAAATGGGCCAAGCTTCTCCATATGACCATCCATAACGCGTGGACTGCAACACCCATTAACTGGTATAGTGTTCTCGATGGACGGGGCACACGCTCCTTAACAGAAGCCATCCAAGAAAATATGGACAATATTGCCTGGCATGGCAAACAGGGCATCCCTGTTGAAGTCAATGAACCACACCATTGGAGTCTACGGCAGGCGCATGATACCATTGCAGTGGCATCCGCATTCTGGTCAGCGTTCATTAGTAAGTCAAAGGGTGTACGGCATTACATTGCGCAATTAATGATGAACACTCCTCTCGGCACATCGCCTGCTATGGATTTGGCGAAGATGTGGGCTAAACTCGTCTTAGTCGAGTCATTACAAGATAATTCCTTCCAGGTTATTCGGCAAGTACGGGCTGGACTTTTCAGCTTTCCTGTGGACCTCGATGCGGCCAAGGGTCAATTGGCAGCCTCGGCATATACCTCGATGATGTTACAACCAGCAATTGTTCATGTTGTAGGGTTCAGTGAAGCCGATCATGCGGCAACCGCTGATGATGTAATCACAAGCTGCAAGATTGTCCGGCAAGTGATCAAAGAATGTAGAAGCGGCATTCCAAATCCTTGGCTGGATTCACAGATAATTGCACGAAAAGAACAACTCGTCAGCGAAGCGAGCCTTCTTTTAAGGGTGTTAAACGAGCTTCCTGAAGATAAAACTCCTCATCCGCTCTTGAACCCCACAACCTACGAACTTGCCATAAAGCAAGGAATTCTAGATGCCCCAGGTTTGAAAGGTAACCCCATTGCACGTGGACGACTGCACACTCAGATGATTGAGGGAGCCTGCTGTGCCGTTGATGAAAATGGTGAAATTCTCTCCGAGTTCACCCGTCTTGAGGAACTCGTTCCCAAGAAACTAGCGGCTTCAGAGGAACGAGAAAAACAACATGAAAAGTTAGTGCACCAAATTGCTTAAAGAATCAGGATCAGGAACTGAACAACATTGTCAATGTGCCCTTCCACAGCTGAACAAGGATGATATTTTTGTCGCGTGACTACCTCCCCAATTTCGAATGACAATTGGTCAACAAGCCAATTGGTATCAATCTTGTTTTGAAAATTCAAATGAATAATGTGCGATTCAATTCTATTTGGTAAACCTAATCATCTTTCATGTCATTTTGAAGAATAGCACATATGTCTTCGAAAGTAGGAAAAAACGCCAATAACACATCAAAAAATAGTCTACTACCATTCAAAAGAATACACACAAACCGAATTTACAGATAGAAGAAGAAAGGACTGGTATCCGGATTCCTGACGCCTGTCGAAAGACGGTGGTCTAATCCTTGCGTAGTCTCTTTGCTACGAGCTTCCTTATCTCCTCAAGGAGGATAACCAGGGATCCGAACAGGGCCACTCCTACCCATTCATACCAAGCAAGCGGTACAAGTCTGAAGATTGCGGCTAGCGCGGGGACCACAAAGAGGATTCCAACCAGTATGATGTCGATGAGATAGACGACGAGGATGTACCGATTCCGAAGGATTCCCATCTCTCGGATTGATTTGGTGGGAGATCTGCAATTCTGGACACTGAACCACTGAACCACGATTAGAGTAACGAACATCATTGTCCTGATTTTGTCCTCTGGCAGGCCAAGATACTGGTAGTAGATGATGATAACTAAGGATGCCATGATGCCACCATAGAAGAGCGCTCTGCTGAGGGTTCCCCAAGAGAGAATTCGATCCTTAAGGGAGCCTGGTCCTTCATCCAAGAGACCCTCCTCTTTAGGCTCGAGAGAGAGAGCAATGTCTAGCATGCCATCGGTAACGAGATTGATCCAAAGAATTTGAATCGGAAGCAGAAGAACAGGATTCACGAATAGCCAGAGCACTGCAAGGATAGTGAAGCTCTCGGCTAGATTCGTCGATGTCAGAAAGAGAACAACACGCCGAAGCGAGGTCAGGATGTTTCTGCCCTCTTCAATGCCATCGACTACCGCCTCAAAGCGCTCGTCCTGCAGCACGATATCGGAGGCCTCCTTGGCGATGTCAGTCCCTGTGACGCCCATGGCTATGCCAATGTTTGCTTGTCTTAGGGCTGGGCTGTCATTCACGCCATCGCCTGTCATACTGACGAGCTTGTCGAGGCTCTGCAGTGCTTTCACAACCCTGAGCTTGTGGATTGGGTTCGTTCTGGAGAGAACTGTGGCACCATGAGTCATTGCATCCTGAAGCTGCTGGTCATCCATAGCATCTAACTCATCACCAGTAAGTGTCAGATCTCCCCTCTGCTCAACAAAGATGCCTACTTCCTGCCCAATTGCCTTAGCTGTAAAGGCATTGTCACCAGTTATCATGATGACATCAATGCCTGCACTATTTGCTTTCTTGATGTAGTCACGGACTCCTTCCCTTGGCGGGTCGTTGATTCCACAGAGCCCAACGAATGTCATATCTCTGAGGTCCTCGTTGGTAATCTGGGTCTTATCAGAGGGCACAGTCCTGACTGCGCATGCTAGCATTCTGAGTCCTTGTGAAGCGAACTCCGTCACGATATCCTCTGTGTTGGACGGGTTCGAAAGGAACTGCTCTATGACCTCTGGGGCTCCCTTGACTATGACCAGATTTCCATCGCCTTCTGAACCCACAAGTCTGCTAGGCTGATGATGCGTTGCCATGAATTTCCTCTCACTGTTGAAGGGAATCTCAGAAATACGTGGCAAGGCCTCATCGAGCACATACTTGTGAAGACCGACCTTTTCCAGCGCCACCAGCAGAGCTGCTTCGGTAGGTGAACCGCGTATCCTCCATGCTCGATCAGCTCCGGTGCAGATTCGCGTTAGATCGTCTTCTGTAAGGCACTCCGAATAGACTTCTGAGTCGTTACAGAGAGCCATCATCGTCAGAAACCTTTCGAGGTCCGGGTACTCCTTGAGCTGATCCCCCTCGATAGGCTCTTCTGAAGACGCTTGGCTCACATCGAGGTCGGGCGACCGCAGGCATCCTTCTGGGCCGCAGCCTGCAAGGAAGATTCCTCCGCTTTCGACATCAAATCCTGAGCCACTTAATTCGAACATATTGTTCGGAGTAAATATTCTGCGGGTCATCATTTCGTTCTTCGTAAGGGTTCCGGTCTTATCCGAGCAAATGACATTAACTAGGCCTAGTGTTTCTACAACACCCAAGTTTCTCACAATGACATTCTTCTGTGATAGCTTGTAAACTCCAACAGAGAGCACTATGGTGACAATGGTGATGAGACCCTCAGGAATCGCAGACACAAGTGCAGATAGTGAGAACAAAAAGAGCTCCACAATGGGTATGTTCCGGTAGAGCCCCAAGGATACAGTGAGCACCAAGAAGAGCATTGCTGCAGCAAGAAAGAAGATGCTCAGTCGCTTTAATCGAATCATAATGGTTGTTTCTTTTTTAACGACGCCCGCGAGCTCCTTGTTGATTTCGCCCAAGGTGGTGTTATCACCAGTAGCCTGCACCAGAATACGGGCGCGGCCTTCTGTGACATACGAGCCAGCAAAGACCTTGTTGGACTCCTCATAGTAGCGTGGGTTCTCAACCGCACAGAACACCTCTTTCTTGATTGGCACGCTCTCTCCAGTTAGGAGACTCTCATCGACATGCAGGTTGCTCTCGAATAACACCCTTCCGTCTGCAGTGACCTTCTCTCCAGCTCTGAGAAGGAGCAGATCCCCAGGAACCAGCTCCGCGGAGGGGATTTCAGTCTCCTCTCCATCGCGAATGACAAGGGACCTCTGTTCTATTAGCTTCTTGATTGACTCGATGGTTCTTTCTGCCTTCCACTCTTGGACGAAGCCTATGATCGCATTGATCAAGAGAATGATTGCGATAACCGCGGCGTCTATTGCATGATCTACTAGAACAGAGACAACAGCTGCAAAAATGAGAACATACACCAGAGGCGACTTGAACTGACGGAGGAAGAGCGAAACAGGACTCTGCCTCTCCTTCATTGTGAGTTCGTTACGTCCGTATTCCAAGAGCCTCTTTTTCACCTCTTCCGGTTTCAGCCCTTCAGGGTCTGTACCGAGGCTTACTAGACATTCCGAATAATCGAGGAACTCTTCTGGTGGAGATTCTTTGCTCGTGGCCATCACCGGTCCGATTGTCTAGACTTGAGGTCCCTATATATGCTTCATGCTGGGTGATGATTTGCCCAATGATGTGACACAAATCCTCTCCAAAACTATCAAGAATTGTATATTTGTCTTCGAAATTTGGAAGAAAGGCGAATAACACCCTGGAAAGGCTTCTTCGCAATAAAAGAGGAGCGAAGGAAGCGATGCGCCTTCCTTCGGTGACGTGACGCTGAAGAAAGAAGAGAGGGTCGCCGAGACCCTCATCTCTATTGTGCCGTTCTTCTTCGCCTCAGGAACACGATTACTACCACAATGACCACTACAGCAACAACGACTCCAATGACAATCGGTATCCAAAGTGGGATTCCGCACTGTATGGGTAGAACCTCATCGTCTACTACAATGTTATCAATCGAGTGCCAAGCTTGAGATCGCATACAAAACGTCTCAGATGTGTCGATGACTGTGTTCACTGCCTGCATGATTAGACAACCGTTATGGTATACTGAGATTAAACCATCTGTAGTCCTAGTCACATCGATGTGATGCCAACCTGTAAGAGGTACAGGGAATGTATAATTAGCGAGTACTGTCCCTTCACCATAATTGAACCATCCAAGAGATATAGCGAGATCATAGTCTAGTCCCCATCTAACAGGAAAAATTCGAATACCGTAGTTATATCCATCGTCCGAATCATTCATATCGTGTGGATCGTTGCTCATGAATGCGATTTGAACAAAACCAATAATGCTTGCCAAAGAGTCAATAAAAGGCTCGGTCAAATTAAGGTTGAAATCAAAACTCCAAGTCCCATAGGCTACATCACTAGAACGTCTTATTGTACCCCACCGGCCGATTGATGGGAGCATTTGTACATAATCATTGGCAGCCGACCAATTTGAACCTCTGAACCCCCATTCAGGGTTTTCCATCCATCCTGTTGCAGTGTTGTTAACGCTGGTCCATTCAGGTTCAAAGGTACCATCATCAAAGTTGTCAGTCCAAATCACTGCGCCTCGACATGTTTGGGGAGCCAAGCCCATCCAACCGAGGAGCAACACGATTCCGAGGCCCACTAGCTTGTACTTCAATCTCTCGACCATAGTGAATACACCTCCAATGTTCGGTCCTTTCAGGACCTAACGGTAATTTCGAAACCAGATCGATCTTACCCTCCAATTCGACGCTGAAATCATATCAGCGAGAATTCAAAACCGCCCTGTTCAACTCACATTATATAAATTAACCGGTTTTCGGCAACTCTATTAATCATAACGTGGCAATCAAGCCACCCTCTCGTGACCAACGAGAATCATCTCCGCATCTACGTCTTCGAAAGACGTTCTAACGTGGAATTTTAGCTTTGTATGTCCAATTGCAGATTCCTTTGGCGAATACTGTTGAGCTTTAATAGCGTTCCAAGAAACAACACCAACGATACTATCAGAATTGATGTCCAAAATATGAAGTTGAAATCAACTCCTGTAATAAAAATTGGTAGTTCACTGAATGTTCCTAGGAGATTCGACCACCAATATGAGAACAAAAATACATCCATCCCGGTGTGGGCGATCATGGCTGGAATTAGTGAGCCGGTAAGAAAGGCAAGATACCCTAAGAAGACACTAAGAATTAGACCATGGATAAAAATGGGGGGTAACCATGATTGATTGAGGTGGATGAGGATGAATGTAACTGATACAATGGCAATTGCTACATTGGCAGTGTAACGCTTCTCAAGTGGCACCTGACCGTATCCTCGAAACCCAATTTCCTCACAAATTCCTGCCACTACTGCGGCCATGAAGATTCCCAACCAAGCCACCCAAAGCGACATCCCCTCGAAATTATAGATCGTGAATAATTCAGCCGGAAATGGGAGGAGCCGAAACGTTACTACAAGCATTGATTGTGAAATGACCACGAAGAGAATTATGGCCACAATGCTCCATAACCACACAGCCGATGGTAGTTGAACCGATCGAAAATAAGTGCGTCGAGCCTCTTTAGTTGCTTCATGGCCCCTGCGACCACTAAAAAATAGCACATACCCAATTAGTATGGCACCCATAATGACAATTGCCCAGGGTAGTGGTGTCAAGATCATTAGTAGTGACCAGGATAAAGTTCCAATCATTGTAACCGACAGCATAAGCAGTATGGCTTGAATGATTGTGGGTAATCTGTTCCAAAACATTGCGATTCTATTTTTCATTGTGTTCATCTCCCCATAAG
>CAYFXC010000033.1:0-12105 GCA_964347045.1 uncultured archaeon
ATGTCAGCACCACGTGGCCTGTTACATTCGACTACACCTATGAAAGCGAGTTTTCGCGAGTATTCAGTGGCTTAACTGATTTCTGGGCAAGCGAACAATGGTTGATAACAAATTGGAATATTACAACCTCAATTCTCTTTCCTAACATTAACGCGGATGTCAATAGTCGTACCATTAACTTTTCTTTACCTGCATATTGGAAAGCGCAAGCTCTTTTGAATGGGACTAATCTTGTGCCGTTTTCCAGATTCAAAGACAATAGCACAAATCCTGGACTCCCTGGTTGGCTTTTTATTGATGAACCAGGCGGTGCGGGAAATGGTACAATGTGGCGTGTTGTCTCTTTTGATCTAAACTATGTTCAGACACCCATTATCCGTCGAGCGGGTATTGATGTTACGGGGCAAGAAGTCAATATCACCAACCTGCTCGTTGTCTCGTCTCAACTTTCAATCTTCAATGATGGAGAAGGACGATTTACACCTTACGATGAGCTTGGTGGTCCATTGAATGAATGGTCACAAACCCCGGATGGAGGTGGATTACTAACGTTTCCAGCATTCACCCCATCTTTCTATTCAATAACCAATGTTACCATGCGCTGTGAAGTGGTATGGAATAACAGTTTTCATGCGGGAGTCAGAGTGAGTAGTGTTGATTTAGTGTATCCGACATCTTTGACCGGAGACCCCGATACATACACGAGTTTAATTGGTGATAGTGTCAACATCCGAGTTTATTATTTTGATTTAGAAAACTTCCAAGGTGTACCGTACGCAGAGGTTAATGTGACCTTCAGTGGATCAACATATTCGCTTAGCGATGTGAGTGCAGGATATTATGAGAGTTCTTTAGATACGGGGATAATGGGCTTAGGGCGTGGCGTGCATACTGGTTTGGTTAAGGCTGACAGAGATGGCTATTCTCCAACCACAACGTCTGTGACGCTAACTTTGTGGTCGAAGACTCAGTTAGTTGCGAACTGGACAGCTCTTTCGATTAACTACACTGAGAGCGTTGTTTTAGAGGTAAATTATTCGATTTTCACCCCGCTTGGGGAGGGTGGAATCACTGGGGCATTAGTGAACATTTCAGGACCCGGATATTTCAACTGGACATCTGAACAAGGAGGCGGGAATTATTCAATTCTTTTAGATGGTATGATTCTGGGTGTAGGCACACATAATCTGGTGGTAAATGCCTCGAAGCCTGGAATGTATATCCAAGAAAATTCGCTTCTTGTGACATTAATCGTTGAAGGAGAACCCACCACAATCACAGGAAGTGCTCCTGGAACCGTATATGGTGGTGAAGTCTTTAATGTCACTATAACTTATCGAAAGCAATCAGATGGAACTGGTATCACAGGTGCCAGTGTTTCCTGTTTGCTTAATGATACACCGTTCTTCGGGTTTACTGTCTTTGATTTACTTAATGGTACATATCATGTGCAATTTGTGCTCAATGTTAGTGGCAATCCAGCAGCCTACAATATAACACTTACTGCTTCTCTTAGTGGATTTGAAGACGCAACCTACGACACTTTGGTTGATGTGTTGATTCGCCCAACTACAATTCTCGTTCAAGTGCTCTCGCCTTCGCCCGTTGTGTATAATGCACAATTTCAGCTACTTGTGACCTACCAAGATATGTCCGCACAAGGAGTAGTTGGAGCGGTAATTCAAAGCAACTGGTCGATTATGAACATCAATGATAATTTTGATGGCACATACACGATAAGATGTATAACCACTGGTTCAAGTGCAGGATGGTGGACGGTTAGTTTCAACATTAGCGCCCAAAATTATGAGATTGAGTACTTCAGTGAGACGTTCTACTTGGTTTGGGCAACATTACTTACTCCTCAAGATGGGGATTATTCTCCCAGTGAATACGAAAATGAAACTCTGATTCTTGATGTCCTCTTTTGGGATGACAGTAATAATTTGGGTATTGATGGTGCAACGGTGTGGGTAGTCTTTCAAAGTGTTACACATAATCTTGTTTCGATGGGAAGTGGCGTTTACCGATTTAGTTTGAATCTTACAGATGTCACTCCAGCAACTTATCCATTGGTTGTATATGCCCAACGAACAAATTATGAGAACCAGACTCTGAGTTTGAACTTGCAAGTATTAGCAAAATATGATTCACTTCTAGTCATCGATTTGCCCCTTCCGATCAATATTGTTGAGGGGCACGAAGTTGCTGTGATCGTTACTTTAACCTTCACAAATAATACACCCATACCTGATGCGAATGTTAGTCTTACCGTGGAGGTTAATTATGCCAATGGGACACGGCAGATGTTGTATTCGCAAACAATCATAACTGATGTCTTTGGGACGCGGATAGTTCTGGTCCAGCTTCCCTTGTATTCACCTGAATTTTGGGCGAATGCAGATGAGGCGCCTTACCTTGGGGCAAGGGCTGATTATAATGGCACACGGGAGATTTCTTCAGATTCGGCAAGTAATTCCGAGATGATTTCACAGAATCCAGCGATTCCATGGTGGATCGAACTTTTGATGTTCCTTCTTCCGTTTATCGTCTTATTCATTATCGTGATTATTATTATCTGGGCATACTATGTGAAGCGTGTTAAACCGAAAAAACTCGCACAACAACAAGCACTTGAGCAGAGCGCGAGCAACTGGGCTCAACGTATGATGGGATTAATGGATCTGCGTGCTCTTTTTGTGACCTACTCAAAGACCGGGTTACCCATTTTTACCTATGATTTCGCAGGGGGGGAGATGCCTAGCACCTTATTATCTGGTTTTCTTTCGGCCGTTAACGCGTTTTACAGTGAGTTATCCGGTGAGTTGGACCGAGAATCCCAGCTCCGTGACATTCACTACAAGGACTTACATCTCAGTTTACGTGAAGGGCAATATGTGGTGAGCGTCTTGATTCTTGATTCTTCGCCCAGTGAGGTACTGACTCAATCCTTGGCCCAGTTTACTACCGAATTTGAGTCACGGTTTACAAACGAGCTACAGACCTTCGATGGGCGAATTGATGTCTTTGATCCGGGAATAGAAATCGTTGAGGAAAGTTTTCACGGAGAATTACTCGTTGCATACGAGTGTGTAAAGGCTCCTTCTCGCGGATTTACCCGCAAGATATACGATTTAGCCCTGAACCTCGCTGATCAAGAAGGGCGCCTTTATTTACCTCAGCTTTTTGTTGCGTCCATCGAGAAATATGGAGCCAAAAGAAAATTCGATATAGCCAACGCCCTCGAAAAACTTCATGAGCAAGGATGCCTTGTTCCCGTAAATGCAAATACGGATATAATACAAGATCAATCGGATAACCAAGCCGACTCGTCTTCATTTTTCTAGAAAACACCTATCCGCTTGACATAAATTGTGACAGTTATACCTCGTGAAGAAGTTTTTTGAATACCACGCAATAATGATGGTAGAAGAATGGAGTTAGAAAAGGAATGTTTGCAAAACGTGCCACCGCCGCAAAATTAGCGATCCAAGACATTCAAGAAGGAGATTTAATTGCAAATGACCAAGGGAATGTTGTGGGCGTTGAAACATTTCTTGGACAAGTAAGCCGTGTAAATGTGATTGCAACAGTTGTAGATCGGTATCAAGCAACCCAAGAACGGCTGGAAGATGACGGAGGAGGTTTTGCTACCATAACACTCGATGATGGCACTGGCGTGATACGAGCCAAAATGTGGGGTGACCTAGCAGCAAAGCTAGCGGACATTCAAGTGGGCAATTTAGTATTGGTAATCGGTCGAGTTCGCAGTTTTCAAGGCGAAACCTACATCAACGGTGAAGTCGTCCGACGATTAGAAGACCCCAATTGGGAAACTATTCGGCTCATGGAACTGCAGCTATCCCGTGAAGATCCCCACAGGCTTGAAGCACGATTTGGCGGTAGCAGACCTGTACCCGTGATTGAAGAAGCTCCACCAGAACTAGAAACGCAGAAAGAATTGGAACCGGGAGTATGGCATAGCGCGACAGCAACATTAGATCAGCCTACAGAAGACGATTCCGTAATTCCAACTCCCGAACTACGACGGAAGGTGCTTGAAACTATTGTGAAATACGACGCGGATGGTGGCGCGCGCTTTGAACAGATACTTGAGGTAACCGGTGATGTGACTGAAGAGGTTGTTGAGCAGGTACTCATTGATCTCCTCAGTGAAGGCGTTGTCTATGAACCTGAAATCCATCGCTATAAAAAATCCTAAAAGAAACCAAATCCTTTTGAGCACAATCGACGTCAGCCAGACACCCTATTAGTCGTCCAAAACCTGAGCGAATTTAAAATCTCAAGTACTCATTTGCGTAAAACAGAGATTTTATCAATCCGCAAAACCATCAATTGGATGTGTATTGTGAGGCGAACCTACGTGCCACCAAAAACAACGGAGAAAACCCCCAAAACCGGAAAACCCAAATCCAGTGCTAAGCCGAAGGCAAAGCCGAAGGCAAAGCCGAAGGCAAAGCCAACTACAAAGGTAAAAGCAAAGATAAAAACCACGAAATCACAAACTTTGAAAACCGATGATTACGAATCATTACTAAAGCGTGCTCGTGATGAGATTCCTCCAGAAGTTTTTGAGCAACCCCGGTTTCAGGTTCCCCGCGTTGACTCATTCATTCAAGGGTCTCGAACAGTAGTTCGGAATTTTAAGGATCTCACCGATACACTGCGTCGTGATCCGAAGCACCTTCTCCGCTATCTTGCCCATGAACTCGCGACTGCAGCCGAAATCCGAAGACCACAAGCCATCTTTAGTGGTCGATTTACATCCAGTGTGCTAGAAGATCTTATGGTGAAATATACCGAAGAGTTCGTAGTCTGTCCAATTTGTCAGCGTCCTGATACCGAGATGCGACGTGAAGACCGCCTCCTCATGCTTGTTTGTAGTGCTTGTGGAGGACGAACACCATTAAAGGGGTAAAGATAAAGGGGGAAAATGCTATGCAAGTCTATCTAAACCAGATGCGCCGTGAAGGCGAGCATATTGTCGCTATATGTGACCAAAATATTCTGGGTGAATCCTTTGAAGAGGGAGACCGCTGCATCCACATTAGTGAGAGATTCTACAAAGGAAAACTTGTATCAGTTGAAGAGGGATTGGCAGCAATGGGGAAGGCTACAATAGCGAATATTGTTGGCGAAAATATTGTCAACGAAGCGTTGAAAGCACATTTGATCCATGAACGGGGGATTATTCGCATTCAAAATGTTCCCCATGCACAAGTAGTAGTAACGAAATGAGGAACCATGACATACCAATGTCCTAAATGTGGAAAAGCCCCTACCAAAACTCAACCCTTTATCGAAGGCTTTTGCGCTACTTGTTATTTTGATGAGCATCCATTAATTACACTTCGCCGGCCACCTGAAGCTAAAATTTGTCCGCGTTGCCAAGCCTATTATATCAGTGGGCGATGGGTTAGTCAAACTGATCAAACGGACGAAGCACACCTCTTTGAGATGGTATGTTCCCTCCTCGACCCCTTATTTTCACCGAGTAAACCTGCCGGATTTGCGGTTCAACTGCAAGAACTCCCGGATAGTCCGCTCTCTAAAGCCAAAGAAATACCTATTGAAGTTAATGCTCAGGCAAAGGACCACGCATATACAGAGCAAAAAGTTGTGTCTATTCCGATTACCCCAACCCTCTGCACGCAATGCAGGCAATCTGCAGGAGGATATTTCGAAGCCGTCTTACAAATTCGATCCTCTTCAGGAAAATTATCACAGACTCAAGCCGATCAGATAGCTGAGTTTCTTAGTAAACGTCTTACTGATTCGGATTTGCCTCCAACCTCACTGCAATATTCAGAAACGCGTGGCGGATTTGATGTTAAATGTATGACCGGGCGCCTTGGTCGCACACTTGCCAAGGATTTGTCTGAAAAGTTTGGTTTAACTCAAAAAATCTCTAGTAAGATTGTCGGACGAACCCGTGAAGGAAAAAACCTTCGACGCGACACCTACTCACTTCGATTCCCTCTGTATCAGGTTGGCGACGTGATTATTTACAAAGAAGCCCCCTTTATGATAACTAGCCTTCGGAATGGTCGGTATGTTCTTACAAACCTCGAATCGCAACACCGTGAAACGTTAAGCCCAAAGGATCTGAGTGAGCTTGATGCCGCCTTTTTAAATGACGAGGTTCACACTTTCCAGGTTATCTCCGTGGAAGAGGATGTTGTCCAATTAATGGACCAAGAAGAGTTTACATTGTATGATCTCCCACGCCCTGAAAGGGAATTGCCAATTGGTTCAATAGTCTCGGCTATTGAGTGGAAAAATCACTTAATTCTTTTAACAAAAGATGATGCCCCAAGCATCGAAAACACCGATAAGTGAGCAATTTTATATACTGGACATCCTGTTGTAGCCCATCTAATTTAGGAGCATTATGATGTCGAAACCCAAACGTAAAGGCAAAGGTAAAGGAAGACGGAGCTTTAAGGGTCAGTCCCGCCAAGACGGTGAAGTCGTTCGTGTACGAATTCCCGTGGAGGGTGAAGTACTTGGTATTGCAGTTCAATTACTGGGCTATGATCGAGTTCGCGTCAAATGCGCAGATGGGAAAGCGCGGCTCTGTCGAATTCGTGGAACCTTAAAGAAACGCGTTTGGATTCGTGAAGGAGATGTAGTTCTTGTGGCACCTTGGGATTTTCAAACGGACCAAAGAGGCGATATCATTTGGCGGTACTCCCAAGGCGAGGCCGGATGGCTGGAACGCCGTGGCTATCTAAAAATCGAGTAGACCAGCGAAAGTGGATTCGCTTTTTACCTTCAAGTGATAAGTATATTCACTATGTTAGTTCTTGGGCTCATCGAAACCGCCTTAGAATTGGTGCCCGCAGATCTTGCCAACAATATCGTAGTTGTGGGTAATGCACAAATGCGTGGAAAGCCACCTACTCAGATATTACTTGATGAAAGATTTCATTCAAAGGCGCTTCAAGGACTTCCAGATGCCGAAAAGCGAGGACGCCCTGATATTGCCCATCGGAGTCTTTTAGTGGCATTAGACAGTGTTCTAGCCCGAGAAGACCAACTTGAGGTGTTCGTTCAAACCTATTCGGGGGAAATAATCCAGATAACCCGGGGAACCCGATTACCCCGTCGGATACAGCGTTTCGTAGGACTCATAGAGCAATTACTACTAAACAAACGAGTACCACCACAGGGAGAACCCTTACTCCAAGTAATCCCAGGAGATTTGGAAACCTTTCTTAAAGAATTGAAGCCGAGTCAGATTGTGCTCCTTTCTGAGAAAGGAACTCCAATGTCACCAACCAATCTTGCGAAATCCCTTGCACAAGAGACCAAACCCTTAGTCCTTGTGGGGGGATTTGCCCACGGTGAAGAGAAATTAAATTTAGCAAAATTGGTGGATCGACAAGTTAGTTTTGATCCAGAGCCTTTGCCTACGTCAACCATTGTGGGCATGTTAATCCATAGCATGGAACAAGTTCTTGATCTGAGCACCCACCGGTTTCACAGGTCCAAATAGCGTGCCTGGACAAAAGATAACAAACTTTATGAACTGCGAATTGGCGCTACCATCCGCAAACTGTGTAATTTCATAGCGAATCCGTTGCACACAGGAGGTGAAAAATCGTGTCTGATAAAGTAAATCGATTAGAAGAACGCTTGGACAAGGCGCGTATGCGTATCAAGCGCTCTGAAGACCGTCAAGTTATCGAATCAGTTTTCGACACGAGAACGCTCCTGACCCTCTACAACATGTTCAATAAACGGATTCTAGAAGAAATCAATGGTGTGATCTCCACAGGGAAAGAAGCCAATGTGTATTGGGGAGTCCAACCGGATGGAGCAGATGTCGCCATTAAGATCTATCGAATTGCTACTTTCAACTTCAAACGTATAACGATGTATCTTGAAGGTGATCCACGCTTTGTCCGAATTCCTCGAGCCCGAAGTGGGCTCATTACGGCCTGGGCTTCGAAAGAATTCAAAAATCTCTTACGGGCAGAAGCGGCTGGAGTGCGTGTTCCTCACCCAATTCATGTCCAACGCAATATTCTGGTCATGGAATTCATTGGTGAAGAGGGGTTACCAGCCCCTACCATGCACCAACAGGAACCCGAAAAACCTGAACCAACACGCAATACAATCCTTCAAGCCATTTCAACGCTCTACCATGACGCTAATTTAGTCCATGCGGACTTGAGCGAATATAACATCATGCTCTGGAAAGAACCGGTACTCATCGACATTTCACAAGCCGTTGTATTAGATCACCCTCACAGTGAGATGTTTTTTGAACGTGATATCCGCAATATCGTTGCCTATTTTGACAACTTCGACATCCCGAAACTTGATTTAACTGAAACCATTACCGCTATTCGCCAAGGTGACTACAAATGAAAGCTGACGCCCGTATTCGCATTCCAAAATCACGTATCGCCGTAGTCATCGGACCTGATGGAGCCATAAAGCGTCAGCTAGAAAAAATCACAAACGTTATGATTTCCATCGATAGTGCAGATGGGCTGGTCGTCTTAGAATCCACTGAAGACTGTGAAGACCCCCTGGCGGTCTGGAAAGCCCGAGACATTGTACAAGCGATTGGCCGTGGATTCAGCCCCCAACATGCCTTTTCCCTCTTAGATGATGACGTCTATTTACGGATTATCAATCTGGAGGAGTTTGGCAACACGTCTAACCAAATTCGCAGACTTAAAGGACGCGTCATTGGCCAAGGGGGTAAAACCCGTCGGAACATCGAAGAACTCACTGACACCTACGTCGCTGTGATGGGCAACACAATCAGTGTTATTGGCGAAGTGGAAACCCAACAAGTAGCCGTCAACGCAATTGTCCGGTTACTCCGTGGCGCTGAACACTCAACCGTTAATCGCTATCTGAACGCCCAACGCCGCCAAATGAAAAAACGTCGTGCCCTAGAATTATGGCGTCCATTGGGACCCAATGACACTGAATAACTAGAATCAACACCTCTAGCCTTACCATTTCTTCAATAGTACAGGGAAAGAGTTAAAATTAAGCAATGAAATTGCACAGCTACTCACATGCCGAGGTGGCTCAGCCAGGTTAGAGCGGGAGCCTGTACACTTCCTGTGATGTACCGTCCGAAGCTGTTAACCTCTAGGTCAGCGGTTCGAATCCGCTCCTCGGCGCCACTTCCCCGACTTTTTCCAGTCACGAATTATCCATACATTGCATGCCGTTCGGGAAATCTTTTCAAACTCATCGATTGCACACAAGATTCTAATTCACGATCCAAGGCTTCTTGCCGATCCGACATGACGGTTCGTAACCGTGACGCACTATCATCCGAATAGCGCTGAATCCCCTGGGCTAACACCACTCCCTTCCGTTGAGGGGCAGCGATTTGAAACAGGAACGGTTTACCCTCCTGCATGATTCGATTGTGGAGCCCCTCATCCACACGCCGATGCGTCGTTCCAACCCCGATAACCTCAAAAGGATTAACCGGTTCAGTTTTCATCTGCCACAGCCGATCCCGGTGCAAAATAAAAGTGTCAAACAACCCGTGGTCTGCAGCTCCGGATAACACGCGCCAGCCTTGGCTCTCCTTGTCATAACGCTTCTTCATCTCCATGAGCAAGTCGCCAATCGGCTTCACCGTCACCAGCAGACCACCAAACCTCATTAATGAAAATCCTACTTAAAGAAAGCTCTGGTTTCAGACCCCAAAAAATGGTGCGGGAGCTGGGAATTTCCGTCATCCCAAACAATGCTGAAACGACTTTTGAACCCAGGAACGCCTACGCGACAGGGACCTAAACCCTGCATCTTTGACCAGGCTCGATAACTCCCGCATTATTCTGGGAAGTAAAAAGATAGTCCGAATTCAGGGATAAAAGTATTCGGCTGGTAGAATGGAATTTGCTGAATTGACCAGACTTGACTTCTCCCGCAATGGTTGTTGTGGGTGGGAGTGGTGCCCTGACCGGGATTCGAACCCGGGTCCACGGGGCGAAAGCCCATGATGATTGACCTGGCTACACTATCAGGGCACGGGTGTCGTTAGGAGAGGCTGGCGGTGGTGGGTTAAAAACCTTTGCAACTGTTCTCCACGAGTTTTTAGGGGCAAAGTGGTGGAGTGGCCGGGATTTGAACCCGGGTCCTCGGGTGTGCAAGACCCGCGATCTACCGCTGATCTACCACCCCACGGCATGAATAATGTTTGTGTGTCTCAGAAGCGACACAAGGCGATTAAAAAGTGTTACGCCACAGAAAGATGAGGCTTTATTAGGGTGTGCCGAAGAAATCTTAAGTGTAAACGGTATTTTTAACGGGAAATAGGTTGGGTGAAGTATTGTGACCTTGTCGGGATTGGAGTCACCACGTATTCGGAATGCCGTGCACCGGATCCTTGACCCACGGGGGGCTTTGGCTCATTATTTGTGGGAAAGTATTCCCTATTATGGGACCTACTTTGAGGAAATTGAGATTAAACCTAATATGCGCATTTTGGATGTGGGATGCGGTGTCGGACGAACCACCTTAGAATTGGCAAGTATGGTTCCTGAGGGCGAAGTGGTTGGAATTGACATCAATCCGGCGTTGACGGCCTGTGCCAATCAGTTGGCGCAATTGTTTGAATTTAGCAGTCGCATCCGCTTCTTTGCCGGCGATATCGTTGAAAAGGGCACTATCCCCAAGGATGAAACATTTGATCTTATCTACAGTCGCCACGTTGTAGCAGACTTAAAGCAAGATGGGATTCGTGAGCTAGCCCGGCACCTCAAATCAGATGGATTATATGTCGCGTTGGAACCGGATTATTCGATGTGTCGCGTGTATGGATTACCACATTTGGATGCCCACTATCGTCGCGAAGGTGAAATCGGCTTTGAATCCGGCCTGGCAGGCGGGAACTTGCGATATCTGTTACATGAAGCCAAGCTCAAAGTCAGTTCCTTCGAACCCCGATATCACATCTTTACCGAACAAGATCTCAAATGGGTAACCTTCGCGAAAAAACGGCTTGCGGCCGCCTATGAAGAAGAAATTCCACGGGTTGAGGCTATGCGCTTCCGCCGAGGGTCGCATTGGGTGGACGAACGCATTGCGCGACTCAAAGAGCAGGTGAACGAACTTGAACAATTGACGCGCCGTCACCGCTTCACGAATATTTTCATTCAATTTCTGGTGAAGGCATCCAAATGATCTCGATTTGAAGGATTTAAAAAAAGAGGACTCCTCCTCCCAGGAAAGGGAATTAGCTGGGAGGAGTTGGTGTTGAAGTGCGCCGTTGAGTCCAGATGGCAGCCGCGATAACTAGACAGGCTAATGCGCCAGCTCCGATGACAATAAGGATAGGGAGAATAAGGTTGGGTGGAACCACTAATCCATCAAGTCCTACCACGGGATCGTGAACGAAAAGTTCGTCACCCAAGTTGGGATACACAAGATAGAATCGTGTATGTTCAAGATGATCTTCGTAATTACCAGTTACATCGACGATTTCATTACCGGCATTGGCTGAATGTTTGTATGCGAAAAAGGCGCCATCAAAGCTGTAGGTGTGATTCTGGTAGTGGTGACGATGAGCATGTTGATAGTGGTGCATTCCAGGAAGTTGAACCATCAGATCCCATCGGAGCGTGAGGAGAGTGTCGTTGTTGATCCAAGGCCAACCAGAGATAACGATGTCAAATTTGAGTTCATTATTGTTTGTTGAATTGATATGGCAACGAAGTTCCACGTATTAGGTTTCAAAACCGGTTCCTTGCACTCCTCGCGACCCTGCTGTTACTCTTGTTGATGATTTTTAACTAAGCAACCCGACACATTTTTAAACCACTAAACAACCTTAAGCTACCTTGGCGCGAGATTGATTGCCCACTACTCGCTTCTCACAGCATTCGGGCAAGCAACACCTCCGTCACCGCAGCCTTCACTGGCATAGTAATCCAGAGCAACGGGCATCGATTGCCCTGTCCATGAAGGATTGTATTCCGGCTGCGGAACAGAAAAAGATGCGGACCCGAGCAAACCAGCCAGCCTGGATGGGCCCTGGACTCTTGGGTCGAAGATACGTCCACCTCAACTGACAGGCAACACTAAATTTCCGAACTAGTG
>CAYFXC010000034.1:0-11044 GCA_964347045.1 uncultured archaeon
CCGTGAAATATCTTTAATTTAACAGCATGTGAGTATAGTTACATTTTGTGACCACACAAAGTGAGCCCAAAAGGTGAGTCCGCCTTATATAAGCCGAAGTCACTAGCCTGATTCGGTGACATAAATAATGAACAAATACAATAAGCATGAAGGCACGACCAAGGGTCATGGGCGCAATCATTACCAACACCTTGTCTGGTTTACTTGTCGTAACTAGCGAGAGCGCCTAGTAACCTTGCACGTGCCCAAAATTGCTGGGGTTCGGGCGATTGGGCACGGCTCCTCCCTCTTCTCTTTTTCCCCTTTGTATCCAAAATTTCTGAAAAATATTTTGTGACTTTTAGGTGTTGGAGCGATTAGTTAAAACCTAATGGGACCTCTTTTTTTGTTTGACGGGTTTAGGGATTACTCTAGGGCTAAAGGGTCCTGGTATACAGGCAAATCCTTGGGAGGTTCGATCATGGAGAATGAAATTAGAATCCTGTGTCTGATCATCTTGGGCAGATAGTATTTCGTTTCGTTCTTTAAGCCATTCGGCCCAGGTTTGTTTTGAATTCGCTTCAGTTTTCTTTAATTTCTGTTTGCCCATGAATATTCCCTATATAATAAGTAGAAACAGAGAAAGATAAACGCTCTTATGAAGACCGATTAAAGAAAGGGTAATGTGATTGTCGATGTATGCCAATTATGAGTCGTGTTCTCTTTGCGAGAACCAAGCCGAATTTTCTTGTTTCAAATGTGGCAAACTTATTTGTGGAAATGATGCAAGGATTCGCGTCGTTTGTACTAGTTGTTATATTCCCAAAAAATGTGAATACAAAATTCATCAGGCATTCAGCGAGGATGTCGAAACCATTGAAGAGATGGTTAAGCTCTTTTGGGGAGACCCTAAACAACTTATGTTCAATCAAAGCTTCATAGTCACTGAATACCCCGCAATCGTGGTAAAAAATAACGGAAAGCTTGTTGGATTCATTTCATATACCCCATTTGACGATGACGCGGTTCTCATCCTCGCATTAGGCATTCTTCCTCAGTTCCAAGGTTGTGGAATTGGAAAAGAGCTTGTAGCCCATATCGAAAAGATTGCACAAAAACAAGGACACCAGCGTCTTCTTGTCGTAACGACGAATGATAATCTACCTGCTCTTGCCTTCTACCAGCGAATTGGATTCCAGTTGTACGAAGTGGTTCCTAATGTTGTAGCTCAAAAATTAGGAGGTCTGTATCCAGGGATTGCAGATATTCCTATTCGTGATGAGCTCAGATTACAGAAGCGTGTCCGCTAGCTTCTGGTTTTAGGTTTGATGTGGCTTCCAGGGTACTCCATATTTCCCATCAAAAGCAATTTCTTCTAAGGGTTTTCGTGGTCGAGCTGAAGGATTTTCATCAGGAACCCCAAGAGCTACTAATACTATAATATCCGCGTTCTCCGGGATTTCTAGCTCCGATTTGACTAGTTGGATAAATTCAGCAGACCGCGATTCATATGAAGCAACCCAACAGCTCCCATAACCTAGTGCGGTCGCAGCGAGAACTAGATGATCGGTTGCTATCATAGGGTCTTGTAGATGCCATCGAGCAAGGTTCCCGGGGCAACAGCTGCTTTGTTTTTCTCCTAATACCACGATGATAGCGTTCGCATTGGCAATAAACCGTTGTTGTGCGGGCTGGCCTAAGAGCGCTATTGTTTGAGGATCTTTCACAACGATGAAGCGCCATGATTGACTGTTATTTGTGGATGGGGCTAATCGGGCGGCTTGAAGGATTTTTTGTAAATCAGAATCAGGAATTTTATCGGATTTGTATCGTCGGATGCTGCGTCGTTTTTGGATTACTTGAAAGAAATCATTGGCAGTTTGATGGAGTACAGTGGAGTTAGATTTTGGTAAATTCGGTTCATCAGTTTCTATTTTTGTCATATGTACCAATCCTTTTTTTCATGTGTGCGTTCAGGATATTCTCTTCTACCTTCGACTGAGTAAAACAGATTTAGCGAATACTTTTCCATTGTCTGATATTCGAGCATTCGGACAACAAAGTTTGATCCATTTCTTATTATTTGCCAATTTTATCGACCTCACATTTATTGGATGTCCGATATAGCGTATTGGACACCCGATATTTAAATGTATCGGGCACCCAATATTTTTTGGTCTCTTCCCACACCCGTCACGGAACATGAAAAATCAGAAAAGAACGCCCTCAAAGCCACTGCGGCGATTAGGGAGGCTGGCTAGTGTTGATGATTTCATGAAAAACTTTGTAGAAATAGCGCGTGGCTATATCGAGTCCGACTCGTCCTTCCTCGGTAAGCGTATAGACAACTTGGCGACCCCGTTTTTCTCCACTTATCAAGTTCTTTTGGGTGAGCTCTTTTAGTGCTGGATAAATCGTTCCAGGTGAAGGCTTGGTTCCTCGTCGGAGCCCGATTTGTTCCGCAAGCTCTTGACCATTCATGGATTTTTTGCCAAGCTCCCAAAGGATCTGGAAGGAGAGCATACCGCGCATATCACAACAGTCCGGGGGGCAGCATTCTTCGGTTTCAGTTTGTTCTGGCATGGTATTTATTGGGCACCCGATACATTTAAATGTGTCCGTTTTCTAATAACCACAAACATATTGGACAACCAATATATTTGGTGGAACGAATTGACAGAAACTAAACGCGTAACCGAAATGAATGATGAAGAAATCAAAGCAGAAGTACGAAAAGCCTATTCTAAAGTAGCCCAACCCACCGGCTCATGTTGTGGACCAGCCACTAGGAACACTTATGCGAAATCCCTAGGATATTCGGTTGATGATCTTCCCGAATCGGTAACGGAATCTTTTGCTGGATGTGGAAACCCCACGGCTCTCGCAAGCCTAAAAGAAGGCGAAATTGTGTTGGATTTAGGAAGCGGTGCCGGATTAGACGTATTCATGGCAGCTCGTCAAGTTGGACCAACTGGTCATGTGATTGGCGTCGACATGACACCCGCCATGATTGAAAAGGCGAAAGATAACGCAGAGAAACTTGGCGTAACCAATGTTGAATTCCGATTTGGTGATATTGAAGAGCTCCCCGTTGACAATGACTCTGTTGATGTTATCATTAGTAATTGTGTCATCAATCTAGCCCCAGATAAAGGCAAGGTATTCCGAGAGTCCTTCCGAGTACTTCATCCTGGTGGACGAATGTTAATCTCCGATATTGTCTTAGAAGCGTCCTTGCCTCAAGAAACTCGAGAGGCAGTAGCTTCGTACACCGGCTGCCTTGGTGGGGCAATTCTCAAAGAAGAGTATCTTCAACTCATTCATGACGCCGGATTTACCGATGTACGAATTGTTAGTGAAGCCCCGTTCAATATTGCTACGAGCGCAAAGATTGAAGCTTTCAAACCCAAATAGAGAATTTACCAATAATCCACGTTTTCTACTCATTATTACCATAAGCCCCCGCCGATTCAATACAAGGTGATTAAACTCATGAATGATCAAAGGCAACGAAAGGAAGTCTTTGAGAAGAACATGTTTAGCCCCCTTCCCATCGCTTTGGTTGGGGCTCTCGTCAACAACGTTCCTAATTATCTTGTAATTGGATATATGTGCCCCTTTGATTTTGGACGATACCTATTCTTCAGTTTGTATAAGAAACGACACACCCGTATCGGCATTCACGAACACCAAACTTTTAGCGTGAATGTGCCTTCCGAGAACCTTATCAAAGAGGTTGCAATCTGTGGTAGCAAATCCGGACGGGACATCGATAAGAGTGTTCTTTTCGACACGTTTTATGGGGAGCTAAAAACTGCACCTATGATTCAGCAATGCCCCATCAATATCGAATGTGAAATTGCAGAAATCTTGGATTATGAACAAAACGACGGCATAATTGGCCGCGTAGTCAAATCCTACGTCAACCCAGAATGTCTCACGGATGGAAAACTAGACATGCGAAAAGTTCATCCCATTATCTGGACAACTGGAGGAGACTTCAACTATTACCAGCTCGGGAATCGTATTCCCCAAGAAGAAGAGACATGATCGGTTCCATTCCATGAAAGTAGGAGAAAACAGAGTAGAGCCATACAACAAGGACTTCCTACTATTTTTCAAGAAATATTTGCTACATGAACTAAACAAAATTGCTTAAAGGAAGAAGCCACGTAAAATTGCCAACGGGTTATGCGTTTGACGATTACACGTAACGGTTGGTTATTCCTTCTTGGTGCCTTGCTCCTCTATGTCCTTATTGGAATTCTAGCTCTCTTCACCACCTATTCGGATCCATTGAATTTTGTGATTCGACTCTGTGCCTTGTACGGCTTTGTTTCACTCGCGATTGCAACTGCAATGACACCGTTTCTTAAAGAAATCACTCAAGCGTTTGGTCGACCCTTTCTCCGAATCCATCACCTATTCGCCATCTTTGGCATTATCTTTGCCACCTTGCATCCCGTCTTCTATGCCATCTTGCAAATGGATTTAACTGTATTTTTTCCGCGGTTTGATTCCTGGATTATCTTCTGGGAACTCGCGGGGCGCCCCGCCCTCTACATCCTCTACGTTGCCGCTGTCGCTGGGTTACTTCGATTGATGATTCCAAAATACTGGCGCTACTTCCATTGGCTCATGTATGTTGTCCTCACCTTTGTCATCGTCCACGGTAACCTGATTGGCACTGACTTCCAGAACCTTAGCATCCTCTTCACTTTGAATATTCTTTACATAATTGCTATTACCGCATTCTTCCTAAAGCGGTATCAAACCTTTCAGCGCCAAAAACGGCAAGAAAAAAATTAGCGGAATCGAAAAAGCCGCAGAGAGTATTATTGTACCCATTACCAAATTGCATAACAAACTGAATAATGAGATTTAAAACGATTGAAGTCTCTCGAATGATTCGAATCTCATCCAATTTCAAATGCACTACTAATATTCACAGTTTTAAGTACTGGCAGCTTCCCGCCATCGATAAGCGTATTTTTGGGTTTCTTCATAGAGATATTCAAAATTGTTCATATACTCGGAAAAACCAAGTTCTTTGCGCAAGTCGCGGATTATAGGCCAGAGCTTCTCCCATCGTTGGTATACAACAAACAATTCATATACAAGATCGACATCGAGGAGTTTTTTCTTTAATAGCATCCCCATGGCTTCGAAAAAAGCGACAACCGAGCGGAATACAATATGCATCGGGTGCTCACCGGGGTACGGGCCATACTTGTCTTTAAACTCCGAATAGTCTTTGACATTAAGCATGATGACTTTGATATCTGCTTCTTGGAATTCTGTTGACATGAACGGGGCATACAAGCGCATGATGAGGGCTGTTTTTCGCATTAGGGCTTGATTGCGGTGATCATTCAGATAATAAATCACAGCTCCAACTAGACCAATTGAAGCAACAGTCATCGACGCATACGCAACCGTTCAACCTGCACATCCACCACCACGTGCATAATCTGCCACGAAGTGTATCGTAAATGAATATGCAAACAAACTCAAACCAATGTGGCAGCTTTTGCTTCTAATTTTAGCCTAGATGGTTAACGAATACTGCATTCATTGTTATGACAAGAGTATCAAGGGCTGTTCCTGGTTCTAAGAGAATACCATTCATCCAATTTTCATCACGCGAAATGAAGTTCGAATCGAACGGGTTTACTGTGTCCGGAACGCCCGAATAAGTACCATTCAAGAACATAATGTGCCCTTCGGGACTTTGAATTGTGAAGAGCTGTATCCACGTACCATCTGTGTAAAGGATGTCTAGCCCAAAACCAATGGAGTACATTAGATCTGAAATAGAGTCCAATGATGGCGTGGTTGCAGCAAGACCTGTATAGATTGCATCGTTGATACTTACAACTTCAGCAACAGTAGTGAGGAAATGCTCTTCATAGAACGTGATATTGCCGGGTCCAAGTGAATCATTAAGAAATGTGGCAGATACAATCCAAGCCCCAGTGAAATTTGATACAAAGAGGGCTGCCATTAATTCGGGATACACGATGTCGCTGGAATTACCTAAAATCTGGACAGCCAAGATATTGGAAGCTTTGGCTTCCATGAATGTGGAAAGGCTAGTTCCAGATACCCCATCATCGTTAGAAGGATTGGGGGCAAAGAGACTAAAAAGATAGGGAGCCGCAAAAAGGACTCCGATCACAAGGGGAATAATCAACAGACCTATCCATTTCCTGTTTATCATAACCACCCCAAATTTTATTGATAATCCTATAATCGGCTGAAATATTATCCTATGGATTAGAACACCAAGAAGTTCGATTTACTCTCATTTAATGACAACCATGTGGGCAACGCAAAGTAACTATTTACTCGATTATCACGGAGTAGGATAGTAAAGCAAAAATCAAGGAAAAAGCAACTAATGCCTAGAGGGACCATCATGAAATCTACAAAAGATGTGTTAAAAATTGGTGATTTTTGGGAAGAACCGGTGCAGTTCAAATTAACTATCCTCAATGATGGAAATTGTCGTGCGGGTCACCAATCAGGAGATACTTTTGTATTTTCTTGGAACACCCCAGAAGGAATTTGCTCAGAAAGTTTCATTGGCATGTATCCCATCCTTCAGTCACTTAGAGTTATGGGAGATATGCGCGAACTTGGAAGCCCCGAACGAAACACACGAATCTACAATTGCCCATCACGGGTTATCCAGTTCCAGATTAACGCACTTTACCGTTGTAACCTCTGCGGAAGCACCTTGAAAATTAAAGAGAATGGAACCATCGGGCATAGACTTGAAAACAAGGCAGAAAAGATCCACCTGCGCGTATGCAATAACTGCTATAAAATGCATCAGGGAAAGACTCTCACTTGGTAACTATTTCTCTTTGTCTTGATGGATGATAAGGTACCATCTCATTGATTTGATGTGACGAGAAAATGCGGAATTTAAAGTGAAAAGAGGTGGGTTGCAGCTTTGCCTAAGATGATTTCAAGTTCTTCATCAGAAAATGTGACATTGCCTACGGAATTGATATTTCTGATAGCCTCAATCCATTCGGTTAAGGGCATGATAACGTTAAGTAAGACGCCATCAGAGCCAAATAGTACTCGCCAAGGACCTAGCGTGTCAATCGCAAAGCGTAAGACGCTTGCCACGTACGAAGGATCATGTTGATATACACCCTGCCATCCGGAAAAGTCCACGTACATGTTTGGTTTCATGGATGCTAAATCTAGGGCTTGTCGCCACCAACCATGCCCAATATGAGCCACCACAATTTTCAGTTCAGGAAAATCCGCCGCAACGGTGTCAATGTATTTAGGTTCCGAGTATTTCGCCGCCATGGGCGGAGGCTGATTTCCTGAGTGAAAAACGACTGGAACCTTTAATTCCTGTGCCTTCTTGTAGAGTGGATAACACACAGGGTCATCAGGATAGAAGCGTGCTGAAGGATGGATTTTGAGCCCCTTCATATTCCATTTCGTTATGCCTTTTTCGAAGGCAGAAACACTCTTCTTGCGACGTGGATCAATTCCAAACAACGAGTACAATCTGCCTTCATGATTCTTTGTTACCTCTACATAGATTTCGTTTTTCTTCACGATATCATAAGCCCCGGTGATTCCAGAGGTCTCGAACCAGTACCAGTAGTCAAGGGGAAGCAGAATTGTTTTCTCGATTTTCGCTTCGTCCATCAATTGAACTAATTTTTCTCCTGTTTTATCCTCTAGAGCAGGCAGTTGTATTTGCAGAAGTTGTTCGGCATCCATAGGTTCAGGTGTATTCTTAGAAAACCGTCGGGCACCAACTCGTGCGGCGCCCTTCAAAAAGTCCATAGGAAGTGAGTTATCCCAATACAAATGATAATGTGCATCAACAGTCATTCTAGAACCTCGATTCTCGTATACTCATATTCAACTTAACACTTTCTGAAACTTTAACTCAATAATCATACCAGCCATAGAATGTTTCCAAAGGCTCAAATTCGACTATTACCTTAGAAAAGATTGTATGAATCTTGATGTCTCGAAAGTAAAGGAAAACCCCTGCATTCGAGAAGCGCTTCTCTTTGAACAATTGGCGAGAAAAAAAGTGCAATGCGGTGTTTGCAAACGCCGTTGTATCATTGCACAGGGCAAACGCGGGTATTGCCAAGCTCGAATAAATATCGGGGGGCGGTTGTACGTGCTCACATACGGGGATATTAGTTCGATGAGCGTGAACCCCATTGAAAAGAAACCCTTGTACCATTTCTTTCCAGGAACACGGGCCTTAACAATTGGGAGTTGGGGTTGCAATTTTGCATGCGTTTGGTGTCAAAATTGGAGCATCAGTAAACGTGCACCAGACCCGCACCACGCTAACTATCTTTCACCTGAAGAGTTTGTTAACACAATCGAGCAACGGAATTGTCAGGGAACGAGTTTTTCTTTCAATGAGCCCACCACCGGCTTTCTAGAATATTCATTGGATGTCATGCCCCGCGCTCGTGCCCGCGGATTCTACAATACTTATGTCACCAACGGCTACATGAGCGATGAATCACTGAGATGGTTACGCGCTGGTGGACTCGATGCCATGAACATCGATATTAAAGGTTGCCACACTGCAGTCCGTAAATACTGTGGTGTGGATGTGGAAAAAGTTTGGCAGACAGCCCAGCAAGCCGTAGATTTGGGAATCTGGGTGGAAATCACCACTTTGGTGATTCCAGGGGTAAATGATACCACTCACTGCCTGTCGCGCATAGCCAAGCGGATTCATAAGGATTTGGGTGTTGATGTACCATGGCATGTCAGTGCCTTTCACCCTGACTATCGCGCCACAGAATATGGACTATCGACGTCCACTCCTTTACCAACACTTGAAAAGGCACATACCATTGGGAAAAAAGCCGGTCTAAACTTTGTTTATATAGGTAACGTGCTCGGACACCCAGCAGAACACAGCTACTGTAAAACCTGTAACGCCCAACTCATCAGACGAGTAGGTTATGATATCCTCTTAACACACTTGTCCAAAGATAGCACCTGTACCCAATGTGAAACAGCGAATCCTTTTCAATTATTAGTCAAATCCTAAATGAATCTAATCCGAGTCTTAAATTGCCAAATTAACAAATCTCAGATGATTAGGAAGCTCGATTCGCATTGCCTCTTGCCCATTCACAATCAGCAAGAAAATAAAAAATGGAGTAGTGGGTGGGATCATTGAATTTGACGTCAGTTATTAGATTAGTTAGGCTTTTTCTTCTTCGGCGATGATTCCTGCAATGAGAATTAGAATACCACCAATGGAAAAGAGGGTTAGTACTCCAATGATGATCAAGCCAACTCGATGGGAGCCAGGATCGTCGCGCCACATTATCGGGAAGATTCCAAGAAGTAGCGCAACAATTCCCAAGGGAATAAGGATGATGGTAAAGAAGAGCACAACTGCAATGATTATACCACCGATGAGGTTGAGGATACCACCCACTAAAGCCAATGTTCCTGCCGTTTCATTAGACATATTCTTTCACTTCAACTAATTCAAAGAGTGAATCAACCCGGTATGGGTCTTGAGAGGAAGATAGAAGTCTTGGCTAATAAGCTTTAGCAAGTCACTCCCCAACGTACAACCCAGAACTAATACAATAACCCAAGAAGTTCTGAATCACATGCGTTGTTTTCCCGAGATTATTTAACACGTTAATCCGCATCGCCAAATACCCGCGCATGATTGAAGCCCCATCAAGGCTTGGGTCCAGCTAGATTAGGAAAATACACCGCTTTCCGTGTAATCTCCACAGAACAGGTCCCAGTTTCACGACACCAATCTTCACAATCCTGCGCTGTTTCCTGATCCAAATACCCTAACCCACACACTTCACAAACGAAAACTACTTGCCCCTTTATCATCTTCTTCTTCACCATTCACATCACCCAACGAACAGAACCAACAACTTCACCTCGCACTATAAATAAAATCGTAACAAACGAAACCAACAACCGGTCCCGAACCAACTAGCAGACTAATTACTTAAGCGGAGCCAAAGACCTTGTTCAACTATTGTTAGTCTGTATCGAAAAGAAAAATGTATAAATCCTAAGAGAGGAGAAACTTTTGTACAAAATCGCTCCGAATATGTTCTATTCTTCATATTCCACCAAGGTTCAGTTGCTTTCACTAGATCTTTGATATATCTGAGGAGCGGTTTCCATCGTAAAGGTATATTTAGAAAGAAGAGAGGATAAATTGGAGTTAACGTATTTGACCAAAAAAACACCTCGTTCTCTGGCTAAGAATAAGACTCAAGTACCATTCACTGCGGATCTTCAAGAAGTCAAAGCAGACTGGGAGATTTTTGTAATTCCTGACCGGTGCAAGGGCTGTGAAATCTGTGTATATTTCTGCCCCCGCGAAATTTTGGAAGAGGATAAGGAAACGCTGAATGTCAAAGGTTATCACCCTCCGCGTTTGAAACCAGGGGCATCAACAACGGAATGTGCTGGTTGTTTATTCTGCCAATTAATCTGCCCAGAATTCGCCATCTTCATTCAAGAAGCCAAGGAGGATACTTCCAAAGGATGACAGCTATTGTAGATCACGTAAGGACAGGCAAGCATTTCTGGGCGGGAAATATTGCCATAGCCGAGGGCTGTATAGCCGCAGGGTGTCAATATTTTGCAGGCTATCCTATTACTCCCTCCTCCGAAATAGCAGAACACATGGCTCAGCGACTTCCAGAAGTGGGAGGAACCTTTGTTCAATTTGAAGATGAATTAGGCTCGATTACTTCAGTTTTAGGCGCGTCTTGGACGGGAGTTCGAAGTATGACTGCCACTAGTGGCCCGGGTATGTCGCTAATGATGGAAACCATTGGTTTAGCCGCTATGACTGAAACGCCCTGTGTGATCGTGAATGTTCAACGAGGAGGGCCCAGTACAGGTCTGCCCACGCTGGTAGGTCAACAAGATGTCATGCAAGCGAAATATGGGAGCCATGGTGACTATGAGATTATTGCTCTATCCCCAGATAGTGTACAAGAAGCTTTTGAACTATCGATAGACGCCTTTAACTTGGCAGATCAATACCGCA
>CAYFXC010000035.1:0-10939 GCA_964347045.1 uncultured archaeon
TATCAAGTCCGAATACCTTAATGAAATAAAAATAGTTCAGAGAAAAAGATATATAAACAGACCTACTAATGCCTCTAATTTTGGTAACAGGTTAAGTATAAGCATGTAAAGTGATTTTGCTCTCTAGGGGGTTCTCTGTACAAACTTAGGATTACCTTGAATATCAATTTGGAAACACCTACAAAAGAGTTTGAATCAAGTTTAAAACAGAAGTATGATTACTGTAAATGCTCGGTGCCTTTGTTGGTCAAACAGCAAAGAAAGACATCAATTAATAAAATATTGGTCTATAGTTAAAGGAGCGAGAATGTATAAAACTAAAATCAAGTCATATTTCGTCTTTTCCATTTCAATTATTTTATTGTGCTTCTCCGATAATACTGTGTTAGGAACTCCTTTTGAATGCTTCGCAGTAAGTGATTTAACGAGGATTTTTGAAGATGGTTATAATTGTACCAAGGCGCAGGAATCCCTTGAGGTATTTGGCATAAGAAATGAATATGTTTCGGCCCAATGTGTTATTAAAGCTAACCGGGATTTGAAAAATGTTACGGTCTCATTGAGTCCTCTAAAACATATTGCACTTTCAACTTCTCTACCTGCTGATGCTCTTGAATGGAACTTCGTTGGTTCTATCCCGATTGAGGAGAACACGCCGAAGTATAGAAAAACCGATATAATTCGTGCTGCACCCGCCAAATTTCCCGATTATCTGGCCGAGGATAGTGAAATATTTTTGAAGAAAGGCAACTGTAAGGCGGTCTATTTGACAATAGAAATTCCTCGCAATGCCAAGGCTGGTGATTACAAAGGGGCCTTGACTATAAAAACAGATAAAGCAGACACATCTTTACCTTTGCATCTGAAGATTTATCCCTTAACGCTGCCTGATGAGCGGCATCTAATGGTCACTGAATGGTATACGACAGGTAATTTCAAGAAGTTTCATGATATTGATGCATCTGATTCGGAAAGATTCTACGAAATGCTCAAGGTTTATGCTGAGAATATGGCTGAACACAGGCAGAATGTTTTTAGAGTTAGTCTGGACTTGATTACGTGCAAACAAGCTGCCAATGGTAACTTGGAATTTGATTTTGCAAGGTTTGACAAATGGGCAGATACATTTTGGAAAACCGGGCGAATGGACTTACTCGAAACCGGATTTGTGGCGAGATTTGGCAAGGGCGGCTGGTCGAGCAAAGAAATTGTGTTAAGGGATTTTCCTGCACAAAAGGAATCTACGAATAAAAGAATATTGATTCCTGGGAAGGAGTTTCTACCGCGGTTCTTACCAGTGTTCGAAAATCACCTGAGAGAAAAAGGCTGGCTTGAGAAAACAGTTTTTCATATCGCTGATGAGCCATCGAATCATAATGTGATGAGCTGGAGACAGGCATCAGAATACGTACACCATTATGCTCCGGCACTTAGAAGAATAGATGCTATAGAGACGACACATTGTTTTGACAGATTGGAAATCTGGGTTCCCAAATTAGATCATCTTGCCACATGGTATGACGTTTTCAAGAGAGCACAGAATCAGGGCTGGGACTTGTGGTTTTATACTGTTGGCATTTTTCAAAAAGGTTCCTATCCAAATA
Organism: uncultured archaeon; assembly: GCA_964347045.1. Taxonomy (GTDB): domain Archaea; phylum Asgardarchaeota; class Hermodarchaeia; order Hermodarchaeales; family Hermodarchaeaceae; genus Hermodarchaeum. The sequence goes on from CAYFXC010000035.1 coordinate 1,605, forward strand.
AGACCGTAGATGTTCCTCTCATAGAATCAAGAATCCTTCACTGGCTGAATTATCGCTTTGGATTAAAAGGATATCTTCATTGGGGCTTTAATCGCTGGACAGACGATCCTTTTGCAGCACCTGGAAGACACCGTGGCGACGGCTGGCACGTATATCCCAAGAAGGATGGGCTAATTAATTCCCTGCGATGGGAGCAAATGCGAAATGGGATTCAGGACTATGAATACTTTTGGATGCTCGAAGATAAAATAAGGAAGATGAAAGCCGGGCTTGGCGAACGTTTACCAATAATTGAACCATCTCGTAGAGGCATAGAAATAGCTTCTCAGGTTGTTAAAACAATGGACACCTACGATAAAGAACCCGAGACGTTATACAATGTAAAAAGACAGATCATTAATGAGCTTTTGGATTTAGACATAGCTCCCCAAATTATTGTCCAGACCAATCCGCTTGAGCATTCGACTGTGGCAAATGATAGTGCCATAGACGTTTTTGGATGGGCAGAACCTGAGACAAAAGTAGTTATTAACGGTCGGGAATTGCCTGTATCATCCGATGGTTTATTTATGGAGAATGTTCACCTATCGCGAGACAACACAATCGTCGTGGAGGCCGAACATAAGAAAGGCAAAAAGAACATCGTTCGTTCTTTCGAAGTTCTATATTAATTGGTACATAAGGAACTTGAGCGTGTGTATAAAACTAAAAATAAACACAAACAAATTATTTGTGACCTGGATGGCAATCAGCTTGCTTGGAACTGCTGTTAATTTCAGTAAAGCAGAGAATAAGGCAACTAAATGGCCTTCTCACATACAGGTCGTACTTGATGCAACTCACCCCTTAAAATATGACAGAGGCCAGTGTTTGCCGATTTATCTCTGGCAGGCTATGGATCCCGGCCAGCCCGATGAAGAGGTCACAGAAGAGCTTGTTGTCGAATTGAATAAGCGAGGTGTCGGGGTTATTAGCTCCTGGAATCCAGAGAATCGCCAAGAAAGTTTAGCCCAGTCCCTAATGATTGCCAAAGTGCAAAAGAAGTTGAATTTACGTGTAAATATCAACGCTACTCGATGTCTTTATTCTTTTTTTAATGGAGATGAGCAAACAGCCCACATAGACGATGAGGACAGACCCTTTTGGGACGAATCGTTTGGCAAACAGAAGATGGGCTGTCCATTCACTCTTGACTTCCGGCGACCTCATATCCAGGAGCAGGTGGAATATTTTGTGAAGGCATTCAAAAAAGCGGATTTGGATGTAGATTATGTTTTTGCCGATTGGGAAATTGACGGCCCCATAGAATTCAATGACGCTCATGCGGCTTCAAAACGATGTCGACGTTGTCGTGAACACATCAAGGACGTCAATGATTTTGAAGAGTTTCAAAAAGTGCTTCGAAAGCAAAGATGCGAATTACAGCGTACGGTTTATGCGGAGCCGATCAAGCTGAATTTTCCAAGGGCACTTGTAGGTAATTACGGAGTCTATCCGCACAACGGGTACCACTATTGGTACGATTACTATGAGTACTACGTCAACGGACAACCTTATCAGGTAGACCAGAAGGCAAAGTATCGAAAATGGTATAATGAATTTGCCGAAAGCGGATATACCTTTGCTATGCCGGTAGTTTACACGTGGCGCAGGATTTTCGACTGGTATGACTATGCAGATACAGATTATCGATGGTTCTATAATATGCTGTTAGTGGCAAGCAACGCAGGACGGTCCACGCCGGCCGAGATACCTGTTATCAGCTTCGTGCACTGGCATACGATTGAGTCTAAGCCTTCTGCGAGCACAGCAAAGCAATTTAGCGAGGATAAATATCAGGAGTTGTTGTGGCATATGTTATTGAGGGGCACCGACACATTTTTTCTTTGGTGTCGAGAAGAGGAAGCAGCAAAGGAAATTCAGCTTGTTCATCAAGTATATGCCGAAGCCCAGCAGTACGGAGAGTTTCTCTCTAATGGAAAGCCAATCAACTTCAGTGTTCCCAAGCAGCCGGGAACAGTTATCTCAGGATTGCTATTAGGAGACCGTGTTTTAGTGCGACGGACGGATTTTACGCAAAAGAATGAGTCAGTGGAAATCGTCGTTGATGATAGAAGAATTAAAGTCGAAAATGTTCCGGGACACTGTCAGATTATTCTTGTTCGCTAATAAAATTGTTCGAGTTGAAAAACATCGGTTTACATTGCGACGTTGGGAGCAGTAGATATGAAAAATGGAATAGGTAAAACAGTCATCCTTTTTTTGATTTTCAGTTTATTTAAATGTTCCTCAGCAAGTGAGGAGATAATACTTACAGCATTAAAGAGTATGGAGCGGATAGGTCAGGACCAAAAGATCTATGGAGCCCATACAGTAAAAATTTGGTCCGCAAGAAATGAAGTGGAATCCTTTCAGGTCGTGATTTCTGCCCCCCAAGAAAATATTAATTTAATCAAAGTGGAGATTTCTGACCTTATTGACGCCAAAGGCTCGAAGATTGAAAAAGAAAATATTAAGCTCTTCAGAGAGGAGTACATCCGAGTCAGAATATCCACTCCCCGGGCGGAATTACCTCCGGGGCTCTATCCGGACCCTCTTGTTCCCTTCATTAATCCCATAACCGGCAAGCCCATTGAACCTCTTACCAGAACCAGTAAGAGATGGGGGGAACCAACGACAACCAGCGGCTATAATATGTATGCCTTGCCGTTTGAGGTCTTCAAAGGCCAAAACCAGGCTATATGGGTTGACGTATATGTCCCTAAGAATGTTCCCGCCGGTATATACAGTGGACAGTTAAGTGTTTTGACAAGAGGAGGAATTTCCGAACAAATCCCTATAGCTGTCACTGTGTGGGATTTTACGCTGCCCGATGGCCCAACACATAGGAACCATTTCGGTGGTTTCAGCAACGTTGCGCGATATTTTAGTATAGAGCGTGATTCAGATAGATTCAAACAAATCGAGATGCGTTATTGCCAGGCGATGTCCGAGCATCGCATAAATCCCCCAATCCCGCGCTATCTGCTGCCGCAGGTCAATGATGACGGCTCTTTGAAAATCATCCCCGAAAGACATAAGGCCTTAAGGGATTTTATAGAATCACTACACGTGACCGATTTTGAAATACCCAGAGCAGCTTTCGCCCGATTGCCAAGCTCAACCTTAAGGCCCGATTATAAAACCATATCTCCCGCCAATAGGGAGAAAGCCCAGCGGTACTACAAGGAGTTCTATCAATATTTGAAAGATAACGGCTGGGAAAAAGGGGCCTATGTGTATATGCTGGATGAACCGAACCTGCGCGAAAACTACGAGCAGGTGCTCGTTCTCGGCCGGCTCATTCATGAAGCCGTACCACAACTCAAATGTCTGGTTGTGGAACAAACGTATCTTCAAGACCCTTCCTGGCCGGATATAGACCCGGCGGTGGATATATGGTGCCCCTTATGGTCTTTTATTGACAGGAAGACTATCAACGAAAAAATCGCTCATGGCGATGAGGTCTGGTCATACACTGCTCTGGTGCAGCGAGCGCCTCGATATCATCCACAGTACCAAACTGTCAAGGAATTAGATCCTCCGTACTGGCATATTGATCGTCCCCTTATTGCTTACCGTGTCCCAACCTGGATCAACTACCAGTATAATATTACCGGTCTGCTCTATTGGAGTACTGTCACTACGGTTATCGAGCCATGGTCGATTCCAGCCTTTGCACATCCCAGGCACTACAATGGAGGCGGCTTCCTGTTTTATCCTGGCTTGCCCTGCGGCATCGACGGCCCTGTAATCAGTATGCGAATGAAAAACCTCAGAGATAGTATGGAAGATTATGAGTACTTTATGATTCTTGAGAGACTTGCTGATAAAAAAACCGTAAGGAAAATTGTTGATATCATTTCTCCGAACTGGTGGAATTTCTCAAAAGACCCTAATGAATTACTTGCCGCACGGGAAAAAATAGCAGATCAAATTCTAAAACTTAAGAAGACAGATGAGTCTTAGTTATGCAGCCATTCAACAAAAATGATAAAAAATTCTTTTAACCAATTCAGTTTTATCTCAAGTCAGTTCTCGACAGCGATATTTTTCCAAACAACCGCTGTTCTTCCAGCCAAATCCACCGTGGCGGCTCGAAGGCAATATTTACCTGGCTGGTTGATTCTGAATTTTATCTCTACGTTTGTCCGGGTGCCTTCATCACGAATACGTGGCTCCTGGTTCGTACCAAGTAGAAAGCGATAATCCTCCTCTTGAGGCCCATACAATTCCCAAAAAACTTTTACATTTTTGTAAATACCTTCTGGATTGGCACCTAATGTGTAATAGACACGTGATGAGCCTTCCACAAGAAAGGCGCGGGCGGCAACTTCTAAAGGTGCTTTGCCGGTCTCAATCGACAGTTCAATGTCAAGTTGGGGTGGATTACCTTTAGGGCGCTCTGGAATTCTCGGCCCCTTATGCAAAACATTTTTCCCATCAACTTCCACCATGACCGTTCCATCCTCTCTGATGTGGACTACCTCGAAGTATCCGTTAAGCTTATATCTTTCGATATCCCAAAAGAGATCATAGGCAACACCCATCCGAATGCACCGCTCAATTTCTGTGAAGAAGTTACCCATTACCGTGCGGTACTTAACACCTTCTCGGTTCATACGTTCCAAGTTGAGTTCACCGAGTCCCCATAAATTACCTTTACCCATATAAACATGACCGAGGTTGTAGCTGGCAGGCAGAAGAATAGCGACTTCGGCTGCCTGTCTTAGTTTTTTCAGGTCCCTATAAGGATGGCTTTCGGCATGCGCCCGTAGATTTCTCGCTAAGACCAAACACTCGTTATAAGGAACGCAGGCAAGTCGATGTGTATCCCAAAAAAAGAACAAGCTTGCTCCGAGATCGTAGGCGTGCGTTAGAAACCAAAAGCTATCCGCACGATCGAGTTGGCCATAGATACTCGTTCCCCATTCTTTGTTCGTGAGTCTTGCCGCGCCGCGGAGAAATCCATAAATAATCCCGATAAGGTTTTTGGGGTCATCAACGGGGATTTGGCAACAGTAAGCCATGTTCATCTCGGGGAGCGTCCTAAGTGTTCCAAATCGCCCTGGCGGCTCGAAAACCATCGAAGAAGGGGGAACGCTATTTCCCTCGCCAAGCTGATAAAGCGCGGAACTTACCATGGTCTCCCAGGTAAAAAGGTTTTGCTGAAGAAATTGCATATTGCCCACATCCGCATCGGGTCGTGCCGACAAACCACGAAGTAAAGCTGTTGGATTACCTTGATATTTCGCTTTGTGAAAATATTCCTGAAACTCCTCCAAGACGATCTGAGGAGTAATAGCCTCTCGAAACTTTCGATCCTCCCTTAGACGGGGCCGAATGACGTGATCCCTTGTACAAACTGCCGGTTCATCCAGAAAAAGGACAGGCCCAAGGTAGTTGCCACGATAAAGGCATTCCGGATAATTTACTTCTTCTCCGCCGACTCCCCAGTAGAACACGTCTCGGCGGTCAATCCAGCCTGCTTGTTCTTTGTCGACCCGGAGGCAATTCATTCCCGACTCGATCATTTCGTCATAATCTTTCTCAGTGAGTCTTATTAACTCATAATCGGAATCGTCGTAACGCCGGGTTTCATCTTTTTGCTTTGTATTATGAGGAACACCAATGAGTACATCCGGAAGGAGTTCGAGAATTTTGACATCAGTTGGAAAAATCATATCTTTTGAGTCTTCGAGTCTTTCGAGCAGATAAGTGTTTCCCAAGTATAGAATTCTATTGGTAAAGAAGCCCTCGGAAAAAATACTATCCGCGGCACGTGGAAAAAGATGGTTCCAGGCACCAAGCGAAGGAAGAACCGCTTCGCCTGTGAATTTGTGACGGAACTCCAAGGCACCGCTGTTTCCTTCTTGTAATATGTATCGCGCCGTCGTTTCCCGGGCAGTTGTAACACTGGCAGGAGGATACCTATCGGTAAGAATCCAAACATTAAACTGTTCTCCATTTGATTTAGTTGCCTGCAAATGAAGCCATTGGAATTGAGTACTATTTTTCTCTTCTAAAGGGCCAAGAACCAGGGTTAAGGTTCGCACAACGGAATCGGGAATTAAGCCGCCGGATTCATGTTGGTACGTTGCTGTGAGTCCTGGTTTCCAAATAGGTTCATCGCCGTTTGCGGGTAAATGAACCTCGATCAAATCTTTGCTTTTCGATTCTTCTGCCTCACTTCCAATCACACTGACTGGGTAAAGCAATACTACTAACATAAGAACAATCTTCGGATTCATTGGTTAATTCCACTTCTCGAAAAAGCTGATGCTCAAGTTTCAGATACTACATAATCAGATCTTTACAAATTGTTTATACACATAGTTTTTTATTATAGAACATATATGCTTTTATTACAGGAGAATGTTATCGACAAATGTATTTGATTCGACATTGATAGCAAGAAAGCAGTTAGGCGATCAACGGATGTTCAGTATGATTACACTCACTTATTACAACCACAAGGGTGAAAGAAAATGAATCCAGCCTCGTTGATTTGGACAAGTTTTTCATGTCTTTTTCAACCAACAGCCACATTTTAACCGGTAAAAGTAAAATCTGGCAAAAAAATCAATTTTCCTTAAACTGAAATCGACGGCTCAATCGTGTTACTAATAAGAAATGATCATTTCAAAACTTGATTATTGAGAGACAGATGGTAGAGGATAAGCTTCTTATATGGAAGTTTAAGTGTGGTTCTCAAGAAGCTCTGAGTAGAATCTATGAGAAATACGATGGTTATTTAGTTTCATTAGCCACAGCTCTTTTAAATGACGTTCATTGTGCCGAAGATGTAGTCCATGACTTCTTTGTATCGTTTGCTCAGTCAGCTGACAAACTCAAAGTGGATGGCTGTCTTAAAAGTTACTTAGCAACATGTGTTGCGAACCTAGCCCGAGATAGAATACGAATACAGCAACGAAATCCAACAAGCCTGGACGAAGATAATCCAGTCAATTCAACAACAATCGGACCTGATTTATTAGCGGTACAAGATGAAGAACTGCAACAGCTAAACCGAGCAATGTCACAACTTCCATATGAACAGCGAGAAGTAATAGTTCTTCATCTCCAGGGCAGAATGAGATTCACACAGATAGCTACATTGAGAAGTGTTTCGGTGAACACAATCAGGAGTCAGTACCGTTATGGGTTGAATAAGCTAAGATCACTACTGAATCATGAGGTAGCTAAATGAAGTCGCTGGCAGAGGTTGAAAGATTAGTTAAAAAATTTCGGATTAAACCTACGGTAAAAATGAGAGAAAAAACTCTTACTGATGCTCTCACGGCGCAAGAAGAAATTAAGAAAACAGAATCGGCTGTGACTAGGCCAAATATTTGGAGAACAATTATGAAAACGAAACTGAAAAAACTCACGGCAGCATCTATTGCATTCGCTTGCCTCCTTCCTTTGTGCTATGGAGTAGGCAAGTTCGTAACGAACTTCTTCGTAGTCGATGAAGGTGTTGTGACCTTCCCGAATGAAAAAAATGGTGGCGACATGTATGGGTGGAGGGTCGGTGTAAAGACCAATGGACCCCTCAACGACGAAGAGATCGCTAAATATGACCCAAATGACCCAAATAATGTGCATAGAAAAGAAGAAATAAAACAGATATTTAAGGAACTCCATGAACTGCGTCAAGCAGGCAAGTTTGAAAGAACTTTTGTAAAAGAAGATGAACAGGATGGGATTAAGATACGTTTCTACAAGGATCATTTTACCTTGTCGAGCGGCAAGACTATTACAATGGATATCCAAGAGTCGTGGAAAGATGGTAAATTGATTGGAGCGGGAGGTGGATGGGGAGGAGGATCAGCAGAGAACTGAGACGGAAAAGAAACAAGAACAAAAAAAATGATCTTGTCAGCCAAAACTGTGATTACAAGCTATTGTAAAGGCTGCAAATTCAGTTATCAGGACCGGCCAGAAATGACCGGTCCGTGTTTTTTGGGTGGCAGCTTTGTGCTGTTGTGTCCGTTGCTGATTTCAGTAGTATTCGGTTGCATGGAAAAAACCGAGGAGGTGAACAGCGAGGAAATCGACAAAGCTTTGAAGAATATAAAGTAACTTAATGCAAAGGATCATTGCACCTAGTTAAATAATGCTCTGATTGGTGTGTGATAGATCGCTACAGATTGAGTTCCAAAATACCAGAATTCCTCGACAAGTCACCTCTTCCAGGAGCTCAAAAACACCCAAATTTCCAGGTGACATCTTGTCACCATTTTGTCACTACAAACGCTAATTTTGCCTATATCGAGTCCGAACAAATGTTGATTTTTTGCGAAAATGCGAATATTTATTGACAATTTTTATGTGTAATCGGATTAAGTATACGGCGCAAAAGAAATGTAGCTATCATATAATCCTATTTGGAATAAACAAGGCTGCTGATTCCTCAGACCAGTAGCCCTTCTGAGCATATTTCGATGATACAGTGTCAACTTTTAGCCGTCACCAGCTATGATTGAATCTTAAGGTGCAGGTTCCGGCTCAGGCTCACACGGCTCCATCAATGTTACCCACTTCCTGGCTCCCGCAGGCAAAGGACCGATACACATGATCGGTTTTTCATCACTATCTGCGAATCCGTCGCCATCTTTATCCTGTTCGGCACCATGCACGAAGATGTAATGGTCAAAGACCTCCATAGTGTCGCAATCGATAATTCTTGTGATTTTATGAATATAGGAGGAATTATTATGTATCATGCGAGGAGCAGAGTTGCGGTGAGAATTTTGTGCTTCGCGAGTGAGTATTTTAGCATTTCAATTAACAATCTATTTTTATTTAGATCCCGCCCGTCGAAGACGGCACTCATACGAAGGCGTAGCATCCACTGTACCCCCTCCATGTAAACTCTGCAGAGCTGGTTTAGAGCGGATTTATCACCATTCTTGACTAAAGCGATTAATTCACGGGTCTTTTGGCCAACAGTACACATCAACCTTTTCTAACCCCCACAGGTAAAGGACCTTATATAAATTTTACCAATTCTTAAAAAAAATTTCAACAAAAAGCGTTAGGTTGCCCGCATTTTGGCATTTAAAAGAGTAGGGTTAACGAGACAAAAGAGTGAAGTAAAAGTAAAGTAAACTACTGTGGGTTAAAACCCATAGCATTATAGTTTCAGGCTTTCACCTGTCCGCCTTCGGCGGATATCCGTCCAACTGTGTCAAAATGAAAAAAAATGAAACATATCCTTTTGGCCGGGATGATTTAGATAGGCGACCAATGATAAAAGAATTGAATATCCAGATGGTTCGTCAGGCACAAGC
>CAYFXC010000036.1:0-8358 GCA_964347045.1 uncultured archaeon
TTACCCCGGGAACAAGCATACTTGGCTTCAACGAGGAAAAGCCGCAATGCAAGCCTAGAATTTTAAAAACCTCGATATCCCCGCTGGAAATCTGTAGCCACACCTTTCTCCCAGGCGAGTGTGCTTCCATAAGGGGCGGCGTCAAGGCGCCGGTACAGGCGGGGTTGAGGATGCGGCTTTGGATGATGTTAGTTTAGTTTTGAATAGGCTGGATGTGGAAAGTAAACGATTTATAATGGCCTTCGCTTTGTCTATCAACATTCAGAGAAGTAAAGAGAGCAGGTTGTTATCCTGTATTTCTGGGTGTTTAAAATGAATCAATCGAGTGAAGTGTCTCTACAGCTGGCAGAGGTTGAAGATGCGGAGATCCTTACAAAGAGTTGTAGAAGGGCGTTTGATTCAGATTTGGAATTTGGTGCCCCGGGCCCGGGTGGCCCACCAGGGTATGACTCGATTGAATGGAACACCAAGGCAATTCAGAATAGGTGGCTGCAATATAGAAAGATTCTATTGGGTTCAGAAGTTGTTGGAGGATTCATTGTTGGGAATAGAGGTCCAGGATATCAGGTCTGTGAGAGAATTTGGGTTGACCCAAATTATATGAGAAAGGGAATCGCGACAAAGGCTTTCGAACATATCTGGGAACAATACCCATCTGCAGATCTGTGGGTACTTGGTACTCCTGAGTGGAATATTCGAACTAATCCTTTCTATAAGAGCCTTGGATTTGTTCAGATTGGAACAACACATGATAATCCAACGTGGACCGGCATTTACTATGAAAAAAGGATTTCAGATGGATTCCCACAATCTATGTCACGGATTACAGATATTCAGAACGGCCAGCAGAGAGTTCTTGTTGAGGGAAAGGTGGAGCATATCTCAAGTTCACGTACAGTGATTTCAAAAAAAACTGGTGAAGAACTCAAGGTAGCCGATGTAAAACTTTCAGATGACACGGGTTCAATTAAACTCGTACTCTGGAATGAGCAGATTAGGCAAGTGAAAGAGAACATAACTATTCGAATCGAAGAAGGGTATGTAAAAGAATTCAGAGATGAACTCCAACTAAGTATCGGTCAATGGGGATTGATAATTACCTTAATTTAAGTCAATTTTGATTGTTACATGGCTTGAAGATTATAGAGTTTCACCAACGTTTATTTTGTGGTGAAGTCGAAGTGCCAGGATGGCGTGGGGTCGAGGAAGCGGCAATTGACTAAGAGTCGAATAAGTCACTTTTCAGCTTTCTTTTCAGGGAGTGGTTTTTGAGGTTTGAAAGTTCACCAATGGCTTGTGGAAGCGTTGTGGGTTGGTTGTCACGGAGGAAAAGTCGTTCAAGACATGTCAAGGCCTTAATGGAATCTGGGATTGCTTCCAGATTTTTGTTATAAAGACTTAGCCCAATGACATGATGATTGGTAGAGATAAACCCGGTTTTGTAGAAGCCAAGGCTCCCGGCTGGAATGGGTTCATCAATGATTTGTTCAATCTTAGAAAGGAACGTGACTTCAGAGGTTTTAAGTTGAATTCCTTGATATTTGGTTGTGGCTTGTTCTTCGACCATGTTTAACTCCCTTTTTGTCCTTGCGAGCCGCTTTTTTCTCGTTGCTTGCCTTTTCGGATTCGGGGGAAGAACCGACCAGTGCTCTTCATATAATCATGGTATTGGTCACCAAACTCGTTTAGTAACATTTGATCCTCTTGCTTTGAGATAGGATAGAGCATAATGCAAACAAGGAGCCCAAAAAGAGTGACAAACAAGTTGGAAGCGAGGAAAACCGTACCGAGAGTAAATATGATGAATGCGCTGTACATGGGGTGGCGTATGCGAGCATAAGGACCCGTTGTGATAAGCAAGTGTCGATCCTGGATTTCAAGTTCTGCAGACCAATATAGACCAAGGGTTCGATGGGTCCAAACAAGGAGAGGAATGGCACTAAACCCAAGGATAACTCCAAACCAGCGGAGGAATAAAGGAAAAGGAAGAGGAAACCAGAGTATCCATGGCGGGATTAGCAAATAGAGCAGGTAGGCGATAAGCATGCCGAGAATGCTGATAGATATCGCCGTGTAAGCCCAATTGCGGATAGGTTCCGTTTTTGCAGGTTCTTCGCTTTGCGCCCTTCGTGATTTTGTGGCTTTGCGTCGATAGTAGATTCGAGTGAGACCAAAGATTGCATACATCATTACGAAGATAATGCGAAAAATAACTTCCTCAACCAACGTAGTCACCGCATTATTAGTTATTTTGAGCTATATTTATTCGATGATTTTAACAAAATTTTGTAATATTTCTTCTCAGTTGTTTGATGTCATTTACTCTTTGTTGGTTGTAGGGGTTTATGGTTTCTCTAAACAATAGTTAGTTCTTAGCCGGAAACACAAAGATAAAAGCAGTTATTCAAACGATTTCCTAATTACAGGTGCTCAGTGATGACACAAGGTAATGGGTTCAATGACCGACTGGATTTCGCTATGGGAATCCTAGCTTTTGCAGGGGCAGGAGTTGCGGTGCTTATTCCTTTTGTTCTCATAATGGCGAGTATAATTTTTCACGTTCCATATCTAGAAATTTTCGTTCTAGCCTGTCAAGTGGGTGGATGTGTGATGATTGGGCTTGGGCTAGGATATTTCATTTGCCGTAAAGAGATTTAACCAATGCATTTATTCTGTGTGGCAATTGCTTTTTTCGAAATATTACGGTAGGTGACCTCATAAACTACGCAACTATTAATTAATGGTTTTTAGGGAACAAGAATATGAAAGCTCACAATAAGGTACTAGTTCTTATCATTTGTGGGCTCATAGGTTTCAGTTTTGGAATTGTTCCCCCGAGAAACACTGCATTTTCTCGAAAGGATTCATCACAACCACTACCGAGCGGTATGACCCAAAACTTGTATATTTGGTCTACAGCAGAAGTTGTGTCCACGGTTAGTTCCGCTCGTTCTCTCCGACCAGATATAGCAATAGATACAAACGATAATGTACATGTTGTTTGGGAGGATCTAACACCATATTCGGGTTCGGGAGGGGATGCTGATATTTTTTATCGACAATGGAATGCAGCTACCCAAGCATGGTTGGGAACCCAAGTTATTTCAACTGAGAGTTCAAGCAACTCGTTAGCACCCAATATTGCTGCCGATGAATTTGGGAATTTGCATACCGTCTGGATGGATACAACCAATTACGGAGGTGCGGGTATAGATTCAGATATTTTCTTTAAACTATGGAACAGCACTACAGGTTCTTGGGGACCAACTGAAGTCGTATCTTCAGAAAGCAACGCTCATGGAAATTGGCCAATTGTTGCTGCATATAAAGGGGAGACATTTGTAGTCTGGCAGGATAGTTCAATCTATGGTGGTGCAGGTAGCGATGTTGACATTTTTTACAAACATCGTTTTCAGAATGGGTCATGGACTCTATCTGAAGTAGTGTCAACGGAAAGCAGTGCTTTATCTCGGTTTCCATCTATCACCCTTGACACAGACGTGAACATTCATGTGGTTTGGGACGACGCAACTAACTATAACGGAGCTGGTAATGATGAAGATGTGTTTTACAAATACAAGAATCGCACAACAGGTGTCTGGTCCTTAACTGAAGTTGTTTCAACAGAAAGTACTGGCCATTCTGAACGCGCGAAGATCGCAATTGACGGAATTAACAATCGGCATGTTACATGGTTTGATATAACGAATTATAATGGCGCAGGTGTAGACCGTGACATCTTCTATAAACGATGGAACTCTACATCGGCATCTTGGATGTTAACAGAAGTTGTTACAACTGAAAGTATTAGTACCTCAGAAGTGCCGTCAATCGTTGTCGATATAATTGGGAACGTGTTTTGCTTCTGGTTTGACACTACAAATATTGCGGGGGCAGGAACCGACCAAGATATTTTCTTTAAAATTTGGAACGTAACGTTACAGGCTTGGAGCTCGGTTGTTGTTGTATCAAAAGATAGCCTGGGTGATTCGTGGCGCCCCAATGCCGCAGTAGATTCAAAGCTACGACTCCATGTAATCTGGCATGACCGTACAGCGGGATATGGAGGTTCAGGGAATGATATTGACATATTATATGCCTATGGCTATCTTCCATCACTTATAGTGGACCTCACAATTATTCAAAGTCCTGGCGATGTAATCTACGAATATTCGACCACGGGTAATAATCTAAGGTGGGTTGTTGCTGACATAAACGTTACGAACCCGACATATGCTGTGTATCGTGACAGCATTGAAATAACAAACCAATCATGGACCGCCTATAACCCAATAGTCGTTAATATCGATAATCTGACTTTTGGGTTCTACAACTACACATTTGTAGCCACTGATGGATGGGGAAATTATGAAATAGATGCATCGAACGTCTCAGTCACTAATTTCCCACCAAGAGTTATCTCTTCACCAAACTTCATGATGTTTCCAGAGGGAAGTATTGGGCATTTAATTTCCTGGGTTGTTGTTGATCAATCTTTATCCAATCCCACGTATGCCATATATCGCGATGGCATTCAAATTGAAACAGGTATTTGGTCATCGGGTATCCCAATTACCATTACCATCGATGGATTAACTTTAGGAGATTACACCTATCAACTCCTTGTTGTTGATGGATTCGGAGGAAATTCTGAGGATGTTGTACAGGTTAGAGTCACTAGCCCGGTGAATCCATTAATCGAACTATTTCCTTCTCTTTTCTGGGGCATTATGATAGCACTAGCTCCTGTAGTTCTCACGGTGTTAATATTCAGGAGGCGCCGATAATGCCCAGGATAAAGTCAACTATCCACAGAGTCATTTCCTGGTGGCTAGTCTTTTTTTCTCTAATTACAATCATGCTAGGATATTCCATTGCACGTCATTGGGTGCCAGATATCGACTTCTTTCGAACACTCCACCTAATCTTTGAATGGAGCTTCATTGCCCTCCTTATCTTTCATATAATTTACACCCTTGTATATGTACGCATAAGCAGTCGATATCTAATAAGTCAAATTCGAGCACAACGAGCGCGCTCACTAAACACCTTACGTATCATCCAACAGGTGACCAAATGGATGATTCTGATTTTTGCATTCTTAGTTATTTTCTCAGGATTGAATCATTATAGTTGGTTTGCCATTATCTTCGAGTCCTGGTTTTCCTTTATGTACCATGTTCAACTAGACGTTTTCCTTGTTATTACGATTGTAATTCATGTAATGGTTGGGGGAAAACTGGCCCTAAACCGGAGAAATATAAAAAAAATCTGGGCTAACGTTTTAATTGTATTTATTGGTGGTTCTCTAATTTCGGTTGCTCTTTATCTTGAAATCCCCCAGCCGACTCCTCAAGCACAGGTTGTTATAGGGTCAGAAGTTTATATTTTCAATCCACTAGATGTAACCACTCTTCGACCAGATTTGTTTCAGTCTGGTTATTTTTCCATGTTTGATGTGCTAGCACACCTTGATACTCAAGGACGGATAAGCATGGAATATCATCTGGATTCATCGATGAATACCTATGTCATTGATTCTTTGAATGGCTATTCCAACTGGTGGTATTATGCGCACTACAGTGGAGGTTACATCGAGCAGAACAACTACCGAATGGACCATTATCTATGGAAAGAAGAATCATATCTTGAACTCTATCAAACCGATTCCACCTTCATCAACACGATCTTTGATGCCTTCCGTGAAGAAACCTCAAGACTTGCAAACAACTCGGGTGTTGTAGTTATTCCCAGGGTCGTTATTCAAGGTCAAACGTTCTACCAAGAATTTTACAATATTTCTGTCACTGCTCATAATCTCCGCAATGAAAGTCTTACACACAATGTTATCACTGCTATCGATGTGATAATGAGTTTGGGTGATGCGGGATTAATCACATATAGTCTCCAATGGTATGATAGTCTAGGATCTGCATCCGTAGTTCGAAGTTATTGGGTTGAAAGTATAAACGCAGATGCAACAGTTGGACGATGTGGGTTTGTATATGAATGTGGTGATGAGCATTTTGGCTTTGGAGGAGGAAATCTAATCCATATACCTTCAGATGTTCGGATTTTAAATTCACCTGAATATGTCCGTTGGTTCTGGAAATGCCTTTAGCACCAAATTTTCAAGAGATTGAAGGGATTATTGAAGCAGTCAAAAAGGTGAAGCAGAGCTTACTGTTTCAGTGAGGCGGAATTATTGCCTTTTCTGGATAAAGCTATTCTGACACTTTTTGGTTAGTAGATTTACATATTCCAGAACTCCGCACAGCTATACGCCCTTTTACTGCATGAACAGCTCAAGGCATTTTGATGTTTTTTCTTAATTATTCTGAAGGTTTTTAGAAGGTCAGGCTTTCCTTTTGTCTTTGCAAATGACGATGATCTTTGATACCAAGATTCAAGGCTATGAGTAACCCAAACCTAATTGTATGCCTTGGTATTTTTTTTAGTTAACCTCATTATATTGAAATGGCGAAAACCATTAAGGGTATAACTCTTATCAAGATAGCTTTGAAAGGTGATTCACGACATGGGTTCAGTGGCTAGAACAATCTTAGCTAAACATATTGTGGCAGGAGATTCCACATTAACTCCAGGTAATGAGATCGCCATCAAGGTTGATCGTACGTTAACCCAAGATGCCACAGGCACAATGGCGTATCTGCAGTTTGAAGCTATGAATCTCGATAAGGTAGCAACGGAACTTTCGGTTTCATTCGTAGATCATAACACGCTCCAGACAGATTTTCGGAACCCCGATGATCATGTGTATTTGCAATCTGTGGCCGCCAAATATGGCATTCTCTTTTCACGTCCAGGGAATGGCATCTGCCACCAAGTATTTCTTGAAAGATTTTCAAAACCAGGGCAAACCTTGCTAGGTTCTGATTCCCACACTACGACCTCAGGTGGCGTTGGAATGATTTCTATAGGTGCAGGAGGCCTTGACGTTGCTGTGGCCATGGGTGGTGGTCCATTCTACCTCAAGGCTCCCCAAATCCTAGGAATTAAGCTAGTTGGGAAGCTCCAGGATTATGTATCTGCTAAAGATGTCATTTTAGAAGTGTTGAGACGGATTAGCGTGAAAGGTGGACGGGGGAAGATTTTGGAATACTTTGGTCCAGGAATAAAAACCTTATCAGTTCCAGAAAGAGCCACGATAACGAATATGGGTACAGAAACGGGGGCTACGACATCAATTTTTCCATCGGATGAGGTTACACAGGAATTCTTCAAGCTGCAACAACGAGAAAAAGACTGGGTTACCATTCCTCCTGGTAAGAAATCAGATTTCGATGAAGTAATGGAAATCAATCTCAGCCAACTTGAACCACTGGTGGCCAAACCTCATTCTCCTGGCAATGTCGTTCCCCTATCTGAACTGGAAGGACTTCCAGTAAATCAAGTGGCTATTGGCTCATGTACCAACTCATCTATCAAGGATATGTTAACTGTAGCAGCTTTACTCAAAAATCAAAAAATTCATCCCAATACCAGCCTCGGGATTTCTCCTGGGTCACGCCAGGTATTACAATATTTAACGGAAACTGGTGAATTAACACACCTGGTTTCAGCAGGAGCTCGGATTTTGGAGAGTGCCTGTGGCCCCTGTATTGGAATGGGATTTGCACCTCCAACAGAGGGGGTTTCAGTTAGAACATTTAATCGCAACTTTCGAGGACGGAGTGGAACAATCGATGCCCAGGTCTATCTCACCAGTCCTGAAGTAGCTGTGGCAGCCGCTGTTTATGGGAAGATTACTGATCCACGTAATTTAGGTCCCTACCCCAAGATCAAACTCCCCACTAGAATTTCAATTGATGATTCAATGATTCTTTCCCCCTCTGATAGACCTCAAGAGGTCGAAGTAATTCGCGGTCCGAACATTGTACCCCTACCCAAGGCCGAACCCCTCCCGAAGGACCTTGTTGTCCTAAACACCCTAATCAAACTGGGAGATGACATAACCACGGATCACATCATGCCAGCGGGTGCCAAAATACTACCTCTCAGATCAAATCTGCCCAAAATAAGCGAACATGCCTTCGAGCAGGTCGATTCTACCTTCGTGTCTCGTTCTCTTCAGGTCAAAGAGTCAGGAGGTGGAATTATTGTAGCTGGTGAGAATTACGGACAAGGATCAAGCCGTGAACATGCAGCGTTAGCACCAATGTACTTGGGAGTAAGACTAGTATTGGTCAAATCTTTTGCCCGTATCCACAAAGCGAATCTAGTCAATGTGGGGATTCTCCCTCTAAAATTCGTAAATCTCGCCGATTATGCCAAAATTGAACAAGGTGATATGTTGGAACTTAAAGGGATACGTTCAATTCTTGAAAAAGGTCAGAC
>CAYFXC010000037.1:0-7501 GCA_964347045.1 uncultured archaeon
CAGCGATTCTCCATATTTATCCGGGAACTACTTTAGAGCAAAGAGCAAAGGAAGAAGAAAAGTTTCCGAAAGATTTTTCGTGGACTGCAAATAACGACAAGAGGGTTATTTACCTGGAAGTTGGTCAAGGACATGCTCCTCTCTATAAAGATAAACTGACTTGGTGGCAGATTTCTGAGCTTGTGGTCAGATTCATGTTTGCGCACAAATCTATGAACGTCGCAGGAAAGATCACCAAAACTTTTCGCTCTATACGTTCTATGGGTGATTTGAAGCGATACTTAATATTAGGTTTGACGTATCTAAAATTTCGATTTCTTCGACTAATTAAAAACGAGAAAAGTGGGATCGCCCGGTTAAAGTGGGATAGGTAGCAACTTGGAATGAAATGAGTTTTGCCGGTAATTCTATGGTTGGGATATCCGGATATATTGATCAAATAATCAACTCCTGGATATGTCATTAAAGATCAGTATTTGATGATGGTTTCTGCGTTACCAGTGCAGAGTCTAAACTTCTGCATCGATGTATTGTGATAGGATCACACATTTTTTTTGCAGGGCGAATCTATGAAGGTGTCTTTAATGATGAAAGAATATTTTTGATGATTTGGCTTAGTTGCCACTGAATCATTAAGGAATTGGCCCATTCGGAGGAATGTCTTTGCAGGTTGAACATAGAAACAGGCGATTATCATCCATAAAACGCCTTCTTCAAATTTTCTGGAACTATCGAATAGCTCGAAACGAGACGATTGCATATTTGCCATATCGGCTTTGGGTTGAACCGACGGCACTTTGTAATCTCAAGTGCTCATATTGCCCGAATAAGTCTATGGCTAATCAACAGAAAATTGGCTTTATGAACTTTGATCTTTTCAAGAAAGTGATAGATGAAGCATGCAATTGGGTGCATGACATAAATTTGCATCACCGTGGCGAGTCTCTTCTCCATCCAAAGTTCATTGACATGGTCAATTATGCTGGTTTCAGGGGGGTTTACACAAAACTTCACACCAATGCAACGAGAATAGATGCTGAAATGGCTCGAGCCATTTTAGACTCTTCGCTGGATTTAATTTCCTTTTCCTTTGATGGGTTTGATAAGTTAACTTATGAGCGATATCGCCGTCCTGGGAAGTTTGAGTCTACCTTAGGGAATATTGTACGATTCCTTAGGATGAAGATGGAAAGAGGGCAAAAAAAGCCCATCACAGTCTTTGAGGCAATCGATTATCCAGACTCGAAGGGAGCTTTCAGCCCTGATAAAAGGTCTGAGTTTGAGAAAAACTTTGAGGGTCTTAATTTAAATAAATTCATCGTGAAGAAAGCGCATAATTGGGCCGGTAGCATTCGTATTGATGCAGATATTCATGTTTCTCATTTTGTGCCATGCACTTTCCTGTGGCATAGCTTAGTCGTAATGTGGGATGGAAAAGTTGGCCCTTGTCCGCAGGACTTTATGGGGGAGATTATTTTAGGTGATGTGTCAAGGCAAAGTTTAGAAGAAATATTTAACAATGAAAAATTGGTAAGACTTAGGTCGAACATGATTGGGGGAAATCTGGAGGATTGGCTTCCCTGCAACATTTGCCACATCATTAGGCGAAAAGAAGTGATGGGTCTCCCCGTATCCAGTTTTAGCTATCTGAAATAAATATTAGGGATTAGATCAGAATTATCCCCAGCCGTCCCATTGGTTTACAAGTTATATTCCTAAAAGAATTGAGTTATGAATAAAAAAGTTCTTGTTACTGGGGCGACGGGTTTTACAGGTAGTCATCTCTGCAAGAGCTTGGTGAAAGAAGGACATAGAGTAAGAGCTCTTGTTCGCGAAACCTCCATCCTAACCGATCTTAAAGAGCTAGATCTTGAAATAACATATGGGGATGTTTGTGATCCAGCTTCGCTCACTCGGGCGGTGGATGGAATAGACATTATCTATCACCTTGCTGCAGCTTCACTCCATCGGGACGTTAGCGAAGAAACCTTTTGGAAAGTAAATTTTGATGGCACCAAAAATCTTTTACAAGCTGCGGAAGAAAAAGGGATTCAACGGTTAATTCACTGTAGCACTGTTGGTGTTCTGGGTGATATATCCAATCTTCCTGCGAAGGAAGATGCACCTTACAATCCGGGAGATATTTATCAGAAATCAAAATGTGAAGGAGAAAAGCTGGCTTTAGAGTTCTCTTATCGAAAGGGCCTACCGGTCGTAGTGGTCAGGCCTACAGGGATCTATGGTCCGGGAGATAAGAGATTCTTGAAATTATTTAGAAGCATTAACCGAGGCAGATTTGTCATGTTAGGCATTGGTGATGTTCTATATCATATGACTTATATTGACGATTTGGTAGACGGATTAAAGTTATGTGGAGAGAAAGAATCAATCTTAGGACAGATTTACACATTGGGTGGAAATGAGTACGTGTCATTGAATGAACTTGTAGGTCGCATTGCACAAATCCTCGAAGTATCTGAGCCATGGCTACGCTTTCCAGTATGGCCCGTATGGATGCTCGGGTTTGCTTGCGAAATCATCTGCCAACCTCTCGGTTTTAAACCTCCCCTATACCGTCGGCGTGCGGACTTTTTCAGGAAAAGCAGAGCTTTTGATATTTCAAAGGCCACACGAGAACTTGGATATAAACCAAGGGTTGACCTTGAGTCAGGTCTAAAGATGACAGCAAATTGGTATGCATCACAGGGATTGCTTTGAATCAGAAAATGTCTCCAACATGGTCATAAAAGTAATGAGAATAACCAATCCTATACTGAGCCGTATTTTAATTTTTTAACTGCGGGTATTCGTCATGAGGGTCCTAGGCTAAACCTTGAATGATAGTGTGGCAGTGATTTGGCGAAATGGGGGCAACTTGACTACATCGGAAAGAGTTTTGTGTAGCCGCAATAAACAGATTAATCGATCTTTCCCCAGATAAGACGTAAGAAATTCCAATCTTTTGCAACGCTGACATACGTGACTTGTAAGATGTAGATAAAGTTTAAACGGAGTATCTATTTATCGGCATGTTTTAAGCATTTCTACAAATTGTAAGGTTTTGTTTTCGGTGGGATAAATCCGTTCATTACAATTCATAAGTAGAAATTTGGAATGGTGTTTTCGCCGTAGTTTTCCTTGATAGGCGGGTTTTGAAGGAAATCAATATGGTATCGAAGAGAGATACTTCCAAAGCATCAAATTTAGGCTATCAACAGGTTGCTAAGAGGTCCTTGATAGAGCAACTTCACGAGCAGAAGATACCTTTGCATAAAAGGTACCGCGAAAAAGCCTTTGGGGGTGACGGAATTATCCCTTTCCTGGAATTTGAATTGGCCACGCTTTTATTTGGAAATCTCAGTGGTAGTTTAGGTTACTTACTGAGAGGATGGTCTTATCGACGCTTATTCAAGAGCGCTGATCGTGGGGTCATTATTGGGAGAGGGATAACCCTACGTCACCCCCGCCGCATTAGGCTTGGGCAGCGAGTCGCCATAGATGATTATGTGTTACTGGATGCTGGTGGCACAGGGGAAGAAGGGATGGTCATCGGTGATGACGTCATTATTTCCAGGAATTGTGTGATACAAGGAAAAACGGGGCATGTAGTGATTGGAGATAAAACACAGATTGGATGCAACACTGTTGTTTCCTCAGTGACTGGTATTTTGATTGGTCAATCTGTTCTCATTGCTGGCAATTGCTACATTGGCGGTGGGCGTTATTCCTTTGACCGTATTGATCTTCCCATCATGGAACAAACAACATATTCCAGGGGGCCGGTTATCATCAAGGATGATGTGTGGTTAGGCGCAGGATCGGTCATTGTCGATGGGATACAGGTTGGAAAGGGATGTGTTGTAGGTGCAGGTGCTGTGGTCACAGAAGATCTTCCCGATTATGCAATTGCGAAGGGAGTTCCAGCTAGGGTAGACGGTTTCCGAGGCGATAAGTAGATTTGGAATGAAGGAGAGAATTTACGATCATAATTAGAGAGAGATGTATCAACGAGGATCACGCTTCACTGATATTTCTAATATTTTGGAGTCAACAAGTTTTGAGAAACCATTCCTCAGAAAATAAAATCGTGCACTCATTCTGGACTTATATGTGTCCTAATTTAATCTAAGGTTGACAATAAATTTAATCACCCAAGAAAAGACATAGTTTCTGAAGCCTAAAAGTCGATCAGAGCTTATTGTGATCGCGTCAACGCTGATTTCATGGAAAAAAATACTGTTCAAGAATTTAAAATTCTGGATACGATAGAACGAGTATTGTGTCTCCTCTTGTGGGATAAAAATCGATCCTTTGAAGTGAATTGTGGCAAATTATTCGTGGAACCTAACCTGTGACTACCAACAAGCATATGATAGGAAAATCCCCAAGGAACGAGTCCGAGGTTGTAACTGTAGCTATTAGTAATTTCAATGGTCGGGCAACACTGTTGGAAACAATAAGATCAGCCCGAAACTTGGACTATTCAAAGCTGAGATTCCTAGTCGTAGACGATGGATCAACGGATGGTAGTCCTAAATATATAAAGATGAATTTTCCAGACATTAAGGTTGTTGAGATTGGTGAAAATACAGGCATGTTAAATATGGTAAGGAATAAGTGCCTGCGCGAATCTGATACTCGCCTCGTATTTATTGTGGATAATGATATGACTTTTGAGCCGGATTCTCTCAGAATTCTGGTTCATGCGCTAAATACATTGCCCAATGCAGCTGTTTGCACTCCGAGGATACTTTATGGAAATGATCCAGAAAAGATCTATGCTGAAGCGCATCCGTTGCATTATATTGGGGCATCAATTGCAAAGAACAGAAATGCAAACCTTGCTGGATCAGGTAATCAACCTGAGCGAGGAATCGGTTGTGGTATTCAGCTTATAGACAAAGTCAAATCAGAACTTGTGGGAGATTTCGACGAGGATTATGTCATGGGGTGGGGAGACGATGGTGAATTTCATCACCGGATTAGAATGCTTGGATTGAATTGCTACAGTGTGCCTTCTGCAATCGTCTATCACAATGTGATTAGAGTTTACCCTCGGGTATACGGCCAGATTAGAAATAGATGGTTGATGATAATTCAGACATACTCCCTGAAAACGCTTATTCTAATTTCCCCTGCTCTCTTAATCTATGAAATGAGTTTATTTATCCTTCTCTTATTTAAGAGGGCATCTACTAATTATTTCAAGGCATTAATCTATATCCTCTCAAACTTACCCAATCTCATAAGAAAGCGCAAACAAATACAAGCGGTGAGAGTAGTACCGGATCGTGACCTGATGGAAAGCGGGACAATTTATTTTCCTGAGTCGATTCAGGGAAGCGGAATTGGCAAGGTAGGTATGGCCATTCTAAATGGATTCTTCAACGCATATTGGCGTGTCGTTAACATTTTTCTGTAAGCGATAGGAGTTTGTGGCAAGTGATACGCGGAGGTATAAGGCAATCTCTCAAAGAGATGAGGCTTGAAGCAACAAATATTTTTAACTCAAGGTACCCTCGTTTTGTTACCAATAATGATCCAGGTCCGCTCAGGATTGAGGTTCCCGTATTTGTATTTCATTCAATCGAGCCGACCATTTTTGAGGAGCAGTTAAAGTTTCTCTCAAACAATAATTATCACTCCGTAACTTGTGATCAATTCAACAATTTTCTTGTGGGAAGAACCGAACTTTCTAATAACTCGATCTTATTAACCATTGATGATGGACGATCCAGTGTTTGGACTTATGGCTATCCCTTGCTAAAAAAGTACGGTTTTCAAGCCACAGTGTTTCTTATTCCAGGATACATTCATGAAAAAGATTCATCTCTTAGAAACCTTGACGACATCTGGAGTGGAGCCTGTGACCCAAAGGATTTATCGGATCGGGATCCTGAACTATGTTCTTGGAGCCAGATTCAGGAAATGCATTCAAGTGGGATTATCGATTTTCAGTCTCACACACTCTACCACCACAAAGTTTTTACCAATTCCAGGATTATAGATTTTATACGACCCGGACAAGAAACACCCATTTATGATTTGGTGATACCTAACGGCTATGAAGAGCGTTTGAAGCTCGGGTCAATCGAAGATTTTTTTGGTATGCCCATATTTGAGAACGCCTCATTGATGTCAGGAAAGCCGAGATATTTTAATGATCATCACATTGTCGAAAGATTAATCGAACATGTGTCACGAAATGGGGGATTAGATTTTTGGAGACTTCCTATACGAAGACGATCACTCTATCGACTCGCAGCTCATTGGCAACGAGCGAATGGGACGTCCAATCGCTTTCAAACAAAGATGGAGCTTGAGGAAGAAATCTTTATAAATCTGCTGACCTCAAAACGAATAATTGAAATGAAGTTGCCCGGGCAACAAGTCCAGAACTTAGCTTATCCCTATGGTGTTGGATCAGGCATGGCGGTTAAGATCTCTCAGCAAGCAGGGTTCGTTACGAATTTCTGGGGGGTAATGCGCAATAGAAGCACGAATCAAGTGGGGGATGATCCCTTTCATTGTGCTAGATTGAAGGCGGACTACATCTTCCGTTTACCCGGAAAGGACAGAAAACCGCTAATTGAAGTATTGATGCATAAGCTAGCCCGTAGATTAGAACGGAGGCCGGTTTACTAATACTTACGATGAATAAACTCATAACCGTGCTCTCCAACAGGAATCTAATTAATTCCCTCAAACTTGGTTTGACAGTCACATTACTTTATATTCTCACGCGCAATATTGGTATTGGGGAATTGATAGAGAGTGTCGGATATCTTAAGACCAACTATTTGTTGATCATTCCATTCCTATTGTTTATCGATTTAACTATACGTGCATGGAATCTGCGGATCCTGCTAAGTTCTAAAAAAATCATTATCAAAGTACCTACGCTGATATATATCTATCTGGTTGGAGGTTTTTTTGGGGCATTTCTTCCCTCAAGTTTCGGTACGGATTTTGCTCGGATTGCTTTGCTTTCTAAAGAAAGGTCCATTAATGTTCGGGATTCTGCCACATCCATCATGGTATTGAATATGATTAGCCTGCTCTCGTTGAGCATCATAGGCTTGATTAGCTCTATCGTGCTTTCGAGTTTCATTTCGAATATAAAGCTTGTCTTGTTGGTCATTCTCACATGCATAGCGTATATCCTTGTCTTTCCATTGTTTATGTTTGGGAGAGTACCGGATTTAAAAATTTTACGCCGAATTAGAGACATTGGTGTCGTTGCAAGAATTCAAGAGCTATCCTCAGCCTTGAGATTGTTTGGAAAGGATAAACGTACATTATTAACGGTCTTCGGAATATCTATGATCAATCACTTTCTAAGTGTGCTAATAGCCTACACAATTTCGCGGTCTCTTCAGTTAAGTACACCACTAAGCTTCTTTATGATGTTGATGCCCTTGGTTACGATAGTGCGTCTGATTCCGATTTCAATCGCTGGCCTAGGGGTTGAACAAGGGATATTCGTCTACGTGCTGCATGA
>CAYFXC010000038.1:0-7048 GCA_964347045.1 uncultured archaeon
AAGATAATCATTTTTCATTTTTCGAATCTTTCCCTTCTTCAAACGTATTCGTTCTAGAATGAGATTAAAAGTATCGTCTTGACTTTCTTCAAATGTAATTACGTAGTTCTTGGCTAAAATAATGCTAAGTTGCTTAACAATCAGACCTTTTTCATCCGAAAACGTAAGCATTTTCAAGAGAATAAAGATATAATCGCCAAAATCTTCAATCTTTGGTCGTTGGGTGGTATTTAGTATATCCTCAATTACTAACGGATGGAGCTCGTAATTTTCACAGAGCTCTTTAAGCATCTCGAGGTTACTAAAACCTTCGACTCTGATCCATGTCGCTGTTGAACTGTCGGTAAAATCGGAACATTCTGCAACAGTCTCAATTTCCTTTTCCTGGAAATCGTCTTCGTTGTAATCAATTATGGTGATTTTTGTTTTTCGAGGACGTCGCTCACCAACGTATACTGGCGTTCCTGGTGGAAGACCAATTGTTTTTGAGCGTCTTCGAAATAATCGGGGCACATGGGTCACTTCACATCAGTACTATTAGTGAATATTTAATATTTGACATTCTTGGATTTAAAGGAGCACTGTTTTTGCCTTCTTCAATATAAATCAAAGGCTACTTCACTATTGCCATCGTAACTAATTGTAAAATCTATGAAAGATTATTCTTTAAAAGTGGAGAAACCCATTGTAGCGTCAGTTATTTGCTATTTTGTTTGGTTTTCAAAGATGTACATGCTGTTTCTTCCAAATGATGCTAAAGGTGATTTGTTTCACATTATAGACTGATTATTAATTTATAGTATCGAGAATACTAACCGTACGATGTCGTTCTCGGAGGATTTCGCATGAGAAGAGATAGCTATGCTGTATTCTCGGAAGAGAAAATTGGACAGCTTACGTTGTCGAACCGTTTAGTCCGTTCGGCGACCTGGGATCCGTCCATCTTGACACGTCGCGTGATAACAGACGAGGTGCTCAATCTCTATCGACAACTCGCTATCGGTGGAGTGGGGCTTATTATCACAGGAGGTTTACCGGTTTTTAGTGAACAATCTTGCGATATCGGTTCTGGGAATTGGCTCTCCACTTATGCTGACCTTCGGGTCAAAGGGATTGAGAAAATGGTTCAGGTAGTAAAGAATGCGAGATCAGAATGCCATATTATAGCCCAGCTCGAGAATGGAGATCTAAGTGGCAGACCTTCTGTGATTGACTCGCCTTTCTCGCGAAGAAAGGTGAGACGGCTTACGGTGGAAGAGATTAGTGATATTGTTGATTGCTTTGTTGAGGGTATTATCGATGTGAAAAAGGCAGGTTTTGAAGGAATTCAACTTCATGCCGCGCACGGCGGATTGCTGAGCCGCTTTCTATCGCCATATACAAACCGTCGAGATGATGCTTATGGGGGCTCACCATCAAATAGGGCGAGAATCATTCGGGAGATTGTTTCCAAAGCTAGGCAGTCTGTCAGTGATTTTCCTATCCTAATCAAGATGAACTGCACTGATTATCTTGAAGGCGGGATTGAGATTGATACCTTTTCTGATCTAGCTCAGGAAATTGAACAGGCTGGTGTCGATGCAATCGAAGTAAGCGGCGGAATGTGGGACTGTCTGGTGAGAAGTGAACAGGAGCTTGGATTTCGACCAGTGCCAGCGCCAGAGTCTCATACGCGTATTCGAAGTCCTGAGAAACAGAGTTATTTCTTGAAATTTGCTGAAACCCTCAATCTTGGTATTCCAGTTATTCTGGTTGGAGGAAACCGATACATAGAGCGATTGGAAACAATTGTTAATCAAGGTAAGGTGGATTTCATTGCCCTGTCCCGTCCGCTCATCTGTGAGCCAGATTTACCGAATCGCTGGCGCGAAGGACGGGGAGCTCGGACAACAGCGTGTATTTCTTGTAACTCGTGCATTTTTGCGATGCATGTTCATCCCGGTAGGCCAGAACCGGGTCTGGTAACCTGTGTGTATAAAAATGACCCTTCACAGCATCGCGTAGCTCAGAGATGGCTTGCTTCATGGGTGAGAAAAAACACCATACCAAAATGAAGCAATGATTGGGCTGCTATAAGGTGATTTTTGAGAACACAGCAACCCATTTTTTGTGTGTTTTTCGCCATTCATGATCAATTTTGAAGACATACTAACAAAGTTTTAACAGCATTTGAAAGGCATTTGAAATTAATTCTTTTATTTGGCTGTGTTGCCTTTGAAGTTCTTCGCTCTCGTTAAATGGTATACGCTCTTACATAAAAAAAGAAAAGGGGGCCTTATCAAGGCAGCGATGGCTTTAAGCGGTTTTTTCGTTTGCGATGATACCACCGATCAGGATTAAGATTCCACCAATTGAGAATAAGGTTAAAACGCCTATGATGATAAGACCGACTCGATGTTGTTCGGGTTCATTTCGCCATAGCAACGGTAGCAAACCAAATAAGAGACCGATAATTGCCGGAATTATTAATAAACCACCGGCAATTAAAGCAAACATCGTTAACATTGGATCAATAATCATCCAACCAAACATAACGACAAATACACCGATGAAAAGTAGGGCCCCAATCAGATTGAGAATACCACCGATTAGTACCAATGTTTTTGCTGTATCAGACATTTTTCGAACCAATTTTATTTTATTCCCCAAAGGGGGCTTCTTGCATCTATGCGTTAACTTATAAATGTAATACTTTTTTTTATCTACTACTTGCTATCTACGCTTATTTAAAAGAAATATCTGTTTTCATTAGCATTTAGCAATGAATCTATTACTACCGTATTGTGATTATCAGAATGATGAGGGATGACAAGTGGATTTATTCTAATTTTGATGTGTTGATATTAACCATGAATAACAATGAGCGATATAGTCCTCTAATCAAACGTTTCCAACGGCGAATGAAGAACTATGTGGAGAATGGACCAACTCCTGGTGCCAGTATATCTGTTGTAACGAGCGCTGGAATACTCTGGGCTGAGGGGTTCGGTCATCGCAACTTAGCAAAGTCTGGTCTGGTTGATACACAGACCATTTTTCAGATAGGATCTACTACAAAATTTTTCACGGCGCTCTCCTTCATGTTGGCGGTTCAGGATGGTCTAATAGCTCTTGACGATAAAGAAATTGATTACTGGTCTGACTTCACCATACACTCTAGACATGATCCAAAAGAGCATGAGAAAATCACATTTTAACATCTTCTCTCCCATCGAGCAGGTCTACCCAGGGAACCCCGAATTGGCGGAAACTTCGGCAATGAAGAACCCTATACCTTTGAAGAAATGGTTGAAAGTATCAAGGACTGCTGGATGATTGCTCCGGTCAATGATCGATACTATTACTCAAACATTGGCATGGACCTCGTAGCATTCTCGCTTCAATTTGCGACCGGTATGACTTATCCAAGTTGGACAAAGAAGAAGCTGGGAAAGCCTCTTGCAATGACTACTCTCCGTTATGGAAGTGGTGAGGCACTTAACGAAGACAATGTCGCGATAGGAACTGAAAATGGTAGACATGAGTGTGAGTATGGCGCTTCCGAGGACTATGGTTGCGGGGATGTCTGGATTGGTCAAACTGACCTTGCGAAGGTTCTTGTCCTTGCCCTGAACGAAGGGAAATACAATGGAACTACCGTTCTCAGAAAGGATCTGTTCCGTCAAATGATTCGACCCCATTTTGCCAAAGATCAGGGATTCAACTATGGCCTCGGTGTTGACATCTATGGTGGATTCGCTCCAAGGATTCTAGGACATGGTGGAGGTTCCATTGGTTATGCCAGTACCTTTTACTGGATTCCTGATTATGACTTTGGAGTTAGTGTTCAGACCAATAGGGAAAACTACACTGGTGAGAGTAAGAATCCTCATAAGCTAGGAACAGAGACAAGAGAACAGCTTCTCAAGTCACATGGTGTTACACTAATTCGTAGAATGCCAAAGGAGTTTCTTGAGGAAAAAGTTACGGCTCCAGATGTGAAAGATTTATCCAAAATAGCTGGGTTTTATGCTGGTCTTTGGAACAACTCAGTAGTCGTTACATACAAAGATGAGAAGCTCTACTGGCATGATCGGTTCGAGCTCACACCAAAGGGAAATGGATTCATCCTGCCTTCTGGGAATGCCGTGAGATTCAACTTCAAGTCAAAGAAATCCCAACGGCCATATGGTGTGACATATGTGGGTGCCAGATATCCTATTGCTGAACTCAATTTGTCACGAGTGACGCCGGTTGGGCTAAAACTAAATGTCCCACCGCTTGATCCCAACCAAGCTGAAAAAATCACGGGGATTTACAAAGCCACCTATTATGGGATTGAGCCAACATTTAATCTTGCTAAGGTCGATGATGGTCAACTCTATGTACAGACCATCTATGGCGTGCGACCTGCCTACCCCCATGCCTCAATTGAAGGACTATGGTTCCTGCCCAAGGGAGAGACTGTTACCTTCAATGGCAAAGATGAACTTTGGGTTGAGAACTGCCGAGGTATAAAATGGGATGCTCCAGTGTCAGAACTCAAGATGTTAGTTGCGTCTGACCAAACAATCGACTGCTTCAGAAGTGGACACTTGATCTGATCGCTACGCATCTTAAAACTCTTGGTAAAAAAAAGGAGTCAAAGGAAGTCAAAGCAATCAAAAAAGAACTCTATGGAACGGTTATTCGATCAGTAGGCTAGGAAATAGTGAAACACGCGGTTACTTTCCCGTTGCCTTCGCAAATTCAATACGTTGGTTTAGGCCGGTTGCCAGTTTTTCAACGGCTTCAAGTGGAATTTTGCTGAATAGAACCGTTGGTTTAGGCAATTTTTTACCTAGTTTTAGGGGGTCTGTGCAGTTTTCAACTTTTATTTCATGGATATTTTCTGTCTGACCGAGTTGTTGCCAGATTCGGTCTGCAATTGTGGGCATCACGGGTTCAATTAAAATAGCGATGGCTTTCAAGATTTGTAAACACTGGTACAAGTCATTTTCACACCGGTTTGGATCTTCTTTGATGGTTTTCCAAGGTTCACATTGTTGAAAAAGCGTATTACCGTATGATCCAAGTTGCATGGCTGCGTCCACTGCTTCTTTGAACTTGTAATTATAAACGGCCTTTTGGATATTGTTGATGGTTTTTTTGATTTCCTTTGTAACGCTTGGTGTAATAGATCCTTTAGGTATTTTCTTGAAGTTTTTGTAAATAAAGAGGAGAACACGGTATGCATAATTACCTAGAATTCCAACGAGTTCATTGTTCACTTTGGATTGGAAGTCTTTCCAGACAAAATCTAAATCTTTCGTATGTCCAGTGTATGATAAGATGTAATATCTTACAGCGTCGACATCAATTCCTTGGTTGATGAAGTCCTCTTCAATATCAATTACAAACCCACGACTCTTAGAAAGTCCATGTCCTTCGATTTTTACCATGCCACTTGCAACAATCGCATAGGGTGTGTTGTAATTAACGCCTTTCAGTATAGCAGGCCAAAAGACTGCGTGATGGTAAACGATATCTGCACCGATGAAGTGAATAAGCTTTCCGTCCCGAATCCAATACTTTTCCCAGTCTGCTCCTGTTTGTCGGGCCCACTCTTCAGTAAATGAAATGTAACCCGCGTAATTTTCTGCCCATACATAGAGAACCCGTTCTTCGTCACCTGGATATGGAATGCCCCATTTTAGATCACGCGAAATGCCCCAATCCTTCAGTCCCTGACGAATCCATCCTAAAGCATAGTTGCGTGCTATAGGGGTACCCTCCAATTTGTTATTAAACTCAATAAGAAAGTCTGTAAACATTGAAAGTTTGAAGAAGTGATGACGCGTTTTGCGTTTTTCTGCAGGTGATCCACATATAACACAACGTGGGTCAATTAATTGGTCTGCATCAAGATACCGCTGACAACCTTGATCGCATTCATCACCCCGAGCGAACGTTCCGCAATACGGACAAGTTCCAACTAAAAACCGGTCAGCAAGGAAAGTTTGATCCTTATTACAGTAAGGTAACCCTACTTCCCGTTCCTCAACGTATCCGTTTTTCTCTAGGGTTCGAATGATTGTTTGTGCACGCTTGTAGTGGTAAGGGGCCTCGGTTGTTCCATATAAATCAAAATCGATATTCAGCTGTTCAAAGATATTTTTGAAGTGAATGTGATATTTTTTAACTAACTCTTGGGGTGAGATACCGGCTTGTTCCGCTGCAAGCTCAATTGGGGCGCCGTGAGTATCTGATCCACAAAAAAACCTGACATCGTAGCCGAAGCGTTTCAGGTATCTGACATAGGCATCACCTGGAATATAGGTGCGTAGGTGACCGATATGTGCCGTACCATTTGAATAGGGGAGAGCACATGTTACTAGAATCTTATCTGACTTCGTCAGGGTCATGAATAATCCCTCCTCAGGATTTGTGTGCGATATTTCAGCGTTTAACGAGCATTCTTAGGATGGATTCTAATGCACTTTGTATGTTTTGAAGTTTTTCATCTAACTTACTCAATTTACTAACTCAAGCCCATCTAAAACTTCTGGCTAGAATTGCTTATAAGGAACATTAACGGGAACTGAAAGGTTGACATATACATATTCGGAGTTTTCCAACAATGACTCTTCGTGCGATTATACTAATTGATGTTGACCCTCCTCTCACCGACACTGTATTCGATTCATTGAAAGATTTATCTGTCGTCCAAGAGATTTCATCCGTCTATGGAATTCATGATATTTTTTGTATCATTGAAGTTGCCGACGAAGAAGAATTAAACGATTTCATCTTTAAAAAACTCCGCCCCACTGAAGGTGTCAAAGAAACACTAACTCTCATGATATCCCATAGCGTCCGTAAGGACTAGACTTTCTTCAATTTCCCGCAGTATTCCTGCTGAGTTGAGCAAAAAAAGCCAGATTTTTCAGGATAAGAAATCCACTTTTTTCATCACAGTTGAGGAGTTTAAATAATTTCAGCCAATCACCTTTTTGAAGGAAGCGAAGGGAAATAGATGTAATGTTGTGTCCGCATCGTTCCTCGCCCTCCCCTCGCTCCCCCTCCCTTA
>CAYFXC010000039.1:0-6860 GCA_964347045.1 uncultured archaeon
AATTTTGTAATGAATTTTAAAGAATTTTGGCTCGACGTCTTTTCAATATTAAGCCCGTTATTTTAGAAAATTCATATTAATATTGCTAAGAACTTAGGAAACGTACTTCTCTGGGTGCTCGTCAAAGGCAACTTTACATCTTGCCATGCAGAAATAGTACGTCTTACCCTGATACTCCGACTTGTATTTTGCAGTCTTTTCGTCCACTTCCATATTGCAAATGGGATCCTTGGCCAATTCTTTCACCTCCGCTTGTTTAGCCCAGCCTTAGTGTTTCCTGCTGGTGTTACGCTACCGCATCTCAGTGATTTTAATATTCAATATTTTTTTGGTGCAACCATGATGTAATATCGATTTGGATATATCCTTGCCGCAATATTTAAATATGTCGAGCAGGATATATCTTCCACGAAACTTCCAAATGTGAAAACTGAAACTATCATTAAAAAGTGACCTCTAAAATGAACTCCATTCATGAGAAATCTCTGGATGCCGCAATAGATGATCTTTCAAAGTTCTATATTCTCCTCCTATTACGCGAAGGGTCTAGCCATGGCTATGGAATAATGACAAAATATCGCCGTCGAACTGGACAGCCTCTCAGCGCCGGAACTCTATATCCTTATCTTCAGTGGCTAGAGGCACAAGGTATTGTTAGTCACGATGATAAACCAGTAGGCAAACGTCCCCGCCGAGTCTATCAGCTCACAACCCCAGGACGAAAAGCCGTAAACCAGTTGTTTCGCCGGTTTGCTTCCATTACCAGTGGCGCCTTCAATTTGAATACACAAATCTGTGCTAATTGTGGCTGCAAGCTCTATGAGGGAGGGCACGAAGAAGAAATTGATGGGCAGGTATCTACTTTTTGCTGCCCCCATTGTGCATCCGCGTATAAACGCCAAATGGATTCAGCCAAGGTCTAATGTCAAAATGAATGGAAAGGTGAAATTCGTTGAGTGATTCAGATACAAAAGAAAGAGAAATAAAACGACTCTCAATGCAAATTGAAGGGATGCACTGCGCTTCTTGTGTAGCAACGATTGAAAAAGCACTCCTCAAACAAGAAGGTGTCGTGAAGGCTAATGTTAGCCTCCTCGAAGAGAAAGCCGTAGTCGAATACGAGCCAGAGCGTGTCGATCGGTTTAAACTTGAAGATGCTGTTGCATCAACTGGTTACAAACCAAAACGTGCTGGAATGACAATCACTCCTGTTCCTGAGCCTAAAGAAGGCGATTGGTCAAAAATCCAGCGAGCAATTGAAAGGATAGAAGGTGTTATTGCCGTATCTACCTTTCCAAAATCTGGACGTTTGCTGATTGAATATGATGAAGACTTGGTTACTTTTAAAATTATAAAACGATCTTTACAGGGAATTGGCTACGAAACTACGGAGACCGCCCCCTCAAGTGCTGACAGGGAGGCAATGACTCGTGAGCGCGAAATTAAATTCTACTTACGCCTACTAGCATTTTCCTTGGCGTTAACTATACCTATAGTTGTGTTTACGTTTTTCCCCCAGATCGTAGCACCCTTTCTACCACCTGGGTTCACAGTGGAGCTCCTAGGCTTTATTCTAACAACACCTGTTCAATTCATAGCTGGCTACCCCTTCTATAAATCCAGTCTGCGAGCATTAAGATACAAAAAAGCTAACATGGACACCCTCATAATGCTGGGTACAAGTGCAGCCTATTTTTACTCGGTGGCAGCAACTTTCTTTCTCTCAGGTTTAATAGCCTTTTATGACACAGCGGCACTCCTAATAACGTTTATACTGCTTGGCAGGGCCCTTGAGGCAATCGCTAAGGGCCGCACGTCTCGCGCTATTCGCAAACTTCTAGATCTCCAAGCAAAAATTGCTGTCGTCATTCGGGATGGTCAAGAGATCACAATCCCTGTCGAAGATGTTGAAGTCGGTGATATCCTCTTGGTGAAACCTGGTGAAAAAGTTCCGGTAGACGGAGAAGTAATCGATGGCCAATCATCTGTTGATGAATCTATGGTTACAGGGGAGTCAATTCCAGTTAGTAAGAAGATTGGCGATCCAGTTGTTGGGTCTACAATAAATCAGAGAGGAGTGTTGAAAATCCATGCAACGAAAGTTGGCCAAGACACAGTGCTTTCCCAAATTGTTCGTCTAGTTGAGGAAGCTCAAACCCAGAAACCACCCATTCAACGTAAAGCAGACGCGATTGCAGAATGGTTTGTCCCCCTTGTAATCGTCATGGCTGTTGCGACCTTCTTAGTCTGGTTTGGTTTTATTCGAGTACATTGGGTGCTATCTTTAAGTTTCATGATTGCGGTATTAGTCGCCGCTTGCCCATGTGCCTTGGGATTAGCTACTCCAACTGCTTTAATGGTTGGAATTGGTCGTGGGGCTCAAGAAGGAATCCTCATTAAGACAGGGGCGGGGCTAGAAACAATTCCAAAGATTGACACTATTGTCTTTGATAAAACGGGAACACTCACCATTGGCAAGCCCACGGTAACTGATATTGTCCCCTTCGATAATATCAATGTCGATCAAGCATTGATGCAAATTGCAGCAGTAGAGAAGAACAGCGAACATCCACTTGCTGAGGCAATTGTTCAATATGTTGAGGAAATAGGTGATCATATTCCAGAGGCAAAAGAATTCAACTCCTTCACAGGCAAAGGCGTGAGTGCAATAGTGAATGGATCAACAATTCTTGTCGGAAACGACAAACTCATGATTGACAATGAAATCGACATAAGTGTGTTTGAAGAACACCTCATTAGATTACAAGAGGACGGAAAAACTACAGTCTTTGCCGCAAGAGATGGACAACCCCTTGCTTTGGTTGCCATTGCAGATACGCTTAAAGAGAATTCCACGATTGCGGTTGAACGCCTAAAGAAGATGGGCATTGAAGTCTTAATGCTTACAGGGGATAAGGAAAGGACTGCAAATGCGATCGCAAAGAAACTTGGAATTGACGACGTTCTAGCTGAAGTGTTACCAGGTGAAAAAGCGAATGAAGTTAAGCGCCTCCAATCGAAAGGTCGAATAGTTGCCATGACAGGTGATGGCGTTAATGATGCACCTGCTCTTGCTCAAGCAGATGTCGGGATTGCCTTAGGGTCAGGAACTGATGTCTCTGTAGAAACCGGAGATATCGTACTGGTAAAGAACGATCTCCTGGATGTTGTTGCAGGAATTGAACTTGGTAAAAAAACGATGACAAAAATCAAACAGAATTTCTTCTGGGCTCTCATCTACAATCTAATCCTGCTCCCTGTTGCAGCAGGTGTTCTATTTCCATCGCTAGGCCTTATCTTACGACCTGAATTTGCTGGACTTGCGATGTCCCTTTCGAGCGTGAGCGTGGTTACAAATGCTCTACTTCTTGGGCGGTTTAGATCAAAAAAACAAGAATATATCAAAACTGGAATTGATTCCACAACCCCAGAAACACCAACCGTTGCCTATCAAGTCGATGATCAATTAGCTGTTGATCCCATCTGTAATATGGAAGTGGAAATCGAAAATGCAGAGCTTTACAGTGACTACAATGACAAACGCTACTACTTCTGTGCTCCAGTTTGTAAAGAAAAATTCGATAATAATCCAGTTGAATACGAGGAACATCAAATGCCTGCATCCTGATTGAAAACTGCTTCCAAGAACAAGATCTTGATAATACTCATCTGGCCAATCGACCTTTAAGAAATTAAAAATCGTGTGGAAGTTGAAATTGGAGAAATTAAAAGCTGATCAACTAAGTGTCACTTGTTCACTGAACCAATTCGCCTGTAAATCAAGTGCTGAATTGTTCCCGCTCGATGGCATTGTGGGGCAGCAACGAGCTGTCCGTGCACTCAATTTAGGATTACAGATTCAAAACCAGGGTTTCAACATATTTGTAGTTGGAACTCAGGGAACCGGCCGAACAACAGCAGTGAAATCATATCTAGAGAAAATCGCTGCAAAACAGCCTGTTCCCTCCGATTGGTGTTATGTATTCAATTTTGGTAATCCTCGTCAACCCAGAGCCCTAGAACTACCACAAGGAAAAGGTAAAGATTTCGTTGCCAAAGTTGATCAGTTTCTTCTCGCAGCGAAATCTTCCATTAACCAAATGTTAGAAAGTGAAGAATATTCACAACAGCGGGAGAACCGCATTCGTCAAATTGAACGTCAAAAAGTAAAATTGAATGATCAAGTGCTCGCGAAAACTGAGCAAGCTGGCTTTCAGTTACAAGGGACACAAACTGGACTTTTAATTGTACCATTACTAGAAGGCAAGCCAATATCACCAGAAGCTGTTGACCAATTACCTCCCAACATTCGCCAAGACTTCGAAAAACGTCGGAAACATCTAGAAACAGAACTACGTAAAATCTTCCGGAAAATTCGTAAACTCGAACAAAGACGAAATCTAGAACTCGACGAACTTGAAAAAAACGCTGTCATGTTCACACTTGATCCTCTCATAATTGAACTTCAGGAGAATTACACAAATCATCCTCAGGTGTTGGCATGGATTCACGAAATGGCCACTGACATCACAGAAAATTTAAACGAATTCATTGGGCGTCATCAACCTGTACCTCAACACACAGCGATGCCGATTATGCCTATAGTAGAGGACTATATGAAACGATATGGAGTGAACCTGATCGTCGACAATGCTGCTCGTAAAAGCGCTCCAATCGTAATGCTGCCCAACCCGACCTATTCAAATCTCTTTGGCCAGATTGAAAAGGAGCCACGTTTTAGTGCTTTGGTTACTGACTTTTCAATGATAAAATCAGGAGCCCTACATGAGGCAAATGGTGGCTATCTGGTACTCCCTGCCAGAGAATTACTTACATCACCTCTTTCATATTCTGCTTTAAAACGAGCTTTACAAACCAAAGAAATTCTTATCGAAGAAGCTTCAGGGCCCACAGGAGCTCTTACTGTGAAGTCGCTAGATCCGGAGCCCATCCCATTGACATTAAAAGTTATTGTAATCGGAGAACCCATGTTATATCAACAGCTCTACTTACTAGATCCAGAATTTCGAGAACTCTTCAAAGTAAAAGCTGAGTTTGACACAACGATGGACCGGACTGATGAAAATATTCAAGTCTATGGTGCCTTTGTGTGTATGCTTCATGATAAAGAAGACCTGCGGCCTCTCACCGCCGATGCTATTGCCGCAGTTGTTGATTACAGCTCACGATTGGCTGATAATCAAACAAAATTATCAATTAGATTCGACATCATAGCTGATATAATTCGTGAAGCAAATTTTTACGCCCAAGAACAACAAAAAAGCATTATTGAAATTAGCGAAATCAAACGCTCACTAGAAGAACGAATTTTTCGGTCAAACCTATTAGCTGAAAAAATCCGAGAGTTAATTGAGAAACGGGTTATCCTCATTACGACGGATGGGAATGTAGTTGGACAGGTAAACGGACTATCTGTCCTTTCCCTTGGAGATTTCTCTTTTGGACGTCCACAAAGAGTAACAGCTAGTGTCGCACTAGGTCGCGGGAAGATAGTTGACATTGAACGAGAGGCAAAACTAGGAGGACCTTTACATACCAAGGGGGTCCTTATTCTAAGTGGATATCTAGCCAATAAATTCGGTAAAAACAAGCTCCTTGGTCTTGCAGCTCGAATAGTATTCGAGCAAAGTTATAGTGGGATTGATGGAGACAGTGCCAGCAGCACCGAACTCTACGCCCTTCTCTCAGTGCTTTCTGATATACCCATCGAACAACGATTTGCTGTAACAGGATCTGTGAATCAACACGGCGAGGTCCAAGCCATCGGTTCTGTCAATGAAAAAATCGAAGGATACTTCGAAGTCTGTAAAGCGAAAGGATTGACTGGGAATCACGCTGTTATTATCCCCAAATCAAATATGCAAAATCTGATGTTGAAAGATGAAGTCATCCAAGCCGTTCGGACTGGAAAATTCCACATCTATGCCGTTGAAACTATCGACGAAGGAATCGAATTACTCACAGGAATACCAGCTGGAAAACGTCTGAAAGATGGAACCTTTCCAGAAGGTACAATAAATGCATTAGTGGATGCACGTTTAACTGAAATGTCAAATTCTTTGAAGGAATATTCTCGTCAGCCAATAAGTTAGATGTTGCAGCTCACACACCTTCTGAAAAAATGCCTAAAACTCAAGAAACAAGAGTATTTTGTAAACCAAGACTTTTAGCGTTTTAATATCATCAATGGGTGGGAAGAGAATGAATTTCCTAATAGGATAAGGGGATTTTTAAGTAGCCGAAAGAGTGTTATAAAATATAACAAAATGGATATATCACTAACGAAAGGACGTCTTCGTAAGGAAATCCGTAAGTTTCATCAGAAACTTAGTGATCAAAGTTGAAGAGGTGTCTGACTTGTCTGATTCGCCCTTAGAAAGTATCTTGGATGATTTTGCAAAATTCTATATCTTGCTTGTGTTGTTCGAAGGTCCTACTCATGGATATAGTGTGATAACTAAATACCGGCAACGCACTGGTCACACCTTGAGTGCTGGCACCCTTTATCCGTTTTTGCAGAAACTGGAGGAGCTAGGGATCGTTTCATCTCAAGATAAATCTGTGGGAAAACGGCCACGCAAGGAGTATTCGCTTACGAAAAAAGGGCGTCGAGACGTCGAACAACTATTCCGCCGCTTTGCCTCCATTACAGTTGCAGCCTTTGAATCGAATATCCAAATCTGTGCCAGCTGTGGCTGCAAAGTCTTTGAAGGAGCACATTTTGAGGAGATAGAAGGGAAATCGGTAGTGTTCTGTTGCAGTCACTGTGCAGCATCTTATCTGCAGGAAAAGAGCATCTAGCCTATTATCTCTTAAAAACTGTAAATCTGTCATTTCGA
>CAYFXC010000040.1:0-6637 GCA_964347045.1 uncultured archaeon
TGCCGCAACATTAAATGACCTCGCTTTAGATGCCGATGCAACCATGTGGTTCTAGTAAAAGTCATGTAAAAAACAGAAATGCTGTGTTAAATTCGCACATTTGGTATGGGATTGACACTCATGACATCGTTAAATGAAAAGTATGAAGCATTGAAGCAGTTCATAATGGAGAAAGGCAAGGAAGGGGTATTAATTGCGTTTTCTGGGGGCGTTGATAGTACAACTCTCGCAGCAGTCGCTTATGAATTGTTGGAAGATAATGTAGTGGCGGTAACGGCTAAATCTCCAAGTTATCCTGCTCACGAGTTAGAAGAAGCCAAGCAAATTGCGAAGGATATTGGCATTCGTCATGTAATTGTTGAAACCGATGAATTAGCTGATACACGCTTCGTTGAAAACCCGGAAAATCGCTGTTATTACTGTAAAACCGAATTGCTAACTCAATTACAAAAACTTGGCCAGGGACTTGGGTTTAAAGTGGTCTTTGAAGGCACAAATTTCAGTGAGCTAGATGGTCACAGACCGGGGTTTAAAGCAGTTCAAGAGCAAGATC
The DNA here is from genome assembly GCA_964347045.1 of uncultured archaeon. GTDB lineage: Archaea > Asgardarchaeota > Hermodarchaeia > Hermodarchaeales > Hermodarchaeaceae > Hermodarchaeum. The sequence continues at coordinate 554 of CAYFXC010000040.1, forward strand.
GAGTCTTTAGTCCCTGGGCCGAAATCGGTTTTACAAAAACAGAGATACGCGCATTGGCGAAGCAACTGAAGTTGGCAGTCCATGACAAACCATCTTTAGCCTGTTTGGCATCTAGGATTCCTTTTGGGAATCAAATTACAGAGGATAAACTTAGACGCATCGAAAGAGCCGAACAAGCTATCAAGACACTCACTGGTGTACGACAGCTTCGTGTAAGGGATCACCATGGATTGGCACGGATTGAAATCGGGAAAGGGGAACGAGATCTTTTGTTCCAAGCCAGCCTTATGGATAAGGTTGCAAAGGCTTTGAAAAAGTTGGGGTTCACATATGTGACTTTAGACTTAGAAGGATATCAAACGGGAAGCATGACCAAAACAATACCAGCCAGTGATCAGGTAGCATGACATTATAACTAAACGATCTGATGATATCTCATTTATTGCTTCGTGTGTAGCCTTTCAATGCATTAGAGTAAAGTTTGCTTCTTGAAACATTAGTTTGACAACATATTCAGGATCTTTTCGAGATTTGGGATGAAGTATTTTGGGAAAGGTATTCACCTGTTCCTGCTTTGTCGTTTAGAAGTCCAATTCATTATAGGTAGTATTCATCACTTCATATAATTGAACTGTTCATTCATCCATACCACGAAATCTTAATAATGCAAGGAAGAACGGAAGCAATGGTTAATTGTAGGCTGCAACTCTGGGATGTATCAGCACAACCTCATTTCGGTAGTGTCCGTCCCTTATTCATCCAAGGTTCCACAGGAGCGCTGCTTTTTTTCAATCGAGGACAACATAAAACCTTCAAACACATGGATAACTGGTTTCGAGAGCTAGATCAGAATGCAGGTCATGTTCCTCGGCTCTTGGTGGCGTTACTCGATGCACGGACACAGCCGATTGATGCTGTGGAGGTACCTCGAAGCGAAGCCGAGGAACTGGCCTTAGATTACAAAATGCCCTATTTCGAAGTGACATTACAGGAGGAAACACAGAAAGATGCCTACTACCAGCATCTCGATGCTACCTATCTGAAATTAATCGACATGAGTTTAGAAAAGAAAGGGTGGTCATAGGGCTGAACTGATAAAGATGGGAAGGTGTTAGACCGAATCTCCCATCTAAATATTGTACGTGAATCAGGGGGTACACCTAAGTCGTATGAATTGGAAGCTCTCGGTTCAGAGGAATCACTGTACACGTTTCGTCATGGTTTCCCACGTTTCACATCTTACTCTCTTTGATGCTGCGTTCCCGCTCCTAGATAATGTGAGCGTCACATGATTCTGTGAGTAAAAGTGTATCGGGTGTCCAGAACTTTTTCACTCACCGACTAAGATCTTCTTCTGATTATTTTTGCCAGGAAAAATAAAAAACACGAATTAGGCTCCATAACGTACATAATAGGTTGAACACATATATACTATCTAACTGATTAATTTATCACAAATATTATAATAATAATTTATATAAAACATAGAACTAGATCAAGAACGTGAGCGGCTCACGCGTCTGTGAGTGGAAGGAGGCCGAGCCAAGTGACTCGTAATCACACAATCGCTGCGGTTCTTCAGTTGATTGCCGCTTGTAGCTATCTAGCTCTTGGAGTAATATCGTCCCAGAATCTTCGTGTTGTCGAGTTTACGCTTTTTACGAGTATGGTGGGCTGGTATGGTGGCGCCTATGGGTTTCCAAACCCTGATTCCGCTGCGTTCTTTTCAGCTACGATTATGCCGCTGGTGGTAGGCGCAATTGGGTTAATATTAGTCTACGGACTCTGGAAGGGAATAAAGCACACATGGAAAGTGTCAGTTCCACTCAATTTTCTTGGGATCTTTGTGATAGCATTAATATTCATTCCTATTCTCTTGGGGGTTCAATTAATTTACTCAGCTCCGAGTCCGCCCGAGACTTTTGTTGCGCTTCTTCATTCATATGATCCATACTTCTCAGTCTTGTTCCTCTTAGTTCCCGTTGCTGTAATTCTGAGTATGGCAACCGCAATATTTGCACTAGCCGTTGGACTTAGTGAGTTCTAAGGGAGGTGGAGGACGCGTTTAACGACCTCCGGATCCGTCCGGAACATGGCCACAACCATGGTGACATCATCGAGCAAATAGCTCTTAGCAAAATACTCCCTGAACAAAGCAAATTCTTCCTCAGAACGTACGAGTTTCAAACAACTCACCTCCTTGGTAATAACAAGGGGACATAACATAAAAGCCGCTATTATTCTGAGTACGCAGTTTTCTGGGGTGTTATTTACCATTCTTGCTGGATTTCGAAGACGTAAATGCTGTTTCTTACCAATGACGTAAAAGATGATTTGTTTCACGTTATTTCTCCAGAAAGGAACGATGCAGGGGGTAGACGAGGCATCCGTTGGAGACGGGTAAGTTATGGACAACGGAGACATCTCCAGTCTTAGTGAAAATTGACGAAAACTACTAAAAGAATGTTAGAGTAGAATCTGCTCATGCGTTGTTCGCATTGCGGAATATGCTGTGAAAACACTGAAATGATGCTTTCCAATGCTGACGTTGAACAGTTGGTAAAAGCGGGATATACCAGACAGAAGTTTATACGTTATGACAAGCATGGTTTTGCCAGACTGCGAAATTATCATGGATTCTGCATTTTCTATGACGTTGTAAAATGCCGCTGCCTCATTTATGAACACAGACCGTTAGGATGTCGAATTTATCCAGTAATCTACAGCGAACAAGCGGGAATAGTAGTGGATGACCTTTGTCCGATGAAAAACACCGTCTCGGAAATGGAACTCAAAAGAAAAGGGAAAAAGGTAGTAGAACTTCTGCAAAGAATGAACCACGAAGCAACTTCTCGGGGCGCGCGCTTAGCCTCTATTATGACAGATATTGCCGCGTATAAAAGGTTATGACCTTTTCTGGGCTTTGTGCATTCTAATACTTCTTTGCTACGAGTTTAATATTGGCTAAAGTTGTTTGACACTCTCCACGACTAAAGCCGGGAGATTCTTGGACATCATACACAGACATCCAAGGGACACGCCACTGCCCCGTTAGCGACTTCCCCAAGGAATGCGGCGCCCTATATTTACGGCGCCCACCCCACCTCGACGGCTTCCGGGACTGCTTTCATGTCACTCTTGTGCCGATTGACCGATGGAGTTCCTAGTTTTGGGAGGACCCGTGGTTCTTGGTGGATGAGGAGACGGTGAGATTCAAGGGTAGAGGAGAGAGGGCGATAAGTGGTTGTGTAAGGTGGTGGGATCCGCAGAGTTTGTGTCAATCTCTTGCTGTCTTTAGGTACAAGTTCTCCTAGCAACTAGTGAACGTCTTCAATTTTTTCATACTATACGAAATTGTTATGATGTCTGTATGTAATTGATTTGCTCGACAACGTGTGCAGGAGGTTGACTCATGCCCCGACGTCCAAAGTTTAAAATTGAGAATGTTGTGGCAACGGTAGAAGTTACTTCAAAAATCGACCTTAACCTGTTGGCTCGCAAGCAAAAAGATGCGGAATATAAACCAGAACAGTTTCCAGGGTTGAAACTTCGAATCAAGAAGCCGAAAGCCACCATCCTCGTGTTTAGCACTGGCAAAATGGTTATTACCGGATTACGTAGAGCGACTGAGGCCGAAGCCGCTGTTGAAAAAGTCATTAATGAGATTCGACGGGTTGGCATTACTGTCACTGGCAAGCCAAAAATCACCGTACAGAATATTGTGGCCAGTGGTGACCTTCATAGCCGCATTGATTTGGACCTGGCTCAAATGACGCTGGAACACTGCCTTTTCGAACCTGAAGTTTTTCCTGGGCTCATCTACCGGATGAAGACACCAAAGGCTGTTTTTCTCCTCTTTAGTAGTGGTCGAATCGTGTGTGCCGGCACGAATAAAGAATCCATTACGAAGAAGTCCATCTACCTTCTTGCAGATCACCTGCGGGAATTAGGACTCATCTTGTAATAGTGTCCTTGAATGTATTGTTTTGGTTGAAGGTCAACTCGAAGTGAGTTCAATAAGAGGTTAATGGTTTTTTGTGGTGGTGAGGTGGTTTATTCTAATTTGACTTTAACGGCTTTGGGTCCGCGGTCGCCTTGTCCGATTTCGAAGGTGACGTGGTCGCCTTCTTTGAGGATTTTATTACCTTCGACTTCGTCGCCGTGGACGAAGACGTCGTTTCCGGTTTCTCGTTCGATGAAGCCGTAGTTGCGGTCTGGATTAAACCATTTGACAGTTCCTTTTTCCATAGTGTTCACCTCGATTCTCTTCGATTGGGATGTGGTTTCATTCCAGGGGAAGGGGTGGCTGTGTCACGCCGCCGCGCTGTTCCGTTGAATGCAATTCAAGGGAACAGCTGCATAGCACGATAAGATAAATTTCTGTAAAGAAACGAAATTGTCCTATTTAATAATTGGCGAAAGGGAAGCTTTTGATGGTTTAAAGGTGTTTCTCCTTCAATCTTGTGTTAGCAGTATTCTGTATTGTTTAGGTGCTGCAAGCTTTTTTCCGACGTGTTATGCACTAATTGGAACGCTTTCGAAGACGTATGTGCTGTTTCTTACTAGTGACTTGAAAGATGATTTGTTTTGCGTCATTCAATAGGTGTCCATATCACTAATTGTAAACTTATTTCGATTTGAATGGTTTTCCGATAGGACAAGCTGCAATACAGATTGTGCATTCTTCGTAGCTATTAGGGGTCGGTCTTCGAATGAGTTTCTTTTCGATTTTTCGCACATCATCGGGCACATCTTGCGCGTGTGGTTGTTCTGCAGCGTAAGTCAGGCAACGTGTAATCCTGATTTGGTGCGGTTCCAAGGCTTTTGTGGGACACGCCTTGATGCATTTTTCACAATGGCCACACAGATCATCTGTGAATGGTTTATCGACCTCAAGTTTGGCTTTTGTAAGCACAGCAATTAATCGGATGCGGGGTCCGTAGGTGGGTGTAATTAGGAGTGTGTTTTTCCCTTGGCTACCGAGTCCACAACGTACTGCGGATGTTTTGAGAGGAATCGCGAGGGATTGACGGGAGTCATACCCCTTTTTGGTCAGGTAGTCTACAAGCGTCCAAGCTTTGTTTTTTAGGATTTCATAATACAGTTGGTAGCGTTCTAATGGCACAGTGGGTGTTTGTTTGTCGCGATTTAGAAGATAGGATGAATCGACAGCGATATTGAAGGATTTGTCCCAGGCATAATAACCCAACAAGATCACGGATTTTACACCGGGTAACACCTCTTCTGGGGTTCGTAGGTCTTGAACGGTGTGAATCCTACCATATGGTAAACCACGAAGCATTTTCGGCGTGGTAATGCCCACAGTGACAAAACCTTCACCTAATGCTTGTTTCTTCAGATCTTTCGTTAAAGTCATTTTTCGATTACATCCCTGTGATGTTTGGGGTACTTATCAAGGATATGCTGCTTAATTTCTTCATTCAAGCCACAGCGATTTTTAAATGTAGAGCAGGTGGTTTTTTAGGCGTTATAGGTCAATCTCTTGAGGTTCGAAGAGGTAAATGCTGTTTCTCACCAATGATGTGGAAGATGATTTTTTTTCACGTCATAGGATCATTCTTCACGCATTTGAAACTAAATAAGAATGCAAGGCTTCTAAAAGGAGTTATGACGGAAGTTTCGGTCACAAGTATCACCATCATGCTTGGCCTTGCTGCTGTTCTTTCAGGAAAATATACAAAACAATGCCAACGGTTGCACTAACTACAACGGCTAAAAGCACGATCCAAAGCCACATTATGGGCATTCCGTAGAAGAACGTGAAGGGGATCATGTGGCTCCACATGTCAGGGTCCCAATGCCCCATATCGGCATCCAGAGCCAGTGCAATGTATGTTAGGAGGTTCACTATTTCCGTTTTTCTCACCTTGAGTCATTAGATTTTTGTGGTAATTCGTGTATTGGAATTCTTGTCAATATCTCCAACAAGGCATATAAACGTATCGGCTTCGATATATCCTTACAGCAATAAATCCATAGCGGCACTAGACATAAATTGTCAACAACTGTCGAAATGACAGATTTACAGTTTTTAAGAGATAATAGGCTAGATGCTCTTTTCCT
>CAYFXC010000041.1:0-6582 GCA_964347045.1 uncultured archaeon
ATTGAAATTCCAGATAATTTTTACAGCATCGAAACGGTAAACATTGATTCCATCGATGACTGCGTGTGGTGGCGTTTCGGCTTTGATGCGTGATGTGTAGATGTCAACTTCATGTCCGCATTGGACAAGCCGTTTAGAAATCTGGTATGCGTAGCGCTCACTCCCACCGAGTTGTTCACCAAGGAATGGTGTTATTTGGAGAATTCGCAATTGCGGTTTCCCAATCTCCTTTTCACAAGGGTTTACTTCCCTCTCATGGGAGCACTACCCCTCGCGCTCAAGTTATTAATATAATTTTTACTCATACAATTTCAGTACACGGAAGCTTTTCGAATTCCTCAATTGATGTGAGAACATGTTGGCTAGAATCGGTGATTTCTTTGATACCTGTGCCATCCAAGTTATCAACGCTCTAGCTGGAATCACAGTCGTGTTTGTGATCTTTCTTCGAATTCTCCCTGCGTTGCTTTTTGGGGTTCCGTTTCTGCCGGATCCATGGGTGCATATCGGGAAAGCCGATACTATTGTGATGAATGGGCACTTTTACATCTGGGGTGATTATGATGATCACTGGCCTGGTGTCAACGTATTGATGGCCTTGTTTCGACTAGTTCTCGGTGTTGACACTGTTTTTATGGGGCAGCTGATGATTCCGCTGCTAACGGGGCTATCGTTGGTATTTTTTTACTTGCTGGTTCGGCACCTTACAGGGAATCAACTCATTGCCCTGGTGAGCCTTATCTTGCTTGGGTTTGCGGCTCCATTGACGCTTATTATGGGTACGACATACAAGGAGGGTTTGGCACGGTTTTTCTTATTGGCTGCGCTCTTGGCGTTTGTGGTGCGCTTTGAGCAGAATTCTTGGCATGTGGTTCCGGTTGTGGTGTTGGTGTGTGCGATAATTCCTACGCATCATATTTCCTTTTTAGTGGCAGGGAGTGTGATTGTCTTTGTTATGGTATCACAGCAAGTATACTTGCTTCGTGAAGGAACTTTGTCGTGGCAGAAATGGAGTGTGCAAACCGGTGCCTATTTGTTTGTGTTCCTAGTTGGGGTAGGCTACTATTGGCTGTTTGGCGCCTATTCCCTCTTATTGGTAGATGCACGATTGTTGGCTATCGGGTTAGTAGCATATTTTCTGATTTTTGGACTGTTGAATATCCGTCGGATCTCGATGGCGAAACCGTCATTGAAGGTTAAAATCCTGTTACTTGTCCTCGCTGTGCTTCTGTTGATTATCTTTGTTGCCAATACTGTATTGGTTCCAGTCTTTGAAATGACGATGCTGCCCCTGCCAACGGTAGGATTGTTGCTGCCTTTGGCGGCGATGGTGTTGTTGGGGGCATTCGGGTATTCAGTGCTTGATGAGGTATCGCCGCGGGTACGGATTTTTCTCTCGTCTTGGATTCTTGGTATCCTGGGTCTCTTGCTGTTAGCCTTGATTAGTGGGGGTTCAGCGTTGAGTTTGATTCTGACGTATCGGTTTGTGCTCTTTTCATTTGCACCCTTGTGTGCACTCGCAGGGATCGCTGTGATTGGATATGTAGTCACCCATCCCCGTCAAACAAGGCTCATTCAAGTGCTCCTCTTGGTGAGTTTGTTAGGTGTACTACCCGTGGTCACCCTTGCATTTACCCGTGATCCATATTTCGGGTATGGCTGCAGTATTACACCGGCGATGCAGCAGAGTAACAACTGGATTGCCGATTACCGCGAACCTGTTCAATCAACGGTGGGCGATCACCTTTTCACCTACTATTTGCTCTATTATCGAAATCAGCCTGCTTCCGTAGATCTTGGGTATGACCTCTTGGTTGAGGGCAACTTGTCCACATCTTACACTTACGTGGGGGTTCATCGTTATCTGCTGGATAATGGGTTTTGGTTACAATCCGGGGTGCAATGGGCCCCGCTTCATCCAAGCGTCATTCCCTGGCTCGAAACGAGTTCCGAGAATGGGTTAATCTTCAATAATGGTGTGGTTCAAATTTATCGCCGAATCTAGATGCATTCTTGTCGTTGGTGTTCAACGAAATCTTAATAGGAACAGGCTTCTCGGTTCCAGTTGAACCCACCTACCTTCCTAAGGTCTTGGGCTGCAGTCTGGGTGATTGTTCTCGTGAAAATTCTCCATCTCTCCGACGGTGGATTACCGGATACCCGAATTGAGCGCGATGCGTTCTGGGCCGTGAATAACGGACATGAAGTGGTATTTGCTGGAGGGTATCGCTCAAAGCAGCCCCCCTCGAAAGTGAATCAAATTTTCAATGTCTTTGAGCGACTGCATTGGCATCAATGGGGCTCGTTCGAACACACGGGGTTTCCCCAAACCTTGCGGCGCCTTCGAAATTGGCTAAAGGGGTTGCTTCGAAAGGAAGAACCTGATTTCATCCATGCCCATGATATCTATGCCGCAAAGATCGCGATGGATGTGGGGCATCCTTTCATTTATGATGACCATGAGAATTGGGGGCTCCGGTTGCTCTTCGAAGAACCCCATAAAATTCGACAGCGAGTAGGCCCCCAAAAGATGGTTCGCTGGGCGAGTGTGCAGACGTGGAAACAATGGGAACAAAAGATTCTGCGCACCGCTCCAACGATCACGGTGAGCCAAGAAGTAGCCCGTTCGTATAAACAGGTGCAGCCAAATACCTTCGTTGTACCCAATCTGCCGAATAAACGCGAAATTGCCTTGATTCCCCCCAATCGAAATATTGATTCGGAATTTCGTATTGCCTACATTCGACGCATGGCCCCCGAGGTTTCCTCGTCGGTATTTGAGTTTCCGTTTTTGTCGCGGTTTGCTCCCTCCATGCAGAAGCATTTGGGCGCATATGCCAAATCGGATGCAGATGTATTGAAACTTTGGGAATCTCAACGGGTGGGCGCAAAACTGGTCTTCGTTGGACATCAGGTCATTGACACCGAGGAAGTGGAAAATCACGGATTCTGTTCCCATGAAGATATGCTGGCTACTATTGCCGATTGTGATGCCGCTCTGATGGGTAAGAAGATTCGGTTTCCGTATTATTCCTTTCAAAATACGTACCCGTTAGTGATGCATGCCGGGCTCAAAACGCTGGTGCATGAAACCATGTTATTACAATCGAAATTCAATCAGCAGCACAACGTGGGGTGGACTTGGTCAACCAGTGCGGATCTCAAACAAATAATTCAACGACTAGTCAAAGAGTACTTTTCTGATGTTATGGCATGGAATGAGGAGAAACAGCGTGTTCGAGACGTCGCGATGCAACACCTGCTCTGGGAACGATATGCTGATCAATTGAAGCAAGCCTATGAGGTTGCTCAGCGGATGTAGTTTATTAGTCGGTAAATTGAAAAATAACGATGCTTATCGGGTTCTAAGCGCTAGGAACGGTTTGCTCGACTGGAGTTGAATACAACCATTGTCTGCGGATTCATTGAAGGATTTCAGCATTGTTCTTCCGTTGCATGATGAAGAGGAGATTCTTCCCTATACCTTTCCGCGGTTGCTCGCCTTGGGTGCCAAGGAACTTGTTGTGGTGTTAGATCGCTGTACGGACCGAACACCAGAATTGGTTCAACGGATTTGGGATGTTACGGCTGAACCGAAATCCAAACTGGTTGTAGTACTAAATACAACTCGGACTGACGCGCCCAATCATGTGAACTATCTGTATCATCGGGGGATTGAGAAGGCAACGGCTTCCTTTGTTTTATTGGTGCAGGCAGATATTCTCATGGATCCTCGGATTGGGGATTGGATGCCAGAGATTGCGGAAGGGAAAATGGCATCGTTTGAGGATGTGGGGCATCCCCATGATACGCCCTATAATTCGGTGATTACGCGTCTTTTACGGATGTTTCCAAGATTTGGGGCGATGTTGGGTGTGGAAGGGTTTGCCGGGACCTTGGCGTTTAGTAAGAAGCTGTATGCGCAGTTTCCTTTTGATCAAGAGAAGTTTTACTATGATACCTACTATCATCAGGTCGCCAAGAAGTTAGGAGTCTACCGGTTTGTTCGGACACGGAGTTTTAATCTTCGCAATCGGCGGCGGGTGAATCTGCGGTTTGATGTGATTATGTGGCGGTTGGGCGTTGAAAAACAGCGAAAAGGAAGTTCATTGCTCAAAGTCTTCGTATATAGTCTCTTACGGGTGAATCCTTCCGTTATGGTGGGCTGGTTCCATTCAAAATTAGCCACACACGAATAATGAGGAGCTTATGGTACAGTTAAATCATGGAGTAACCAGTGATGTCGTGGAGTACCCGTGCCGCCATTCTCATCTCCTTTCTCGGTTGTCTTTTCGCCGCTGCAGTAGGCATTGTCATTTGGGTTATCCTCCTGTTTGCCCTCATCTATGCAATTATTGGAACTGCGGCTGTTGTGAGGAGGGGGTACCGTTGGTATAATGATCTTCCAAACGCGCTGCGTGTTCTCGTAGCTGCGGTCGGTGGCTGGGTTGCCTGGTATAACCTCGTTCTCGGGATATTATTGCTCATACTCGGGTTCTTGTTAAATGATGAATCCCTTCGTCGTGCGGTTCGCCATTCAGGTGTCATTGTCTTATCCGGAGTGGATGGGACAGGGAAAAGTACCTGGACCACACGGGTCTGTGAGGAATTACGGAGAAATGGGTACAAGTGTCGCGTTGTCCGATTTTATAAGTATTTGATTTTAAGTCAGATTCGAAAGCCCCCCTCCACTGAAGGTCTGAGTAAAACTCCGCCGAGGAAACGCAGTCGCTTGTTTTTCCTTCGACCCTATTTGGCTTTTTTCGATAATTTTCTGCTCTATTTAACCCGCGTATTTCCCGCCAATTGGAGAGGCGAGTATGTTGTCTGTGATCGCTTCATTTGGGATAACTACGTCAAGCACAAAGCCTTGGGATATCGGATGTGGCGCATTGTGGTGTTGTTGGTGAAACCCAAGCATGGCATAATCTTAGATGTCAGTCCCCAAGTGTCACGTCAACGCACCGAGCGTCGGGATTTCCACTATGAGTATACCTTTGATGAACTTAATCAGGAACGTCGCGATTTCTCTGCTATTGGTCGCCGATTGGGTTATCCAGTGATCTCCACGGAGCAATCGCTGCCGAAAACGTGGAAGGAAATTTCAGCCGCGTTGGTAAAAAGTGGAGTGCCCCTCACGTAGTGGCTTCTAATAATTGCACGTTTTGGCTAGTCCCTCATGAAGCGAAAATTTGGGCATATATTGGAGTTGTTCTTTCATCCGGTTGATTTTGCCCACACTATGATAAATATCTCCTGGACGCGGCTTCTCAAAAATGATCTCGGGGCTGCAGGTCGGAACAAGTTGCTGAATTGCTTCTGCTAATTCCCGAATAGTGACGGCTTCCCCGCGGCCCACATTGATCGGTTCGGCGAGAACATCGTTGAGGGTTGCCGCACGAATGAGAGTTTCGACGACATCTTCAATAAAGATAAAGTCCCGCGTTTGGTGGCCATCCCCATAGATAATAAGCGGGTGCCCGGATCGTGCCCGGTCAAGAAAGATGGCCACGACTCCTGCTTCGGTATCGATGGGTTGTCGTGGGCCATAGATGTTGAAGAATCGAAGGCGAGGAAGCTGCAGGTTATGCTTTGCGGCGATCTTTTGACAAGCGGCTTCCGCCTCCACCTTACTGGATCCATATGGGGAGAGTGGGTTGAGGGTGGCTTCTTCGGGCACTGGAATAGTTTCCGGTGTGCCATACACCGCGGCACTCGAGGTAAAGACGACGTGACGGATCTTCGCCTGAACCGCGCCCGCTAAGATATTTTGTGTTCCAGTCACATTGATGTCATGATACTTCTGCGGCTCGCGAATCGACTCCGACACTTTCGTGACCGCCGCTAAATGGAACACCACATCGACATTTGCGCAAGCTTCTTTGACAACATCAGCCTCACGAATGTCACCTTCTATCAACGCGAAGTGGTCATATTCGAAGGCGGTGTGCAAATTCGCCCTGGTCCCCGTTGATAGATTGTCCAATCCCACCACATGTATGTGTTGCCGGAGTAGGGCATCGGTGAGGTGGCTGCCCACAAATCCGGCGGCCCCGGTCACCAACGCGGTCTGCATCGGGCGAGTCGTCATACAATCCCCCTGGCTGCTCGACAACCGTCGTGCACCCCTTTAACCGTTGTGCTCCCCCGTCCCGTCCTGGTCCATCCGGTCAGGAGTAATCCTTAAAAGGTGGCAGGCGCACCCACCACCTACCCCTCAACACACCGATGAGGCACACGAGTATGGTTAAAAAATTCACCTATCGCGGATTCAACCTGGACGACCTCCAACGCATGCCCATGGACGAGTTCATCAACCTCCTCCCCGCCCGCCAACGCCGCAGCCTCAAACGCGGCCTCTCACCCCGCCAAAAGAAACTCCTCGAACGCCTCCGCAAAACCCGCCAACAACACCGCAAAGGCAAACCCCCCATGATCAAAACCCACAACCGCGACATGATCATCCTCCCCGAAATGGTCGGCCTCACCATCGGCATCCACAACGGCAAAGAATTCCTCCCCCTCGACATCAAAATCGAACACATCGGCCACTACCTCGGCGAATACGCCCCCACCAACAAA
>CAYFXC010000042.1:0-5995 GCA_964347045.1 uncultured archaeon
GATGACGTTACCTTTGAAATAGAAAAAGGAGAAGTTTTCGGTCTTGCCGGAGAAAGTGGCTCAGGGAAGACTACGATGGGGAGGCTTGTCGTGCGATTATTGGATCCCACAGCAGGCCAAATTTTCTATGATGGCGAAAATATTGCCAAGATTCGTGGAAAAAGATTACGATTACTCAAGCGGAGACTTCAGTTCACTTTCCAAGATCCTTCATCATCATTAAACCCACGGTTGAAGGTTGGAAATGCAATTGCCGATTCACTGAAACTACAAGGGATTGGCACCAAGACTGAACAAAGGCAACGGGCAATGAATATTCTGGAAAGAGTGGGACTTTCACCCGCAAGTTACTTTTTTGATAGACTACCTCATCAACTTAGTGGCGGTCAAAAGCAGAGAGTTGTATTTGGAAGAGCTATCATTCTCGAACCAGAATTTGTCGTCACCGATGAACCTGTAGCGATGGTTGATGTTTCAGTAAGAGCTCAGATTCTTGAGCTCATGAAGGATTTGCAAGATGAATACAACCTCACATACCTTTTCATCTCTCATGATCTTGCTACCTCAAGGCATATCTGTGACCGCATAGGTATCATGTACCTTGGGAAGATTGTAGAAATTGCTGATAAAGATAGAATCTATGAGGAATCACTTCATCCTTATGCCGTCGGTTTGATAGCAGCAATACCTGTCCCAGATCCTAAGGCCAAGAAGGAAGAGACAATTCCGAAGGGGGAGATTCCTAGCCCCATTAACCCACCTTCTGGGTGCCGTTTCCATCCAAGATGTCCTAAAGTCTTTACACCCTGTCCGGTGGAAGAACCTGAGCTTCGAGAAGTCAAGAAGAACCATTGGGTAGCTTGTCATCTCTATGATTAGCCTTTTAATCGTTCTGAAGAAATATCGTATCAAGACTTGAAACAAGTTTAGAAAATAAAACGATCATGAAAAACTAATTATAGACTGTTAAAGAAGAAATTTCAAAGACCTTGGAATTCACCTATCAAGAGCAAAACTTTGATTTGTTAACTGATTTTATAATATCAAATTATGTTGTCTACGTCTTTTTATTCACAAACCCAAACTTTACATAACTTTCTTTGTAACACAATTTTAAACGTTTCAACATCTATCGCCCCTTATGGGCCCCTTAGAAATGCAGAGATGCGACAAAGTACAGGCGTTCTAATCCATAGGATATTATGCAACGGAGTTCTATAACTGAAATTCCTTAGGGTGCACTGGATGTAGGCGAAATGGACAAAAGAACAAAACTAATAGTTGTGTTGGCTTTCATCGCAATTTTTTCCACAAGCATTATTGCAGCTGGGCTCTTCATTTATGTTAACCAACCCGACGTCATTTTCACTGGCAGCTTATACTTCAATGACTCAGGTCAACACCATGGTGGGTGGGAAGCTACTTGTCAATGGAATGTCTCCCTTACAGTGAAATCAGATTTCGGATTACTAGTTGTCACACCAGAACCAGATTTTATGAATGGTGAAATTTTGCTCAAATGGAGTTATCACATCAGTGGATTCGAGATCACTGAGGAGCAAATCGTCATTGCCATTGATGGGAATCAAGTCATTTTAGAATTCGTTGAAAATGACACGATATGGAATAGATATCATAACCATTACATTTGTGCCACACCTAATCTCTCCCCAACTATTTTCGAAGGGTTGATGAGTTATTATTATGTCGAGTTGCGTCTAGCTCAAATTCCCTTATAGAAACCGAAGCAGGCTTGATGGACACTCTCGTTGTAAGTTTCATACCAGGGCGTTTTAATCGGTGGTTGGGCGAACGATGCCTTTTTTCTCACCAGGCCTTATGGAAATTTATTAAAAAGGGTCAAATGGGTGGAGTATTAGAAATTAAGAAGCGTTCTTTGAAGTTTGGTTTTTGAGAACTCTATTAGCATTCCCTCTTTAAGATGAAAAACGAGGATAGCACGAGTTTCCTTGGGGAACGTCTTCATGTAGGGGAATTGTTGAGTGAGTTTATCCCAATAGCCATCAAATTGAGGTGAATTAGGATAAAGAATTTCAGTTTCAGCAAGAATCTGTAGGATCTTGGCATTTTGGGCAGTCTCAGGAGTGAAGATATCATGGATTTCAAAATGAACCACAGGATTCTCCTGTAGATTGGTTACAGATACATGTTCTTTTGAAATTTCTAAGAAAACGTTTGTCCCATGAACACCATATTCATGGGGAGTTGCATTTGGTAGACCCGTTTTCGAGGCGGTGGCCATTGTTAGAAAGTGATGACTTTGAAGAAACTGTAGAGCAATTTCTTTGGAAGTTTGGGCACGCAACATTATCCACCAACTATAACTAACGATATTGGACTTGAATCTTTAACATATATCGATATTGCAATAATCCTTATACACATAGAATTGGAAGCACTTTAGGGCTTGGCTATTCTTGTATTAGCATTCTATGGGGTGCATTCCTATTATAATCGTAGGTGCCTTTAGAAACTGGAAACACTTCGAAGAAAGCTAATTGATTGATACAGTGGGACCAAATACAATGGACTAATGTACTGAAATATTATGGAGACTCACTTCGTTTGAAGCCTTGCGATTTCGTCCTGCTTAGGTTCTATGATTCGTATAATGATTAATGCGAACGACCATCTGATACGCTTCTACTAACAAAAAACGTCTCTTTTGCTACACAGACCATGTGGATTCAAGAAGATTAGCTATGATTTCAACCCGGTGAATAATGAAAGGTCTCGCAAATTCTTCTTTAAGGTTTTTCGCTATTGGTTTAAGCCAATTCCAAGTCATAACAATTAAATCCCCCAATAATTCATCAACAAGACCTAAATCGATTAATTTTTGTTTCACAAGCAAACCGATTCCAGCAATAAAAGCGCCAACAGAGGTCACAGCTAAAAAGATATCTAGGTTTGCGTCTGGACCATACTTTCCATTAAATTCTTGGTAATTTTTAAATTCTAGGTTTCTTGAATCAAAACTGTTCGCTGGAATCCCTCATCATAGAATCTATTATAAATCTGCATAAAGAGGGAAGCATTTCTTGTAATTTGGATATTGCGTATCGACTTGTAACTCAATATCACGCCAACAACAACGCTTATTGCAGCGATTATAATCGAAATCGTTTGAAGTTCAATCACTAGAATGCAACTCTTCTTTATTAAACTGAATATTGTATCTAGTTACTCGTAAAGGAAAAACGCAATATAATTAATTCAAGCAATGAAAGAATTGAACTTACAAAATTCTCATGTCAAACTTCTAATTTGTACCCATTCGACTTTTTTGAGTCCATTTCCATTTATGCTTCCGTGACTTCTTTTCTTTTTCTTCGACTACTCTATTTTCATCCGATTTTATTTTTTCATCCCTTGCTTTTTTCATTGATCTGACATTCCTTTATTTTTGCAAGTAAAACATAGATGAGAATATAAGTAATTCTCATTACCAATTGGAAATAAGATAATATGTAGAAAGAAATTACAACTCCGTATTTTCGAGTTGGACAAGCAGAGAGCGATGATTGAAAGGCTTTTAGTAGAATCTTCAGAAATAATTCAACCTGATTACAATGCACCTCGCTTTGTCACCTAGAGGGATCTACTTTATCGAGAAATGTTATGAATAGATCAAAAGGAAAGGAAGAGCCAGTAGGTTTCAGATTATTTCTTCAACACTTAGCAGCCTAACTGAACTTTTTTCTTTGAAAGGAGGAAAATAAGAAAGACGATAACGGTAGGCTAGTCTTCCCTGAAGGTTTTATTTTAAACATCATACATATAATTCTTCGAAGCAAGACTAAATTGAAGAGCTATACGAAAATATATTCGAGATTAATCTAGTTAGTTTATTGATTTCATTCTCATGGTGAGAAATTGTGTCTAAAATAATGAAGCTTGCTTCACTCCTTTCCCCGTTCTTCAGATTAAAGAATTATCTGGAAAGAGTCATTGCTCAACCGATACGACGTCATTTCGCACCAAAGCCTTCTGATAATACATATGAACTGGGCAATTGGAATAATGAAGCAACAGTTCAAACAAAGTATGGTTTGGTTCTTGGGATTTCAGACAAAGGTACATGGTGCTGGAAAGGAATTCCCTATGGCATTCCTCCCTTAGGAGAGTTAAGATGGAAGGCACCACTTGATCCCATCCCTTGGCTCGGAACGCGCAAGACAACGAGATTTGGTAACTCTGCGGCACAGGTTATGCCCATCATGGGTCCAACCGGTTCAGAGGACTGTCTTTATCTCAATATATGGCGCCCTAAGAGCTCGGAAACTGAACTACCGGTTTACTTGTATATTCATGGGGGAGGTAATTCCATTGGATCATCTAACACGCCAAGCTACTACGGTAATACTGTGGCTGAAAAATCGAACTTGCTGTATGTTTCTGTCAATTACCGACTCGGTGCAATGGGCTGGTTCAAGCACCCTGCTGTAACTGGTTCAGGTTCTCCAGAAGACCAGAGTGGGAATTATGGAACCCTAGACTTGGTGAAGGCCTTAGAATGGGTTAGGGATAACATCAGAGCTTTTGGGGGGAACCCAAATAATGTCACAATTGCAGGTGAGTCTGGAGGAGCGTTCAATGTACTTTCACTCTTGGTATCTCCCTCTGCAAAGGGACTTTTCCATCGAGCTATTGTTGAAAGTGGGATGATGTCGGTTTGTAGTATTGAAGAAGCAATAGCTCAGAGTGAACGACTTCTGGTTGCACTTCTTATCAGTGAAAGAAAAGTTGCGAATAAAGAAGAGGCTGAAAAGTACATCAGCGAAATGCAAGAGGATGAGATTAATGCCTATCTACGTTCAAAATCCGCCTTCAAAATTACGAAGAACATTCCTACCATGGTTTTGGGGATGGCACAATGGCGATCTATTATTGCTGATGGGGCAGTTATACCTGCAGAGGGATATAGTGTTTTTTCTTCTGGGGAATGGGTAAATATGGTGCCAGTGATTATAGGCTGCACAAAGGATGAAATGAAGCTCTTTGATTCTTTCATGGAAGACTTCCCTCTGAACTCGAGGATATGGGATTACCAGTCCATGCTATGGCGTGCAAACGGTGTCAATAAACCAGCAGCCGAAATGACCTCTAAAAGCAATGTACCTGTTTATGCATACAGGTTTGACTGGGGAAGCCCTGATGAAAAAGGAGTAAGTGTCCTACCAAAAAACAAAGGTCAGGAACTGGGAGCTTTCCATGGCGCCGAGTTACCCTTCTTCTTAGGAACAAGTGGATCAGATTTTGCTTTTTTGATAGGAAAGACGCACACAAAGGATAACCAGATCGGACGTGAAAAACTGAAAGACTTGTGCATGAGCTATCTGGCGAATTTTGCGAGAGCTGGGAATCCTAATAATATTGACTTACCAAATTGGCCTGCTTGGGACAACACTGAAGGGAAAGACAAGGTTCTTATCCTCGATGCAGATTTCAAAGAGTTAAGACTTTCATACTCGAGTGAAAAAATCACTGTTCAAGATGTTCTAGATCTCGTTAATTCTGAGCTCGAAGAACCTGAACGAGAACAGGTATTGACCATGCTCAAAAATTTCATTGCTTTTAGGGAATAGATTGATTGCAATACTCTTCGCTCTTATTCAATCCATGTAATTTAGTTAATGCGGCTTGAATCACTCACAACGAATTTATTTTGTGCTAATTCTTTGATTGCGACTGATGAATATCCGATACGCTTTAACTCATAAAATCGCTAAATGTGCTAATTAAGTATACTTTTATAATTACATATAAATATATATATTTATAAATAAAGACAAAAGTAATGTGAATAACTAACTATTTAAGATAAAAAAACGATTCTCTCCGTTAACTGCTTTTTTTACATATCTTGTATATGCCAAACACGTTTTCGGAGAAATAGGCTCGAGTATACCAGACTGAGCATGAGGGGCACCTCGATAAGCGGCCCAATCACAGTTGCCACGGCAGTGACAGG
>CAYFXC010000043.1:0-5935 GCA_964347045.1 uncultured archaeon
TCAAAGAATCGTTTATGCTTACAGTTTTAGCTAAACGCAGATATTACTCACAAAACCAAGCCTTCCAAAAATTTTTTTGATACTATAGAGTATAGAAAATAAAATCTACTTGCTTCTAGTTATTTCAGAATGCTTTATTCGCTTTTGTTCTCAAAATGCAAATGTATTTGATTAATCAGTATTCTTGAGTCATCTTTAAGTTTAATTTCTATGACTGAATTAATTGAAGAAGAATTACTCCCTTTTCAGTTAGCCTATAGACTTTTTTTCTATTAATTGTAGTACTTTTTATTAATCCGTCTCTGGCTAATTCTTTGAGGTGTTGATAAATACCAGTGATAGGAACCTTCACTCTCTGGGCGAGTTCGTAGCCATGCCCTTCATTTTCACTAAGTGCGTAGAGGATCTTTTGTTTCGTTTTTCCCAATATTGACATTATTAGGTTATAGGAATATTATATTAGAAAAAAATATTATAATAGAATATTCTAGTATAGTTAAAAATTATATCAAGAAGAAAACATCAAGTTGCAATAATTCTAATTTAGCCGGATAAGAACTATTTATATAATCTTCTAGCTAAAAAAGCTCTTGGAAATGGTTTTGGGTTTCAAGTGAAAACCAAGACCTTTCCATAGGAGGCAATTTCGATTTGAAGAGAAACCAAATTCTCGCAATAGCGATAGTAGTTATCATAATCGTTGGAGCAGGCGGTGTCTACCTGTTTTTGAGGCCGCCACCGATAGCTAATCTAATTGTTATGGGAACTACTGACTCAATAGAAACAGTGTTAGACCCAGCCCGAGCATACGACTACTTTGGTTGGTCGATGATTGGTGCTACTAGTTCTGGATTAGTCGATATTGATCCCGGATCTGAAGGAGCTCCTGATGATATCATACCTGCATTAGCGTCGAGTTGGACAGTGAGTGGCGGTGGGTCAATAATTGACTTCACTCTAAAGCAAGGCATTACCTTCGACGACGGATATCCATTCAACGCATCAGTAGTCAAATACAGTTTTGACAGATCCACTAACCTGACAGGCGACGGACTCTACGAACCTGCTGGATTCCAGCTTGGCATCGGTTTAGCCGATATTATCGAAAATGTAACCATAACGGGTGAGTATTCCGTTCGGTTCAACCTGTATTTCCCATGGGCCCCATTCCTACAAACAATGGCTGCCCAAGGTACTTTCATGGTACACCCAACATATTCACCGAAGAATGAATTGGTGAACTTCACTGAGGTGAGCCCTGGGGTAGCTGATGCCCGAGCAAGCTACACTGGAGGTCTAGGTCCATATAATCTCCAAAGTTGGAGACGCACCGGTACCACTGATACCGAGATTATACTCGTCAAAAATCCCAATTACTGGGATATAGCAAATGGAATACCAAGGACTGATACGATAATTATCAGATTCTATGCGAGTGACACAGCTCTTGCCACGGCCATGTCAGCGGGTGAAATTGACGTAGCATACAGACAGCTCAGTGCAAGTCAGATCAATGCATTTAGAGCCAACCCGAATGTACGTGTGTGGGAGGTAGCGGGTCCATTTATTCAGTATATGTGCTTCCAACAGAGAACTTATCCCTTCAATGAAACTCTAATTCGGCAAGGGATAGCAGCCGCGTTAAACCGGACAGCTCTAGTTGAAACAGTATTTATTGGCACAGCGCAGCCTTTGTATAGCATCATTCCCGAGGGAATGGCTTACCATAAGCCATCTTTTGATATCTATGGAAGCGCAAACTACACTTTCACCCAAACCGCATTGGATACATTTGGTTATAATGCATCCAACAAACTGGTTATCGAGCTGTACTACGAGAGTTCAGGCCACTATCCACAAAGTGCAGAACAGGCAGCCTTCTTCAAGAGCAATTTAGAGGCTAGCGGTGTAATCACTGTTAACCTCAATGGCCTTGAGTGGGGGGCCTATAGGGCTGCAAGAAGTGCTGGCTCAATGCCAGTCTTCATCTATGGCTGGTATCCGGATTACATTGACCCCGACAACTATGCATTCTTACCATTTGCTACTTGGCTCAACATGGGCTACAATGACTCATATCCAGCAGGTGGAGTGCAGCAATACAACATGTGGGTTTGGGGGCGTAGTAATACCACGGATTCAGGAAGACAAACATCATATTTCGCTCTCCAAGATTTTCAAGCCCAAGAAGCTTCAGTGATTCCACTCTACCAGGGTGGTGCATATGTTGTATCCAAACTCACCATTCACGGTGTCATACTGGATATCACCATTAACTTCCGACACTGGCTCCTATATTGGGGAGACCCAGCAACTTCAGGTCCATTCTTAGTACTTGAAACCAATGAATTAAAAAGTGTCATCAGCCTCCGAAAAAGTCTGTAGCATGGGAAACAACCGTAATCCTAAACTAGGACTTAATTGGAACTGATGACACCCATATTTTCTTTGTTGAAAAGGTGAGTGCAGAATGTCTCTAAGGTCATATATTGTCACGCGTATCCTTATGACAATCCCAATGATTTTGCTACTCCTCACATTTGTGTTCGTCGTCGTCCGTATCATGCCTGGTGACCCCGCACTATTGCATTTTGAGCGACGAGTAGATCCTGCTACGTTGGCGGAATTTCGGAGGCGCTTGGGATTGGATCAGCCCATTTTAGTCCAATACTTTAGCTATCTTGGTGGCCTTCTAGTTGGCAATTTCGGGCTATCAATGCAGGATTTTTCACCCATTAGCGGTCATCTTTTGGTAAGATTTCCTGCAACGCTCGAATTAACCATTTTTTCCATGCTGTTTGCAGTTCTACTTGGAATTGCTCTTGGAGTAACATCATCAAAGAAATATGATTCTGCCACTGATCACTCAATCAGGTTTTTTGGAATTGTAACTTACGCCATCCCAGTATTTTTTTTGGGAATGGTACTACAGCTAATATTTGCAGTATGGCTGCATATATTACCCTCTGGAACTAGATTCGATCCACGCTATTTTACACCGCCTACAATAACAGGTCTCTATACAATTGATACTCTCTTAACTGGCAATTTATGGGGATTCATCGTTTCTATTCGATACTTGATCCTTCCTACGGTTACACTAGGACTCGTGCTTAGTGGTATATTTATTCGTTTGACTCGAACCAATATGCTTGAAACTCTTCGAAAAGACTTTGTAGTTGCAGCAGAAGCCAGGGGCCTTTCTGACTCCAGAATCACTTTTCGTTATGCTCTCAGAAATGCATTTCTCCCTGTATTAACGATGATTGGGCTGCAATTTGCAGCGCTTCTTGCTGGAGCTATTCTAACTGAAACAACCTTCAGTTGGCCAGGATTGGGAACCTATTTGGTTGATCGAATCGCGAATCGAGACTATACGGCAATTCAAGGTACAGTAGTGTTTTTTGGAATCCTTGTGGCTGCTGTAACATTGATAGTCGATGTTCTATATGCTATCCTGGATCCGCGAATAAGACTCTAAGAGCTGGAAATCATGGGAAAAGCCAAAACGATTAGTGGTGTTTTTATTTACTTACGACTTATTCAAGAACCCTTTCGCGAACGATCAAAATTATGGTGGGCTGTGCTAACCATAGCAATGGTAGGTACCCTAGCTGTAGTTGCAAACCTTATCATATTAGCTGCGAGGTCCAACAGTGGACTAGGAGTTCCTGTTGTTATTGGAACCATTATCTTTGCCGTGGCTATGCTAGTCACGAGTTCTTTCCGTAATCTTTTGATACGTCAAGGAACCTTATCATCAAGAATGGGAACTGTGTTCCTATTTGGTGTTTTTTGCTTATTTGGAATCCTTGCTATTCCTGCAAGTATCTTTCTGCTTCCAGTAGCCTGGCTTGAACTTTGGATGGTATTTGTGATGGGAGGAGTTCTTCTCGGAGTTTTACTACTTTTTCTTTATTATGGATATTCACTATTGAAGGAAAGGGGTTCATCTGGATATTTGGCCATGACAGGATTCGTAATGGTGCTTGCAATCATCTATATGACCGTGATTTCGTATTGGATTGTGCCCTATGATCCCTTTTGGATTAATGTTGGACCAATACTCTTTCCTCCCAGTCCAGGTTTTCCGCTTGGAACCACTTCATTGGGACAGGACTTACTTAGTAGGATTATAGCCGGTGGGGCTGTCATGCTACAGGTGGCTTTTATTTCTGTGGTGGTTTGTTTTTCTGTTGGAGTTCCATTGGGGCTCCTTGCATCATTTCGAGGAGGGATTCTTGATCGTATCTTATCCCTTATTATGGACAGTATTTTTGCCTTTCCAGGCTTGATTCTTGCGATAGCCATTACAGCAATGCTCGGACCGGGAGTCGTAAACATGGCGTTAGCAATTGCTGTCGTTTATGTGCCCTCTTACTTTAGAGTGCTTCGGAGCCAAGTTCTTACCATTAAGGAACTTCCGTATGTCGAAGCAGCAAAAGCCATTGGCGCTAGAGACAGAGACATCATGATTAGATATGTTCTCCCCAATGCCTTAGCCTCAGTCGTTGTTGTAATGTCGATTAACTTTGCAGATGCTGTTCTTACTGCGGCGGGGCTGACCTTTGTTGGCTTGGGGTTTCCGATTGATGTTGCTGATTGGGGATGGGACTTAACCTTTGGCTGGCATCAACTCATAACTGGAGCGTGGTGGGTTATCACCTTCCCAGGTCTAATGATTGTATTACTTGCCCTTGGGTTCACATTGGTTGGTGAAGGATTAAATGAAATATTAACACCAATGCTGAAGGACTAGATTGAAATGCGCACTTTTCTTGAAATCCAAAACTTAACTGTTGAATATCAAACGCGTTTGGGCACGGCTCGAGCAGTGGACAATGTTTCCATAACTCTTGAAGAAAACCAAACCCTTGGGCTTGCAGGAGAATCAGGTTGTGGAAAATCAACTTTGGGAAGATCAATTATACGCCTTGTTCCATATCCAGGTCGCATACTTGAAGGTAAAATTCTTCTCAATCTTGATGAGGACGTACCATACGAGGATGGTGTAGTCGAGAAAGGCCAAATTGATCTAATGCAACTTGATAATGAGCAGATGAGAGCTCTACGGGGTAAGAAGCTTGCGTATATCTTTCAAGACCCTATGACCTCATTAAATCCGATGGCAAGAATTGGACATCACTTTGTGGAAATCCTTCAATCGCATGATCCAGATGTTCCTAAAGAAAAAGCAGAGAAAATTGCGGCGGATCTTCTTGAAGCATTGGACATCCTTCCTGAACGGGTTTTAGACTACCCGCACCAGTTCAGTGGAGGAATGCGGCAACGCGTTATGATTGGTTTAGGAATTGTCTTGAATCCCCAACTATTGATTGCAGATGAGCCGACTACCTCCCTCGACGTGATCGTGGAAGCACAGATTCTCAAGCTTATCTCAAATCTCAAGAAAAAGTTCAATCTTAGTATGATGTTAATTACACATAATCTAGGAGTGTTGGCTCAGACAGCGGATAGTATCGCAATAATGTACACTGGTAGAATTATGGAAATGGCTCCGACAAATGCATTGTTTGAATCCCCTCAGCATCCTTATACACAAGCCTTGCTGCAATCGGTTCCTGACGTAACAAAACCAAATAAAAAACTCGCATGGATTCCTGGGGCGCCACCCAGCCTTATTGAACCCATACCTGGTTGTATGTTTCGACCGCGATGCCCGTATGCTATGGAAATTTGTGCCAAGGAACCACCTCCGTTGATAAAAAGCAAATCAGGTGGACTCGTCGCTTGTTATCTTTATGAGGTATCGTAAAAATGACCTTACTTGAAGTTAAAAATGTCATGAAGTATTTTCCAGTCCAGAAGGGATTCCTTGACACACTGCTTACAAGGCAAAAAGAATTTGTTAAAGCGGTCGATGACGTTACCTTTGAAATAGAAAAAGGAGAAGTTTTCGGTCTTGCCGGAGAAA
>CAYFXC010000044.1:0-5373 GCA_964347045.1 uncultured archaeon
CAAAAAGTGTCACAATAACATGCAAAAGTGTCAGAATAGCACGATTCCTCTTGTTTCATGCTACTTTTAGTTGCTGCACAGGTGCTGCTTTCCCTGAATGCCTTCGGTTGTTTGACATTTTCTGACGGAACAAAAATTAACCCTTAGAGGAGCTGACCTTATAATAGAAAGAGTCTCCTCTGTTGCTATCAAGAGAGGAGCGGCTGCACCATACTGCTATGGGCTAAAACGATGTCTCCTTAAGCGATAAATCCCTTAACAACTTTATCGGTTGTGACCACGGTTGCCAGAACACAAATCGCCTTAGCAACGGTTGACTAATCATTGGGAGTTGATAGCAACAACTGGAAACTAATCAAAGCATGTTTAAATTTCCTCAGTAACAACCCGAATTTCCCTCTAGCTTACCAGTTTCTAGTGGTTTCTTAGAGTTCCTTGCTATAGCATCATTTTCGTAATCGAATGTGGACTGTCTAGTTTATGTAAAATGCAGCTCCACACCGTAATCTCTCCACCCTTCATGAAGTATCATTGGTTAGATTGAAGCCCACCAGGTCACGGATTACTCCCTGAAGCGGATCCCTTTTCCTTCCAAGTGATTTCATCCATCAAATCTTGGATCGCCAATGAAATGTTATCAGTATCTTTAAACAAAACATCAGCAACCAACTCAATACCTGAATTAAGCGAAAAAAGCTCTAGAACTGGGCAGGCGAAGAGCGGTGATAAATCAATCCTGTTAAAAGGATTTGCAGATAAATACAAGATTTCTAACCTTGGGCAATATCGAAGCGGATCCAAATCAATGGAGGTCAATTGGTTCTCACTCAGCTTGAGAGTTCGAAGGTCCGTACAATGCTTTAACGGTGTCAAATCGATTTCACATAACTGGTTCCGGTCAAGTTTCAGATCTTCAAGCTGACTACAATGCTTTAGAGGTGTCAAATCAAGTTCTAGAAGCTCGTTCCAATTAAGACTAACTTCTTGAAGGTTTGTACAATGTTGAAGGGAGGAAAGATCAATTTTCTGTAATTGATTACCTGAAAGATGAAGCTCTCGAAGCTTCGTACAGTTTTGAAGCGCTATCAAATTGATTTTAGCCAACTGGTTGTTACTTAGCCCCAGATTACGTAATCGTTTACAATGTTCGAGCGAACTAAGATCGATTTGGGTTAATTGATTTCCACTTAACCGCAGACTCTTCAGGTTAGGACAGTGTTGAAGAGGGGTAAGATCAATTTGGACCAATTGGTTTCTCCGCAAATCTAGTTCCTCAATTTCTGTAGACCGGTCGATAGACGAGAGGTCCAATTCAACAATATCACGTCCATAAAATGCGATTTCAGTTTTTTCCGGAGAAATCTGGACTTGCACCTTGTCTCCATCAGATGTAGAATATTTAAGGACAATATCTTCCACGAGATTAAAATCTCCTTATTCAGACTCTGCACTACATTTCTCAGACTTCTTTTTGTAACTTGGGTATGTAACAAACTACCAAAAAAAGACCCAACCTTTAATAAACGACGCTAGAAATCAGATTTTAGGAATTTAGTAACAACGACGTGAAACAAATCTTCTCTTTTACGATATATTTCAAAAGAGCAAATATGTCTTCGAAACCTCTTCGAATAGGGTTTAACGTCCAGAAAAAGGGCTTGCTTAATAAAAACAGATCAGTCTATTTTACGAACAGCAACACGTGTTCCCATATTATGAAGATGAAAACCCCTCCAGTCATAAGAGGTTTTTAAAACGCCATCAATTAAATGCTGATGCAAGTTATTTAATTTTCTCAAAAAATTTTTTGTGAAGTTCACCCTACCAATTTTATCGAATAGTGAACAAGAAATCTATGTTTAAGAACTGGATCAGGCTTTAATAATGATTAAAAAAAGAAATGACCCGGTTATGCGTCGATTAGGAATATCGACCTATATGGACTGTGCAAAGACCTTAGAAGCATTTTTCCAACGTTGTGCAACGCTTGGCGTTGGCTTTGTTGAAGTGCAATGTGAAAAGCCACTAGCTCTCCCTGTGGATGTATCTACCCTTGAGCGTAAACAGATTCGAGAACTTCTGACCTCCTACGCTCTCACTCCCATTGTGCATGCCTCTTATTACGACGTAAATATTGCTAGCCTCAATCCGCAGATAGGAACGGCATCTTTGCAGCAAATCCAAGAGGCCATCATACTTGCTGCTGATATCGGCGCAACTATAGTTGACCTCCATCCAGGCAACCTGCCAGGAGACTATCCTAAAAGCTTCCTACTACAAAGTCGGAAAAACCTTCTAAAGCAACTTTCACACCTCAGTGAGATTGCAGAAAATCTGGAAGTAATAGTGTCTGTTGAAAACAAACAGCGCGGGCACAACCTCCAAACAATTTCCACCGTGGATGAACAACTAGCAATAATCCGAGAAATAGCCTCTAAATACTGCCGAGCAACCTTTGATGTGGGCCATGCAAATACATACTCCTGTGACCTCAATAACTATGCACGACGTATTGTGCCATATTTAGTGAATGTCCACCTCCACGATAACAACGGTACCAAGGATGAGCATCTTGCGCTAGGTCAAGGAAATATCGACTTCAAAAGCATACTGAAAATATTAGATGCAGGGCAATATTCTGGACCATTTATAATAGAGGTTAAATCGTGGGCTGGCATCCAAAGCAGTATACGAACCATAACCAAACTCGCATCAAAATAGCATTTAGATTGTTTTTCTCCATGTTCTAATAATCCGCCAACCCAATTCTGAGAACGTAAGAACCACTAATATTATTAGAAAAAATAACATTGCCCAATTGAGTATTTGAGCGCATATTCCTGCAATAAAGATTAGGAAGAGTCTGACATCACGACCTGCAATAATGCGTGGATATGCCATATTGAGCGTGGCTTCTGCTCGTGCAGTAGAATAACTAATACCATAGGATCCAACAAGGGCAAGAAATCCAAAGGAAACTACCAAAACACTCCAGATTTGGGGGTTCAACACGACACTCAATGGAAGGACTGATGCATAGAGGAGAATAAAGACAGTCATCCCCAAAATTATGAATCCATCAGCAATACGATCTAAAATAGCGTCTAGAACTGCACCAGATTTTGATTCCCGACCTGTGGCACGAGCGATTTCTCCGTCACAGCCATCAAGGATGCTGCCAAGCTGAACTAGACTCCCTCCAATTATAGGAAAATGCGTAGCCAGGAGAATCCCTCCAAGGACACTTATTACATTGCTGACCACAGACATTTGATTGGGTGTAACATCAAATCGCGACTCTAAAATCACTCGGGTAATTCGTCGTGAGATATGACGATTCAAGTGTTTAGCGACGATCCCATCGGTCGGTTTTTCATAAGATTTCTTCTGCCCCTCCACTGGGTCAGTCATCTCCTTATCACCCTCACTAATCGATGCAATAACATGGAATCTCCACATTGTTATAGGAACACATCGATTGAATTCTCCTAGGCGTTTCGCCATTACAGATTTTCTAATACTTCTTTTGCTAAATCGAGATCTTCCTCTGTGTCAATATCAAACCAAAATAATCCTGATACATCACATGCCCACAATCGTAGGCAATCAGGAATTAACCTTTGCCAACATTGATTCAATGTTAAAGGATAGCCATCAAAAGAAAGAGAACGCATCTTCACAAGTACTTCTGCATCAAGGACAAATACGCCGGTATCGAAGGCGTTGTGCTTCTGAATCTGTTTCCCGATATCACAAATGTATCCATTTGAATCAACTAGGACGCGTGTTGCATCTCCTAAAGGCTGTTCATGTTGTGGGAATTGATCAACACACAAAAAGGGGTACCGATCGATGTTTCTAAGTGCCTGCCGAATTAATGAGTGTTCAATAACGTGATCCCCCATGAGTAAAAAGAACGGGGCATCCTTTTCAAGCAAAGGTTCAGCAGCCAAAACTGATGTGGCATTACCCCTTTCGAATTCAATATGATCTACGTACCGGATCTGAACACCATAACTAGCACCCTCACCGAAATAATCACGTATCAGTTTCCCGTGATATCCCACAACGATAATGATGTCGGTTACATCTAATTGGCGCAAACTGTCAATCGCATATCCTAATAGTGGCTCTCCAAAGATTTTTACCAATGGTTTGGGACGATTATCAGTCAATGGATAAAGCCGTCGACCACGTCCTGCAGCAATAATCACTGCTTTCATATTTTACCCTCCTTGAAAACATAACAAACTCACTACGGATTCGGAAAAATTCCCCCTCAGTTCAATTGAAGACGGCGCTCGTGGGCTATATTACCCTAAGCTCATCTAGCTTTGTCTTTGTCTCCATGTAATTCTTCACTAATTCGGCATCATCTCTGCCACCTGGCGAGACGTACCATACCGTGCTTCTCCAGTATCGACCCTTGTATTCTACTGAATAAGAATCTGGTTGGGGTGCAGTTAGTATGGTGACTTGACGACGTGTCATCCATCCCTTGAGAGAGGCAAGTCTTCGCTTATGCGTTTGAATGGCGGGTGCATCAAGACTCATTTCTCAGACCAATACTCGTGTGAGTGATATGCATTTCGTATTATTTTTGACCGTTATAATATTTAACCGATATTTTATTTTAAATATGTTACCTAAAAATCTTTGGGGAACTTGTTTACCATAAGTTAAAAAAAATGCGAGTGTGAAAGAATGTCTAAAGCACAAAAACGGAAAGCTCGCTCAGTGAGCCATACAAAGTCGGCCTCAATGCTAGTCCACCCAATAACAGCAAGCATTCTTCGCCGCCTTGCAGAAAGCGAACATTCGATGAGCGAACTCTCAAAAATCCTAGGACTCAGCAAAAGCCGAATCAGATATCATCTGAACCGTCTCGAAGATGAAAAACTCATCGAACGGACACGCGAAGAGTATTTCCGAGGTGGTCTACGAAAATATTACCGGGCCACCGTTGGTTTGCAAATACCACGTCTTGCAGTGCTTTCAAAGGCTGAGAAGGAAGCACAGCTTCTCCCCATCAAAACCTTTCTCTGGGGTTATCTTTTTGGTAAATTTGAAGGCCATAACTGGGACTATAAACAACTCGTCGGCCGGCATATTGATGACTATGCTCAAGAAATCGCAGAGACTATTGAAAATATGATTGATGAAGATAAAGGGAACGAAGACGACACGGCAGACCTCCTCTATTTTAAACTTCTTAGCCAATTAGCTAAGTTGCATCTTGAGAAACAGAAAATTAAATTAGAAACGCTGGGTTTAACCCAGCACGAAAATCAATCAACCTAACTTTGTTTTAAGTAGAAACACGCATCTTCAAACTCTGGGTATTGAGTAAGTTTACCAAACACGTGTGAGAAC
>CAYFXC010000045.1:0-5256 GCA_964347045.1 uncultured archaeon
GCTAATGATTGCCCATCATCAATCAACAGAACAATCCGCTGTTTGCTCTGTTTATAAAAAGCTCTTACCTTTGCAGCCATAACATCAACTAATGTGGGAACGGTTTTGTTTTTCTGTATGAGCTGATTGTTCATCAGTGAAATTAATGCGCGGCTTAGAATCGTTGAATTCAAGGGTTCGGAAATGAGAAGCGGAACCATACCTTTCGATTTAGATAGTGAATCGTTAAACCATCGTAGAATGTGGGTTTTTCCTGTGCCACGACCGCCTTCAATGAGAATGATGTTCCCGGTTCGGAGTTGTATTGTTAAGGGATTGAGTAATCGGTTTTGCCCAGCAAACACCTCTGGCATAACATCAATTCGAAATGGAAAATCCGACCAACCCAGACTCTTCAATCGCTCATCGAAAGCAAACATGTTCCACCACTATTGTTCCCGGTGTTTTTTCACACAGTTTGTTTACACGCTTCTCCCAGATACCATCAAGCTATGAATCCGTTGAAATCCCTTCACCCATTCGACCCAAGAAATTGTTGAAAGCGAAAGGGCAGACGACTTCGATGCCTCCTGTTGGATCATAGGTTACCATTTCCTTTCCAATCGGACAGAAAAGCGCACAGTACCCACCATCCACAAGATGACCATTTCGTTGGCACTCAAAGGTTCGAGCCGTGGGTGTGATCAATTCCAGAACGGCATTGGCATCGAGCTGGGCAATAGCTTCTTGTAATCGTAGTTTTGGTTGAAGCGCTTTGGCTTTGTCACTCACGCATTCCTCACTCCTCGTTTTTGTTTGGCCAGTGATTCATCTTCACGTAGTTGTGCAATCGTTCGGGCAATCCGGACACGCAGCGTCGCCGTCACCAAGGGCATCGCTTCCTTTAGTTGCTCCTCGATGCTAGGTGCTTGGAGATGGGCTATCGCGTCCGTTCGAGCTCTCCCAGACGCTGACGCTTTTTCGGTTGCCATCGCTCATATTACCTCATCAAGTTTCATTGATATTCATTCATCTTCATTTTACCGCATATAAAGCTTCGCATGTTTTCTCCACGTCGTTTACGCAGCTTAGAAAAGCTTTGCACTAAAACCCAGAGAGAAAAACTTCGAGTGGAACTAATAGGTCATGGAAAGAAATTCCATAATAAAGACAAGAAAGGGTTATTTTTCGAAAAATAAAATTAAGTCGGTCATTAAACATGCTAAATGAACGTTAAACCGCTCCGATTCCTAACACCCAAATAACACGGTCCATTTTCAAACCCTCCCTTGAAATAAAAAGCGCGCCAAACCATCCCACCTCGCCCATTCAGACCCATTTCGCGCCCCATAATAATAAATAGAGCATTTTGAAAATTACAGTGAACACGGTTGCAGGGTTTTGTACTGCAATCTTGGAGGAATATTTTGGAATGGTAGTAAAATCCACAAGAACAGTATTGAGTTTAGTTGTGATTGGGCTTCTGGTTACAGTGGCCTTCTTAACACCAAATTGTATTGCTCAAACCGATTGGTCTGATGATTTCACCGATGGCGATTATACAGGATGGACGGTTTTGAATGGAAGCTTCTCAGCGTCCAGCCAGAGTCTGCAAGCGGTTGGCGGTTCATTGGGCTCGAATTGGAACCTGATTACCCATGACAGTGACATCACTCAAGGATTTTGGAGTTTCAATCTGCACGGGAATACCTCAACGTACCACAGTGCAGATTTTATTGAAATTATGTTTCTCTGTGATGAGTTAAACACTCCCGTCGAAATCGCCACAGGGACATGGTCCACAGTATCTGTTTTTGCTCCTTTGAATGGCTATAGCCTACTCATCATAATCTATAGTATTTATCAAGCTACCTCAATCCAACTCTATAAATGGACAAATGGTGTTGGTGAATGGCTAAATACTACTGACCTCTATACAGATATTGAGACTACGGGTTGGAAACATTACAACATCACTCGTGATGCAAACGGCAACATCAACTTCTACATGAATGATACGCTAACTCTATCCGCCACAGATACAGGGTATAAGGTTTCAACTAGTTTTTGTATGTGGAGTTACCCAAACCACAAAATCGATGATATTACAGTGAGTGGAACCACCGACCCACCCCCAGTCATTCCAGGCTTTCCAGCTCTTGCGATTGGAATCGGATTATGTATTGCCATCGGATTTGGTGTTATGATTCGTCGACGTCAAAAAAAGCGGAATAGTGTTTTGGTCTAATAGGATTTTGGGAGGTTGTGGACCTCCCCACTTTTCTTTTTTGGATTGAAAATAATTGATAGCTTCTTTTGTTTTCATTTGAAGTTTAAAGCAGATAAAATAACTGGGTTGGTTGGGTAACTTAGCTGGTTTCGGATTCCGGTTCCGCATGGGGTGCAAGGATGGATTCTTGGGAAAGATAGGTGAGTAGGCGGAAGCGTTCGGAGTCTAAATGGAGGAGGGTCCGAAGATGTTCAAGAGTAAAGTGTTGGGCACTACGGCGGAATTCAAGAAAATTCGTAAGTTGAGCACGAAGGGTGTCAAATTGGAGTTCTAATAGTTTGGCTTGAAGTTGCGAATCTTCCTTTGCTAGCTCCATGGCTTGTTTGGCAAGGTCCATGCTTGGCTGGTTGAAGGGAGCTATATAAACGGGTGATTTCTTGGTAAGATTCACGAAGAGATAGTGCTCGAGGTTCTCAGGTGTGGTTAGGCTTCGATACACCGTTTCGGATACGCCGAGGAGGGTGGGGCGTTTGCGTTGTTGATCTGCACGACTTTTTAGGATATCTCGAGCAGTTTCAAAGTCAGTGATACCGGGCATATTCGGGACGGTGAAGGGAAGAACATTGTCGATGGCTTCGCTGAGTTCTTCGAATTTCTTTTTCTTGACGCCAGTGATGATGATGGCGTTTCCAACAAGTATGTTAAGGAGGAGAACGTCGAGGGTGTCTTGGAAAACTTCAAGAATGTATTCGGTGGAAGAAATTCGGCGTTTTGCAACTTGGGATCGTTCATTATGGGCTTCAAGGGCGTCATTGATAATTGGGAGGAAGCTTTGGAAGGGCTTAACATCACCGTTCCAGTTTTTGAGGAGTGGTTCGTATTGGGCGTAGAAGAGAACGTTTAGACTGTGAAGGACGGCTTGGACTTCCAGTTCATCGGCGTTTCCGTCAGCGAGACCGACGGTGATAAGTCCTATGGGATCTACCCTGGATTCCCGTGCCTGCTGTTGGGCTATTGGAGAGGAGGAGCGGGGTCTATCGTAGACGTCGTAGTGGAATCGGTATTCGCCTGCACCAATGGTGCGGATCTCTTCGGCGATGGCTTCATGTCCAAACTCTCTAATTGCAGTGAGTAGCCCTGTTAGCAGAGTTTGCTCGAGTTTAACCACCGGAGATGTGTGAGAGACAAGGGTTTCACCGGATTGGAGGAAAATGAATACCGAATGCATCGTCATAGATTTCACCGCCCTTTGCCAAAATCCCTACATTATGATAGTGAATTTAGCGTTCGTTAATGAACAATTAAATGTTTCCGCAATTCCATGGTAGAATCTTCTATTCACAGGGTTATTTTGGCAGTAGTCTTAAATCAAACATAGGTATCAAGACATTAGGTAGCAAGAATAATCGGGGAGATACTAATATGTCTGATGGAGCACTCCGAAAAACTCTCCGTGAATTATCTGAAGTTATTGGTGTCTCTGGATTTGAAGCAGATACCCGAGAAATTATTCGACGGATAATTGAACCCTTAGTGGATAATGCTTGGGTCGATCCTTTAGGGAATCTACTTGCAATTCGGAAGGGAATACAAGAAAAACCGCGAATTCTTCTCGACGCGCATATGGATGAAATTGGGTTTCTTGTTCGATACATCCATAAGAATGGATTTCTGCGATTAACTCCTATAGGTGGTTGGGACCCTCGAATTCTACCTGGTCATCGGGTTATTATCCGACCAGTAGGAACTAAACCATCAGTCCAAATTTACGGTGTGATTGGAGCAACTCCACCCCATCTTACCACTAGCAAACAGCGTGAAGCAATAATTGCCATAGATGATTTGTATGTAGATATTGGAGTGAATTCGAACAAAGCAGTTGAGGCAAAGGGGATCCGTGTGGGGACACCACTGACTGTTTGGCAACCTTTCGTTGAATTACTCGATGACTCAGTAACAGGAAAAGCCTTTGATGATCGCGTTGGGTGTTTGATAATCATTGAAGTGTTAAAGCGATTGGCAAAAACTAACAAGCAAAAGTCTTCGATTGCTGTGAATTTTGCAGTAGGTGAAGAGGTGGGTAGTCGGGGAGCCCGAACAGGAGCGTATACCTTGGAACCGGATATCGCCCTAGCTTTAGAATGTACTTCAGCCGGTGATATGCCAGGGATTCCCTCACATAAGTCACCTACAACGCTTGGGAAAGGACCAGCCCTTACAGTGGCAGATCGATCATTAATTACTCATCCGAAGGTCCTAGCAACATTGGAAAAAGTGGCCAAGGATGAAAAGATCCCTTTCCAATACAAACAACCCTTGGTTGGGGGAACAGATGGGGGCCCAATCTCTCAGAGTCGTCATGGCGTTGCAACAGGGGTGGTATCTGTGCCATGCCGATACATTCATTCCGCGGTTTCATTGCTTCGAATTAGTGACATCAAGACAACTATAGATTTAGTATATGGTTTTTCTCTTTCATGGTAAACGTTGAAGGTTTGATAGAATGGGTATTCCTAGTGTTGAGGATTTGCTTAGAGGTGAAAATAATGTCTTCCTAGCTACCACCGAGGATGACCAACCACGAGTTCGACCCGTGACACTAGTTGAAAATGATGGAGAGCTATATGTTTTAACCGGTACCGCGGATGCGAAAGTCTCACAGATTAGAAAAAACGAGAAAGTTGAAGTGCTCCGCTTTATCCGATTTGAGGATAGAGGAGGTTATGTACGATTTAGTGCATTAGCTAAAATTATCGATGATGAAAAAACGCGATCACGAATAGCAAACGCAACGTCTTTTTTCTCTAAGTACTTCAAAGCCGCAGCTGACCCAAACTTTGCGTTACTGCAAATTATTCCGAAAAAGATTGAATATATGAAACCGGGACGAATGTATCCAGATCCAGTTGAAAAATTTGATTTCACAAGCTAGGCGGCAAAAATCAATGTGTAGGGTAATCTATTTCAAGGTTAGTAAATACTGGTTTTGTTATTGGGACTTTACGCGGTGAAAGTAGTTCTAGAAAAAGAACTGGTGTGGATACGGT
>CAYFXC010000046.1:0-5232 GCA_964347045.1 uncultured archaeon
CCAAAAAGTGTCACAATAACATGCAAAAGTGTCCGAATGGCACCATTACTCTAGTCTCATGCCGATTCCAGTTGCTGCAAAGGTGGTTGCACAGGTAGCCTATTTACTTCCATCTATGTATATCCTACAGACTGCTTGAGGAATAATTGTCACGGCTCATAAATAAGAGCAATTTCGAATACACCAACCGATCTGATTTTCAATAGGATTCAAAAGGTTCGAAGCATTGTGCAAAGGTATCAAGTAACAAGTGGAGAATTGAATCGACTTATTCTGAAGTTTCTCATCGAATTAAAAACTATAAGGCATTAATATCTCTGAATTTCAAAGGTGTAATTTAGTATCTCTACTAGAGTTGATTCAAAATGGTACTACGAAAAATCGCTCAAGACGAGCCAGAGATTGAGCAGTTCAAAGAACAAATTACGCCCTATACGGATCAAATCGAGTCCTTTGGTTTCGGATACCAGTTGTATCTGAACGACGACCAGGTTGTAGGGTTTGCCGCAGTTGGAAAAGAACCGATGCAACTATTCAAACCTGTTGGTACACCACTAATTCGATTGTTTGTAATTAATTACGACCAACCGGTCAACATCCTTACAGCGCTGGCAGATGATTTATTATTGCTAGCTAAAAAGCGCTCTGTGGACTTTGCTTACCTGGATATACCAGCTAATCACAAAGAGTTGATCTCACACTTCCAAAAGATTGGGTTTGAAGTACTCGCTAATCGGTTTTATATGACCCGACAACTCGATGATTCCATAGAGGTTTCGAATCTACTCCGATATGAACAGATCAAACGGGAGGATGTGAACCGGTTTTTCGACCGCTTAAAGGAATTTATGAGTGGATCGCCGGATGTCATGCTGAATATAATATTGGGGAATTTAAAGAATGTCCCAGAGGTTTTGCTGGATTATTGGTATAAAAGCGAGAAGGCGTATTTCGTTTACCATGACGAGGAATTAATTGGGATTTTAGATTTGGCCCCAGAAAAGAGTTATATCCAAAATATTGGAGTTTCCCCTGCTCATCGTGGCAATGGATACGGTACGGAGATGCTCCGGTTTTGCTTGAAACTATTTAAGGATGGGGGCGGCGAAACCGCAAGGATTGGTGTACATGTGGATAACAAGCGAGCCATTCACATCTATGAGAAATTAGGGTTTACGATTGCGGAGCAAACGCAGACCCTTGTATGGTGGAAGCCTATCTAACTGGATTTGTTATAGTCCAAAGATGATTTTGTTGATGAGTAAGTGGAAGAAGCAGTCACTGCCGATCTAAAGGAGTGTGATGAGGAACGCAAGGTGAAGAACCCGAGAATGATTCCGGGAAAACGAAGTGGGAGAAAAGAGATATTTGGATTCAGAAGATTATAGGAATACAT
Organism: uncultured archaeon; assembly: GCA_964347045.1. Taxonomy (GTDB): domain Archaea; phylum Asgardarchaeota; class Hermodarchaeia; order Hermodarchaeales; family Hermodarchaeaceae; genus Hermodarchaeum. The sequence goes on from CAYFXC010000046.1 coordinate 1,397, forward strand.
TGGCTTCTTCGTGTGGGAAGGCTGTAGGGAAATCTCAGCTCCTAAACTAACTGTTGACCGTACTAGTTTTGTCTTGCAAAAAAGTGTCATAATATCTTTATCCAGAATTTACTACCGACTTCGCAATCTTTTTTGTTGAAAAGAGATAATCCCACTTCCACGATTTAGACTCAGGATCTCAGAATCTCAATGAAAACCTTCAATGCGAGATCAATAAAATCGTCGTCATTTCCAAAATACCCAGGGAAGATAATCTGAAAAGTCATCAGGAGTCCGAGGACTCTTTGAATCCTGTCCTGCTTATCTACCACTCTATTGAGACCGGATGTTTTAGATTCTGCTTTTTTCATCATGACCTCAGACAGAATATTCATTGCTTGTTGTAGCCCATCAGTGCTCTGATACTTTTGGATAAGTGCAATATATTCGTCCGGATTTGCAAATAACTCACTTTGAATGGCTGCTAGAAACCTTCGGTTTGGTCTGCGAAGTTCTATCACTTTTTTGAAAATCCACCGTAGCGTATCCTGAAGGCTCATGTCCTTCTGGAGAACTTTCTCCATACCCACTTGCTGATTGAAATTCTCAACAAATCCCTTTGTCGTTTGTGACATAATCTCTGCAAGGATATCGACTTTCCCATTGGGAAAATGGTAGTAAAGGGTACCAACGCTCACTTTAGCAATAAAGGCCACCTCGTTCACATTTAGGTTGGGGTAGCCTTTCTGTTCAATCAACTTCTGTGCGGTTTTTACAATTGATTGTTTAGCTTTAGATTTTCTCATCTTCGGTGTGTAATGGGTTATGCACCGATATAAAGAGTTCGAATTCGAGTCATATTCGATAAATTAATAAGCGTGTTGTGACACCAAATAAATGAATTCGAGTCGAATTCGAAAACTTGGTGAATAAAATGCCAGAAAATTTCGACTGGATCGATTTACACCATCATAGCCTTCCAAAAGTGTTCATCAAATCCCTTGCAGAAATTAATATCACCGAATTAAGTGGAGTCCCTATCCCTAAATGGAGCACTGAAAAAAGCCTCTCAGATATGGATAAACTGGGAATCGACAAAGCAGTTCTCTCAACACCCCTAGTCTATTTCAAGGATGACGAATTTTCTAGACGATTAGCTAGAAATACCAACATCTCCATTGCGGAGATAATAAAGAAATACCCAACACGTTTCGGTGGACTTGCATCAATCCCCTTACCAGATCTCACGGGCGCATTTAAAGAGTTAGAGTACGCATTCGATGAACTCCATCTAGATGGGGTAACTCTTCTGTCCAATTCGAAAGGAATCTATCTTGGAGACCCTCAGCTTGAAGAGTTATTTTCTGAACTAAATAGGCGCAAAGCAGTTGTCTTTATTCATCCTGATGATCCACCCTTTGCCCACATGAAAAAACCTGATGTTCCAGTGATGTTTCTCGAGTGGCCTTTCGACACTACGCGAGCAGTGACAAATATGGTGTATAGTGGAGTGCTTGACAGGTATCCACACATCAAATACATCCTCGCACATGGAGGGGGAACAGTACCCTATCTTGCCTGGAGAATCAGTGTACTAAATTATCGACAACGCAACAAGACAAAGATGTTAAGATCACTCTATGACTTGATTATTCGCAAAAAAGGACCAATAACAGGAATGAAACACTTGAAGAAAATGTACTATGACACAACTGCCGTGACAGCTCAAAGCTCTCTAAGGACTCTCAAAGAGCTATTGGAACCATCTCAAATCGTTCTTGGGACTGACCTAGGCGCTGCTCCGAAATTAATGGCCTCTTTGATATTGAAAGATTTGACAACCTTCAAGGGTTTTACTGATGAAGATCTGAGGATTCTCGCAAGAAAAGGCGCCCTAGATCTATTTCCAAGACTAGAATCTGCCTGAATTTGTGAAAATCAATCTACCAACCCAAAGTGCTCAACAGATATAAAGATAACAAAGATTTTTCATTCAAGGCTAGGTGTTACTGAAATTTTTTCATTTCGGTTCTTTCATTCCTGGTTGTAATAAGAAGATAATTACTGCAGTGAACATGAGGGAATCAACCAGGATTTCAAAAAGTCCATGGATAATTCGAAGTAAAACAGGAAATCCAGGATTTGGCAGGAACATCGCTGTGCTAGGCAGGTACAACGCAAACCCAATCAGTAGGAAAAGATACTTGGTTTCTACCTTGAGCGATACGAGAATAGGTAACAATGCAAGTAGGTAAAGAAATCCCCGAGCTATCTCCACAACAATGATCACCCAAATAGGTGGAAGCCTCAGGCCGGTTCCCATATCCAAATAGAAAGGGAGAACAATTGGACTAATGAGAGCGCCAATGCCATAATAAATCACCAAGTAGAGGACAGAAGCTAGCACAAACCGCCAGAGCCAGTGGAGCCATGAGCGTTCTGCAAAATAGTTCTTTATTTCAATTCGTAGCGTATTATCCGTAGTATTGGGTGGGAATAGGAATCCAATAAAGAGCGCGTGTAAGAAACTAATCAGAAGCCCAAACATCGCTGCGGCAAGAAGCAATGATTCAGTTAATATCGTGGTGAATAAGTACCCTTCAATCATGGTGGTCAACCATTGAATTATGAAGAGCAGAAACCAACCAATAGCGATACGAACTATTCGACGATAAAATAAATGTGTAAAAATTAATCCAAATACGAACCCCATGGCGATTCCAAGGACAAAATCGATAGCTGCTTGCTGTGGAAGATATGGACCCGCCATGGTTAGTGTCAAATCAGACAGAACGAACAACACTGCAAAGATAATCACACGGAGTGCGAAATTTCTATTAATAGTATCTTTTAATGCCATTAACAGAACATCCTTAGAATCAAAACTCAATGGCAGATTGGCTTTAATAACCGGTGATTCGGATATAATTCTTCTGCTTAGCTGTATAGTCATAAGGAAAAATTTTTACTCACAAAATCCTCTGTTGCTATCAATAGAAGAGCTGCAGCACCCCGCAGCTTTCTCCTTTATCACTCGGGTATACAGTTCAGACTATTTTTTTCCGTGATTTCGGTATTCCAATCCATTTTGGGGTCCTATCCAAATATTCACGGTAGGCGTCGCCGTACTTCTCAAGGCACCAGCGTTCCTCGGGAATTACCAGAGTGTTCATCAGAATTATGAGTACTATTGTTAATAGCAGAAAAATCCAGGAAATGCAGGCTATGCCCAGGCCTATGAGCGTCAAGAAGCTACTAAAGCTCAAGGGATGTCTTGAAATGCGGTAAGCCCCTTTAGTGACTGGTTTATCCAACGGAGTAGTAGCAAAATTTAGCGTTGCCATGGTGAGAAAAATCATACCCAGTAAATAAATAGACAATCCAACATAGAACCAGGCTGTCCATAGTTTCAGCGGCAAGAAAATACCATAAATGACTGAAGCAAAAAATAACACCGTTACGATGTTCCCGAGTTTCTTCTCCTTTTTATTGTATGTCTTCGCTTCCTCATCCCAACCTCTCGCTTTCCAATATTTATTAAGAAACAAATGGGGAATAATAAAAACGGGAAGGATGAAAATCCAGGCGTTCCATAAGCCTAACTCAAAAGCAGGGATAAGCGACATAATTCATTTCCCCAGTTTTCCATTTTCTAACTCCCTTATTTATAGTTTCATAATTTTGAATATCTGAAAAAAGTTACAAAGGTGTTCTGTGCAAAGTTAAGGGAATATTTAGCGATACGAAAACACTAACATTTTTAATAGCAAAATGTGAGTAACCCTATAGTTTTTCTATTTTTTCAAAGAATCGTTTATGCTTACAGTTTTAGCTAAACGCAGATATTACTCACAAAA
>CAYFXC010000047.1:0-4705 GCA_964347045.1 uncultured archaeon
AAGTTTCTGTCAAATCCATTTAGGATAACTATTTCCAATGCAGTTTAGAATCTGAAAATCTGTCTTCTTGGATTCTGTAATTGGGGAGACAATTAGTGATCAGTTAATAACGTTTCCAAGCTCTTTTTTCTCAAATTTCTGTGGATTTTTTTCAAATTCTTCTTTACACGACAGATCACAAAAGTAAAACTTCTTTGTCCGATACTCAGCAACGAGTCTGGTATCCCTATCTACTGGCATAAGACACACTGGATCGATCATATCTACTTTCGACCATCTAACATCTAGCTTACCGTCTTCTAACCACAAAACGCGATCGGCGACATCCTTGATCCTTAAATCGTGCGTGGCTATGATGACGGTTTTTCCTTGCTCTTTGGCAATCGCTTTTAATAGTTCGATAACCTGTCGACCGGTCTTCGAGTCCAAGTTAGCAGTGGGCTCATCGGCTAGGATAAGCTGGGGGTTATTAGCCATAGCTCTAGCAATTGCCACGCGCTGTTGTTCACCCCCACTTAATTGACTCGGTTTGTGTTCAAATCGCTCACCGAGGCCTATACGCTCTAGTAAGCGAGATGCAATTTCCTTAGCGTTCTGACCTTTTCTTCCAGCAAGGTTGAGCACCAATTCGACGTTTTGTAAAGCGGTTAACGAAGGTATCAAGTTCGGATTTTGGAATATGAACCCAATCTCTTTAAGTCGTATTCTTGAGAGCTCTCCTTTCGCTAGACCTGCAAGTTTTCTTCCATTCACAAATATTTGTCCTGATGTCGGAGTTAACAACGCCCCAATCATCTGAATAAGCGTTGTTTTCCCTGAGCCAGAAGGCCCCATTAAGACTACAATCTCTCCTTTCTCTACATGTAGAAAAGTGTCATCGACAGCAGTTACTTGCGTGGGTCCTGTTCCAAAAGTTTTCGTAACATTGTACAATTCTACGACTCTTCTGGAAAGTGCTTCTTCTGTAAACATGAGCTGCTGCCAGAGGAGCCAGAGTGAGCTTTCGCTTTGATCAGTTAGCTTAATTTTCATTCCTCCTTGAATACAAGGGCTGGGTCAATTCCAGTCAATTTTTTCACCGGAAGGATGGCCGCAAACAAACCCGTTAGGATTCCTAGGAACGAAACAAACAATATCATATCCAGAGTAATCAACACATAAAATTCTGGAACGAAGATCTGAAGAACTGATATTAGAGGTGGCACAACTATTGCTCCAATGAGAAAACCAAGCACTGAAATAATAAGTGCTTGGGTCAACACAACCTTATATAATTGAAAATTGCTCGCCCCAATTGCCTTGAGGATTCCGTACTCTCGTGCTTTTTCCATTGTAAGATTGTAAAGTAATACGGCGATAACCTGGATGCCTACAAGCAGTCCAATCAAACCCAAGATGTAGAAGATTGGAAGAAAGCCCCCAAGTATTTCATCTTTGTAAGCCTCTGCCGTTTGATGCGTCGTACTCACAGAAATATCATCGATCGACTCTTCAATGGTCTCTTTCACTAACTCTAATTCAGAAGCGTCCTCCACATTTACGAGGAAATAATTGGTCACCCCAGGAATCAAAAAGCCTTTAGCATCTTCAAAGGTGATGAAAATCATATAAGCGATCATCAAATTTGTCTGATCGGAGAGACCGACGATACGAAACTCACGTTCTTCTATTGTTAAATTTTCACCGATCAGAAGATTGAATTTTATTGCCAGAGACTTATCAACAATTATTTCTCCATCTTGTACTTGGGACGCTCCTGCCCAAAGCTTCCAAGGTCCACCCATCTGGCTCTCATCGTCGAAGCTATTGATATACAACAAGACTTTGGTGCTATCAAGGTCAGTGGATATTGGCGTTCGGATGAATGGCACAACCTCCCTTACACCTTCTATTTGGGTCAAATTGTCCTGTAATCCCAAAGGCAGTATCGAAGGGCTATGGAGCGAACCACTCGCTCCTTTAGTTGTCACCCAGAGATCTGCACCTGTGCCGTGAGCCATATCCTCCATCATGGTTGAAAACCCTCGATGAAGCCCCATCATGGTCAAGATCAGAAAAACGGCAAGGATAACTCCGCCAATGCTGATAGCAATCTTGGATTTCTCGTGGCCTAGGTTGCGTCTTGCTAAATTCACCATTTGAAATCCCTCCATAGGCTGTAATGTGGCAACCTCGTTGGTAGTGGGGGAATATTCTTAGTTAAACCATGCACGTGTTTTGTTAAATAATCCGTTGATGTATCTGTACGGACGTATCCGAAATGGATATATCTGCATGGATATATTTAAGGTTTGCTGTTAAGGTGCTACCCTTCATTTATCAGAATCTATGAATTGAAAAAAGAAACTGACAATTTTTTTTCTACCTATAAGCTATAACGCCTGAAAAAACCACCTGCTCTACATTTAAAAATCGATGTGGCTTGAATGAAGAAATTAAGCAGCATATCCTTGAAAAGTACCCCAAACATTACTGGGATGTAATAGAAAAATGACTTTAACGAAAGATCTTAAGAAACAAGCATTAGGTGAAGGATTTGTCACTGTGGGCATTACCACGCCGAATATGCTTCGCGGCTTACCACATGGCATGGTTCACACCGTTCAAGACCTACGAACACCAGAAGAGTGAAACAACGGAAGGCATCCTGTTTGTTAGCCAATCAGGTATTATTCCTCTGAGAACTTCACTTTGACAACGTGTGACATGAAACCTTGCGGGAATTTCAACAACACGCAGGAGTGCTATCTGAAGGTTAGTCTTAGTACCGCATTCTCCAGTTCGAAGTCTGAGTGTTCGTGTTGCACTTGTCTTAATATCGTTAATCCCGTAGCGTATCTCATCCCGCACGAAGCTAAAGATTCTCAGTGCCCTCTCCTTCTCCGTATCTGCACCAAGACAAATCTCTTTGGCTAGTTCTTTAATCTTAGGGGTTTTCCAGTCGCAAAACGGAGTTGCCTGAAGATACGCATCCATAATATTGTACATAGATTTCCATCCATGGTTGACTATCTAAATTGAAATGTAAAAAGATACATCAACCAAGAGGTCACAAAAATGGTTAGAAACCCATTAAGAAATGTAAAAGTTCGAACCTACAAGTTCGCTTTCTTGATTTTTAACTTAGTCAATGATATGAAACCCCAGTTCGCATCCCATGAGCGTCAAGCGTGAATGCTGATTTTTTGGGGGATTATATTCCAATTAGGCATCTAAGCGTCTTCGTTTATATGCCATCTCCATTTGCATCGTTTTTTATTAAACCAAAAGAAATATTAGTGTTTAACTTGATAACTCGAAACTCTGGAGGTATATTTATGGAAACAATAAAGTCAGGCTTGTTTCTCTTCCTTGTTGGCCTTATCCTGCTCATAGTAAGCTTCGTTGTTTCAGGATACATCGTGCTCACGGGCATTTTCTTCACGGCTGGTATAATTGGTGATGTCCAGTGGATTTCACATCTTCTTGGAATTATCTTTGTAATTCTTGGATACCGAAGAAAACAATAAAAAAATCAGCAAGTCAACAACACCTTCATTCAAGTATTAAAAAGCGTAATTTACTAACTCAAAAAACAAGTATACGACATGGCATTTCATCTGCCATTTGTGTTTCTTGCTGACGGACCAAGCAATTATTCAGGTAGGGTAAAGTAGGTCTTGAATTGGCAACAGGTTTTGAATCCCATTCGTATGTAAAGATTGATTGCCATTTGTGCAGCTTGTAGGGTGCCTATTTCGTAGCCTTGCTGTTTCGCCTCGAGAAGCGGTGCCAAGGACACCGCTGTTCCAATGCCTTTTCCTCGGTAATCATTGAGGGTTCCAACAGAATAGAGACCTACCACCCCCGCTGAGTAAGCCAAGTATGACACGCCAACTGGCTCGCCTTCGATGAACGCGATATAATCAACGACATCTCCTTTGGCTCGATGGCCTATATGTGGAGAATGCATCTCGTAGAAGGCTTCAACCGTCTTAGGGGTTAATCCGAATACCTTCCCAGCTATACCTACCCACTCTTTAAGTTCGGTTTTCGTTTGCACACGTTGGACCACTGTTTTGGAACGCCGGGTTGCCTTCTCCAAGAGCTGCTCGTTGAGCACCCGGAGATCTATTGCCATCCCAGGCGTATCAAACGGCGCTTGGGTCATCCCGCGAGAAATAAGAACCTCACATAGTGTGTCGGGGGTTGAGGTGGGTCCCACCCACCAACTAAAGGGCACCTCACGTTGCTGAAAATAGTCGATTACCGCATCAATCCGTGATTCCAACTCATGAGGACCAAAGCGCGCATAAAGCACCCCATTGAACATCGGTCCTGGTAAGCCTGTGTAAATTTTGGCGATTCTGTCATCAATGACCACTTCAACATTGGGTATTCCGTGATAGTTTGCCCATACGGCTTGTCTCACAAAAGCCATGTTGGCTTCCATCGCTTTAGTCACAGAAGACAAAGAATGATCCTGCAAAATCTCTGAGTTTTGCACAGAGCAACACCTCAACAACCCAGACAACTCAACTTATTATAAAGCCCCTAATTACTGTTTTCTCCATCGGTCGTTACACTGTTGATGGGGGTCAGATGGTTGTTCAAGGATCAAGAGCGTTTTGAAGCAGAAGAGAAATGATGAGCTTGTTTTCACATTTATTATGATGTGAAACTCAGGTTTCACGGCGTAAGCTTCTTTCTTAGATGATTTTCAACA
>CAYFXC010000048.1:0-4405 GCA_964347045.1 uncultured archaeon
TCATAACATTCTCGAATAATCGCCGAGGATTCCACATCTCGTGGCTCTAATGGGTAGACAAAGGAGTCCCCATTCCGATTAACCGGTTGTGCTCCCATACTACGAACTTTTTCGGTAATTAGTAACCCGACAATCTGCTGCGGGTAAGCTGCTCCTGTTGGATGGTATTGAACGGAATCCATATCCACTAATGGGACACCTGCATGGTAGGCCATAACGAGCCCATCTGCCGTGGCTCCATAATGATTCGTGGTGGCAAAACCTTGAACATGAAGCCTCCCAAATCCACCTGTCGCCAAAATCGTAGCTTTTGCTCGGACTACATAATACTGATCGGTTTCAAGGTTCATAAGTACGGCGCCAGTGGCTTTTCCATATGCATCAAGGAGTAGTTCTACGGCAGGTGCGAATTCAATGCACGGAATGTCCCGATTGAGAAATTCATCCCGGAGCACTCGGAGCAGCTCCATGCCCGTATAATCTTTAGCGGAGTGCATACGATTGAAGGACGTCCCCCCACCCGCTAATAAGGAAAAAGAGCCATCTTCATTTCGGTCAAACATTACTCCTAATTCTTCTAACCAAGAAATAATCAGGGGCCCATCCCTTGTAAGGCCTTTAACAAGCTCTATATTATTGGTAAAATGGCCTCCGCCTATTGCATCGAGGAAATGTCGGGTAGGTGAATCTCCTGCCGTATCAGCTGCTTGAATTCCTCCCTGTGCCATCATCGAGTTACAATCGCCGTGGCGGAGCTTGGTGACCATCAGTATATCCTCAACTGGAATTCCTTCATTATTCGCCCAGAGCGCGGCGACCGTTCCTGCTCCCCCGCCGCCAATGATTAAGATATCACAATCATAGTCAATGTTTGTAAGGTCTACATCGTCGGGTTTGATGAAGGGGTGCGCTTCTATTAGATCTGCAAATTCATTGGGCATTAAGTCCCCTTTAGACGGACCAATTTTTACGGGTCTCTTCATTCCTTCTTTAAAGTCGGGGTGAAATTTATTTAATATTTCATTTCGCTCTTCAAGAGACATCCTTAGGTCATTATAGATCTTTTCAAGGTTTTTGAGTCGATAATCACGAGTTTTTGCGACCTGTTCGATGGTTTCTCGCATGTATTCAGGGTAACCTTTGATTAATTTTGACATCACTTGGTCCTCCTACTTTTTCTGTTGTTCTACATAGCGTTTCTTGAGTTCTTCTAGGTCTAATTTGGACAATTCCTCATAGTCGGCATCATATTTTCCGGATTCAATTTCTTTTACACGTTTTCTTAAATCCGGATCTCTAGAGCTCAGATATTTACCATACAGCCTTCTCGCCAGTTGACCCACATGGTATTGCGGGATTTCTGCGGGACAGCGCATCGCACAAATCCCACATTGGATACAATCAAACGAAAGTTCTGCACATCGTTCAATATCTCCTCGAAGGGCGGCTTGAACGTAGTCCATAACTTCTAGTGACTGAGGACAGGCTTTGGTACAGGTGTTGCATGATACGCATCGCGCTACTTCAGGATATAGCTGCACCAGTATGTTATCAGAGGGTTTAAGTTTCTTCAAGTCATATTCAGCGCGGTTTGCGGGAGTAAAAGGCAATTGAGCGAGATACATGCCTTCATCAGCCGTAGTCTGACAGGCTAGGGCTGTATAGAGTTTATAATCATTTTTAAGTCGATATACAGTGGCACAAGCCCCACAAAAGCCTGCTCGGCAACCAGCTCCTCGAATGAATCGATAGCCAGCATATTCAATTGCTTCCATGATGGTTAAGCCATTTGGGACGCGATATTCTTTCCCCATGATATGAACTGAAATCCATTCGATTTCTAGTTCTGTGATGTCCTTGACTTTTGGTTCTGGCAAGCTGTTCACCTTATTTGTGGAATCTCTTTTATTATGTTCAACTTTGTCAGTAAGGGCCGTGGATCGATATGGTGATTCTCAAACCTACAAAGACTCGGATCTAGACCCAGAGCAAGTACTAAAAGCTGTGAAAAGTAAAAGATCGGCACAGAAGTGAGGTCTGGGTGTTTTTCTAAGGCCTCTTTTTGGCGTGCGTCCAGATTAAATTCGCATAATGGACAAGTCAGGACAATTGCCTCCGCGCCACTCATGACCATACTTTGAACAATACGGTATGTTCGTTCAACAACCGCCTTTTTCATGGGTCCAATAGTCTGATAGGAGCCGCAACATTCGACTTTATAGGGATCGTCGATAACTTCAGCTCCTAAGACGTGTAACAATTCATGCATAATTCGAGGTTCTTCCATGTCATCAATAGCTACGTCTTTGGGCCGGGTGAGCACACAACCATAATATGGCGCTATTTTCAAGCCCTTTAAGGGAGTTTTAATCCGAGATGTGATTTTGTCAAATCCAATATCCGTCTGTAACACTTGAAGAAAATGGAGAACGTTAACGTCCCCCCGATAAGGTTCCTCCTCAGGAGCCATGAAGTCATTGATCGTTGTGAGTTTATCGGGCTCTTGTTTTAACAGGACATTTACCATCGCTAGGGTGTTATAACACATAGAACATAACGTAACAACCTTCTGTTCGCCCGCTTGCTGGACTTTACTCAGGTTTCGAACGGAACCGAGATGTTTCATTAAATCATCGCTGGCTGTGGAATAAACGGTCCCACAGCAATACCAACGTGGCATTTCAACCAGTTCTATGTCTAATGCAGCTGCGGCTGCTACGGCTGATTGTTCAAAACCAGTTCCATTCCCTTTATCTGCCTTCATCGTGCATCCAGGATAATATGGGATCTTCATTATCTCTTTCGTCTCTTGATTAGCTTGTAAGTTTCCTAAAACTGGCAATAATAGCAATTTGAGGTAATTCTGCCAGTTCTTTTCCTAACGTAATGGGATTGAAGTAATCAACGTTCTTTCGCAGTCTAAAAAGGCGCAGTGCTTCCATGATTTCGGTAATCCGGACCCCCATCGGGCAGCGAGCACTACAGGTAAAGCAGCTAGCGCATACCCACGGGGTGTTGGATTGGAGCAGCGGCTCTTCATCTCCCATTTGCAGGAGTTTCATGATCTGATTGGGTAAATGGTCCATAGATTCAGTAAACGGACAGCCTGCCGAACATTTCCCACACTGGTAACACGCAAATATATTCTGATTGCTCCACTCTTCGACCTTATTAATGAGCTCGGACTTTAGTTTTGTCGCAGAGATTTTGATCATTGTTTCCATGAACATCACTTCAAAAGGACGTCGAGTGCATCTTCAACTTTTTTGCAGCTTCTTCCAGTGTTGTTCCTTTAACAGATGCTTTAAGCCCTGTTTCAGGAAATGGGTTTACCAGGCGCATTCCTGTTTTTGACGAATAAGCTCCAATCCCGATCGTAGCACTAGCTTGGATGACTTTCTTCTTTCGAAACACGCGTTCCGTTTTTTCGAACCCATCTGTACATGATAAGACAATGATGGTGTCCACTTGTTCAAAGATACCTTTTGTCTCTTCCTCCTTTGTCCGGTTTCTTAAAAGGCCAAGATGGCAACCATATCCAATAGGTTCGACGTGTATGACATTATAGCTATCTTTTTTGAGCTTGTGCGCCAAATCGTTGGCTACTTTCTCTCCTCCTACACCACAGAGTTTGATGCACAAATTACAAGTCCAAATCGCAATTTTATCTTCTTTGGTTAATTGACCCGTAAGCTCCTCATATGTTAAAGTGCGTAAAGACACAATCATTGATTCTAGCCCTCCAACAAGATCACAGGTTTGGGTTGGCGACCTTGTTGAATTCCAACAGTCGTTAAGCCCCGAAGAATTCGTTTTTGAGGTAAATATGTCTTAACAATCCCCCAACCGGAGTCACAGGCCAATACAAACCCTGTGGTCCAATCATCAGGAATGAGCGGCATCATTTGTTGCATATAATCTTCAAAACAAGCGGCCGCAAGGATAATTCTGCCCGTAACTTTGAATTTATCTGCTTCCAATTGCGAAGCCAACTCATCCATGGCTTCGACACCCCCCGTCTCGTACATTCGCGGGCATGTATTGCAGGTAAAGAGAACAATCTTTTCCCCGGCTTTTAAAGACTTAATTAACTCTTGATAAGGAATTTTCTTTGTAACTGCTACCATCTTTAACCCTCCTTTGTGGCAAGAAGCTCACGTAACAAGCTTCCAACCTCAAGGACTTTTTCTCCAACTTCCTTGTCGTGTTCACTTTCGAGATCTTCAAGATCGCCGTACACAAGTGCGCTAAGAACGCAATTTGCCACACATGCCGGCTCATTTCCCTCTCTAAGTCGGTCAATACACATATCGCACTTCAACGCCTTCTTAGAGTCGGTGTCAAGCTGAATCATTCCAAAAGGACAAGCTACCACACAATTCCCACAGCCGTTGCATTTTTCGGA
>CAYFXC010000049.1:0-4017 GCA_964347045.1 uncultured archaeon
CTGGCAAATGGATTAATCCACTCCGTCAAAGCAGATATGTCTATGATGAAAACACCTGCAGAATGATATGCTTCACCAGAAAAAAGGTTCGCTCACTGTATTTAGCGCGCGCGCAGATAATTCTGTGTAGTCGAATCCTAAAAAAGTGTCGTTCAGCATGCTCACAGAATATAGTCTTTAAGCGCCTGTGGCTTCACCATAAGTCTTCTATGATGTGTTCAAGCCCTAAGCGCTTCAGCGTTTCTGGCAGAGGCTTGCCTGTCTTGACCTCCCATCCCATGAGGTTGTAATAGTTTTCCAACATCTTCTTCCAATGGGGCATTATGCTTATCCCCTTAGTGGGGCCATCCACAGGTGTTGAACCATATCTCGTTGATGGATAGTCTAGATCCTTTGTCATCCCGCTTCTGATGTTGAAGGTCTTCATGAGGTTAACGACCCTGAGTCCTACGTTCTTTGCCTCTTCAGGGGTGAAGGCCCAGCCGGTGACGGCGCTTACGGCCTCCGCACCGAACGCTATATCCATCCTAGTATTGAATCGGCAGGTGCCCAAAGAATCATCGAACTCCATGATACCCTTCGTCAAAGCCACAGCCGTCGAAGTTTCAATCGGATTGCCCTGTCCTTTCGCCTTAGGGTTCATCAGAATTCTATGTGTTTCGATAGTTCCTGTGTTAGAGACAACCGTGTCAAACATCTCACTCCATAATGTTCTATGGTCGTGGCCTCTGGGGGTGTTCCCTTTCCGTGTGTATATAGCGCATTCTGCAGCCTTACCTCCAATCCTTTGGGAGGCCCTCATCACGCCTTCCGCCAAGACGTCTCCAAAGCCTTGGCGGTGGGCTATCATATAGAGCATTTGTTTGGTAGCCTCGACATTTCCCCACCTCATGTCCAGCCCACTGGTATCCTCTTTCTTCAGAAAGCTCTTCTCGTAGCACTCCATCACCCAAGCGATTAGCCATCCTGCCTCGTTATTTTCGAAGCCGAGCCTGTCGCAGACGCTGGATAGCATGGCTGCCGAAGCGGCATCCTTATTGTCAATGACTGGCCCCCAAGCCGCCATTTGCTCGTACTCAGGCTCCTCGATTTCCATGCCAGCGTAAGGCCCGTTAGGAATCGTCATCATTGTGCTGTGCGTAGCTTGGCAACCCCAGCAAGGGCTTCTCCTAGGCTCAAAATGCCCCCTAAAGTATTCCGCACTAAACTTGCTCACCTTGTCCTCAGGAATGTCCCAAACATTTGTCAAGTAGTTTTTAATTGGGAGTTGGCCTAGGGCTGAGTCTGAAGTAAGACAATTGTGTACGATTCCCAAAGTTCCTTTGAAGTTCTTCGATCCTTCCATTACATAGAAACTGTTGATTGTAGCCTTAAGCCTCTCTATGTCCTTCACTAGAACCCGCTGCTTCCCCCTTGCGACGGCAATAGCCTTCAGCTTCTTTGAACCCATCACCGCGCCTGAGCCATTGTGAGAAGCTGAGTGCCCCTTGTCCACAAATACACCAGCAAACTTGACGAGGTGTTCACCTGCAGGCCCGATTGAGAGAACACTCATCTGCATCTCCTTTTTCTCCAACTCCTCCTTGATCAGTTCGCTGATTTCGTAGGTGCCCCTGCCCAAGAGGTGATTAGCGTCTCTCAGCTCTGCCTTATCGTCCTCGATGTGGAGGTATAACCATCTCCTAGCCGCGCCCTGGACGATAACTCCGTCGTATCCCGAGAACTTGAGATACGCTCCAAAGAGGCCATTAGCTTGGACGGATGTCGCGCCGTTGGTTAGGGCTCCCTTCGTCACAAGAGAAATAGTGCCTGAGCCAGGAACTCTCGTCCCACCTAAGGGTCCTGAGGCAATGCTCAGACGATTAACGGGATCGGACCAGCAGGCCTTGGGAGAGACCTCGTCAGAGAGAATCTTTGTCCCGATGCCTGTTCCACCTATGTACTTCCTGAGCGTTTCCTCGCCGAATACTTGATCCCATAGTTGTTCAGAAGTCAAGTCCAGCCTAAGAAACTTTCCAGCATAACCACAAATTTTGGCTTCTGCCACTGCAGATCACATATTTACGATTGCGTAGTGAGGAAGAAATATTTTGTGCGCGCGAATATGGAGAACACTCCAGTCTAGAGGGAGAGTTGCTGGACAATGATACAATGCGCGCGCAGGATTACTATTGCAGCGACTCCTGCTCCTACCGCTATCAGTATGACCATTATGAGTGCAAGTTTCTTTATTATTCCCAACCATCATCATCTTGAATAGCTCATCGAACTAATTCTCCAATCTCAACTCCGATTTGTTCAAACATTTCTTCCATGCCTTCTTCGAGAGGTCCTTCGCTTCCCGTGACTATGGCTGAGGAATTGGGCTTGACAATGCTCATTCCAAGTCTTTTCAACGTTTTTTCAATTCTTTTCCGCGCGCATAAGCCTTTTCCCTAAGCATATCTGGCAATGAGGGTTAGTAGGCCGCTCAAAATGGCTGCGACAGCGCCTATTGCGCCTCCAACTAAATATGCAACAAATCCAAAGATTAGCAGGAGTATCCCTCCTGTGAATGCCCCCTTACCTCCGGCTTTTGTTATTCGCGCGGCACCCAAGATCAGGAACCCCATAATGCCAAGGATTCCAGCACTTACCATGCCTGTAAGGCCTTTAATTGGCTTTTCTATGATTTCTGGTACGTCACCAAGAAAGCCGAAGATGGCAAACAATATGCATACTATTCCTGCGATTAGACCAAGGATCCAAGTTGCATCATAAAGCGCTTTCTTTACCATTCTGACTCCACAATTTAGACTACTGCTATGAAGACCATTTAATACCTATTATGATTTTGATATACAGATCTGCAGTCTGCATTATCGCTATCGATTTGTAAGTCATGCGCTCGCATTTCACGAATGTATTCGAATTAGTGATTAGTTAATGCGTTTTCACAAATTGTTCCATTGGGAATGGTTGACAATGTCCGGGGTATACAATGCTAATTTGCAATCTTTTCAGTTTTTCAATACTAGCATTTGCTGCATTTGAATCATCGATAATTGACCAGATATCCGGTTTTCCTATATTTACCAGTAGATCACCGCAAAACAGCTCTTCCGTGGTTGTCATGATGCCTATTGAACCCGCGCGCGCAATTAAAACCCAGCGCTAATTTCAAAACCGCCCACCCCCGCGGTCAACTTCTTACACATTATGCCCCGCGAAAAATCGCTAACTGCTTTCACACAATACCGGAAAGCATAATGAGACTGTCGGATATTCCGACAATTCTATAGTACCGCACGCACATGAATATGTAACGCGGTGTGTAAAAGAAGAGAGTAGAAACTACGGGTGGATGACATACATGGATATAAGTTTCAGAAGCAATAATGAGACATTGCACGCAACCCTTTACGATTCTTCATCGATAGGAGTTGTTCTTTGTCCACCGCATCCTTTGAATGGTGGCAGCAGAAATGACACGAGACTTGTCAGAGTTGCAAAAGAACTCGCGTCGCACAAGATCTCTACCTTATGCATTGATTATGGAAGCTACGGTAAAGGTGTCAAGGAGGTCCAAAACGTTTTAGACGCGATTTCATTTATGCAAAAGAGGGTCAATTCCTTGGGTTTGCTGGGATACTCTTTTGGTGCTGTAGTTGCTTCAAACGCGGCTGCTCAAGCCGAAGTTGATGGTTTTGTTGCCATGTCGATTCTAAAGAAGGTAAATGGTCTAACAGCGAACTTGGATTTCAGCTGTCCAAAACTCTTTGTTCACGGAAAGCGTGACAATGTGGCGCCCTACTTGGAGTTTGAACATCTTTACGCGGGAGTGAGCGAAATAAAGAAGAAGCTTGTTTTAGACACTGACCATTTCTACATGGATGAGTACCCAGCAACGATAGATTCCGTTTCAGCGAAGATACGTGAATTTTTCGAGAAGCTATTTATGCACTTACTCTAATGCGCGCGCGCGAACTAATTCTCCAATCTCAACTCCGATTTGTTCAAACATTTCTTCCATGCCTT
>CAYFXC010000050.1:0-3836 GCA_964347045.1 uncultured archaeon
CCTTTTTAGTACGCTCCAATACCCATCCTGCATAAGCTGCTACTGCCAATTGAATTACCTCCTTATCCTGTCAATCCATTTTCTCAGTTTTTAACAATTAAGCCTTAAATTTCATGTGTTACGTTCATATGGGTTTTGGGTTTGGGGGTTAAAATTTAACCCCAAACCCACCTTCTACCTATCCACACTCAACGCCTTACAAACAAACACAAACAAAAACAAACAAACAGACTCAGTTAAGCATACCCGCATGCATGCAAAACGTGTGGGCAACCCATAAGCGAACCTTTACTACTTCAATTCTTTTCGAGAATGGCCCAGTATGATTCACGTACTATCAACATCGTTGTCAGAAATAGACCAAAGAATGCAAACTCGATTATCTCAAAGATCTCTATGCTTCTTACAGTAAGATCTGTGATCATTGGACCTAAATATGCCAAAATAGTGCCTATGAACAATGCAATCCACGACCATTTACTACCAAATTTTAGCCATTTCCACACAATCAATGTTAACACTAGTCCAGCCATCAAATTGAATATCCCAATGAGCCTCCACAGTAAAAGGATATATGCTGCTGTCAAATTGCCATCCACTTGGAATTGCATCCAGTCTTGTGCAGTGAATTTTTGAAACCCAGTAGAAAGCACTTCAGGAGTTATGATAGCTAAAACGCCATATACAACTAGCCCAAGTGTGGTTAAATACAGAATTACCTTATGATATTTAATAACGACTTCCGTGAATGGCACTATCTTCCCTCCCTACGTGCATTGGTATTATTATTCTCACCTCCATTTGACCTACATGGTTCTAAAACAAATACTGCTCTCTTACCGCTTCTTTCATAATGGGTGCGGTATGCTGGCCATAATTTCACCAATTCAATCCAGTATCTCTCGACTTCAGTATCAGTGAGTTCGCGTGCATTGTATTTGGAGACCTCTTGCCCAATTTGTACCTGTGCCACAGGATTAGCACGCAGATTCAAAACCCACGGATTCGTATGTTCAAATCCTGGATTAACATTACAAACAACCAGCTGGTCGCCATCACGTAGATAAAAAACTGGAACAGTACGATACTTACCACTTTTCCGACCCTTGGTAGTTAGGAGGAGTATCTTGTCTCGAGAGCCTCCAACAATCAGATATTTGCCACCAGTAGACCGATATATCCACCTTTGAAACGGGGTTATGACGTGTTTAATTGTCCAAACGCCAAAACGCGAAGCACCAAGCTTACTTACATCCAAGATTTTGAAACTCACAACCTCCATCCATAATAATCCCAAGCCAATACCAGTACGCTGAAGAGCACCCTGTACTGGAGAATATTCCGGATTCATATTGAGCAAAGATACGGAACCAATGAATATTCCAGTTATTATTGAGTAGATGCTAAGTCTTCTTGAAAAGTACGAAGATACTGCTATTGGAGCGAATGACATTGGAACCGCAGCAACAATTGCAGCAATCGAATGACGTTCACCTGTTATTGTCACATCCATGCATCCAGGATCACAGGGGAAAGCTGCACTAAGCACTAGACCTATTCCTGATAGAATAATCAAGCCTGTTCCCAGAATGCTTAGTTTTCCCGTTCCAATATGATCATAGAGAACTAATGCAAACCCAAAAAACATGAATCCCAACAATCCCAAGCCTAATGTATTCATGATGAGCGCGTGAGGAGCCTCAACCCCTCCTAGTTCACTCATCAGCTGAGAGACATGATTATATCCTGGCCATAACGCTCCAAGAGTAACCAAAACAATGAGATATACCAATGGTCCAACTATTCCACAATATGAAAGAAAATCTGGGACTTTTTTGCTCATGTCTGGACTACCTCAATGTCTATCGCGTGCGCAACTATCTTATTGAAGATCCAACGCTAAGCTGTTGCATTAATGACAGTTGGTCAGCGAATCCCCAGTGTTCCACAATCTTGCCACCAGAAACGCGATCAATGCTGATCTGCATTACAGTAATCTCTGTATTAGTGGGGGCGATGCCCACAAAATTACCTGTATGTATTCCTCTGATTGTAAATATTGACACTACTTTATCATCTTCGGCTATTAAGTCCTTAACGGTGACTTGGATGTTGGAGAAGGCAGCTTGTGTAACTTTGAGGAGTTGTTTTATCCCTTTAACACCCTTTGGAGTACCAGGAGGTGCGGTGTGATCGATACAGTTTGTAGCAAAAATCTCATCAATTGCATCAAGGTCACCTTTGAGAACCTCCTCCATGTAGCGGCGTATCAAGGCCTTGTTTTCTTCCAATGACACTGAATCGCCTCTTTGTGTGAATAGACGTGCGGGTTTGATTGCATAGACTTTCACGCTTGCGACCTTAACGAATTCATCAATCATTTCTTTCGCTTGTTCCACTGAGATTTTCAGATCTTTGAGGATTGCCTTGGCTGTTGAACTATTGAAATCAATCAAGTCAGCAGGATATGATGTTTCATCGACTATTTTCACATCCTGAAATCCCGCTTCTTTTATGGCGGCCAGGTACTCCTCTTTCAATATGGCACCGCCTATACATTCGACATACGCTTTTATGGAATTCTTGATGAAATCTGGAAGTTGCTTCAGCAAGACCAGGTCTGAAATCATTATTCTACCGTTAGGTTTTAGTACCCTGAACGTCTCTTGGAAGACTCTCTTCTTGTCAGGGGACAGGTTTATCACGCAATTGGAGATGACAAGGTCAACGGATTGGTCTGCAACTGGCAGGTTCTCTATCTCTCCAAGTCTGAACTCCACATTCTTGAAGCTTCCATTTTCTGCATTCTCTCTTGCCTTCTCAATCATCTCGGGTGTCATATCCACGCCGATGACCTTTCCATCCTTTCCTACCTTTTGGGCAGCGAGGAAACAATCAAATCCTGCACCCGAACCCAAATCAAGAACGGTCTCTCCTTCTTTAATAGAAGCAAGAGCTGTTGGATTTCCACAACCTAGACCTAGGTTCGATCCTTCAGGAACGGCTTCAATTTCTTCCTTGGTGTAACCTATTGCCTTGCTGATACTTTCTGCGAGCACACCAGATTGTGCACAACAAGAACTCTCTTTCTTTGCTATTTCAGCGTACGCTTCTCTCACGTTTTTCTTAATCTCTTCTTTTTTCATCTTGAGTCACCTCCTCTCTCCCACAATGATGCCTTCGAGGATTGTGGTGATTAATGTTTCTTTAATTCTTTGCCAATCGAAAGCCTTCCCCGTAGTAGCCCAAAAAAATTGGAGACCACTAGCAACAGCCAAGAATATAGAGGCCAAGGTTTCGGGGTCAATATTTGGATTGAATTCGCCTTTCGTGATTCCTTCATCGATAATCTCATTTATGAATCCGTGTGCCGTTGAGTAGTAGTTCTCCAAACGGGGCTGCAAAGACTTCATCCTAGAGGCTGCAACATAGAACTCCACTATTATTCCACAAACTTCTCGGGGGCACTCACACGTGGATTCTATGACTATATCTAGAACCTTTTTCAGTTTCTCTGTGGCTGAGTCGTCTGGGGAGAAGACTAGTTTTATCTGATCTAGATTAATGGCAAGTTGTCTCTCCTGTAATGTCAGGAAGAGCTGTTCTTTGTTCTCAAAGTGCCAATATATGGCACCCTTGCTGAGACCGCTTTTCTCAACGATGTCATTCATCGAGGTTCCATGATACCCTTTGCTGGCGAAAAGGGCCCCCGCAGCCTGCAAAATCCTTTCATAATTAGCCTTTTTGCGTTCTTCTGTGACTCTCGGAACCATTTTCTACACCGCCTCATCAAGGTTTTATTAAACTGACCAGCCGGTTTGTTAATCCGTAATGAT
>CAYFXC010000051.1:0-3786 GCA_964347045.1 uncultured archaeon
GTTTTTACTACTACAACAGGGCAAGGAGCCTTATTCACTACTTTATCGCATAAATTCCGCTTGATGATTCGTTTTAATAGCCCCAGACCACGGCTTCCAATGACAATAAGCTGGCATTCACGATTTGTGGCAATTTCGATGATTTTGTCCGCTGGTCGTCTTCTAACTAGCTTGGTTGAGATGTTGAGATGGGGGGTGGTCTTTTTCGCTATATCGAGGGCATTTGAAAGAAGTTTCTCATATTTGGATTTGAAGTTAACAGAATTTACAATCATAGGAAAGGGCGTCTGGTGGGGAGCTGATGGATAAAAGATTGTTGCAGTCTGGGGCTTAGGAATCACCATTAACAAAGTGATGTGGGCTGAATATTTGTCTGCCAAATCTAATCCTGTTTCTAACACTTTATCCATTAAGTCAGGGAGATGTATTACTATCAAAATTTCATCAATCACAATCTAGACTCCGGAGCTAAGAGTACGTGGCATTTGTACGGTATTTATTTAACGGTATATATATGTTAACACGAAGAAGAATGGCTATCACGTTTGGATAATTTTATGATTCTTCGGTTTCCTTCGTGTACCAACAGAATTCTTGATCCAATTGCAAATTGAATTAAAGGGATTTGGGTGCGCCTTTGGTTCGTCCCATCCAGGAGAGATTTTCTAGCTCACCGAAATGCTGGTGGAAAATTCGATAATAGAGCAACTCTTCTTTGCTATTTAGAATCCACCCATTGGGTAATGTCCTTTCGCGTTTGAATTCCTCATCTTCAATTTGAACATTGGCATATTGTGCAAATAGGTTCTTCACCCCTGCCCCTTCCCAAAACTTCGCTTTTGTACGGAGAGCGACGGGTTTAGGTAACTTTTTTAGCATTGCTTTCCGCAGAATCCATTTCTCGATGTCGCTTTGTAATTTGTAACGTGGAGGTATGCGAAGAGCATAGTCCACAACATTAGGCGCTAGGAATGCGACATGTGCGATCAGCCCGTGTGCAGAGGCGCTTCGATCGACGCGCTGTAAGGCTGTGTTATGTAAGCGTCGGGTGATGTCGATGAGCTCGTTGGCTAACTTCTTCTTATCCACAGCCTTCAGATAGTTATAACCCGCTAAAAGCTCATCGGCGCCTTCACCAGAAAAGACCGCAGGTACGTATTTAGCAGCTTCTTGAGCCACAAGGTAATTAGTAATGCTGGACCGGACTAATAGGGCATCAAAAGATTCAAGATAATAAATAGCATCTGGAAGGATTGTGAGTAAATCGTCAAAAGTTACAATCACCTCATGATGATTCGACCCAATATAATCTGCTACTTCGCGAGCATATTTTATATCTGGTGCCCCTTTAAACCCCGCAGCAAACGTATGCAATTTGTCCAGATGAGGACGAACCAGAGCAGCCATTGTGCTCGAATCCAAGCCTCCAGAGAGCCAAGATCCTAAAACGTCGCTTTCTTTAGCAAAATGAGAAACCGTATCTTTCAGTCGAGATCGAAGTTCGTCAGCAATAGTGTCTACTTTCTCTTTTAATTGGGGTAGGGGCTTTAGATTGTAATACTGTTTCAGCTCTCCGGCAATGTAGTGATGTCCTGGTGTGAGGATATTTACATCACGCGTCGCTTCGAGGAGGCCTTTTACTTCTGATGCAAAGCATAAGGTTTCATCATTCATGTGCCCGTAATATAAGGGTGCAGCTCCTAGCTCATCACGCGTGAGCTCTAATTTCCCTTCTTTGACTTGGCCTCGGGCTAGGTGGCCATCAGCCACATAATCTACCACGAGACCCTGCTCTTCTATTGTGTTCATGTATGGGGCTTGCATCTCTGTCCATGAGGTACCCAATGTAATACCATCTACCTCGAAAACGGTGCGTCCAGCTGGACCACGATGCGCCATTTTATCGAGCATCTTCTTAACTAACGAATCCATTTGTGGTTTTGCTATCCCTGCAATCGCGCCCATTCATATTCCTCTTTTTCATCGCATTCCCTAGGTGAATCTAGTCACTACTCCTCTTCTCCATCTCAATCGCTAATCCATAAGGCGAAACTGTTGTTGTAATGAGTTGTTTTAGTAGGGTGATAATTGCCGCATGGCTAGTTGCGGGTATCCCATCAGCACCGGGATCGATATAGCCGGTGTTTCCATCAATTAATCCTGAATCAGCTGCTTCTCGGAGGGTGCGTCTCTCCATCGCTTCATCATGAAGGGCTCCTGGTTGACGGTGTAGAGCTGCAAGACAAGCAGCGATACCATAACAACCCCAGTTAGATACACTCGCCGTTACTAGTACATCTGTTGCTACTTCAGGAGCTATTCCCGCTTGGCACGGACACACACATTGAGCACCATAAGGAACCGTCTCGCGAACAGCGTCTTTAATGAGTCCCATCCCTACTTCGTTTCCACCATCACCCACTCCAATTGTGACGATTTTAGAGTCCTGAAAGATTTTAACCGCTTCATCAATTTTCGCCATATACTTGGTTGTATCCATACCTCGAGCATTATGAATAACTCCCTTCGAATTTGCACTCCCTTTTTCTGTAACGAGTAACGCTTTTGGCTGATATGTAGAGAGTAATTTTTTCGCGTTTATCCGTGCTTGGTTGACATCAGTAGGAAAAGCGAGCACCGAAGTGGCATGTAAGGGAGCAACTGATTCTGCAGCCTTGATGGTTTGTTCAGGAGGAAGCACGGCAAATCCAGCTGCGATAGCTGTTGCTGTCATCGCAGGGATTAATTCTTCTTCAATCAAGAAGATAGGGATAGCCCCTAGAACTTGGTGTATGCCTCTTGCTAAGAGTGCCGCACCGGGTGGACCATCCAATTCGCCAATCTTTGGTGTTATCCACGGACGATCTGGCCATCCTGTAGCAATAAATACAACGGATTTAGGTGAAAGGGCTTTTGTAAGGGCTTGAGCGGCAGCCAATACTAAGGGTTGACCAATTCGGGCGTAAGCCGCAGAATATAATGGACGAATCACTCCACGTCTATTCATGTCTAAGTTGATTAGTTGATCAATGTCTTGGGCTAACTCTTGAATACGAATTTTCACTGAATTACCTCAGATCTCAAGAGATGCTCCCCTCTTGGAATTTCAGAAAGCCTCCTCATAGTGAGGAAAAGCAACCCGTGTTCAGTCACAGGAAATGGGTAATTACACATTAAGGTTTAAGATAAGTTATCAAATCCTCCCTTTATTACACCATAGGTTTAGATTCGATTTTAGCTTAAAATACCTTTCCCGTTCTTATGGATTTTTTCAATAGCAGGAAGTAGTTTTTCAACAATTAGGCGGCATTTTACATGAGCTCGATTCTGTTATGCAGTTACTAGAGTTGATTGATCTGTCTTGGCGAAGTGAGTTGTATTGGTGTTTTTAGAAGAGAATAGGCTGTTTTTCGGTGTGTTATTCGGCAGTCGGGATCGAGTTCAAAGACACAATCTTAGTTGTACTTCAATGGGTTCTTGTTCTGTATATTAAAGAGTCGGATTGACTGATACTCATATGAGGTAGGCTTTTGCCATCGATTTTTGTTTTTGGATTTCTTCCCTATTCTTCAGGGAAGACCGTTGTTGCCTGTGCAATAGCGAGAGGGTTGGCCAACCAGGGGTATAGCGTTGGAGGGTTTAAGCCGAGGTCAGGTCATAATTTCTGGTATCAATATGAAGCTGTTTATAAGGGATTAGAGAGAGGACAATTGTTCTGTGAGGACATCGTGAAGTTACGCGCCGCCAGTCGGTGTCAGGTTCCCTTGGGGGTCATAAGTTCCGTCG
>CAYFXC010000052.1:0-3384 GCA_964347045.1 uncultured archaeon
CGATTTCGAAGGATTGAATTGTGAAAGAACATGCGCGAGTGCTCATCGAAGCGCTTTTCAAGAAAGTTTAGAACTTCGTTCGTTCGCTTTTCAAATCCTGGTGGTACGTCAAACCTTACTCCACCAGGTACTATAGCAAAATAGGAGATTCGAGAACCAGATACCCACTCCATCAAATCGATAATTGCTTCACGATCAGCAAAAGCCCACATAAAAGCCGTTGAATGCCCTACAAAAATGCCAAAAATAGACAACCAATAAAGGTGAGACATGATTCGACCAAGTTCACACATAATCACTCGCAGAAATTGTGCTCGCTCAGGAATTGTCACTTCAAGTATTTTTTCCACAGCGAGTACATACCCTAGAGCATGGTGATTGACATCAGGGAGACAGACGCGTTCCAGCATCGGGATAACGTTGAGAAAAGTCCTATTTTCTGCGCTCTTTTCAACGCCCCTATGAACATAGCCTGGATCTGGCTTTGCCTGAACTATTGTATCACCATCAAGCTGAATCAATAATCGGAAATGACCTGAACCTGGATGTTGAGGCCCTACACTTATTTCGAATGGCTCATCGTTGACTTTTGTCATTCTTTTACCTCCTTAGAAGAAGGCATCGTGAAATCCTTGCGCAGTGGCCAACCACCTTCCCAGTCTTCAGGTAAAAGAAAAAGTCCTAGATTTGGGTGTTCACTGAATTCGATACCTAATAATTCATGAACCTCACGTTCCTGAAATTCTGCACTAGGCCAAACATAAGCTAATGTGTGAAGTCGTGGTTGGTCTCGAGGAATTTCTGTTTTAAGTGCGACAACAAGTTCACGATGGTTCTTATCCTTTCGTATAACGATGTGGTAAATAACTGAGAAAATCCCTTTTTCAATGTAATCGACTCCCGATACTGATACTACTTGGTCAAATGCGAAATTATCACGTAATTGAATTGCCACATCAAGAATTTTTAATGCAGGTACTGAAATATCAATGCGGCCCGGTCTAACAACAACCACCTCATGAATATTCTGAGCCAAGACTGAACCTAACGCTAGAGCGAGCTCGTAATCGGTTTTGGCAGTCTTTTTCATTTGAATTACACTCGTGAATTTTGAATTTTTTGTTGGAGTTCAAGGACGCCATCCGCAAGGGTTTCAGGGCGCGGAGGACAGCCAGGAACATAAACGTCAACTGGAATGATTTTATCAACACCTTGAACAACGCTGTAAGAATCCCAAAACAGGCCACCGCTTATTGCGCAGGCACCCATTGCAATGACGTATTTCGGGTCAGGCATTTGATCGTAAATCATTCTAACGCGGGAAGCCATCTTTCTTGTGACGGAACCTTCTATTAGCAACAAGTCACACTGGCGAAGTGAACCCAAGGGCATCATTCCCATTCGTTCAAAGTCATAACGAGGACCCATTGCTGCTCCGAACTCAACGCTACAGCAGGCTACAGTTAGATGGACTGGCCATAGAGCATATTTACGCCCCCAATTTACGAGGTAACGAACGGGTTTTAGATTGGTCAAAGCTGAGACAAGGCGACGTAATTTTCCTACTCGTATTGTGGCAGTTGGGGGTTCCAAGGCTTTTTCATCGCCTGTGGCTTGACAAGGAAATTTCCGTAAAGTTTGAGGTTGATAGTCTACCAAAGTTCTCGTCTCCCAGACAAATATAGGGCCATAAGCAAAGGAAATGCAAGGATTGCAATGAATAATACAACGAACAAAATGGATCCTGCAGGAAGAACATTTAGGGTTAAAGCCCAAGCATAAAGAAAAATTGACGTCAGATCAAAAAGTAGAAACATGAGCAGATAGGGATAATATTGCATGAATAAGCGAGTCCGTCCTTTTCCTGTTGGAATTTGACCACTTTCAAATGGCATGGCCTTTCGAGGACTCGGGTTACGCGGGCTAACAATGTAGGACAGTACCAGGATTAGAATTGCCGAAAAAAGAATAGTGCTGATGAAGATTCCTACAATAACCAGTTCTGGTAAAGGAAGAAATTGCAATGTATCACCGGGAAATTACATGAATTATCTGCTTTTTAAATGACTTTTGTTCTTACAAATAAATTATTGTGAGGTGGGTGGGTTGATTTGTGAAAAGGTTGAGTATATGATGCTTACGAAAAAAAATTATGAAAAATTAATAAATTAATTAAATAGCTATAATAATAGTTGAGATTTAGAATTCTCTCAAACCTATCTCATTTTTTCATTCAAGGAGAGCTGTGGTGGATATTAGACTCGATATCCTACCCATTTTCACTAATTGGCTTTAAAGTTGCAAAATGATATTTTGGATAAAGTTCAATATTGGTCCACTAAAGAATCCAATTATGATGACTGCTACTGTAACTGTAATTAAAACCATTACAAAATGGGATGACTCTGATACATTTTGTGGGTTCGACTGAATCTTTGGTTCGTCAAAGTACATACGTTTGATAGCCCATCCGTAATAGGAGAGAGAGAAAGCGCTGTTTAAAATTCCTGCAATAGCTAACCATAACAAATTACTATCAACGGCTGCCGTGAAAAGAACTAATTTACTAAAAAAACCATTCAGTGGAGGCACTCCTGCCAATGCTAGAAGGATGACTGACAAGGTGAATGCCGTCACTGGTAATCGTCTACCAAGACCGCAAAAGGATTCGAGGTCTGTGTTCGATAACGCATGCCCAACTGATGCCACAGCGACGAATGCCCCTGTTTTAGCAATGCCATCATTGAGCACATGGAACAGGAGTCCTTGGAGTCCCAAAGGAGTTAGGGCTGCGAATCCAATTAGAGTATATCCTGCTTGAGCTATACCGGAGTAGACAAGCATTCGGGAGAGTGTCTTTTGCATTAGTGCTGCAACATTTCCCAGTGTCATCGTGATTAAAGACAAAAAGGCAAAGCCTAATGATAAATTAAGCCGCGGAATAAATTGAAAGAATAACATCAAAGGAATTAACACTCGAACAGCGGCTGCAAAACCCGCTTTGTTTGATCCACCCGCTAACAGCGCTGTTACAGTCTGAGGAGCACCTTCATAGGTATCGGGCATCCACATATGAAATGGAACAATTCCAATTTTAAATCCAAACCCAGCAATGAGGAGAATGACTCCAATAATTAAACTCAAATGAAAAATAGGGCTTATGGAGGGTAGTACATTAATAATGGTTGAAAGTTGCGTTGAACCTGTTATTCCGAAAATCAACGAAATACCAAATAAGATTACTGCAGAGGATGCTAGTCCAACTACGAGGTATTTAAGAGCTGCTTCAGTTCCCGTGGGGCTGTTTTTTCGTATGGATACGAGTGTGTAGGTACTTATGCCTAATAACTCCCATGCTGCGAATAGGATGATGAGATCATTAGC
>CAYFXC010000053.1:0-3305 GCA_964347045.1 uncultured archaeon
TGCGCGCGCCGTTTTTAGGTCGGTATGGTATAGGTTTGGGGGGTAAATTTTATCCCCCACACACACGCAAGTAATTAGAGAAGATAATCAGACTCCTCCTCTTCGATCCACTAAACCACCGATGTAACTGGCTTGGTACACCACTTCTGCATTTTTCAATATCTGTTCTTTCCCAGAAAAATTCTCAACAGTTCCCTTCCAAGAATTGCGATAATGATACTCTCCTTCCCGAAAACTCTCTGGTCCACGAAAGGGCTGTTCTTTTGGCATCTGCTTTAAAGCTTCTCTTAAAAACTCGTAGACCTGATTAGTTTCAGCCTCATTAACAACCCAGCCGTAGTAGACCATCATCCAGACTGGTCTTCCTTGATAATAGACGACCGTCCTGCCACCGTATGGTTCGCCTCCGAAGAAATTATCGTGCAACTTCCAACTCCCTTTCTCAAAGGGAATCGTCGTAGAACCATCATCTTCTTTGATCCATTTTCTCTCTTCACCTTTAGCATAGCCAGCTTGATTGGCGTCAACGAGAAATTTTTTCAGACTTTTTTTATTCATTTCACTAACATTAAAACACAAAGCAAGAGAAATAAATGCTTGTTCGAGATATCGTTTAGCAAGTTTTTTTACGCGCGCGCATTAAAGTCAATAATTGGATGCGCGTGTGCCAGATTTTTACGAAAAAAAGAAAGGTTAAGGTTCGTAGGGCGTACTCCAGTTTGGTATGAATTCGTAGTCTACTCCTGGCGATACTTCGTGTGAAAGATCTGGTCTTGGACCTCCATCGAGAGTGAACGTGGTTCGAGCAATGTGTTTCAACCAGACAACCAATGTTGGATGATGAGTTTCATCTTCTACATGTACAAATTCGTGGTAGTGGGTGTAGCCCCTGCTTGCATAGTGTTCTGCTTTTTCAGGTGACCATACGTCGATTCTTCCCTTGACTACGTACAAAAGTTCTCCGTCCGGGGCGTCAGAGCTCCACCACTGGGGTGCACCAAAGGGTCCAGTGTTATAATGCTTACCGATGACTTTGTTGTGTCCGACGATCACCCAATAATGCCCAGGGACATCTACTTCTCCATTAGGACCGTCTGGGGCTCCTACAAGGTAATAATCTTCACCATCTATGTTATACACTAACCAGCGTTGGAAGCCTCGGTTCTTGCCTGCGGAGACGGTTGGGACGACGAGTAGTGTTGAGAATATTGTAAGGATGAGTGCTAGCTTAGAGATTTTTCTCATTTTTAAACAGGATTAGTTCGATGTACGGTGGTACATAAACCATTACTTTGTGCGCGCGAACTAAATGCGCGCGATGTACGTTATCTTAGGAATCGTGTGTGTGTGTCAAAGAGAGAGGGGGAGAGAGTTTGGGTTTGGGGATAAAATTTCCCCCCCCCACACACATCATTACACCGTCTGACACCTGTGTGCGCTCTTGCGAAATAAGCCGTTATTGTCTAGATATATTCATATACATAACATTCTAGTGAATACTAAACTTTCCTAATCTAAGGAGATAACAATTAGTATGACATCAATACCACTCGAAGGCTTAGAAGAAGAATTAAAAATACTTCAATCAAAAAAACGTACCTGGGTAGAAACAGGAATTAAGGAACGCATCGCCATATTAGACGAAGTAAAAAACGACTTGCTCTCAGTCAGTGAACAATGGGTTATATTATGCACTAAAGAAAAAGGGATCCCTCCAGACACATTTGGAGAAGTATTTGAATGGAACATGCTTCAAGCAATATTCTCACTGTTAGCGTCTCTTCGCCAGTCATTGACGGATATTGAGAAATACGGTAGACCTCAGATCGTCGGACTGTTATTCGAGCGATCAAATGGTCAAATAGCAGCAAAGGTCTTCCCCCGCAGTAGACTCGAGAATATATTTTTCCCAAATTTATCGATGGAGGTTTGGATGAAGCCTGGAGTTACCACCAAAGAAACAATAGAAAGACAAGCCAGGACCTATCGAGAACCTGGACCAGGAGGAGTATCCTTAGTACTTGGAGCTGGAAACGCTTCCGCGTTACAAGTAGCTGATCTTCTATACAAACTCTATATCACAAATCATGTCGTTCTTCTCAAGATGAATCCAGTAAACGCATACCTCAAGCCAATTCTAGAAAAAGCATTCAATTCATTAATTAAGAGAAATTTCTTACGCATTATCTCAGGTGGAGTAGAAGAGGGAAGTTTCCTTTGCCATCATCCGCACGTAGATGATATTCATCTGACTGGATCAAACAAGACATTTGAATCAATTTTATTTGGATCAGGTTTGGAAGGAGTCAAACATAAAGCTGAAAAAACTCCTCTGCTTTCTAAACCGATCACAGGTGAACTAGGTAATATCACTCCAGTCATCATCGTACCAGGTCCATGGACTAACGATGAAATCAAGAAACAGGCGGTAAAAATCGTATCCTGGCTCGCTTATAATGCAGGCTGTAATTGTTTTACCCCTAGGGTTATTGTTCAGCATAAAAACTGGGCTCAGCGCAAGGAATTAACTATGGCTGTAACTGAGATCATGGCAAAATTGGAGCCACATAAAGCATATTATCCAGGTACTAAGAAGCGCCATGCGACTGTTGTTGTTGAACATCCCGATGCCCATCTTTATGGTGATTCTAATGACGATCATCTTCCTTGGACATTAATTGAGGATATTGAGCCGAATAATGAGAATGAGATCTGTTTCAAATCTGAGGTGTTTTGCAGTCTTATTACGGAGACTGCTATCGAATCGGACAGCATAACTGAGTTTATTGATAGAGCTGTCGATTTCGTTAATGAGACATTATGGGGAACATTGACAGTCACTATTCTTGTTCACCCGAAATCGCTACTTGAGCCAGAGATTTCAGCCAGTATTGAACGTGCTCTAGACAATCTTCGTTATGGTACAATCAGTGTAAATGAGTTAGGGGTATTGCCTTATTTTACTGGAGTTACTCCATGGGGAGGGTTTCCTGGACATGATATTTATGATGTTCAGTCTGGTATTGGAGTGGTCAACAATTATCTTATGTTCGATAAGCCTGAGAAAACAGTTATGCGTGGACCTTTTACAAAAATAGATCCTCAACTTGTCACTTTCAAGCATTCCGTTGATTTTGCTAGGAAATATACTTACTACTTAGCAGAACCATCCCTGAGAAGACTTTTAGGTGTAATGTGGACTTTGATGAAAGGGTAAAATAACATGATGAGACGCGCGTATCGCGCGCGTCGCGCGTTTGGGGATAAAATTTAACCACACACACACATAAAAACTCGCTGCGCTC
>CAYFXC010000054.1:0-3211 GCA_964347045.1 uncultured archaeon
CTCTCCCGTAGGGGTTCGCCGGTTCAAATCCGGCCCGCCGCACTATAACACTGATCCACCGACGTTCTGAAGTTCACTGTATCTTGAATGGAACGTACTCGAGAGGAACACGGAAGATGTGCTGATGGAATTGCAAGATACTACAAACATTTTAATTGGGAGTTAGCAACAAAAGAATCAGAGGGAGGACTGTGTATTATTCATTGAAAAATCATTTCGGCTTTTTGATGCTTGGATTAATGTTAATATTGCCTATTGTAAGCTTTCCAGGTTTAGACACTTCTTATTTAGAAAATCGAAGATTAAACAAAAATAGATATTACTCGCAGTCTTCTATCACAAGTTTCCCCATAAGCCTAGAAACATGGAATTCTATTGGATGGCTCGTTCATTATGACTGGGGGCTCTCAGCATACGCTCTCATAGATCAAAACTGCTTTTATTACGCCATAATGGGAGGAAGCGAAGTGTATTCAGTTTTAATCTCAACCAATATCACTAATGATTGTGGATATGAGATTAACGGAATTTTTGCTGAGTATCTCTTAAGCGATGTAGGACCATATAATGACGGTTTCGGCGGACCCGGCGGCTTGTTTAAATGGAACTCAACGATTAAAGATTGGATGCCACTCTTCCAAGCTACAGAACAGAAGGAAATAACCGGTGGAGGATATATAAAGCAATCACCTGGTGAAGAAGTACAATTTTGTTACTATCAAGGAAAAGTTGTCCTATCAGCACTGGGAAACCCAGAAAAAATGCTGTTAGTCTTCCAAGTCCTTGAAACAACAAAGATTAAAGCGCCACAAAACGGTTTTGCCTATATTGACATAAAAAACCAGCTTGGTGCAGCCCTTTTTGTTGATAAACAAATGGATGTACCCCCACACCCAGGAACAGCGTATCCCTATCCAGAACCTCAGGGATGGGTGATTAAACTCGATGAAAATGCAACTGCAACGCTTGTTCTAAAAAACTACGGAAATCAGTCGATTGATGTATCAGCACAATTGAATCTGCCCCCAGGCATAAGTATTCTAAGTGGAGGAAGTTTCTGGAATGTTACCATTACACCTTCAGAGAAAAAGGAACTGAATACCCTAATCGGTGGAGATGAATTTGGTGTGTACCAATTCCACACATCCTTTGCCTGTGACGGGAGTGAATCTTTCCAGCTTACTCAAAAAATCGCTATTGTACCAAAAGTTGAAGTCTACCTAGATGCCCCCGAAGAAGTCTTTTTCATGCAACCATACGAGGTTAACTTAACCATCACAAACATTGATGCAATCCCAGCCACAACGACCTTAGTCCCAGCATTGGGTTCAGCTGGAAATCCTATTTCCCTGACACTTAATTCGTCATTCACAATAACTATTAGTCCTGTTGTTATGATCAAAGGTGCAAATGTAGCTTATGATGCTAAGTTCCAAGATATACTTCTAGCCAGATCAATTGACTCTGTTAATGTGCACTATCCACAAATAGAAATAGCTGGCGTCACCATTAACTCAACTTCTTATCATCATGGATACTTCAAAATGTACAGTGACGAAATATATGAGATGGAGATTAAGTTGCATAACTCGGAAAATATCTCTTACACTGTCACCTTAACGCTAGAAACAGATTTCGGGAAAAGCATAGCAACATCCGAATACTTCCTTGCTGACAAATCTTCAGAATCAATCACACTGGGCCCCAAATCCAATGGAACAAGCGTATTTCGAATACTTCCGTTGAAAGCGGACAACCTCCCTTATAGAGAGTTGACATTGCTTGTTGCAGTGGGGCGCCATATGTGCAGCATGTATGAAATCTGGTTAGAAGTCATTCTGAGAACTCCCCAATTGTATTCACCCTTCTTAACGCCTCAAGCAATTGTATCCCTCGTAGTCGCATTTGCAATTGGCATCGCCTGCGGAATTTTCATATTCTACAAACTCCGCTCCCCGCAGGCAAGGCAAGCATACACTTAGTAACCATCAGCATAGATTCAAGATGTTCTCTGTAGGGTTTCTTGGGTTCGAATCCGGCCCGCCGCATCACTAAAAAAAGCCGGCATCACGATAGATACTACATGCACGCGGGATTTTTAGTCGTCAGCTTTTTTAATGTATTCAGGTAGTATAACGCTGCATACGTAGACTTTGTCAGTTGCCTTGTAGAATCTTAAACCGTCTTTTCTAGCGGCATCTGCGTTTATTCTCAAGATAATCGGATTGTTGGTTCTTCTTAGGCCTACTTCTCTTGCTACTTCTTTCGTCGGAGACAAGTGAACCCATCTTCTCTTCATTGGTTTGAGGCCAGCTTTCAGGATTTTGGTGGCTGCATCTGGTGTTGTTCCATGATAGAATACCTTGGTGACCGTGTCTTCTTCTAACTCTAGTTTTACAGGCATTGTATGACCATACAAAGCTCTGATCTTATTGTCCACAATTTGGAATCTCTTTCTGTCACTTTTTTCGACTATTTCAACAATAGATTTCTTGTCGATCTGAAACCGTTCTCTAAGTTTCTCCAAAAGTTCGTCTATAGACACAAAGCCATGTTTGTCCATCTTCAAGTTTTCGGGATTATGCCTAAGAAGATAACTCATGTACCTGCTGACCTTGACCTTTAAATCCTGTTTCATGCATGCGCCCCTATCAATATCTATTCTGAGAATTAGAAACGTGAACTTAAAGAATTACGGTCATAGAGATGAACTCAACCTCTCAGCCAAAAGCACAGTTCTATACACGCCTCGATGAACGAGATTATCTATGCATCACGCTCTGCGCGCGCATAGCATATAAGCAAATTGAATAGACTATTTCCTGTATCCAAATGTTCAACCAAGAACACAGTCTTGACATATTTCAACCAATAATAGGCTCATGGTATGAATCTCTAGAGAATCCACAGGAGTCTCAAAGAAATGTTCTCTTGGACTTAGCAAAGGAATATGAAAAAACTCGATACGGAAAGAGCCATCACGCAACTAAAATCGAAGAAGTCACAGATTTCAGAGCGAATTTTCCGATCATAGACTACAAGAAACTCAATTCCTACCTAGTCGATGTTCGAAAAGGCGATTACACTGCAATTCTTCCAGAACCCCTTGCATGTTGGGTCATGACAAGAGGCTCAACAGGCCCTGCGAAGGTGCTGCCTGCAACCAAAACCCATCTCAAACAAATCTTCACGTGCGGAGCAAGAGCCTTAG
>CAYFXC010000055.1:0-3138 GCA_964347045.1 uncultured archaeon
ATAAAACAACTAGCATCTGATCCATGCTCATAGTCCTAGCAACTTGGAGAGCTCCAAACATGGCAGCCCCTGAAGACCCGCCAACAAACAGGCCTTCTTCGCTAGCTAGCCGCCTCGTCGTCAGCATTGCATCTTTATCATTTACTGTAATGACCTCATCAATCACACTCAAATCTAGTGTCGAAGGCATAAAGTCTTCACCAATCCCCTCTACTCGGTAGGTATGGATTGGTCCACTCGTCCCATAAAACTCGTGATGGAACATCGAGCCCTCCGGATCTACTCCAACAATTCGTATCTGTGGATTCATCTCCTTAAGATAACGTCCTGTTCCCGTGATAGTTCCTCCCGTCCCCATCCCTGCCACAAAAACATCAATGTTTCCTTCAGACTGCTCCCAAATTTCGGGTCCAGTCGTCTTGTAGTGAATATTAGGATTTGCAGGGTTGAAATACTGATTCGGCATAAAAGCTCGTGGGTTCTCACTTACGATTTTCTCTGCAATTTTTACGTAACTAGCAGGATGATTTGGGTCAACCGCTGTTGGAGCCACGATGACCCTGGCGCCAAAGGCCCTTAATAAGTCGATTTTTTCTTGGCTCATCTTGTCTGGAATAGTGAAGATCATTTTGTAACCCTTTACAATAGCCGCTAAGGCAAGACCAATCCCCGTATTCCCTGATGTTGGCTCAACAATTGTATCACCCGGTTTGATTTGTCCCTGCTCTTCCGCTTCCTCTATCATGGCAATACCTATCCGGTCCTTTACACTACCACCAGGGTTCAAAAACTCCAATTTTCCAAAAATATGAGGTTTTACCTCTTTGCTGATTCTATTTAGTCGAACTAAAGGCGTGTTTCCGATCAATTCAAGAATTGTATCAAAAACCTTCATCCAAATTTCACCATTTTGAGTCTAACTTTGACGAGGATGTCGTTATCTTCATTCAAAACAGAGTTGACAACTTTGAGGAAGCCCAACAGTTTCGCGGTGAAGCTTGCAAACGACATCTTGCTGTTTTAAGACTGAACATAGTTCACAAAAAATACGAATACCGTCAACCGAAGAAAAGGGCGATTCCAAAATACGTTTTGATGCACGCCTAATAGCCAATCTGACCACAGAACTAGACTCCAATAAGTTAGTCAGCTGGTCCCCTCTCTTCTGAGATAAATATTGACTAATTGCTGGTTGGGTTGTGCCTAAAAGACGAGCAACCTCAATTTGTGAGAATCCTTGGTGGTTGATTAACTCCTGAGCGAGAAGTGAACGAACCGCTGGTAAAATTATCGTAACTATTGCTTCGCAGGGAGGACGCATTTTGATACACTAGTTGTTATTGATATAACAGCGTTATAAAAGCGTAATGTTTTGAGAAATCTTGCATTACATAATAACAGTGATTCTCCGAAAACTCAATTTACAAAAGCAACAGGACCTTTTTCGATGAGTTATTTACCACCTATTCTGTATTTCGAAGACGTATTTGCCATCCTTTGTAAATGACGTGGAAGATAGGTTTGTTTTACATCATCATTAAATTATGTTGAATACTTCGGTTGGGATGAATGACCACTTTGTTCATCCGGTGGATAGGATTTCTCTGCTATTTTCCAAAAAAAGGAAGAAATGAGAGAACCCCTCGAGCATAGGGCTTCTCTCTATCTTCGTATAAAGCAGATCAGACCAAGCTGGTATCTCATTTGTTAGACTAGGGGAGCTTCTTGGTGATTTTCGTTAGTTCTTCTACGGTGAAGGCCTTCATGGTTGTTGTTCGCACATTACCTGCGGCACCTAAGGTCAGGAGAAATTGCATTACGACTTCATCGTTTGGTGCCTCGGCGATACCGACGTAGTCATACTCGCCCAGCGTCATATAGAAGGCTAAAAGCTTTGCACCTAGTTCCTTTAGGAATGCAGTGGATGTTTCGAATCGCTTCGAGAAGTTTTTGATGTCTCTGACGCCCTGATCTGTTAATTTCATCAAAGTCACATAGAGTGGCATGTGGAATCCTCCGACTAAAACAGGACTCGGCACTACTTAATTGCCGCTGGTTTCAAACCTGGCTACTGACTTCAACGCGCGCCCGCTTAGATTTATGCCAAGCCGTTCGTTCTTTTCAGATATTAGAAAAGGAAATCCCTTTTAGATTCGAGACTAGTTCTCGGGGTCAATCCGTCGGCGGTCTATGGTTTTTGAATCTATTTAGATTCGAGTCTGGTGTTTTTCCAAGGTTAGATATATTTTCAAAATATATTGTATTCTGGTTATTTCTTGATGTTCTTGCGGCGGTTCATTTCTCTCCACTGGTGATCCGCGGATCAGATACCACTTGAATTAGATTGCCTTCGGTGTCCTCGATGTTGAAGTATGACACCATGTCGGGAACGTCTTTGATTTCGGTTGCTTTGATTCCCTGTTTCTGGAAGTAACTTCGAGTAACATCAAGATCTTTGACGACTAGTGTTAACGTTCCAGAGCCCTGGCTAATCTCCCCCTCCCGCTTGAGGTTAAGGCCAACACGAGCTCCAGTTACTGGAAGCGCGAATTCGACCCAACCCGCCTCTTCTCCTCCGTCCCAGGTCTTTTCAAGTCCTAATACATCCGCATAGAACTTTTTAGCCCGAGAGAAGTCTTTGACATCATACTGGAAATAAACTTGGTCCATCTTATATGGAATTGGAAATTTCTTCTTTGTCAGGTTTATAACTCTCCATATGTGGGATAATTTCTGATAAGAAGTTGGATTGAAAAGCTTTCCTTAAAAACTAATCAAAAAGGGTCCAAGGGCTTACAACTGGGGAAGGGTGATACGAAACGGCCACCGCTTTATGATGTACGAGCACTCTAATATCTTAAAATAAGCTACTTCTTTTTCTTAACTACTTCCCGAACTGTTCTTACTTTGTCAAGAACACTTCATACCAATCCCTAGCATTTGGCGGAGGCGGACACACCTTACGCCAATCCAGATAATTCTCCTCTGTGACACAATCTAAAACCACTACAAACTCTTCCTTTCCGCGTGGGAAGTAAATGTCATTCAGTGTGATCCCTTGCATTTTTGATGTGGTCGCAGCTAGATGGCTCAATAAGCTCTCCAATTCAGCTAAACTGTTGATTTTGTATTCAACAT
>CAYFXC010000056.1:0-3115 GCA_964347045.1 uncultured archaeon
CCATCGCCAACAAACAAGACCTCGAAGGCGCCCTCAGCCCCGAACTCGTCGAACGAATTTTAGGAATTCCAGCGTTTGGAATGGTCGCCATCGACCAAACCCGCAAAGAAGAAATGCTCCAAATTCTCTTGGATGCTGTGGATAAATACGTCCAAAGCGAATAAAAACAAATAACAATTTGACTATTTATTAATACATACACTTAACGATATCTGTTTCTTATTCTCTTACCATAATAACAGATACCATATTTGTCATAGATTAGTTCGATAATTTATACTGGACTAGAATTCTTTCTTTCAATGGATAATCGTCCATAAGAGACACTTCAAAAGCGATACGGTCATCTTGTACACCTGCTTCAATTACAGTCGAGTTAGTTCCAGATTTCTGCTAAGGAAATCAGTGTTTACTTCTTCAATGTGGAAACGTTGTTGGAAGTTGATTTTTCGAGGTTTGTTTCGGTGAGGCAGACATACGTCTGTAAAACCAGATGGCACCGATGATAAGGATAATGACTGAAACGAATACAAGGCCGAGTAGGAGGTTGTACAGTAATTCATGGAATCCAAAATCGTCGATTAGTGGTGGAGGTGGGGGGATAGCCTTCTCGTACCTTGAGGAGCCAACAATCGGTGTCACCGATGCCAAAGCTTTCAGTGTACCCGCTAAGAATGAAATCGCTATTTGTAAGCTCAAGAATTGATAATCCAATATCATAATGGATGCCTCCAAATGTGCTCTTCCATTCCTGATTCCCTTCTGAATCCGTTACCATTAGGAAGGAATCTGTGGTTCCGGTCCTGTTTGTTGATCCTGTAAAAGCTAATCCGTGTTCGTGTGTCTCAATGATAAATGTGCCCCTATCCCAACTATGGGTGTCAAAGGTTTTATTCCAAAGAAGGGTTCCTGTTGCGTTCGTTTTCATAAGAAAAAGATCATAATCATTATTTTGGGTGTCATATACATTGCCAATCCCTTCAAAACCTTCATCGGAACATTCTACAAAATGATGCATCTGAGTTGCACGAGAAGTGTAGGTGCGATTCCATACTATTGCTCCACTTGAATTGATGCGTAACAAGAAAGGATGATCATCAAAGTCGCCAATAAACGCAAATCCGGTATCCTGACATTGAATCATTGCAGACGAATAATACCATGGGCGTCCCGTATGTGGGAGGTAGGTATAGTTCCATAGGGGATTACCACTACTATCTGTTCGAAGAAGCCACGGACTGATATTTTGGCCTGGGATAAAATATTCTAGGTTTCCCCCAATTGCAAAACCGCCATCAGAACATAAGCTCAGAGAATGAAAGTAATGTTGGGATCCAATGGTATTATTACTAAATTCATAGGTCTTATTCCAGAGTTGCACACCGCTGGAATCTGTTCGAATTAACATCAAACGCTCGAATTGGGGGGCAGTCCAACCCAAGTCTCCTCGTATAAGGAGCCCAAAGCCTTCATCAGCAGTTATTACCAGCGATTTCAAATGGTCATACCATATTGTATCAAATATTCGATTCCATTGATACGTGCCTTCACTGTTTGTACGTAGAAGGAGCGCTTGGTTGCCAGATTTTCCGTAGAGAATGTAATCTTCATTTGGGCATTGCATGGCTCTTGCGCTTTCTGAGTCTGGTCCTCTGTAGGTTCGATGCCATACGACGTTCGGAAGGGGTGGACCGAGGGTGGAGATGAAATCGGATTGCGCTTCTATAGCGAATGCTTGATGAAGTGGAAGGGTTTCATTATTCGCAGCCACAATGCTTGTTAAAATTAGGCACACAATCGATAGAATAGATATCGATTTTCTCACGCGCAGTTCTCACCAAAGGTCCTTGATCAAGTATTTGATTTTTTTACTATTAATATTGTAGCGATATTTTTTCTAATCAACGAGTAAGAGTGCGTAACGGTTCATGGTGTCGGTAGGGTCGGTGAGGACGTGGATGGGGTAGTCAACGTTGCGAGCGGTGGTGAAGACGTCGACGGCGAAGGCTTCGATGGTGGGTCGGGCGAGTTTTGGGTGTTTACAGGTTTGGAGGTCTTGGGTACATTCTGAGCAGAGCTGACATTGGTCGACGGTAAGCATGAAGGCTTTTTGATATCCTGCTAAAAAGACGGCGCGCTCCAGGTCCAAGAGTTTTTTATCTGTGATTTTTGTCCATTCCTTCCGGTCGCCGGGGACTTGTTCTTTTTTGGTGAAGTGAAATATGACAGCGTCTTGGTATTCGCGAAAGAATTTGGCGCATTCGGCGACGCTGGGGACGTGTGGGGGGCACAT
The DNA here is from genome assembly GCA_964347045.1 of uncultured archaeon. GTDB lineage: Archaea > Asgardarchaeota > Hermodarchaeia > Hermodarchaeales > Hermodarchaeaceae > Hermodarchaeum. Next base: position 2,294 of record CAYFXC010000056.1, read on the forward strand.
GGCACTTAGCCCGTAATTGTAACATCCGTACATGCACTTCATTCGGACCCATTGGGCTACAACGATTTGCTCTGGGGTAATCCATCGAAAATCGTGAAACTCGTGATCTGTAATTATGTCTTCGATTTTGTTTCGTGTCGGTGTCTGTTTGTTCAAAATAGGTACCGCCCAGGGTATTGTTTGGTGATGAATATCGGTTTCACAGTCTTTGCTTTTTCCTTTAAATTAATTCGATACGGAACAGACCATGTATTACATAGACTTGAAATTCAATGAGGATTATCTTGAACAACATCTCTCCTGTTAAAAGTCTAGCTCTTTTTTTCACTTTTGTTCTTGCGGGGTAGTTTATTCGAAACTAATTTTATCCGAAACTAATGATTTGGAGTATTTGAATTTGTGATGTGGAGGATAAGTGAATATGGACTCAAATCGATTGGCGCGTCGGCTTGGTGTGATATTGATTGTATGGAGCATTGCAAGTATTCTCTGTGGTATTGTGCTGCTGCTGGTTCCAATCAGTGTGCTTCAGGGTATTGGGCTTCAAGCCCTCTTATGGGGCTTCATTGACGCGATGATTGCAGTGGTTGGGGTGTTACGAAATAGGGAAATGCCCGCAGACAAGGCGGCAAGGTTTCTTCGAATCAATGTGTTCTTAGATATTGGATATATGCTCATCGGTGTGTTATTGATTGTGTTCTTGGGAATCAACCAATTTCTCCTTGGTAATGGAATTGGTATCATTATCCAAGGTGCGTTCTTATTCATCTTAGACCTGTACTTCTATCGCAGGTTCAAGGTCTTGATTGCATCCGATTAAGA
>CAYFXC010000057.1:0-3069 GCA_964347045.1 uncultured archaeon
GGCGAACATCAGTCTGATGATAGGTTTTTTCTCAGCCATCTTATCACCGTTTCCACTATTGCTTCAACTGCAAATCTGTGGTTGAACATATAAAATTTCTTTTCCCTTGAACAAGAGGCAAAATGCGCGCGCGTGAATGCTTTCTCGATTCTATTAGCGTTTTAGATAGTTTCTAGTTTACAATAGTAGCGTGCTATATCTAGTCGACCCACTATAGAGCCCCCCAACCACTGTTGAGTTATTTTGATATCGCGCCAGTGCTTTTCAACATCGTATGGTCTTGAATAGCCGTTGGATCCCATTAACTCCATTGCTTTATTTGTGATTCTAACTGCTACATCTGCTGCGTACACCTTTGCAATCCTGGACTTCGCCACCATTTCGGACGACCACCGAGGTCCATAGAGTCTAGGAGAGCGCAGCAGCAGCGCGCATACAACTCTTTTACCCCTCATATTTTTTGTTATGAGGGGTAATTTTTCTCTACTTTTTTACCCCTCACTCGATTTTCTCTCTCATACCGGTATACCATCCTTCCTTATTCCTATTCCATTCCTATCCACTATATAGCATCCAAATAAGGGGTATACAGGTATGTACCGTCCATTAACCGTAACCGTTAACAGTTGTCCAAGTTAGTTGGTTAGATTAAATTTTAACCCCAAACCCAAACCCAAAAAGAATCGTCGTTGTTTAATAAAATAGCAACGTGCATGCATCTACTCAGCGATTTTTGTGCTCAACGTTCGCGCGGTTTTCTTCTAGAAATGGTTACTCCTAAGAGTATTGAGCAGACAGTAGCTACGCAGAAAGCAGACACGAAAATCACTGGGTCGATTGTGGCTTGTATGAGTGCCCATAAGATTGCTGCGTAGGATATGATTATAGCGAATACTAATATTCCAATCTTTGGAATAGCGTAACTGGATCTAGGGATTGAAACAGAATCCGGGCTTCGTCGTGAGTAGACTGAATCCAGAGTTTGCTGTATTTCAGATTGTGTCGCAAGGATTATCTGGTTTTTTTCGACGTCTTGGAATTTAAATGACGTCAACGCATATCTTTGAAGTTCCCAAGGTTTCTTTTTGGGCAGAATTGTGACGATATTGCTCTTTTCCATCTTTTTCAGAATAGTCTGAATTTTTCGTACAAAACTTATGTCTTGTGTTCGTTGTTCCCCGTACGATCTTCCAATCAAATCTTTGACGCTAGGAAAAGCTAGCTCCAATTCAAAAGATGCTATTCCTTTAGCAAGTTCGAACTGGTATTCGCCCTGTCGCAACCGTATGTTTATGGCTTTGTTTCCCGAATTCAGACTTCCTTTTAGAACTTCTAGTTCTTCCGCTGTTAAACCGTTTTGAGACATAACGGTGTTCCCTATTCAATAGTTTCAACAGACACAATATAAGAAATATTCCTCAAAACGCCATCTCTCCAACATCTATTCAACAAGTTCAACAGAAAAAACGCTTAAACTTTTCAATCTGCATAAAGAGGGAGTGCACGCAGATGTGCATACATCAAAAGAATTGAAGGAGATAAATATGAATAAAATGTTGTCATTGATGATGGTTGGGCTCTTCTGTTTCTCAATGCTTTCCATATTTGCTGCGCAAGCTAGTACAGGAACGTGGAGTAGTAAAGCATCTCTTCCTCAACCCCTAGCTGGATTTGGGGCTGCTGTTGCAAATGGCAGGATCTATGCTATGCGTGAGGATGTAAACTATGAATATAATCCTAACACTGATAGCTGGACTTCCAAAACACCTATGCCAACGATTCGTAAAGCTCTGGCTGTTGCTTCAGTAAACGACAAGATATATGCCATAGGAGGTACAATCAGTGTTAGTGGAAACACATTTTCAGCTAATGAGGAATTTGACCCTTCTTCAAACAATTGGACAGTTAAAACGCCAATGCCCACACCTAGAAATTGGATTTCAGCTGCTGTGGTTGAAGAAAATATCTATGTGATCTCAGGATCGAATAATATGGGAGGTCTCTACACTGTGAACGAGGTATACAATCCACAGTCAGATAGTTGGACTGTTAAAGCGCCCATTCCAACTCCTAGGCATAACTATGGAATAGGGGTAGTAAACAACAAGATATACGTAATTGGAGGATGGGGCGGAGTAAGTAGTGTGGCAACCAATGAAGAATACAACCCCCAAACAGACACATGGACCACGAAAACACCTATGCCTACAACCAGAAACGGATTAACAGTTGCCGTAGTGAATAACAAGATATACGCTATTGGCGGGGCCACAAACGCAAATCCGTGGACGAACAACCTCGATGTTGTAGAAGAGTACAATCCGTCTACTGATACTTGGAGAACGGTTGAGTCAATGTTAACTCAACGTAGCTGTTTATCCGCATCTACAATCGGCAACAAGATATGTGCCCTCGGCGGAGTAGGGAGTGCAGGCACGCTAGACCTAAACGAGGAATTCACTGTACTACTTGATACAAACTTGAGTAACTTGGGTATAATGCCAAACATTGGTTATACCGCCACGACTGTGAGTGGTTCTGGATTTTCACCGAATTCAGATATAACCATTACTTGGGATCATGCAGAGATACCAACAGTTCCAAATCCTCTGATCACGAATTCCTACGGCAACTTCACAGCCATAATCAGCGTCCCAACGCAAGATGATGCAGGTTCACATGTTGTCAAAGCAACCGACGAATTCGGAAACGAGGCAAATGCAACATTTCATGTACTTGAAATGGCTATAAGCCAAGAAGAGACCAGAGATCTTTCATTACTAGTAGACGCCTCTACAATAGGCGTCTCAATCATAGCCATCTGCCTCGCAACCATTGCCCTACTCAAAAAGAAAGACCATACATAGTCTTCCTAACTTTCCTCTTTTTTTGTGCACACCCATTCTTTCAACTCCTCTATTCTCATGTGTTTCTTTGTGTGTGTGCGTTAAATTTTAATCCCCGCAATTATAGGTATCTTTAAGTGAATTTCTTGTCAAAAGTCAAGAAATCCCTCAGGGAAGATTGGACATCACTCCCCTTCCTTCTAATCACAGGTATTGGTTTTAT
>CAYFXC010000058.1:0-2847 GCA_964347045.1 uncultured archaeon
TTTGAGCCCCAACACGAGCTCCTGTTGCTAACGTACTAAGCAATTATTCAGGTAGTGCAAAGTAGGTCTTGAATTGGCAATAGGTTTTGAATCCCATTCGGGTGTACAGATTGATCGCCATTTGTGCCGATTGTAGGATGCCGATTTCGTAGCCTTGCTGTTTCGCTTCGAGCAGCGGTGCTAAGGACACCGCGGTTCCAATACCGTGTCCTCGGTAAGCACTGAGGGTTCCAACCGAATAGAGACCCACCACCCCTGCTGAGTAGGCTAGGAATGACACGCCAACTGGCTCGCCTTCGATGAAGGCGATATAATCAACGACGTCTCCTTTGGCCCGGTGGCTGATATGTGGGGCATGTGTCTCAAAGAATGCTTCAACCGTCTTGGGAGTTAATCCGTACACCTTCCCAGTTATACTGACCCACGCTTTAAGTTCGGTTTTCGTTTGCACACGTTTGATCACTGTTTTAGAACGTCGGGTTGCCTTCTCCAAGAGCTGCTCGTTGAGTTCTCGGAGATCTATTGCCATTCCAGGCGTATCAAACGGCGCTTGGGTCATCCCGCGTGAAATAAGACCCTCACCGAGTGTGTCGGGGGTTGAGGTGGGTCCCACCCACCAACTAAAAGCCACCTTACGTTGTCGAAAATAGTCGATTACGGCGTCAATCTGTGATTCCAACTCATGAGGCTCAAAGCGCGCATAGAACACCCCATTGAACATCGGTCCAGGTAAGCCCGTGTAAATTCTGCCAAGGGTGTCATCCATGACAACTTCAACATTGGGCATGCCACGATAGTTGGCCCAGAGCACTTGTCTCACAAAGGCTATGTTAGCTTCAATCGATTTCGCTATCGAAGCCGAAGAATGATCCCGCAAAATCTCTGAATTTTGCAACAAGCAACACCTCCACAACCTAAATAACTCACCTTATCACAAAGCCCCTAATCATTGTTATCTCCAACAAATCGTTTCAGTAATAAATTTCGCACTATAGTGCTAAACTTTCTTGATTCTTACTACTTGACCTGCCGGCATCTTTTGTCCTTGTAATATGTATCGTTGCTGTTACTATCAATTGTTTCGGGTAGGCTCCTGTTTTATCGACAACTCGTGAAAGTTATTGTTGATTGTTGCCGGGGAAGTAGGATGTGTGTATTTGGTGCTGTATTGGCATGCGGATGGGTATTTAAGGAATCGTCACTCGAATTGTGGTCAAGTGATAACTATGTCCGAAGGAGTTGCTACTTGGTTAAGAGCACTTGATGCCACCATTGGTATCATCTTGGTGGTTCTTGGTATTATTGTGATTTGGGCAGTCATCAATCCACTGATTCTGTTTGGTATTGCAATCTTTCAAATCCTCGGAATTCTCCTCATAATTTATGGGTTATGGAACCTGATCAAAGCTTTTCTTGCCACAGAATTAGCAACTTCATCTCGTGCGCTCCTCTTCATCGGGTCTATACTGTTGCTTATCTTTGGGGGGTTATCGTTTGCACATCCACTCCTAGCGGAGAGCCTAATTGCCCTCCTCTTTGCTGTCGGTTTAATCATCTTTGGTGTCATCATCTTGGTCGTGAGCCTAATCGATAAGGAAGTCAAAGGTTGGGTTGAATGGGTTATAGTGATTCTTGGGATCCTGTTCATAATCATTGGAGGCGTATTCCTCTTTCAATTGCAAGTCGCTGCGGCATTCCTTTACATCCTGCTGGCCATTGCCTTGATAATCGGTGGAATCATTCGAATCATCTTTGGTCTGAGTGGTCAATTTTACTAAACACCAGGAAAAATCTTCAAATAATGGAAGAGCGAGCCTCTCTACAGAATCGCTCTTTTCTTCTTTTTTTCTGTAACCTGTTGATGATACTAGGCTGTATTCACCCTCGTCGAAGAAGGATTAGCGTGTTCGTAAGAATTCACGGATATGAATTGCTGCAATCTTTGAAGCATTTCGTTTCAAACAAAAAGACGCAGGTCACCGCGCACAGGCTGCAGGGATAGGTGGACGGTCGGACGATTTTGGGGATGGCATCTTTTAGGGCATTGAATGTTCCGCTATCGGCATTGTAGACAAACACTAGTGTTGGCCAAGGCATGCTGTTCCCGAGGGTAAAATCCGGTTCAAGTCTAAGCATTTCACGAACCCGGGTTCCGACGGGTGAATCTTTTTATTCCGGATACTCCGATGGTGCGTGGAGGACTCATTATGGCTTCTATTGTTGATGTGTTACTAGGTGTCTTCGAACACGAGGCTGGCCAAGCACGGTGTGTACTTGCGGCGATTCAAGATACCGACATGAAATTTTCGCCTAAAAAGGGCATGCGGACGTTAGGCGAACTCGCTAATCATTTAGCGCAAATTCCCACATTAGATCCGAGCATGTATTCCCACGAAATCACCGATGTGGAGCAAGCTCGGGTACGCGAAAAGGAATTAAACCGCAAGAAGCTCGCTGATATATTAGCTGTGTTTGACGAAGGAATCAAAGCCGTGAAAGATCGCTTTACCGGAATGGCAGATGAGACCTTCTTTGCTAAAACACTCAAACCTTTCTACGAGACGGGTCCAGAGAAGAACTGGGCTTATTTTATGCCAGAGTTCATCACCCATATCGCCATGCATAAAATGCAGTTGTGGATGTACCTCAAACTTGCCGGTGCCAACGTCAACATGATGACTTACTACGGGCATCACCCCGAATAACCGCAATCTAACCAACACAACAGGCTAAAATCGTGAAGATATCTTCACTATTTTTTTAAAAAAGGGGAAGAGGTGAGACGCATAAGGTGCATCTCGCCATCTTCTGAATCAATAACAGGTTAATCACACTAGTTTTCACACT
>CAYFXC010000059.1:0-2821 GCA_964347045.1 uncultured archaeon
ACCAACATGACCTGCGTGTTAGACCGTGAATGGGACGGAATCAACGGGCTTTCGGCTCCACCTTTTTTTGCGATGACCGCTCAGAGGCATATGCACGATCATGGTACAACCAAAGAGCAGATGGCGCTTGTTTCTGTTAAAAACCATCATTATTCATCTATGAACCCGCTTGCCCAATTTCAGAAGGAAATCACGGTTGACGATGTGTTAAAATCGCTGGTTGTTACTCCTCCACTCAACCTCTTCGATTGTAGCGGAATAACCGACGGCGCTGCTGGCTTGATTCTCGTTCCAGCAGAAAATGCAAACAAATACACAGATACGCCCATGTATATCATCGGAAGCGGACAAGCCAGCATAGGAAATGCAATAAACAATTTAGCCAGCCTAACAGAATGGGCCCCCCTAAAAATCGCAGCCAAAGAAGCGTTAAAGTCTGCAAAAGCTACAACAGACGACATCGACATTGCAGAGTTGCACGATTGTTTCACCATATCTGAAATTATGGAATACGAATCATTTGGCTGGTGCGAAAAAGGTGAGGGTGGAAGATTCGTTGAGGAAGGTCAATCTTACATTGGCGGAAAAGTTGCGGTAAACCCTAGAGGAGGACTACTTGGATGTGGACATCCACTTGGCGCAACGGCGATTCTCCAAGGCTTGGACATACTTCAACAGTTTAGAGGAGCGGTTCCGAAAGGAAGACTCGTTAGTGATGCTGAAGTTGCAGTTGCACACAACTTAAGCGGAGCCGCAAACGTCCATAGCATAATTATCTACTCGAGGTGAATCAGATGAGCAAACCAGAATTTGAAAAGGTTAAGCGACCCGAAACAATAAAACTCCCGTTCATGCTGGACTTCTATCCACTTGAGGATGAAAAATACACGCGAATCAGCCAGTTTTTTAAGAATCTTAAGGAAGGACGCCTAACAACAACCAAATGTAAGAGATGTGCCAAACTTTTGTGGCCTCCTAGAATTGTTTGTTCCAACTGCTTTTCTGACGAGCTAGAATGGGTTGACTTAGGAACAGAAGGCGAACTCTATGCTTTCACTGAGATGCGGCTTGGCGCACCCTTGGGCTTTGTTCAAGACGTTCCCTTCTGCATTGGCATAGTGACAATGGGCAGCTTGCTGATTTCTACACGGATCGACAACGTAAAATATGATGAACTCAAAATCGGAGATAAATTAAAGCTGAAAATCATCGAACTAGAAGACGGGAGAGTATTCTACCGCTTCAAAAAGCCAAGTTAACCCTTTTTGACACTTAATCCATTTCAAAGGTCAACTAGATCCCCAAACTCGAAACAGATTCATCGAGCAAACCAAAAAAAACAGCATTTGCCTAAGACAAAGATTTTATGGAAGGGCAAACCTAGAAACATTAGCCGTACAGGCGTCGGGATCTGAGATGTGCCGGGATAATGCAAGACCCAAACGTCTTACATCCCGTAGGCTGAGTGGATAAAGCGCAGGCCTTGAGACCGCGGCTAGAAAGCCTGTGGCCTTTCGAGGCCGCATGGGTTCGAATCCCATTCCCGGCGCCAAAAAATTAGCGTAATCTCTTTGTTCGCGCGCGCGCTCTAGAGAATAGCACTCCGCTGAAGACCCAGCATACTCCCAACGCTGCTCCTGTCGGAATCTGCCACTGCCTGACATGCTCGGGTAACCCGGGAGTTGTCCAGAGAAATACGATATGGTAGAATTTATCCTCATGCTTCACGGCGTAAGGCTCGGGCGTAGTGCCATTCATCCACGGCAAAGCCTTTTCTTCGTCTACAATGAGAAGGAGATAGGTTTCAGTTTTGGCATACTCCATCTTGTCACCAAATATGATTCCCAACTCCTCAGTTGTGTTCCATTCTTGAGGCTCCGTTTCCAACTTCTCCGCAAGATAAGATTTCCAAATTCCGTACTCTATAGGTTCTTTTCCATCACCGCTTGAACCATAACTTGAATTAGCGTTGGCGTACACATCCAAGCCAGCATAAATCACCGTCAATATTGCCATCAATAGTATGCTCGCTTTTACTATCCTTTTCAATTTTCTCACTCCTTCTATTTTCTGTTCTCTTTCTGCCCTTATCTTGGGGCTAGGCGGTGAGTCGCCTCCGAATGAGTTACCCTCGGTTTCATCTTTTTGTGTCGTAGATTTCTGCGTTCCCTGAGCCAGATAATAGGCAGGACAATCCACAAGACGATAGTTGCTATCCCTAGCAAAGTCACGATACTGCCAATTCCCCAGACGCGCCAAGGCCAAAAGTCAAGGATGTTAGCGTTAATGCCTCTATCCACATACCACTTTTTAGTTTCTTGAACGTATATCTGATAGTCGATGTTGTGCTTGTAAGCTAAAACAAAGGTGATTGTGGTCAACAGCACAAGTATCGCGAACCCAACTTTTGGCTCTTTCAATTTCAAACTATTTCACCTCCTGTTTAACCTAACGTCAACCTATTGTTTGGTAGTTTTGGAAAGTTTTTCACTCATACTGCTTACTCTTTCTCAGGATGCTCGCTAAAAAACCACTTTTCTGAAGTTTGAATCTATTCCCTCGCGCCAGAAACTGAAACATTCTGAAAGGTATTTTCAGCAAGTTAAATGGGCGTTTCGCCTGCTTCTTCGTCTGGAAAGGTTTCTTCTATAGGCATTCTTCTTCGTTTCAATACCACAATTATAACTACGACTAGTATCATGCTTGCTGAGACAATCGATATAATCAAAATGAATATCCAATCGAATGGTAAAACCATAAGAGTGTGAATGTCGCTGTCTGCTCCTGCATAGTCAGCGTTTCCAGACCAGCTTGCTTGGAT
>CAYFXC010000060.1:0-2657 GCA_964347045.1 uncultured archaeon
AACAGTCCACAGAGCCTTCTGGCGCGTGCGTAGGAATTTCTCTCTTTCTTGAAGTGTTACGCGTGATGAGACTCTTCAAATCTTCCAGCGGCCTTCCCTTCTCATCCAATAACTTTTCTGTAGAAGATTCAGTTGTTGCCTTTTTTAATTGAAGCAACAGAATCACGATTATCGCCATTACAAGAACGACGTCTACAACAGATAATTCGAATGAAAGCATACATTCCACAGATATATCCTAGATATGTTGCCTACATATAGACTTAATGAATCTAACATAAGTAGCAAATGCATGAATTGCAGATTCTTGAACAACATCGCAAATGGAAACTCCAGCAGCGCTTAGCGTACTGAAGATACAGCATGTATGCTATGTCAGTTCACTCCATGAGAGCGGGCTTCAACATCTTCCTCGAAGTCTTTTGCCGCACATCCAGATAGATACCTTCTTTCGCCGCCAGTTCCACCATCCCTCTAAGGGTTACAGCTACCAGCTTTGCCACCATCATGCATCGTCTTGTGCCAATGATTCGAGTCTCTGCCAATGATTCCACTAAACAAAAGGTCCAGAAACGCCATCGAACACACAACCATGTTAACAAAATAGGAAAAAATCAACAGCCAAGCAAGCGAAATCAGTTTCAAACGCCTGTCGCACAACGCCCCTGCAATGACCTCCACAAAAGGTGCAAGATTCCCATGCAAAATGAAAAATATGCTAGAAACAAATGCGATTTCAAAAGGAATCCATAAGGGAAGCTTAAACATCAACACTGCCAACCACAATATCCAGCTAAACATGACCAAAACAGGCAGAAAGTAAACGTTCAATATCAGTAAACCATCTACCTTCTGCTTCAACGGAACCTTCCGGCTTTTCAAAAGCGGCCAAACATATCTGAAGGCACACTGCATATGCCCTTTCGCCCACCGTTTCCGTTGACGCCAATATTGACGCCATCCCTTAACGGCTTCCTCGCCGCTCTCGGCAGGATTCACATATCTTATTCGAAATCCTGACAGAAGAATTCGAAACGTCAGGTCCGTGTCTTCAGCTAGCGTATTGAGATTAAAGCCATCAAGCGTCGACAGCAAACTCCGCCGAACAAGCCCGATGGTCCCGGCAAACTGAGGAACCAATCCCAACAGATCACGAGCATACTGGTTAACACGATATCCTCCAAGCCGCTCTAATGCCACAATCATAGAAACCCAACTCTGCCCTTCATTCAAAACGAAGACTCTACCCTGAACAGCGCCAACATCGGGATCCAAAAAATGTGGAAGCATCTTTTCTAAAATATCTTCTTGCGGAACGTAATCCGCATCCAAAAAGCCAACAATCTCACCTGCCACATGCCGCAAACCTTCGTTTAAAGCATGCGCCTTACCCATTCCACCGACCTCACGATGCACAACCCTGATCAAATTAGGATTCTTAGAAGCGTAAAACTCGGCGATTTCTCCTGTTCGATCTTCACTTTGATCGTTAACTACGATGACTTCGAGTTTCCTCTTAGGATACCTTAGTTCAGCAAGTCTTCGCAACAGGCGCCCAATAACTTTTTCCTCATTTCGAGCCGGAACAATTATCGAAACAGAAGGTTGAAAAACCATACACTGACCATGCGAATTTTCGGAACGATGTTTAATGGCAGCAAAACTAAAAACATAGTGCCTAAACATGTACAAAACCAAAACACCACGGGAAAACAAGAAAAAGAACTCTAGGAACAAGCGCGGCACCTCGATCTAGTTCTCAGTTCAGAATCGGAACTTGACAGTATTCACATCAAGCAAAGAAAAATCCTATTGTACACATCTACAAAGTTGAACAGTGTCTGCAACAACTCTCGTTTCGTATGAACATGTTTTTTCGTTCAACTTCCAGAACATTCCAACCGAATGACTGCTGTCTTTCCTTCCATCCCTTCCGCAGGGGCCTCGCCACGCCTCATTCTATCCGACCACTGACAGATCAAGATTATACCAGTAGATCGCCATGAAAAACCTAGAAACACTGCCACGCCATGTAGAACACAACCCGAAAAACAACTAAACCAAAAATACAATCCAAAGTAAGCGAGCAAACGAGTTGATCTGCCTAAAAGGCTGAACTTATATCTCTGAATCTCAGTTTCATTTAAGGGAAAGCAACATGTTTGCGGTGGGACACTTAGCTTTAGGATACATACTTGGAAAAGCGACATCCAAGTCCTTAGGTGTCAATTTAAACATTCCTTTAGTACTTGTGGCTTCGATCATATCCGACATCGACATGTTAGTACCTGGCCTTGAGCATCGGGGACCAACTCATTCTTTAATATTTATCTTGCTCTTCTTTCTTCCTGCCTTTGTGCTTTTCAGAAAACGATCTGCGCCATATTTCGTGGCTGTGGTTCAACATTCTATTATAGGAGACTACATTACAAGTGGGCGTATAGGTATACAATTGCTCTGGCCTCTGACCCCTTTTTGGTACGGTAATGGAATCAAAATATTAAGTCTCACAAACATTTTCATAGAATGGACTCTATTTCTCGTATCTCTAACAATTATGTTTAAAACAAAGGACCTATGGATCCTATTTCGACATCATGCGTCAAACATGCTCTTATCCATACCAATCCTCACAGTTCTACTTCCCACACTGCTCA
>CAYFXC010000061.1:0-2636 GCA_964347045.1 uncultured archaeon
TCAGCATTGCCTAATCCAAGATTGTTTAGAGTACATTCGCCATACGATCCTAAATTGCCTAACGTTCTGTACTTATTGCGTGATCCGAGGGCCACTATGCTTTCTTATTGGCATTATGAAAGGCTAGCGAAAGGGTCTTTCGATTTGTCGCTGAAGGATTTCCTAAACCTAGATAACCATTGGCCATGTAGCTGGGACCAACATGTATTGGGATGGCTTAGTGCGAACCAAAATCAGCGTATCTTGATTATTAAATATGAGGCGTTACACACGGATACTGCTGGTGTGCTAAGGCACGTTTTGAATTTCTGCAACATTCATTATGATGAAAGAAGTTTGGGAAGAGCGATCGAAGCATCTACATTTGAAAGGATGAGGTATCTCGAAGAAACATATGGGAACGCTGAACGCAGAAATCATGGGGGAGAACATTTCATACGCCAGGGTCAGCCTGATGGATGGAAGGATGAACTTGATAGGGAGTCTTTGAAGATTGTCGAGGAAAGGTATGGATCCGTCATGCGAAGCTGCGGGTATGACTTGGCAACACGCTGTTAAGCCCATATGATAGTTGAATAGCAATTTAGATTAGAACGAACCTAGGACATCTACAGAGACTTTGAAAGATGACATTGTTACAATTGTTCCTATCTACAAGGCTTATCTATCGCCCTCTCAAAAAATCTCCTTACGACATCTGTGCAAATTCCTCAGAGATTATAAGACATATGCTTTGGTTCCGAAGAGCCTCCAAATGGAATTGAAAGGCTTTGAGTTAAAAAGTTTTGATGATCACTTCTTTGATTCGATTCACAGCTATAGTAAGTTACTATTATCACCAAAATTCTATGAAGCATTCAGGGATTACAAGTACATTCTTATCTACCAATTAGACTGCCTGGTTTTTTCAGATGAACTCATCAAATGGTGTGAAGCCGGTTTTGATTATATTGGTGCTCCCTGGTTCAAATCCAGAATTGATCCTTCAAAAGGTTTTTCACGAGTCGGAAACGGCGGCCTTTCTCTAAGAAAAGTTGAGCCGTTTCTTAAAGTACTTGATTCGAAAAGATTCACTGATGAGAGTATGCCATATATAAAGGACGTCTTATTTACATACCTTGAGGATGTTCACGTTCTACCGCCCGTGAGGCGTTTTATCAAAAGACTGAGCGTTTTGCGAGACATTCGTAGAGGTGTTAGGTGGTATATTGACCACTACACGCTGAATGAAGATCATTTTTGGGCGGACCGTGCGAGTTTGTTTTACCCGGGCTTCAAGATTGCGCCGGTAGACGTCGCCCTTCGTTTTTCGTTCGAGCGTTTCCCGAGATATTGTTTTGAACAGAACAACTACCAATTGCCGTTTGGCTGTCATGCCTGGGCAAAATGGGATCGGAAATTCTGGACACCGCACTTATTACCGTAAACCTCCGGAATACATAGACTGGGTTTGCGTTACCCCACTTTAGCTGAACTACCCTTGCCTTGCGAAGGCGATGTTGGCTGGCCTTGGACTGAAGAGACGCCACCCCTCCCGGATTTAATGCCCAATGGTTCTGCATTGCCCCGTATCAGTGTTGTCACACCATCGTATAATCAGGGCCAGTTCATCGAAGAAACAATTCGTTCTGTTTTGCTACAGGGATATCCCAATCTAGAATACATAATTATCGACGGCGGCTCGACTGACAATTCTATTGAGGTGATTAAGAGGTATGAACCCTGGCTTTCATATTGGGTGAGCGAAAGAGACCGGGGGCAAAGTCATGCCATAAACAAGGGATTTGAGCGGTGTACGGGAGATATCATTACATTCCTTGGCAGTGACGACCTCTATCTGCCTGGTGCATTGGCGGACATTGCCAATCGATGGCCTGAATGGAAGGAGTACGGTGTCCTTGTGGGGGGGTTCCATTATCTTGACGAACAATCGACACTCGATTCTGAGCCGAGGCTACCCCGGCTGCCTCATGAAGGGCCAATAGACCTGACTCTGGGTCCACCCGGGATTTATCGACTGCACCAGGTTTCCACATTCTATGCCCGAACGGCTTTGGACTCTGTAGAGCGATATGTGAGAGAGGATCTGAAGTATACAATGGACAGGGAATTGCTCTACCGAGTTTGTCAGAAATATAGAGCTTTTCTTGTAAATAGGCCCTACGGCGCCTTCCGCAAGCACGATGAAAGCAAAAGTGTTTCAGCCATTTTCTCTTTTTACCGCGAATTCGCAAAGCTGTATCTTCTCCATCTCTCAGGAGACAGAGGAGAGGATCGCATGCGAATAAGAATGTCAAGGTACCGTCGGGCTCGTGGTTGTATGAAATATGCAAAGATCGTTAAGAGACCGCTAGCTGCCGCTTTGGCTCTATGTATGGTTCTTTTCTTTAAACCAGATTATGTATTCCGAACTAGCTACATTGCAGCCTGGAGGGATCTTCTGCTCCGGCGAACACTTCTAAAGTCGTCAACTACAAAATAGAAAACTCACAACGGAAAAAATGCAGAGAGATATCCTAGCCGTCATCCCTGCGCGGGGTGGTTCGAAAGGGATCCCGGGGAAAAACCTACGAATCCTTTTTGGAAAGCCATTGGTAGCCTATTCAATCGAAAGTGCGCAAAAATCCCCTTCGATT
>CAYFXC010000062.1:0-2591 GCA_964347045.1 uncultured archaeon
ACGAGGCTATATTCCTTGTTCACGAAGGAATAGCTGACCCAGAAGACATAGACAAAGCCATAACCCTAGGACTAAACTGGCCAATGGGACCCATAAAATTGCTCGACTACCTCGGATTAGACACAACCCTTTCTATAGCTGAGCTTTTGAGAGACGACCTTGATCCGAAATACAGACCCTGCCAATTGTTGAGACAGATGGTGAGAGCCGGTCTGTTAGGTAGAAAAACAGGAAAGGGCTTCTACGACTGGAAAAAATAAAGGAACACCACACAAGGAGAGAAAATCATGGAATTTGAAAACACACTCTACGAGAAAAGCGAGGAAATAGCAACCATCACAATCAATCGACCTCAAGCACTCAATGCCCTAAACGTGGAAACGGTCAAAGAAATCATGGCCAGACTTGAGGACGCCAAAAATGATGAAAACATAAAGGTGATTGTAATCACGGGCGCTGGAGACAGAGCCTTCTCTGCTGGCGCCGACCTCAAAATGATGAAAGATGTAACTCCCGTGAGAGGTGTAGAACTCTCAAGACTAGGACAACAGCTAGGCGATCAAGTTGAAGCTCTAGGAAAGCCTGTAATAGCTGCGATAAACGGCTACGCACTGGGAGGTGGCTTGGAATTGGCCATGGCATGTGACCTCAGAATAGCTTCCGAAAACGCCAGGCTTGGACAACCAGAAATAAACGTGGGGCTGATCCCAGGCTGGGGGGGCACACAACGACTGCCCAGGTTCGTCGGTAGAGGAATAGCCAAACAAATAATTTACACCGGCAAACCCATTAACGCAAAAACCGCTGAGCGCCTAGGTTTGGTTAACGATGTTGTGCCAGCCGACCAATTAAAGTCAAAAGTCAAGGAGTTCGCGTTAGAACTTGCTGGCAAACCTCCAATAGCTATTAGACTATCTAAGGCACTGATAAACAACAGCACCGAGACTCATCCTGACGTTGGACTGTGGCAAGAAGCTGAAGCGTTTGGCATTGTAGCCTCAACCGAAGACTTCACGGAAGGAGTAAGCGCCTTTCTAGAAAAAAGGAAACCGCAATTTAAGGGAAAATAGCTTTCTCTCTTTTCACACGTTTTACCCCTATACCCAAGGGTAATCAGTTTTTTGAAGGCGCTTTCTTAGTAGTTTTTCATCATGTACGATGAAAATGAGGAAACTTATAGGACCCTTGAGATGATCGACTTGAAGGCAAAGGAGAAAGTTGTGGAGTCAGCCAAGTCCTATGCCGCAAGAGGATTCTTGTGCTCTGAATCCGTCTTGCTGGCAATCAGTGATTGGTTAGGAATCAAGAATGAATTGATCCCCAAAATTGCAACAGGGTTTGGTGCAGGTATTGGAGGCTGCGGATCAGTGTGTGGTGCAATAAACGGGGGCATCACGGCTCTAGGTCTCAAATTTGGCCGCAACGATGTGAAGGAACGTGTAACTAATCCCTATTGGTTTGGGCGGGAGCTTCTTGAAAGGTTTAAAAAGGAATTTGGCCGCATCGCATGCCTAGAACTAACCGGCTGTAATTTCAGCGCTGAAGCAGGCCGAAAGAAATATGCTGAGCAGAAATTGTGGGAGACAAAATGTAGGCAATACATTGAAAGCTCTACAGCTATCGTCTTTGACATAATCTCAGAAAAACGCTTACAAACTTGATATACACTCACGAAAATTTCATGTGTTCAAAAAGCTAAAAAGAATCTTAAAAAACTGAGATTTTTGATAAGAAACTTGTTTCGTTGATCTCACAGTTAATATAAGACAGATTTATTATTCAATAGTTCACCACGAAAGGACACGCATTCATAATAGAAGGTATCTAGATGAGGAAAGTGGCAATTGTTGGCGGTGGAGCAACCAAATGCGGCAAAAGAGAGGCAAGTTGGCGAGACCTAGTGCAGGAAGCTGGAAAAGCCATGTTTGAATCCGTTGGCAACTTGTCGCCTAAGGACGTTGACAGCCTCATTGTCGGGGCAGCGCAACCAGAAAGATTCGTTTTTCAGGCTCATGTGGCTCCCATGGTCGCCGAGTATTTGGGCGTTACACCTAGGAAAGTTATTGCCCGAACCGAACTCATGTGTGCTTCTGGTCAAGCCGCGATTAGATATGCGTGGGCTTGTGTTGCTACAGGCTTAGCTGATGTAGCGGTTGCTTTCGGAGTGGAAAAGATGCTTATGCCCGACATGGCTGAAGCCCAAACCAACATGACCTGCGTGTTAGACCGTGAATGGGATGGAATTAACGGGCTTTCGGCTCCACCGTTTTTTGCGATGACTGCACAGAGGCATATGCATGAGTATGGCACAACTAGAGAGCAGATGGCGCTTGTTTCTGTGAAAAATCATCATTATTCATCTATGAACCCGCTTGCCCAATTTCAGAAAGAGATCACGGTTGAAGATGTGTTAAAATCTCTGGTTGTGACTCCTCCACTCAACCTATTCGATTGTAGCGGAATAACCGACGGCGCAGCTGGCATGATTCTCGTTCCAGCCGAAGACGCAAAGAAATACACTGATGAGCCCATGTTCATCATCGGAAGCGGACAAGCCAGCATAGGAAATGCAATAAACAACTTGGCCAGCC
>CAYFXC010000063.1:0-2590 GCA_964347045.1 uncultured archaeon
AGGCTTATCAAAGGGCTGGTTGTAGTGCATACTGGTTGATATGCGAATCGGGAGCAGAGGCCGAATGCTATGGGTTTCCTGATTTGAACGTTATCTCTGATATTATGTTGATAGAAATCCACGTATCAGTGAGTTTGGCTGCCTTACTAATTTTCATTTCATTGGCAGATAGTGATTTCTGATTTACATTTCAAGCGAGGAATTTTTATAGTAATTGCTTTTTCAGAACAAATGTGCTAAGGTATATGTGTGTAAGATAATTTTAAGGAAGCTTTTTATGTAAATTTAAAGGGGGATAGTAAAATGACAGATGGCCTGATCTCTTTGCAGAAAATGAATTCAATTAGATTGAAATTAAAACAAAGCGATAAAGATGTTAGCTTGAGTAATGGCATCCGAAATCAGATTCAAAATGAAGACGAGCCGATTCATGATTGGTATCGGTTTGTATTGTCTTTTCCTCCACACCTTGTTCGTGAATATCTTCATCGATTTTCATTAGATTCAAGTCACATTGTCCTCGATCCATTCTGTGGAACAGGGACAACCCTCGTCGAATGTAAAAAAAATGGAATACCTAGTATAGGTATTGAAGCCCATCCAATGCCTCATTTTGCAGCAAGTGTTAAGGTTGATTGGAGTGTTAGCCCTCAACGACTTGTTAAACATGCGGAGAAAATTGCGAAAATAGCATTGAAAATCCTAGAGGAACAGGGAATTATCGATAATCCTTTGCTATTTTCAAAATATGAGGGCGATGTCGATCTTGAAGTATTACCTCCAGAGAAATGTAAATTACTGATAAAGAATAGCATTAGCCCATTGCCTCTTCATAAAACCTTAGTATTACTTAGAACCTTGGAAGAATATACTGATTCCGAATTCATGCCGTATGAAAAGCTTGCGCTTGCTAAATCACTAATTACATCAATCGGCAACCTTCATTTTGGACCTGAAGTTGGAGTAGGCAAGATTAAGCAAGATACGCCAGTAGTTACAATTTGGTTGCACCAAGTTAAACAGATGACAAAAGATCTTATAAGTTTGAAAACATCGCGGCATCAAGAATCAATAGTCCATCTTGCTGATGCGCGTAAAATTCAAGCAGTATTGCCGGATAAACAAATACATGCTGTTTTTACATCTCCTCCTTACCCCAATGAGAAAGACTACACGCGAACAACACGCCTCGAGTCCGTCATCCTTGGTTTCATTGATGGAAAGAAACAACTTCGAGATATAAAAGGAAACCTTTTACGCTCAAACACTAGAAATGTGTATAAAGATGATGATGATGAAAAATGGATAGAGGCATTTCCTGAAATCATCGAGTTGGCAGAGAACATTGAGGAGAGAAGAATCGAGTTAGGCAAGACATCAGGTTTCGAGAGGAACTACCATCGAGTCACTAAAAATTACTTTGGTGGTATGTATAGACACTTTGCTGAATTAAGAAGTGCACTAATACCTGGAGCCTTACTTGGTTACGTTGTTGGTGACCAAGCATCTTACTTAAGAGTAATGATAAGAACCGGCAAAATACTTTCCAAGATTGCAGAGTCACTTGGGTATGAGATATTGTCGACTGATTTATTCAGGACTCGACTAGCTACAGCCACCAGGGAAGAATTGCGCGAAGAGGTACTGATCCTGAGGTGGCCAGGATAGTGCTTATTTATTAAATTGAAGGCTATTCAATTCGATTATGAGCCCTTCTAGAAAAACACCTGTCATTGAATCGATATTTAATTCTCGGTGGGATCCTAAGAACAAATCACTTTCTGACCCGAACGTGACGTTATCTCAAGTAGAAGCTGCTATTGTAGAGTACAACGAAGCAAATCCAAACCTTCCATTGAGCACTCGCAATCCCGCAAACTTTTTCAAGGATTTTATTCGTAAGAAGCGCAGTGCTAATTCTAATTGGCCTATTTCTGTATTTATGCGGGGATATACCGCCCGTCAGATTACAGGCGAGAATCTGTGTTTTGAATTTATCCCAATAGATCCAAATCAAACAGAGCCTTTTCCGATACGAATATATACGCCTTCTCATGATGCCCCCAAGCACAAGATCCAGAGTGCAAGCATGTCCCTTGCTTCCAGACGTCTTGGGAGAAGCGATGAGGCATGGTTACTCCAAGTCCTTGTAAAATTAAATGTTATTGAGACCCACCTATCTCTCTATTCGGCTCGACCGATCCTTCAAGTCGATTTACTTCAAACTAATGTCAAACAAGCTCGAACCGAGATTGATGCACTTTTTCTTGCATTTGAAGGTTCGGGAGATAATGATGGTTCATATCGAGAAATTCTAATTACTTGTGAAGCAAAGGGTCGTAGAGACGATATTTTAGAAGACCAGATTATTGCGCAAGTCCTTGCGGTTTTCCGTATGACAGCTGTAACTCAGGATGTAGTAATTCCTATCGCTGTGAAATCTGTCAGGCCATCCGAGATACATATTGTTCAATTTGGGTCAATCCAACGATCTGAGGCATCAGATCTTGATGAGCTCTCGATTCACAAAGAGGCAATCTACCAGCTTGTTCCTCAAGTGCCTGGAATTGGTGAATAATAACATTTCAGA
>CAYFXC010000064.1:0-2325 GCA_964347045.1 uncultured archaeon
GTGATGACGACGGCATCAAGCTTAGAGAGATTGAATTCAGGCAGGTCAAAGCGTGGAAAGGCATTGGTGGTAGCGCCAACATTAACGCCGCAGTCGATCATGACATTGGATTCCGGGGTTTGAACAAGTATACTCATGCGTCCCACTTCCCGAAATCCGCCCAAGGGGGTGAGTCGGATGTATCCTTCTTTGAGAAGGGGGGGTCGGTGGATGCGGCGTCCGATGGTTCTTAGGTTGGTTTTTCGATCTTCGCTAGAATTTTGAAGAGCATGGCGGATTTTCAGAATCGTGTCGGATTTGAGAGGTGGGGTGCGAATAACGCTTGGGCGCCAGAAGGTTTTAAGGCGGATTTCTTCCATGGTGGTACCTGTGCGACCGATAACAAGGCCGGGTTTTTTGGCTTCGATGATAACTTCGCCAATGGTTTCGTTGAACGTAATATCGGTAATTTCAGCTTCTTCGGGGACGATTTTTCGAATTTCCTCTTCGGCTTGATCATGCGAACTGCGGATAGAGGGATCAGAGCGAATCACGATACGTTTACGAAATTGTTTAGCAAGTTCTTTGACATTGGTTTGTTCGTCAAATTCCCGTGGTTTCCGAGCATAGATGGCGATTTCAGGGCCTTCGAACTCGATGTTCGTGACTTGGGCGGCCTTGGGGAGCTTGGCCAGTAGGTTCTGACGAAAATCTTCCAGAGGATCTTCAATGGCCATAGGTGGTTTACCTCGTTGACTTTAATGGATTAGGGCATAGATGAACAGTAATGCTTGCGGCTTAAGTGAAGCCGCCGGTGCTAGTGGAATATTCAAGGTTTCTCCCTACAACATGTCTAAGCAAAATGCCTTGACACTAATTCGTGAAATAGTTGGATTAAGGAAAATGGCAATCGGCGCCTGACGCAGGCGAGTTCCCGATTCGCCAATTGTGAGGAGTCGAGTCGCGCTATATAAACTTTTTCAAGCACTTGTTGAATTTGATTCAGGTAATGGAAAACTTCTTTATATCTTATTCCAGCGTGACACGCAAATAGTTATTACATTTTCTGGTGGATTTGGTGCCTGTTATTACCCTGATTGGAAAACGTCAAGCCCGAGAGGGTAATGAGTTCGTCTATATGGGGCGAACCGACAAGTGCATCGAATGTCCACTGCGTAAAGTTTGCTGTGATAAACTCGAACCCGAGCGTGTCTACACTGTGATAAGTGTGCGTGAGCGGGAGCATGAGTGTCCCATCCATGAAGATGGTGTTCAATTGGTGGAGGTGGAAGAAGCAGGTGCTACAATGACGCTGCCATCACACCAGCTCTTCGAAGGAGCCGTGTTTACCGTTCATGTTCGCCCCTGTGATAAGTGGGAATGCGAATATCATCAGGCATGTAACCCTACTGGTATCAAGGATGGAGATCGCTGTCGTGTGGAAAAAATTCACAAACGAGCAAACCTGACCTGTTCGCGTCGTCGGAAGCTGGGATTAGCAGACATAACTCGTGTCAGTTAGCTTTCCGGTGTGGCCGGTTTGGAGCTGACTTCCCATTCTTCCGTAAAAATGACTTTGGTGTATTTGTCTTTCATGTAAGTTTCAATGTCATGGGTTACGCCAAGTTTCCAGATTTGGAGTGATTGATTGAGTAATATCCGTGGATCTGCACTAATTGCTATAGTGACTGTCTTGCCTTTGGTTGAAATCGCAAGAGATTTCTCATCAACCCCTGAGAATCGACGGTAAATGAAGGCTTCAAGTTTCTCTTGCGCTCTACTGAGTCTTTTTTTGACGCTGAGTTCGTAATCAACAGTGTGGCCAGCAAGCACTGGATTAAAATCAACGGTGACTCGGCCACCGCCAACGTGGCGCACGGTTCCCGTTTGGTTGCCGATGCGAACGCGCATTCCGCGCACGAGTTTCTGATCTGATTTGATTCTAGCGCGGGGGATAATACGGACTTGCTGCGCATCGCGAAGCCCAAAGGCTTTCTGGGGCTCAAGGGTGAGTTTCTTGGTTTGTCCTACTTTCATACCGATAAGAGCTTCGTCGACTCCGGGGACCATCCAGCCTTGTCCTACAATGATAAGACGGGGCTGGTAGGTTTCTTGCTCGTCGAAGACATTTTCAGCTTTGGCAATATCCTCTTTGGTGGTGTCAAAGAGGCGATGATCCTCGTGGGTGTAGCCGACGAAATCCGCTAGGATGAAGTCACCTTCTTTGATTACCGCCTTGGTTGGGGGCTGTTTCTTGGGTGTTGCCTTGGGTGTTGCCTTGGGTTTTGCCTTGGCTTTGCTAACGGATTTGGTTGCCTTGGCGGTTTTTTTCGTGGTTTTGGGCTT
>CAYFXC010000065.1:0-2320 GCA_964347045.1 uncultured archaeon
TATCCAGAGTTGTTCCTCCCCCATCAAATCCGCAATGTGGTCATCCTGCACCCGCGTCAGATGCCAAGTTAACCAGCCCATGCTGTTACTGTCCCGGTCAGGTTGCTCGTTCAAATCCTCCAGAGTCAGCCCATCTAACGCCTCCTCAAGTACTTGTAATATCCGCCCATAGCCGTCAGTAATCAACTCTTTCCACTCCATGGCTCCCTCCCTTTGTCTAACCTTCCCCGGTTTGCGACGAGCAGTAGCTTTGCAAGAGTAATTTCTTAAATAATCAGTTTTGTGAGAAATATCAATACCTTGCCAGCACGTTAAATTGAATGTCTGTAACTTCGCCTTTCCAAAATTCCTCATGAGTTCCATCTGGCAAAATTCGTACGATCAAAAATTTCGTCGGTACTCTAATACCATCGATTTCCTTGTAATGACTTCTATGTGCAATGGATCTCACCTTCTGAAATCTACCTTCAATTCTGTCGTAACGATCATCTGATTCATATCTCACAATTTCACCTACATCGTTAAAATAGAACCGATATGTCCCCGTGTTGTTGTCATCAGTTACTATGGCTTTTGTAGTGTTCTTGCCAATTGGCTCCCATCGTATGTATTCACTCGGAAGTAGTGCTGTTGGAAACATCACTGCCTCGCCGGCCCATCGAAGAAGTGTGGTGATGTTGAGTTCTCTTACATCAGACTCATCAAGAACATTGAACCCTGAGAACACATTTACGAACATTCCAGCTTTACCATGATGGTACTTGTCCCGAACATCAAACCACAATACACGATTCTGCTTCATAACAGCGTCAAATATCAATCCGGGAGGCTCTGTAGTGAAATACTCACTGACGGTCGCTCTAGTCCATCGCTCCTGACCGGGTCTCCTAAATTCGCCGACCGCTTTCATTCTGGCAAATCTGATGTACTTCTGACCGTCCTTCAGGGCATATCGGAAATACCGCTGAACAGGGTCGGGCAGACCTTCAATATCCTTGTACGAAAAAGTTCTGCCTTTCACATTTCTTGCTTCTGAAATGAGTTCGTCAATTTCGCTATTGACCATGCGGTTCATTGAGGAGTTATTCACAATCAGAAAGATGAGTATCCCTAATACAATTACACCGAGAATAGACAAACATATTTTTCCGAAGTGAATTTTCGACATGAAACCCTCTTCTTATATTAACTTAGTTGTGTGTCAATGAGAATGTAAGCTGGGTAACGACCAAACTCCCTGGTGGCAATGGAGCGCAGCGGAATTGCCATCCAGTGCAGCGCCTTGTTAGCCGCCGATTGGTGAACAAAGCTCGATAATTGAACCATCCACAGCCCTTAAATAACCAACAATTTGCCCCTACGGTTTTTCTTCTGGCTCCTTTAGTGCAATTGCGCCATATGTAACAGCTTTTTCAAAGGCGGCAGGAACATCTTCTGTTATAAAGGCCAATTCAATACCAAAGGGGGCATCATTGATATTCGCCTTTGAATATTTACCACCAAGAATCATATCCCCCATTTCATGCGAAGCAAATGCTAATGTCGTCTCCCTCGTGTCCAACTCACCATAAGCTTTAGAGTCATGAATGAACTTTACACTAAACCCAAAGGCTTTTTAGGTAAAACTCCAATGTCTCTTCCACCGATGAAACATAAATGATTGTATATCCGTACTTCATATTCTTTATCTCCTTTGACTTTGTTCACTAATAAGCCTTTTTCGTTCATCCGTAAATGACCACCATGGGAGCGGATCACCGCCTTCCATAAAGTGGATAACTGACATAAACATATCGATAACACAGGGATCATGCCTTTTCCCTGATTTTGTACAAAGAGTCTCATACAACCTAAATGGATCTTTTCCAATCAACTTCTTAGGATGATCAATGCCGATCAAGTGCAGATTATTCGCTATCGCTTTTCCTACGTTTGGGAGTGCGTCAAGTTGTGAAACAATTGCTCTGTCTGGGTTTTTCATCTGTCTTTCTTATTGCGGCTAACATCATATATTGAATCGATTTAGCTTTTTTCACCGAGCTCTATTGGCATCCATTTTAGGGAAGTGAGGGAAAATAGTCAAACTATGTCGATTTGCATTTATTATTGGACAGATATGGCCGATATAGAAAGGGATGATGGTATTTCTGTGAGCTTGTCCAACGTGGTACGGAAGGCAAAAAGTCTGGGGAGCGATTCCTCCTAAGAATCTACATCAGAAGATTCTTCCTGATATAACGTGCTCCCGAAAGTGGAACTCGACATTTGCTAACTGAACTATGGATTTTCCGTCAGTCCGCATCCGGTGCATGTTTCTACC
>CAYFXC010000066.1:0-2281 GCA_964347045.1 uncultured archaeon
CAAGAGTGTGTAGTCGCTGTTTAAGTCGTTTTCTTTCTTCCGGAGTTGATGATGGGCACGCACTATTCATATAATTCACCCGTGACAAGTTATAATATATGTTCTTAAATATTTTAATATATTATTCAATTATTAAGCATCGATAGCAGTTATCGAAACAGCTATCATTCTACTTCGATGGATAACGGAGCTTTCATCTTCGGTAAATGCACTAGATGGCTATACAAGAATCGAAATAGCTTATGATTTCGTGATTTTTTTGGTCTTGGAATCAGCTAATCCAGAAATGTGTTTAGATACCCCCTAAAGATGTGCCCTTATAGTTTAAGCGAAGGATATCAGAGAGGGGTTTACATGTTGTTTTCCGTAATTTCGGAGGATGATTAGTTTTTTATCACCACGCCATCGTGTAGTAGTAGAAGATTTTCTCGGCGATTTTATGGATGTGTTAAGTTGAATCTCATTGACACCATTAAGAAACTCCCTTCCGAAGCATGGCAAGCCTTGAAAAACTACTTCGCAGGTTTGCGACTATTCTTCAATCGTGAAAATTGGTCTCACAGCATTGTCTTCTTGGGCACAATGACATTTTTCCTCATATTCGCGATGTTCCAGAGACCGATACGGAATCTTGTAATTGAAGCAGGACTTACAGGTGGGATCTTTTTCGTCAATATCGTTACTGTAGTATATCTTGCGGGTATAGGGGCTTTCGTCGGATTTCTTCTCCTAGGTTTCATTGGCGTATTTGCCCAAGGGCGGAAAGTTCTCTACGAATCCAGGATTCGTCACTTTATGTCCCCTCTCATCATTGGTGGTTTTATCATCCTTTTTGTCATCATCCTTCCGCCATTACTCCGAGACAACGGTATCTTTTGGTTTCTCCTTTATGGTCAAGAGGGAAGTTTAGGAGTTTTTCAAATGCTTTTCCTAGGTTGTTGGGTGGTGTTTGTTTTCCTCCAAGTCATCCTCCTAGGGTATACTGTCGTGAAATCAATCAAATGGCTTTCAGGATACCTCCAAGTTCCTGAAGCAAATAGGAATATCAGAAAATATTGGGTGCCTTTCATCATTCTTGTTATTCTAATTCCAATCGCCATTTGGGTGTGGTTTCCGATTGTGTATACTTTCATGATTATTCCTCGACCCCCTCCAGTAATTCCTGCAATTCCTATTCCATCGTTCGTGAGATTATTGCTAGAACAAAGCCCGCTGGATTATCTTTCATATTTGCTCATAGTGTTCCCCATTGTCGTAATTGTAGCAGGAATTGTACTTTGGCGGCGTCTCCCACAAGTTTCTCTTGCCTTGACTAGTTTCGGTATTTTCTATCCTGCCTTAGTGTATTATTATCGATTCCGTGTTATCCAATATTTTCACAATTGGTCAGACATCATTGCAGCTGTAACTTCACCCGTCCAAGGTTCAGCCTTTGTTGAGATGGCACTGCTGTTGATTACATTTGCTTTAGCGTTGTTAGGAGCGGCGAAACTGCAACGAGGAGTTTCACCGAATCCGTTTGGACTCTTTGCTGTAATGATAGGTGTGCTTGTGTTTGTGTTATCCTGGGTTCTCTTCGTAGAAGTTCCCGTGTTTGGCTTAGAATATTATGGGATGATTACTGCAGCTCTCTCTGCACTGCTTGCTGTATTCGTCTTTGTCATTCTTCCTATCGCTTACAGCATTTATCGATGGAAACGTTTTCCCCCAACTTTGGAGGAGAAATCTCCAACCTTCGAACTGTCTGAAGGTACTCTGAACGAAGAATCAAGTGAATTGTAGTGGATGCATCCCTAGTCCAAGCGATTGAAGAATTCGCCCGGATTGCTTTTCGCGTTGGAAAACGGGGGGGTCCATTCCTATGAACACACTCTTCGAGTGCTTCAGCTCTGCATGTTGATTGGCAGAACTGAAAATACTGATCTTGAAGTGTTAGATGCGGCAGCATTGCTTCATGATATCGGTCGTCTTGAATAAAATATTGGGAGTCACATGCAACGGTTGGAGTGATTATGGCTGTCACCTTTCTTGCCACGACCGCATTTCCTCCAGATTGTGCAATAACCATTGTTTTCTGCCAAAAAGTGTCACAATAACATGCAAAAGTGTCCGAATAGCACCATTCCTCTTGTTTCATGCTAATTTCAATGGCTGCACAGGTGCTACTTTCCCTAAGCACTTCGGTTGTTATGACAATTTCTCAACGGATACATTGAACAACCCTTAGAGAAGGCGAGCTTATAATACTCTCTGTCTCCTCTGTTGCCAGCAATAGAAGAGC
>CAYFXC010000067.1:0-1628 GCA_964347045.1 uncultured archaeon
GGTGAAGCTCCCTCTAAACTAGTGATCCGAATTATTGTTTGGAATCTTATCCGCAGATTTCTTCACTCTTTCTTCAGCCAATCTCTTTAGGGATGATGCCGACGACTTCCAATGAAATCGCTCCGCTTTCTTTGGTCGAAAAGGCTAGGGGGCTAGGGGGTATTAAATTTTTGACGTTCAGGAATTCAGCAATGGCTTGCAGGACCTCTCGACAAGGCGTATTTTCAAAGCCAACATCTAGAGAATCCTATGGTGCGCACGCGGTTTTTTGTCTGTTTTTTGTTTCTTGCGTGTGGGCTTTTTTGCTCTCCGTTGGGATAGTAAGATCACTCCCACGGTGGAGAATATCGCGGTTGATATTATGACGACAAGTGTTATGTTAAGGTATAAATCCGCGTAAGGAAGGTCATACTGCATTGTTATTGTTGCAAGAATCGCGGCGACTAGTCCTCGTATTAACATCACGCTCATTATAGGACGTTCCTCACATAATGGATTGCTGATTGTCGCCAATCTAACAGTGCCGTATCGAACAAATAGAAGCAAAAATGATAAAATTACCCCCCAAAACAACGAACTAACGTCAATTGCCCCAGCAAGTAAGCCCAAATAGACAAAGAAGAACGATCGTATAAAGAACGCTATCTCCTCCTCAAATTGTCTCAATCCAGCATCGACAATGGCGCTCCTTTCTGATTTGCGATTAAGAATTCGGGATATCTCCTCTTCATTGCCCAACACTATACCGAAAAGCAAAGATGACAAGGCCCCATTGCCACCAAGATACTCTGACACTGAATATGCAAAAAACACGGCTGCCAACGTGAGCATGTATGCATAGGGCACTTTCGCTACCTTTCGAAGAACCCTTAACCAAACCAGCCCAAAGGTCACCCCTATCACAATCCCGATGGAGAACTGACTCGCGATATCCCTGGCGATAATCGCAGAATCTACATAACCAGTCATGATAATTCCGATGATAACCAGAGAACCAACCGTACACAAAACATCATCGATTACAGACTCCAGACTCAGAACAGTTACACATCTATCGCTCATACGCACTCTATTGACAAGGGACAACACAGCTACGGAACTGCCTCCTCCCCCGTATATAGCCCCAAACAAAACTGCATACAACAACGGAAGACCAATCGCATAATGCATGAACAAAGTCACTGCAACGAGAGCAAACAAGAAACCTAACGTAGCGAGCAGTACAACTCTCGGGCTCTGGGAAAAAACCTTGTGTATACTCATTCTCAGGCCTCCATCAAACAGAATGATGACCAACGATAGTGTCGCTATGTATGGAGCAAAACTCATGATCGATGTAGAGTCAAAAACGCCCAGTACAGACCCAAACATTATTCCTAAAGCTATCAAAAAAAGCATGTCAGGGATGCCTGTCCGTTTGAATAAGTAGTCACCAAGGAAACCCATTATGATTACGCTAGCTAAAATAAAAGCAAGCGCAACCCCTTCGATCAAAGATATACCTCAGCCGTTACGATAATAAATACCACATTTAAAGAAGTTTGGGTTTGAGGATTAAAAGTTAACCTCCCCCAAACCATCACATTTTTACTTGTGAACAGAATTAATACAACGACGTTTCATGAATT
>CAYFXC010000067.1:1638-2206 GCA_964347045.1 uncultured archaeon
CTACTTAAGTCTAGAACTATTTTCCATAGAATCTTATATCCTGCGAAGTACATGCGCGCGCTTAGTTCTTTTTCTAACCTCCTCTGTTGTGTGTGTGAGGATTAAAATTCAATCCCCAAGACCACAATCACATTTTTACTTGTGAACAGAATTAATACAACGACGTTTCATGAATTTGAAGGTGAATATGAAATGAATACTGAAGAGATTATGGAGTTATCTTTGAAGTTGGCAGGATTAAAAGAAGTTCCAAAAGACAGCACTATATACGTCAGTGGTGGTAGCATCGCAAAGATCTTGTTCGGCATAGATGCTGGTGTTCCAGAGCTTTTGCTTGCAAAACAGTTAGGTTGTGATGCCGTGATTGCTCATCATCCAGAAGGTGGGACGACAGTTGTAAACTTCCATCAAGTTTTCAAAAGACATATACAACAAATGGTTGTTGCTGGTGTTCCAATGAAAGAAGCGGAAAAAGCCATTAGAAAGAGACTTGAAGAACTAGAGGTGGAAGCGCATACTCAAACCTATAGTCATGCAGTTGATGTTGCAAAGCTTTTGAAAATGCCTT
>CAYFXC010000068.1:0-2183 GCA_964347045.1 uncultured archaeon
CGAACTGGGGACACCTTGATTTTCAGTCAAGTGCTCTACCAACTGAGCTATCTCGGCTCGCTGCGGTGGATTGTACTCGTGGCGTTGAGCGGCGTCAAGAAAGATAGAGTAGCTGTGGGGTTGAGGATAATTGGCAACTTGATTGGTCAGAATCTAACCTGAAAAACGAAGCCCGGCTTGTATTGCTTAAGCCGGTCTTATTTCTGTGCCCTGTCCAACCAAACTTCACACATACAAACCCTCCTTCCATATCTCCCTAAAAGAAAAACTTACCTTAGCCATCAAAGTGATACTTACCAAAATATGGACCCCACGGGACCTCACCAATGAGACACATTGCACCCCAAGCATGGAGACCCTTTAACCCACCAGTGCAATGAAGGGTCGTCCAATGACCGCAGACCTTGAAAGTTTTTCCCTGCGGTCCAAAACCCACCACATTTAATATGCAAGTTCCTTCTTCGCTGTCAGCGACAGTGCCAGAAAACTCACCTTTTTGAGCTCTGCCAGGCCTATGCGGCTGATAAACAGTCCCCTCGAAGGTCCCGTCAAGGTCGTAAATCTGTTTTTCCTTATCCAGTACTATGAGATACCAATTGCCAAGCAAGTCAAGAGGCTTTGTTGCAGAAACTGGAAAGGCAAGTACGAGTGTCAGAATAAGAATAAGCGTTCCTGCAATAATCAACTTCTTCATTGAATGTCCTCCTCTAAATAGATCTTAAGAACCGGAAAATCCTTAATAATCAGATATTAATGTGATGTCCCTCCTTTCTGTTTCGAGTAATCCGACCAAGGAGACAGCAGGACACATTATCCCTATAGGATATCAGTATGGATTCCATGCCAAAATCGACATTTGGAAAATAAATGTGAGGTATAACTTTTTATTTAATTGAAAGGGGTTTCTTGAATTGGCTTTGGTTCCCCTGAAGCCGAGGTGAGTTATACAAAATCAGTATATCTTATCGAGAATTGGAGTTCAATAGAACAAACAATCGCCCCCTACCTGAGAGGGGGAGCTTTGGGGCTTTTCGTGTATAGTGGGCCATAGAAAACTGACTGGTCAGGTGAGCATTACACCTGACCGACCCTAACCGTCACGACGGGGTAACGGTGCAACAGCTGAGAGAATTTTATCAATCATGCTAAATGCCCTGGGGTGAATCAGGTCATAAATGTTAATACCCTTTATTCGATAGGAGAGGTTGCTTAATATCCAAAAAAGCACGCCGTTCATAGACTGAAAAACGCCCATCCTCTGGGCGTTATTTTTAATCTAGGGCATTACTCTCTGAACTATCTCGGCAAGCTGCTGTGGATACTTATGTTACTAAAGAAAGCTTCTTGTTGTACGAACCTCCATCTGGTTCCACCTGTGACCGCAACTTGGGCACTTGTATGTCACTATGAACTCAGCTTGAAGTCCCGTGTAAAGTCCACGCTGACTAGCATACTGGGTTGTCACAAATTCACTTCCTGGAATGATCTCGGAACGCGTCACTGTCATATACCTACGCTGTCTACATTTGGGGCAGTTTGGAAAGTACGCCAAGTACAATGCAACTCCGAGAAATACAACAACAAGAACAATTAGTGGAATGTATGAGCTTCTTGATTGCTCTAATGGGGATGCAGCAGCAATTGCCCTGAATACCAAAACTGCATACATTATGTCCCCTAAGTCAGCACCTTTCTAAGATCTTCAACAGAAAAACCCGACCTCAAACGAAGTCGGGCTTTTTGTTTTGATGAAACTGCCTCGCTCCCCACTACGCCGAGGCTGCGCTTAATAACAGATTACTACACAATAACATCCTGATCAAGCATAGTAAGTGATTGAACGTGAGGATAGCTCGCTTTGGAATATATCTCCATACATACAGGACATCGAAAAATCCCCAATATATGGGGATCAGATTGGAGTATGAGAATTTATCCGTTTTGGATGTTTTCTACTCAAGATTTATTAGATATAGCTTCATTTATCTTAGGAAGCAGTTCGCTCAAATCCTCATAGGATGATGTAATTGTCTGATCATACGCAACTTACCACAACTCAACGGAATAAATCTTCCACTCCCCATTTTCTTGCACCAATTCTACATTTATAAAGACATATACCTCTGGATAGCTGGCATCACCTGTTTCCAACATCCCTTGCAGCTCACCCCAATTCCCTTCCA
>CAYFXC010000069.1:0-2173 GCA_964347045.1 uncultured archaeon
GTTCTCGGATCAATTTTATGTCCAACATACTAAAGCGTCAGCCTCATTTCAACTGTAAACGTGCACACTATTCAATACCGTTAGGTTTAACATGAGGTCGAATTCTAGTGTTGAGTTCTTAGCTTTATTATCCAATTTTAAGCTCCTAGCGAGGTTATTTAGAGGATTACGAAATAATAAGTTTTAGTCTCTTACACAATATGCGCGCGCCTTGGAAATAAAATACCGAAACCGTTCGACCCTTCTATAGTCTTACGCCTTCTGTAACATATCGAATTATTTGATCCTTGGTTAGATCTTCAATGCCTGACTCTTTTAGTGATCTTCCCTCTTTAAAGAAGTCTCGTTTACAGATCGCAGATCCTAATGTTATCATCGATTCTATTATGGGGACGCCCACATTTAGTTTTTGGGCAAGTTGATAACGTACGTTGCAACCAACTGGTATATCCTCTGTAAAGTATCGGTCTTCGATGGAAAGGGGGCCAACTATCGGTGGGAGAATCACATCTGAAAATGGAGCCCAATATTCTACGCCCATGATGCTACCTTTCCAAAAGAATTGTTCATCAGTGTATTTGACAATTTTTATCCCAAGCACATTCGCTATCTTTCTCTCCTCTTGATAAAAGGCAAGTTGAACCCTACAGACTGAGGGGCTCATGCCGTACTTATACATGGAGTATTTACCCTTAGGAATGCCCAATGTTCCTTCCATCTCTGAAACCTCCATTGCGCCTACGTTAAGAATGGATCCCGGAACGTGGACAACGGGGTTTGGATTGGAAAGCCCCACTCCGATGACGGTGTCTCCTTTTTTGATTTCAATTGTTCCGTCAAACGCAGGAAGTTCCTTTAGAATTTTGAAGAATTTATCTCCATCCCTACTTGGTAGAGCATCGTATATGAGCTCACGCGTCCTTACAATGCAATTGACCTTACCTGGCTCTATCTTTCTGGTGGCATATGGCATCGTACTCCATCCCCCAATTATAACATCTGCATCACAACCTTTCTCACGCATCATCTCCCTGAGCAATAGGGAGCCAAAATTATCCGGAAATATGCTTACCACTTGTTCGTCCACAAGATATGGAATCATCTCTTCAAAGAAACGTTTATGACCAGTTGCTGGAACCGTTACCAACACCAAATCAGCCCCATCCAGCGCTTCAGACATGTCCATAGTAACAACATCGACATTTGCAACTCCGGCTCTTTTGAACCACTTGAAATTATGCTGTAGACCCGCAAGCTCTATTTCGTGGGTCTTTAAGACCTCTCCTAGGCTTCTAGGAGCAAAATCAGGTAGATCATATAAGCGGACCTTGCACCCGGCAAGAGTCAAATCAGCTGCAAAAGTCTGTCCACAAACTCCACCACCAAGAATTGCTATTGGGTTCTTCAGTATTCTGTTCATAATTGCGATTATAGCTTTGTTAACATTAAAAATTTGCGTGCGCGTGTGTGTGCCTTAAATTTTTGACCCCCAAACCCAAACAGAAATAGGGAAAGACTGCGAGCGCAGCCAAGATATATATAACATGACAATCAAAGCACTCAAAACGAGGAAAAACCACCCATGAAACAACAAACAAGCCAATTCTCAGAAAAAGCAGCAAACCACTTCAAACAGGGCTACAACTGCGCCCAAAGCGTTCTACGAGCGATGCAAGAATACTATGGCATTCGCGAAAACAAGTTAATTCCAAAAATCGCCACAGCTTTTGGAGGGGGAATCGGAAGACGCGGCTCACTGTGTGGGGCATTAACAGGCGCCATAATAGCCATTGGGTTGAAGCATGGAACCAACAACCCGGTCTTGGAAGAAAAAGAAAAGGCATACAAGCTAGCTCAAAAATTCTACGAACAATTTGTAAAAGCATGCGGCAGCCCCTTCTGTAGAGAACTCATTGGGTATGATTTAACTAATCCCGAAGAACTCGAGATGGTACGAAAGTTAAACGTACGTGATGAAAAATGCTCCTATTTCGTGAAAAAGGCTGTTGAGATACTGATTGGTTTAGAAGCATAGTAGAGCCCACATACACTCTGGGAACATAAGAGAGGTTATACCTACAATTTTTTCGAAGTTTACTTTCACTTGGGTTCTTTGTTGCGCGCGCTTAGCTTGGCTGAAGTTAGAATATGGATTGCTGGAAGCGCCTTCCAC
>CAYFXC010000070.1:0-2099 GCA_964347045.1 uncultured archaeon
TGAAGATAAGTGGGGTAAACACAGGCCGAGCTTGCAAAGCATATCCTGTCAACATTCATGCGATGCGCAGTTTCAAAGACCAGTTGATCCAAAATCATGTTTGTACAACATTCAGCTGGATGCGTGTTTATATATCCTCGGCCTCCATGAAGGGCTGCAAGATGAAATACAACGTCAATTCCTGTCATCACCTTTTCAGCAAAACACCTGTCTTTGAGATCACCTTTATAAAACTCAATACCCTCTCCAATCCAACACTTTCTCTTCGTATCAAACTTCAATGGATGTTCTAAGTTCTCCATTCTCCCACTTGACAGATCATCAGCTATCCGAACGTTGGCTCCGATTTCCAGCAATTTATCTACCAGGTGACTGCCTATGAAGGATGCACCACCTGTAACTAATACCATTTTCTTGTTCAACAATTTTCGTCCCTTCTAAGCGTAAAGATTGACGCGCGTGCTATAATTATCCATCGAAATCATCATTAGAGTTTTTGATGTCTTGTCGAAGGAAGTTGTTCAATCATTTGGCTCTCTCTTGCTGTAGCAACCCTTACAGTCGCTACTACGAGAGCAATTTGCGATTGCACAAAAGATAGAAACAACTTTGGCTTTGCAACTAATGCAAGGAGAATAATTGCGAGAAAAATTAGGAAAGTGGTCGGGTAAGTCACGAAAAGGATTAGGAATGAGATGGACCCTAGGATAAACAGCCATGGCAATATTACAAGCATAAATAAATGGGCTGGGAGAACTATTGAACCGAACAATCCGTATTTCTTGTTAAACAGCATTTTTTTATATAACAACAAAGATTCAATGAGGATGGTTCCTCTGCGAACTTGCTGTTTCATCCTATCTTTCACAGTGCTTGTAACGTGTTCGTAATACCTGGCTTCGGGCTCAAATACGGCTCTGTATCCTTCAAGTCGGGCTTGACAAGACAAGCAACAATCCACACAGGCTTTTGTCAGCAGCTTGGGATTGTCCGACAGCAAATGCCCGCAAATTTCCCGTCTGATGGCGCAGATTTCCCCTTTGATGTCGAAAGGAGAGTCCATTCGTGTTTCGGCCGTCCTCACGAAATCATAAAATTTTCGATAAGAGCTTTCCAACTCGGTGGCCAGCCCTTTATCTTCATTCATTATCACTTGTTTTCCGGTCACCACTCCTATTTCAGGGTCCCTAAAATGTCTAATCAAGTATTTCAATGCGTCTGGCTCGTAGAGAGCATCAGCCTGAGTTATTACAATTATTTCTCCAGTTGACTTTCGAAAACCATCAAAAACAGCTGCATTGTAGCCTTTCCTACTTTCTTGTCTGACTAGACTAATAAACGGGTGATTAATTGTGTATCCAGAGATTATATCTGGAGTGTTGTCGGTTGAGCTCCCATCTACAAATAATACCTCAAGCTTACTCTTTGGATAGTTTAGTTCCGCCAAATTCTTTATTTTGCTATGAATAATTTTTCCTTCGTTGAAGACGGGTACTATCATCGACACCTTTGGATAGAAAAAATCCGAGGAACCCTTAGCATCTTTGTTTTTCCGATTGTAATAATATAAGATGAAGAAGAAGAATGCATAAAACAAAGCAACGACAAAGAATGAAGTAAAGAGTATCCACTCAAGAACGAGTAAGAGCATGATGTTTCACTTCGACAGTTTGTCTGGAGGCTTGAAAACCCTATTTATTCGGTTGGACGAGGACTGTATAAGGTCTTTTTGGATGCTCGTGCCCGCAAAAGTTTCCAGAAGCATGTTACACCATGTTTAAGAAACCTAAATTTGGATTTTCCCCGTTTTCTACGATTATACATTATCGGCACTTCTGCGTATCTCCAGCCACCTTGAAAGACCTCAGCTGCAATCTCTGGCTCGATTTTGAAGCCGTCTTCCGTCAGATCCATCGACTTGATAACTCGTTTAGCAAAAACCTTATGTCCAGTCATAACGTCTGTGATCGGCTCTCCATATAAGAGCTTGGTAGTTAATGAAAGAAGCTTGTTTCCAACATAATTCATGAACTTCATGTCTTCACGGGTGCCTTTGAAGCGTGACCCAAAAACCACATCTGCTTCCCCACCCAAAATGG
>CAYFXC010000071.1:0-2097 GCA_964347045.1 uncultured archaeon
GCTCTCGTAAACTTGCCTTTGTTTCTTCATCGATTTGTTCACTGTCCAAAAGACGATCGCAGGGAGTTGCCGGCGGGAAATAAGATTTATACACTTGCGATCCTCTACGAGTCTTGTGCCGAAGCTTGAAAGAAGGCTGGAAAAAATTGACATAGAGCCGGTTCAACCGGTACAACCGACCAAGGACCTGTGCAGCCATAATGCCTCTCAGCCGCTGATGACCAACGAAACGTCTTACCACCGCGCCATTTTTCTGTTCAATCCAAGCCTGGTCGTTCTTCAGATAAGCCCGCGAACGGGTCAACTCTATGTGATGGGTCAAGCAGTAGTCCACTACGGTCTCATTCATGAAGGCACTGTCATTATCAGTGTCAATACCGATCAGCGGGACAGGGAGCTGGGATTGTAAGGCCTCCAGTGCTTCAACGACCAGAGACTGCTCTCGAGCCACAAGTGCCACACATTCAGTCCATCTCGAATAAATATCGGTGAGTACCAATGAATGAACACAGCTCCCTGCTGTGGATCCTCCATTGTGAGCACACAAGTCGGTCTCAAAGTGACCGGGTGCAGGTTCATCCCAATCGGCAAATGTACGTACTGGAACTGTGCGTTTCACATGTGATTTGGATCCGCTATGACGCTTGGTCTGGCCACGAGCCTCCATCCTCATAGGTGCTAGAATGCGGTCGATCGTAGCTGCGCTAATTGTAAATAGCTTGTTCCTGAGCTCCGGGTTGAGTTTGAGGTGTCCATGCCGCTCTAATGACTGAACGTATTCCGGCATCACTACTCGAAGCCTTTTTCCACAGATACGATCCGCCGCCTCCCAGATTGCAATAAGTGCCTGGCGTACGGCCTCATCGTAAATCCGGCGACTAGGTCGCGTTGATTTTTCCACAACTGGTCTGTACTGACTGAGAAGTCGTATCGCATGTTTCCGGTGATACTTCGTCAATTTGACGAACTCATCCAAAATCCGTCCTTTCTCAGATCGTTTTGCATGTCGGTATCGCTTTGCTATTGTTTGAACCAGTTCCCGTCTTGTAACCTTGCTGATTTCTCGTCCCATCGTTACTCTCCAATACTGTTTTCGATGGGTAACATTTTACTTGAGGCAACACCCCTGTGCAAGGTAACAAAAAATGTGAGTCAATGCGCTTTCGCCAGTAGAATGTCTTGATACATCCTGCATCAGTTCTGCATCTGGTTAGGCAGCCTGACAATCTAAAAAAATTCCGTCAATAGTAGTCCTTGACAAATATCAGAATAATGCGAAGATAGTACATAATTGCAAGAAAGTATTTATCCTCATCGATTCGTTCTTTGTTATCATTTACTTCTTACATGTTGACCTTGTAGGTATCGCTATGATGTAGTATCATGCTGTTGTTTTTCTCTTTTCTCTTTCCACACCGACTTCGCTTGAAAATGCCACTTCTGTAATCTACAAGGTTAATTAAAGAGCTGTACTATGGCTTTTTCCAATGTATGCACAATGTTTGTAACATCATTCAATATCAAAAAGGAGGCCCGAAAATGAAAACCAGAATGTTTATATCCATCTTTATTCTTATTTTAGCAGTAATGGTTATCGCGGGAAGTTGTGCAACGAGGAAAGAAGCAATTTCCGAAGATGATTTTATTCAAGTATTCAGTGGAACATGGTTTAATCCAGAGCGTTCAGGTGTCGGTTACGATTTTCAAAAATTGGTCGTTCATGCTAATGGCACATGGGACATATATTCAACTGATGAAGTTGAGCAAAGAGCGGGGTATGGAGATTACAACTTAGTAGAAAGCTGGAGAGATTCTGAAGGCAACCTATGGTTTAGGCTTTCAAAATATTCAACCTTTGGTGACCCAATATTTGAATACGGTAATATATCCAATTCTGGAGAAACATTGGAATTCATATTTGTTGCAGGAACCGAAACCATAAAAAAGTGGGAGCCGGATAATCCCCATTACGAATATAGAATCTATTACCGCCAGTAGCATGTCTTGATACCTCCCGCAACAGTTCTACATCTGGTATGTGCATCCTTGATGAGTCCAATCACAAGGAGGATGAGAATGAAAACCAGAATGTTTGTA
>CAYFXC010000072.1:0-2092 GCA_964347045.1 uncultured archaeon
GCACTGAGGACATAGATCTCCTTGTCAATACATCAGATCCGTATGTAGGTACAGTACTCATGCCACCAAGCACTGTCATATTGGAAATAGGTGCAGAAGGAGAATGGTTAATCGAAATCGAGGCGAGATAGACTCAATCTACAATTATCAAAGGTCAAAATCTGAAACCAACCAAACATAAGCCCCTCAGGTTGAGGGCGCCACCCATGAAAATTAGGACGGGCGATAGTCTGTAGGTTGGCAAGAGAGATGTTAGATGAATCGTTTGATCACCGCAATTGTCGGTTCAGTTTCAGGAGCACTAGGATTTGGTATTCTTTGGTGGTTTTGGGCCGCTAACGTTCATGTAGAAGACATTCCAGATCCAAAAGTATGTGTTAGCGTGGGAGCAATTTTAGGATTTGTGTCCGCTTTCATCGTCAAGGAAGAGGACTTATTGAGCCCGTGATTGCAGCAAGGCTCACTCAGACCCCAGCCTGGCCCCCTCAGGTTGGGGGCGATTTTTCGTGACCTTGTTTGGGTTTGTTGAATTATTAGGGTTGGAATTTCAACTACTCAGCTCAAAGCTTTTAGCGCTAACATGAGTCAATTAGAAAGGATTAGCAAATGGAATTTAGCAGTAAGTCTCTTATCCCCAGCGATATAAATGAATTCGAACAAATCGCCGCCAATATCGGGTCGAAATCCGGCTTTAAGTTCCTATTAACTGGGGAAATACCGTTCGCTATACCATTTAGCCTCCGCGCGATATTGACGAGAAAGATGCTTATGTGGGAGCAATCCCCAAGTAAAACAGTATATTTGATATTTGATGGTGTTCGCCTAGATGCAAAGGATAATACGCTAGATAACCAGTGGTTCGGTGTTGCCGTGTGTCCAAGTGGTGCTGATGCTCGCGGTGTCTTTATCACTCATGGCCAGTGGCAAGGTCCTTTTTTCCCACTATCGACTACTCACATTGGTCTTTTAACGTCAACATCTCTTGGGCAATACTTTCCATTAAGCAAAGTTCCTAATTCTTCATCTGGACCAATCAACGACCTAGCAAAGACCTCACATGAAGGCGCCTTCAATCGGATGATGAACCATTTTCTTAGTGTTACTCGCATAAATCATCAAGGTAGCGCTAACAATTCGCTGGAGTGAAAACATCACCCCTCAGCCTGACCCCCTCAGGTTGGGGGCGAATTGTTGGTAAGATCAATTCGATTTAATTGTAGTCTCGATTGTGAGGCATGCAGCAATGAGTAATGCACAAAAGAAATCAGAAATCGAGAAGCGATATTGGCGTGCCATAGCCGGTATAATTGTATGTAAGCATTCGAAAGAGAATCCCCGTCGATATATCAAAGACGCAGAAAAAGCGATAGAAGAGCTTGAAAAGCTAGGGTATTCCTCTGAAGCTGCAGCTCTGCGTTGGAACCTTATGAGAGATAGATAGATTTACCCCAGAAGGATTCATTCTACGCAATGGATTCCATCAATTGTGCTCAGTCCTTTCGCTTTCATGTTCAGAATGGATTTTTGGTTAATAAATCACGAACGTAATACCCGCTAGTACTCCTAGCCTTGAACACTCAGGATGGGGGCACCTCATTTAGAAAATGCACTATATTGAATATTGACCGTCCCCAGCTTGACCCGAAGGTCTTCCAACGACCATGTATCTTTCTTTGCAAAAAGGTTGCATAGATATAATGAAAGTAACATCTTGTGTTTTGTCCATACTGGAACTATGCTATGAGAAGAAATCTATGTCGGATTAGATTATTCTTCTCATTTTTGTTGACACTTATCATCGCCATTATTCCAACAAGCTGTATTTCACAACCAGAAAGGACTGTCATTGTAGTTGTCACAGCCACAAACAAGCCCGTTGTTAAACAGGTTTCAACCCCATCAGACAAGACCCCCAAATCTACCAAGACCCCAATTCAGTTGTCTCCATTAAGAGCCTGCCTAACCGCATATGCGTTGAATGTTCGCTCCGGACCGGGAACTGAACATCCAGTTACTGGAGAAATGAGCGAAGGGGATTGTGTAAATATCGACGGGCGCAACAACAATGGGGAGTGGTTCAGAGTGGATTCAA
>CAYFXC010000073.1:0-2031 GCA_964347045.1 uncultured archaeon
CCGATTACCTTGATTAAGTGTATAATTCCAATAATGACGATTAGTACGCCAACTACACTAAATCCTAGACCAAAAGTAAGGCCAAGAGGCGTCTGCCAGATAAATAATGCACCAATGATAATCCACAGAATTCCTATAATACCACTTAAACTGAAGGCTACTTTAGCTTTCGAAATAATATGTCCCTCCTTCTAATCTTTAATGATGAGAACATTAAAAGGCTAATTTGTTATTTAAACGCCTGAAAAACCTCATTTTGTAATTCTCAGGATATTTTTTATATTTTGGGGTTTTTGAAGGCAAAAAACCGCTATTTTATTAAGTCTCATACAAGTTCCATCACCCTCAGGACCTAGAATCAAATAACCTGAGAAGTGTGGAAAATTGTTAGTGATATGCATCCTTACTCTTGTGATCATTAGTATTACTGCTTGGCACCTTTTTTCATGTCCACCTTCGCATTAAAAGGAGGAGTTTATTTTAGACTTCAATTATACTTTTAGACCTTTTGATAATTATTCTAACCAGTTTCAATTGGTTAAATATATAAAGGCCCCTTGACCTTCAAAGGACTAGCAAGCGAAGAAAATCTTGTGGCTTCACCTCATTTCTTCTTAGAAAATGCTGGGCAACCAAAACGAAGTCACCCATCATAATTCAACCGTAAGATTCCATTGAGGGTAACTGCCAACTTACCTGTTTACATTTCGCGAATCGATACACGGGGCTTGAAATACACAACACATGGAGGTAGATAACATGACAGATTATAACACTAATCGTTTAATGAACCATAGTCTAGCGGTTCCCTGGGGTTTTATGCAGAATGCACCCTTTGATAATTATACGCTATTCGTGCTACTTTGGCGATGGAAAACAGTTGTAGATT
This sequence comes from uncultured archaeon, assembly GCA_964347045.1. GTDB lineage: Archaea > Asgardarchaeota > Hermodarchaeia > Hermodarchaeales > Hermodarchaeaceae > Hermodarchaeum. The sequence continues at coordinate 890 of CAYFXC010000073.1, forward strand.
AGAAATATCTTCGTGCAACCCTTACATCCCCCTATCTAAGTAGGGATTAAAAACTATGAAGCATAGACTAAAATTTCTGAGCTGTCTTATCTTCTGGGATAGGAATGCAAACAATCTCTTCGACTGTAGCACGACGACTTTCAATATTCTGTCAGCATTTGGCTGGTCCTCAACCTCGACCTACTGTCGAGGGGATCATGGAAATCATGCATGACTTGGGCTGTGTGCAAATTGATCCTGTTTCTGTTGTGGCACCAAGCCACCATATTGTTCTCTTTAGCCGTCTTGGGCCTTATGACCAAAAATTATTAGACAAGCTTTTATGGGAGGACCAGCGGCTTTTTGAAGATTGGGGACATTGTACATCAATTGTAGTATCAGACGATTATCCCATTTTCGCAGCGCTTAAGCGTGCATTTTCACCATCGGCAAAATACCAGGATTGGTTAGACCAAAACCAGGACTTGCGTCGTTATATTCTTCGTGAACTTCGGCAGCACGGGTCCTTGCCTACCCGACATTTCAAAGACAAGGCTAGTGTTGACTGGACATCCACTGGTTGGACCGCGGGTAGGAATGTTAGCCAAATGCTACAATATCTTTGGGCAAAGGGCAAAATTATGGTTGTGGGGCGTGAAGGCACACAAAAACTTTGGGATTTAACTGAACGTTCACTACCCTCTTGGATTCCGGATAAGTCCCTTTCATATCATGAGGCATCCAAGAAGATTGGAGAGAAGGCATTGCGAGCCCTTGGTGTTGCCCAACCCACTCATATTCGTTATCACTATATCCGAGGGTTACCTGAGAGATCTGTTGCTGTAACTGAAGAACTTGAAGCAGAAGGTAAGATTGAAGAAGTGAAAATCAAAGATGAAAAATCAGGAAAGCATTGGAGAGGTTCCTGGTACATCCATACAAAGAACTTAGATGTTCTTAGTCGGCTAGAAAATGGAGATGGGAAACTCCGAACAACACTGCTTTCCCCCTTTGATAATCTCATTTGTGATCGCAAACGGACTGAACAGCTTTTCCAATTTCGATATCGTTTTGAATTGTATGTTCCCGAGAACCAACGCCAATATGGATGCTATGTTCTACCAATTCTGCATGGCGACCAGTTCATAGGTCGCATTAATCCA
>CAYFXC010000074.1:0-1948 GCA_964347045.1 uncultured archaeon
GTTGCCCCGGACTGGATTTTGAGTCCAGCGCGTCTGCCAATTTCGCCACTCCGGCTTTCTATATTTTTAACATTTTCATGATTCTTGGTCAATCAGACTGTTTAACAATAAAGTGCCTGATTTGAAAATAGAAGATAGGATTAAATCGAAAAATGAATAAGTGCTCATCCCAATTGCCAAAATTTCTTCACTTTCTGCTTGACAATTGAAGTCCATTATGTAAATTGTTAAGTAAACGCTTAACGTTTTAGTGGATTAGTTGATGGACAGAATCATTTTTGGACATATCTTAAGAATGTTGCGAACAACAGCAGGTATAAGTCTTCGGAAAATGGCGAAAAGAATCCAAGTATCTCCTTCATATCTCAGCCAAGTTGAGCTGGGAAAGCTACCACCTCCCACTCATGACCGCATCGCAAAAATTGCTGAAACAATTGGGATTCCTGTATCTTTTTTATCAGAAATGAGCGCACGTCTGAATCCTGATATAATGTTGTTATTAAAGGGACATCAGGAACTGAATGAGCTTGTTAAGTCAACCCATGATATCGGTCTTGAACACAGAGATATCCTTGAAATCATCGCTCTCATGCGGGATCTGGGCGGGAGCGGATTTCGTAAATTTATACATTACGGTGTCAATCATTCATCGGATTTCAAACCACACGGAAGCGGTCACTTTTATCCAGAATTAGTCCACAAACAGACACAGCGGATGGGCTACCCCGAATTTGTGAATCCGCGATTCGTTTTCACGAACCTTGATTTTACTGCAAAGGGGGATCTTTTACGATTCCTGATAGAAAAAGTTGGCAGCATATATCATACCCTTAATGTGAATGATGCATACGTTAAGTTGATGGCTCGTGAAGCTGAAACATCCTCGGGATTAGTCAATGGAGTGGCAATCCCTCACTTGTTTGTTAAGGGTCTCGACAAGACAATTTTAGTTATTGGGAGAATTCCTGGTGGTGTTGATTTTAATACTGTTGACATGAAACCGGTTTACTTTATCTGTCTCATCCTTAGCGATCAGAAAGATTATCTATCACACTTGAACCTGTTGGCATTTCTAGCTCGAAGGTTTCTGAATCCAATATTTATTAATAATTTAATAAAAGCAAAATCTAAGAAGCATATTTTGTCATTGCTGTTTAGTAATGCACCATCGAGTACGAATTAAATGGTTCTAAATCTTAGAAAAGGATAGCAATACTATGACTTTAAAGCAGCGTCTTGGAAATTGTTTTATCCCCAAACTTCCTGTAAATCAGCATGTTTCTAGCCATCTCCGGCATGAGCTTGCTGCTTGGTGGGTACGTATTTTGCATAATTTTCATCCAGGATACAGAGCTAAAATTAGGGAGCTAAGAAAAAAAAAGGATCTTTTAGTCAATGTAGGCTGCGGCCCGTTTGGCGAGCCAGACTGGGTTAACCTTGACTTATATAACCAACCTAATCTTACTTTGAGAGCAGATACCCGACGCAAGCTTCCCCTGGCTGATGAGTCCTGTCTTGGTATTCATGTCGAACATTTTTTGGAGCACTTGAACCCGGAAGACGAACGCTTGCCATTTTTACATGAATGTCGGCGTTGTCTGCAAACGGATGGGATTTTACGATTAATTACTCCTGATGCTGAGTTGTATATTAAAGCCCATCTTGAACCTGGTTGGGGACTCCTGAATCAAATAGGCTGTGGTGAGGATAAACCAGAAGCAGTATTCAGAACCAAAATGGAAGCATTGAACTATGTCTTCCTTCAAGAATGGGCACACTTTGGTGGCTATGATGCTGAAACTCTTGAGCACATCCTGAAGGAAGTTGGTTTTACCCAGGTAAACCGCTCCAGTTGGCGCAAAGGCGACTTTCCAGGTGGCAGCATTGATAGAAAGCAACATCGGCCTTATTCCCTGTATTTCGAGGCGAGGCCATGAGCGAACACGAA
>CAYFXC010000075.1:0-1904 GCA_964347045.1 uncultured archaeon
ACCGATATCCACCATTTTATTCGCCTTTATGTGACATGTGTTGCATGTGTGCCCTCGGTAAATGTGATCTAACAAAGATGAAAAAGGGAGGCTGTGGAATCGATATTAGAACTCATCAAGCAAGAGAAATACTATTGCGTACAACGATAGGTACGGCAGCTCATGGTAAGCATGCAAGGCATCTTTTTGAACATTTTTCCGCGAAATTTGGTAATGACCTCCCAATCGAAGCTGGCACAGAGGTGGAAGTTGAAGCTCCAATAACGAGATTGGTCACTGGAATTAAACCTAAAACGTTAGCTGATTTCAGGGAAGTTCTTGAATACATTGAGAGTCAAATAACCGCCCTCCTATCTGCAACAGCCATGGGTCAGGAAGGAAACTATCTTGATTTTGAATCCAAAGCATTACACGCTGGCATGATCGACAATCTCGCCTTAGAAGTAGCAGACATCATTCAAATGTCTGCTTACAATTTTCCAAGAGGCGAACCCAATACACCATTGATTGACATTGGAGCAGGAACAGTGAATGTCTCTAAACCATTAATCTTATCGATTGGACACAATGTTTCTGCAAGTATCGAAATAATCGATTATTTACAAAGAAGCGAGTTAATGGGTGCGTTAGAAGTAACTGGACTATGTTGCACAGCTCAAGACCTCGCTCGATACTGTGATCAAGCGAAGATTATTGGTCCAATCTCTCGTCAATTAAAATTCATCAGAAGCGGCATCGCGGATGTTATAGTTACTGATGAACAGTGTATCCACACCAATGTCTTACAAGAAGCACAAAAAATCAAAACTCCTATTATCGCAGTTAGTGACCAAATGTGTTTAGGGCTTCCCAACATGACGAAAGAACCCGTCAAAAACATTGTGAACGCTCTTGTTACAAGGCAGCATCCAGGAGTCTTAGTCCTCGACCACTCAAAAGTGGGTGAGGTTGCGGTTCAGACGGCTCTAAGGATAGCTCCAATACGAAAGAAGTATAAGGCAGTGCCAGATGCAAAAACCTTGATAGAGCTTGCTGAAAAATGCACAGATTGCGAAAGGTGTCGAAGAAACTGCCCTATAGACTTGCCAATAGACAATGCGGTTTACGAAGCGCGCACCGGCAATCTAAAGAAACTAGCAGACGTCTACGATCTTTGCATTGGATGCGGGCGATGCGAATCTGAATGTACACCAAATATTCCCATAATCAGCCTCATGGAAAAAGCAGCTGAACAAAAAATCAAATTTGAAAAACACAAGATCAGAGCTGGCAGAGGTTTCATCAAAGACACGGAAATCCGGAATGTCGGACGTCCCATTGTTCTGGGACAAATCCCTGGCATAATCACTTTTGCTGGGTGTCCAAATTATCCGCGCGGAAGTATAGAAGTTGCCGAGATGGCAGAAGAATATTTGAAGCGTAAGTACATTGTGGTCTCGTCTGGATGCTCCGCCATGAGCATGGCTCAATACAGGAACGAGGAGGGAAAAACCCTTTATGAGGCGTATCCAGGCGATTTTGATGCAGGTTGCCTAGCCAATGTAGGCTCCTGTATTTCAAACGCCCACGCCATCGGAGCGGCAATTAAAATTGCAAACATATTCGCTCGACGGCCACTGAGAGCAAATTACGAGGAAATCGCTGACTATATCCTAAACCGTATCGGCGCAGTACTGATGTTGTGGGGAGGCACTTCACAAAAAGCATTAGCAATTGTTACTGGAGCTAATCGACTGGGAATTCCAGTAATCATCGGCCCACAGGGCCCAAAGTATAGAAGAATGCTCCTCGGACGTAAAGAGAAGCAGAACACATACACTGTCTATGACGCGAGAACAGGTGAACGGGTCTTCATTGGACCAGCTCCAGAGCATTTGGTATATACCGCTGAATCTAAAGCAGAG
>CAYFXC010000076.1:0-1707 GCA_964347045.1 uncultured archaeon
CTACAGGATCAACCGATAATCTGGATTCCGAAGATTGGAAGAGAATTGTAGGTGTAAAGGAAGGCTTTACCCAATATTATGAAGTAGAGCAATCGCTGGGGCCAAATTACCTTGACTCTGGCCGCGTATTAGAAAAGGTAGGGTTCAATGAAAAGAGAGAAGTCCCGGAAAAGGAACCCTTGAAAATGGTGGTCATAGATCGAAAGCCGCATTTAAACAAGCAGGGAATCACGTACCTATGTAATTGGCTTGATAAGCTATTTATCGTGACAAACAATCCAAAGCATCCAGCGTTTGAACTAAAGAGCGAACACGATAACATTGAGATAATTTATTATGAAACTGATGTAGATTTCGCCGACCTGTTGATGAAATTAAGGAAACATCATAATATGAAAAAAATAACCATTGAATCAGGCGGCACTTTGAATGCAATATTTTTCCGAAACAGCTTGGTTGATCATGTGAAAATTGTGGTAGCGCCATTAATCGTTGGGGGAAAGGACACATCCTCGTTGGTTGATGGCTTTTCTCTAACAGAGAAATCTCAACTGCACTTGTTAAAAGCTCTAAAGCTAAAAGAGTGCAAGAAACTCGAAAACTCATATCTATTGCTAGAATATGATGTGATTAATGATACAGTCATCGAGTGATTCTCACTACTTTGCCACCTGCCACTTCTGTCTTCTTCATATATTCGTCTATTGAAGACACATTGATGTCTATCGTTATCCATTCTAAGCCATGAATCCATCTCTGAAACAATCCTCCATTTATTCCCCCCGACATTTCGCGCGCGCATTTGAACCCTCACAAGCGTGATTGTCGTCGGCGCAAAATTCCAAAAGACGACGACAACTGAGCAAACGCGCACATCACAAAAAAATGGGAATTTGCGGGGGAAAGCGCCATTACTCGGCGAAACTACTTCACCCCACAAACGTGTGCAGATTACACGTCAGGCTATTCCTAGATGCTCAATCAATATCCTTGTACCTATAACGATTAGGATTAAACCGCCAAGGATCTCAACTCTGTTACGCAAAAAGTGTCCCAGCTTTCCACCCAAGTACACACCGAGAAAGGAAAGCAAGAAGGCAACCACTCCAATTACGACTGCGGGAACGAATATGGGGATTCGGAGAAAGGAAAAACTGAGTCCGACAGCTAATGCGTCAATACTCGTAGCCACGGATAAGGCTAACAGTAAGCCAATCCTAGGAGAATCCAGAAGCTTCTTAGATTCTACCTTCACAGATTCGTATATCATTCTGCAGCCAATGAAGGCCAAAAGTCCGAAGGCTATCCAATGATCAAAGCCTGAAATCAAATCCAGAACATGGATACCAGCGAACCATCCCATTACTGGCATAATCGCTTGGAATGCCCCGAAGAATATTCCGATTTTGAAGGCGTCACCGACCTTGAAAGTTTTGGTGACCAGCCCATTTGTTATCGAAACCGAAAATGAGTCCATAGCCAACGCAAATGCGACGAGCACAATTGTGATATCCATTGTTTCTTCCTCTTGAAACATATTGTGGACAAAAAGCATGCATAAAAATGATTCCCTGAAAGCAGGATAAAAGGGGGTGCTTGCAGGTTGCGAGATGTTCCTAACCTGAAAACCGATACCCACAGCTTCGGCACAGATACCGCTGCACTTCTCCGCGAGTTGTATATCGGATACCGTCTTTGTATACCAGC
>CAYFXC010000077.1:0-1642 GCA_964347045.1 uncultured archaeon
TCACCTACGCTTGGGTTATAACCTTCACAGGCACACAAACCCAACAGTCCGGAGCCTTTCTTGGGCTTGAGAACATAAGATTCTACAACACCAGTTCAACGTATTACACTGATATCACGCTGAGAAACTCGGGAACATCTAGCGCAAAGATCGCGTCTGTGTATTGGTCAAGTTCATCGTTCTCAGCTCTTCAGAAGATGACCAAAGACACCGAATATCAATATGATTCCAACCATTCCACAGGGGTTGTTAATGCACCTGATTCTATAACGATCACCATTACATGGAATACAGGAATAATCACCGGCAACTGGACATCGGGAAGCACTTACTACTTCAAAGTCGTCCCCGAATCCGGGCAGTACCTTCAGTTCACAGGAAAAGCGCCCTAGTTGGATTCACATCATCCAGTTTTTTAACTAATTATTCTTTTATACACATTTTGCCTTAATTACGATAATCGACGTGATTTGAAGTGAATGAAGTGTTGGACGGCGTTCGTGTTCTTCTCTGCCTTGTTTTTCTAATTTATGCTTCCTGGAGTGATTTCAAGACTCGGGAAGTAAGCAATTGGGTGTGGGCGATTTTTGCGCCCTTAGCCCTCATTTTAACCTCTCTACAATTCTTTATGTTTACCCCAGAATTACTGCAAGGTTATGTCTTGTCCTTTGCAGCAACCTCAGCTCTATCCATAACTCTTTTCTACGCGGGAGCATTTGGTGGAGCTGACGCCAAGGCTTTCATCTGTCTATCTCTCGCCCTACCATTCTATCCTGCCAATATACTTCAACCCTATTCCAACGTCGTTTCTCCGCTTTCCCAGTTGCTTTTCACAATCACCGTATTCAGCAATGCGGTTCTTTTAGCAGCCCTTAGTGTACTATATATAATGGCACGCAATCTTTTGTGGAAACAAAGAACCCAAAAAAATCTCTTTGAGGGCGTTGAAAAGGAGGCGAAATGGCGAAAAATCTTGGTGCTTCTATCCGGCTATAAGGCGGACATTGCGGAGTTCGAAAAGAAAGAGTATTTGTATCCGCTAGAAGACTTTGATGAGAATGAGAGAAAGCTACTTGTAGTTCCAAAAGATGAAGACAGAAAAGAGATTGTTATGAGACTTCAGAAAGCCAAGCGGGAAGGAAGACTTCAAAATGGTGTGTGGGCGACTCCAGGCTTACCAATGCTCATTTTTGTCACGATTGGTTTAATTGTTGCCCTCGTCTATGGAGATATCGTGTGGGTTTTTGTTCGCTCAGCTTTGGGTTACAGTTGAATTAGCGATCACCTTAATGTTTCGAGCGTCAATAACAGTAACTTGCACGGATAAGGGGTTTGTGGTGACGTTTGCGCAGTATATTCTGTAGATGGGACCATAGGTCGTATCGAACACTCGGTTTGATAACGAAATAGGTATAGTGCTATTGTTCGCATCTTTAATTGAAAAATCACTCTTGTCAAGATTGGTTATAGGCGTTGGGCCTTCTTCATAAACAGCTGAATAAATCACCAAGTCATTATTGGTGCTAGACCAGTTGGCGTTGAAGATCCTCATTTTCAGAAACGTCGATACGATAAACTTGTATCCAACGAGTCCAACAGAAGTCATGTTAAGGTTAAAGGTTGCATTAGCCGCCGAGAAAGA
>CAYFXC010000078.1:0-1616 GCA_964347045.1 uncultured archaeon
CAGTTCAACTCTACATTTTTCATTGTAACTATAATTGTATCACCTTGTTTTCGAACAAATAACGAGCGTTTCTTTTCTCTTCTTATATTCCTACACGAAAAAATTGTTGTGTTAATTATAGATGGCCTTTTCGTAACAGTAGCACGTGGTTGCGAAGCGCAGCTAACCATGAAGCAGAATGCACAAATAATTAAGATTGATACTAACGAGCTTATGATAAAAGAGGATGTTTTTGATCGGTAGATGGTTATATTCTCCGTGGCTTTCAAATAGCGATAGATGGTCGTCGCCAGAACTGGGGCACAAAGTGACCCCGCACAAACGAATGACGACCATCTACCGAATCAAACTTGTGGGGAATTGCTTATGACAATTACCCCGTATAGACGTATGGTAAAAGAATACCACATCCTTTTTGAAAGTCAATTCAAGCTTCCTAGGAGGGTAGGATGAAGTTTTTAGGAATTGACTTGCATTCGAATTGTTTTACCTGCTGCATTATTAATGAAGATGAGAAGAGGTTCAGACACAGTTTTTCGATTGATCAGGAATCGCTGAACAAGTTCTATCAGCACCTTGATGAAGACACCCACGTTATTATCGAGGCTTCTACCAATGCCTTCAAGTTCGTTGAGCTCATCAAGGAAATGGTAAAAGATATTTATGTGGCAAACACTCATAAAGTGAAGGCTGTACCCATGGAGAAGAAAAAGACCGATAAGGTTGACGCTGAAAGACTTGCAATGTACTTGAAGATGCAAGTGTTGGGTAGAGAGACAATGGCCAAACCGGTCTATGTCCCAAAGAATACCATCCAGAATCTACGCTCTTTATTTTCCACCTACCAGTTAATCGGAAAACAGATCGTGTCAACCAAGAACAGAATTCATGCTCTGTTAAAGCAGAATCTGTTTCCCTTTACCAAGACCTATATATTCGGGAAAGCTCACCGTGAAGCGATACAGAACCTGGAGATGGACGAGGCGATGAGTTTTCAGATTCGTCTACTCTTCAAAGCATTGCAGCAGCTTGAAGCTAACAAAAAGGAATTGAAGAAAAAGATTCTCACTGTTGGCTCTGAATACATAAACGAAATAGACATCGTAACCAGTATGAGGGGGATCAGTGTATTTTTGGCAATAGCATTGATGGCTGATATCGCTACTGTTGAGAGGTTTCCCAATTCAAAGCATTTTACTTCATATTTGAGGAGCACTCCTGGTGTTGCAAGTTCAAATGAAACGACAAGAATTACCGGGACGAATAAATCCGGGAGGAAACTCGCAGTGACTTTAATCACTCAATCCCTCAATCATTTCAGAAACTCAAATCTTAAGCTAAGCAGGTGGTATGATAAAAAGGCGGAGCATATCACTAGAAAAGGCAAGATACGAATGGCACTCTGTAGAAGAGTAATTGCTGAGCTCTATCAGATGCTTAAGAAACAAAAATATCACTATTTCAGAGATGAAAAGAATCATCAGATGAAAATGAATGAATATTATAAATTTTTGGAAAGGAATAATATCGCTATTCAAAAATCTGCTTGACTTTTCTCATAGACGTTCTGGTTTGCATGCATAGCCTCCTCGATATTGATTTCATCAATGATGTCC
>CAYFXC010000079.1:0-1606 GCA_964347045.1 uncultured archaeon
TTGTGACGCTTTGTCCGTTCTGCTTCATTGCACTGGATCTTGGACAACTACAGATAAAGTCAAAGTTCAATGAAACCTTCGACATGCCAGTGTTCCATTACTCAGAGCTTCTAAGCCTTGCGCTAGGGATAAACCCGAAAGATCTGGCGCTAGAAGTCCACAAGGTTAAGACAGATAAGATGCTGAGAAAAATATCATAATGCAAAATCAGTTATACGCACAAGTTTAAATTACAGGTGTTCAAGTTTTTCTTCTTGTTGACTAGTCTACGACTGTCTCTCCTTAAGGCGGCCAGCGTTCTCTTGGTATTAACATTGGCGCTTCTCTTATCATCTCGGGATCAACGAAAGTTCTAAATAGCGTGTGCATCACTTTGTGGACTTTTTTTCTATGAAAATTTTTCGATCTTTCATTGCGATCCATCTTAAGTAATCGCCGTCTTTGAGCTTCAACAATCTAAATATTTTAGCTGGAACAGTCGTTCTGTGCCTATACTTTCTGACTGTAACCCTCGTTTCTTCTACGTAAAGGACATCTTCTAACATTTCAACCCTAAACTAGTTGTCGAACCTCTCATAAATGTTTTCACATACTACCAAAAGCTCCAAATATATCGAGGCAGGAAATATTTTGGTACACTACCAAAAGCTTAATATCGAGGACGGAAATATATTTTGGTACACTACCAAAACCAATCAGGTGGACGCAGAAGATGAAAAAATGATATGGGGAGATTTCATAGCCCTTGTGATTGCGGGACTCGCATGCGGATTTGTTGATGCTAGTTTAGGAATGGGCTACGGAGTCACATCAGCTAGTGTTCTCGTGTCGTTTGGCATTGCTCCAGCAGTTGCAAGCGCCTCCGTTCACACAGCAGAAGCCTTCGTAGACACGATATCAGCAGGTTCTCACCTCAAATTCGGTAACGTGAGAAAGGACCTCCTTGTGCCGTTGCTCATTTGCGGAACGATAGGAGCCGTCTTAGGAGCAGCAGGACTATCGTTTCTTACCCTTACAGCGGCAAAGCCAATTGTCGCTTCAGTTCTGTTGTGCATGGGACTGGTGATCTTGATTAAATTCCTTTTCCGATGGAAAAGAGGCGGAAAGTCGCCGTCCCCATCGGGGTCAGAGAAAGCAAACTATTCGAGGAAAAAACTTGCTACACTTGGGTTCGTGGCTGGGTTTATAGACGCTGCGGGTGGCGGTGGATGGGGTCCAATTCTGACACCAGCTTTCGTAGCAACTGGTTCAGATCCCAGAGAGGCTGTGGGAACAGTAGAGTTTACTGAGCCGATAATCTCTGTAGCTATATTTGTAACCTTCGGTCTCATCATAGGATTTGAGAATTTTCTGTGGAACATCGTCCTTCCCATACTGATAGGTGGAATTATCCTAAGTCCAATAGCCGCTTATGTATGTTCAAAGACTCCCCGAAGGCTTTTAGGAATACTAGTTGGACTATGGGTTGCGGTTCTGAACATTCGAACATTGATAATGATGCTCTTTTGAAACTGAATGAATGTTGAATACAAAAGCCTTATATGCGCGCCCCAAGTGCAGGAGGATGAAATGGCTCAAAAATATTCTCATCAATTAATTACTGGAA
>CAYFXC010000080.1:0-1568 GCA_964347045.1 uncultured archaeon
GGATTAGACATTATATCCTCAGATGGTATTTATAATTACCTCAAAGAGGGATCTACTACTACAAACCTTTGAACGAACCTGTTTGTAACATTTGTTCGTACAAAAATTTATTATGAATGTGATACAACTTCCTTAGTGCAATATTCCTTCTAGCAAGAGATGGAAGTCATGGCTGAAAAAGCAGATATGGATGAGACGGTACGGATTCTCGCCAATTTCCGTGAAGACATACGAAAAAAATTGATTCTGAATCGTTTTAGAATGATTGCCACCCAACCTGAAGAGCAAAGAGTAGAATCTGTAAAGGCCATGATTCTCGCAGTTTCCAGGCTCGATCCAGAGAGGAAGAAGGAGTTTATAAAAACACGAACCGACGCATTGATAGAGGTTCCTCCGCAAGTGAGGAAAACTATTCAGATTGCAACGGTGAAGGCAGGAACACAGGTTCCAGAAGAAGTTAACCAATCTGACATGATGAACGTTTTGGAAGCATACATGAGATTGCCTCAAGAGAAGCATCAGAAGTTCGTGGATAATCTCGCGGGGGTCTTCCTAATTCTCTGCCCCCAGCTACTCAAACAGCATTCTATGCAATGCTCATTGGACTGGTTATAGCTCTTTTCGGAACCAATATTGCGGCTTTCTTAGCCTTGTTTTGCTTGTCCATGTCTTCAAGCACGGTTTTTTCATCTAATAGGAAGATTTCCACGTGCTTGGAGCTGTCGATGATGATCTCCAAGAAAGCCCATTAAAATTGCACCATGATCTCGATTCATTGTCTCTTCATCTTGGACACCAGCCTTTTATTTCGCGGGCAGTCTTACGATTTGGGAGTGAAATTTCGCGCGCGCGAGGGTATGTAGCTAGCTAACCGTTCATTTCACGAATATGTTCAGGTTAGTAACTAGCTAGTGAGTTTTCATGAACAGCTCTATCGGGAATGGCTGACCATGCCCGGGGTACACGGTGTTGATCTGTAGGCGTTTCAGTTTCTCGACACTTGCGTGCGCCGCGACTGAGTCATCGATAATAGACCAGAGATCTGGTTTGGCTACGTTGGTCAGCAAATCGCCGCAAAACAGGTCACCGCTGGATGTCAAGATGCCTATTGAACCCTTAGAGTGCCCTGGAATATCAAGAACTTCAGCGTCGAATCCATATCCAGAGAAATCATATCCCTCGTCGATATATAAATCGGACTTAAACCTGTCCAACTTGCTCAACCTGAAGAACAACTTGAAAATCATTCTGATGAGAATACTCTGTTTGTTTCGATTCCATAACATGTCTCCACGTTCGACCATTCCTGAATCGTCTTTGTGCATGGCTATTTGTGTACCGAATTTTTCCCGAAAGCACGCTGCATTACCGCAGTGGTCGAAATCACCATGAGTTAGCACGATCAGCCTAAGATTTCCCGGCTGGCAGCCCGCGCTTTCAAGTTCTTTTTCGATCGCGCCCCGCTTGTTGGTTCTTCCCGTATCGATCAGGATAAATCCGTCGCCGGTTCTGGCAAGGTAGCAATTGACAGAGACATTAAAAACAAAAGGCATAGTGATGGTGTTAAT
>CAYFXC010000081.1:0-1557 GCA_964347045.1 uncultured archaeon
AAAACCTATATACAAATATTTTACAAGTGGATAGATAGACTGTTTGTTATTGGCACAGCTCACCTTTAACCAGAGCTTCCAGTAATTCGGCTGCTTGCGTTGGGGCATCATACTTGGCGAAATCAGATTGAATACGTCTCGCGTTCTGACGATAGACAGGGTTGACGAGTACCTCCATGACGGCGTCTCGAACTTCCTCGGGCGAAGGGTGTTGCTTCTTCAGGTTTATACCAGACCCTGACCATTCTACCCGCGCGGCGACTTCCATTTTATCATCGGTGTTACCAGCAACCACCAGCGGAATGCTCTGGGACAAGGCCCATTGCGTTCCTCCGTATCCACCATTTGTTACCATCACGTCGACGTGAGGAAGTAAATGATCGAACGGGATGAATGGCTCCGCACGCACATTAGCTGGAAGTTCTTGCAACCGACCTTCTTTAACTGGAACAGCAACAACCAATATTTTTTGATCCTTCAATCCTTCTATCGTCGGAACGATCAGGTCATCGAGGTTCTTAGCCAAAGTCCCTTGATTGACAAGGATCACTGGCTCCGGATCTTTCAAATCAGACCACCAAGGTGGAGGTTTAAATGCGTGGTCTGGTTCAGGTAAAACCGGCCCAATGAAATGGAAATTCTTAGGTAGATCGCTGCGTGGGTATTCGAAAGCAGGTGTAGAGATATGCATAACTAGTGAAGGTATCTTCCAGCCGGCTTCAAAAAGCGAGGCATTTAGTGGCGCTGCATCAATTTCACGTCGCGCTTTATTTGTATATCTAGTTACGTCCCAAAGCAGGACACGGTAGATCAGAAAATTGAGCAGTCTGTTTCGGGTTTTCGTAATGATGTTTCTTCCAGGCAATAACCCCAAACCCCATGGTGCCGTGTCTCGACTTGGCAAGGACAAAGGCAAGAGAGAGATGCATGCGAAGGGTGGACCTCCCATTTGTGACCTGAACATAAGGGCGAAGGCCATTGGATCACCAACAAGTACATCGGCTGTAAGATCTGTCAGGATTGTGTCAATAACTTTTATGTCTCGTAAGAAAGAATCTACACAAACGTGCTTTAGCCAAAATTTGATCTGAGCCATTCCTTTCAGTTTCTTCAATTCCGGATGCCAATCATAGACTTCCATCTCATTCGGATCACTTTCTTTCGGGAGAGGGTGAAATTTTGCACCGGTAGTTTCAATTCTATCTTTGTACTTGCGGCCCGTGATCCATAAGATCTCATGACCACGTTCAATCAGTTTTTGGACGATCGGTTTAGTCGGCGCTACATGTCCCGGATATGGTCCAGTAGTGATTAGAAAACGCGCCATGATATAGCCCTACTATTTATTTATAAATTGTAAATTCCGACCTAAACAACACAAAAGATGCTTGTTTACTACTTATATGTTTTACTTACAATACTATAAACAGCTCGGATGGTTAAAATCAATGAACGTCCGCACTTCGATGGAATATTACGGTGGAGGAGGGGGAATTGCAAGGGAAAAACAAAAGTCGAGTAGTGAATTGGTTAATTAGTGAGTGGTTAATTAGTTCT
>CAYFXC010000082.1:0-1251 GCA_964347045.1 uncultured archaeon
GTCAGACGTCGAAGAAGAAACGTAAGATTTCACTCGTTTATCGTTATTAGGAGTCTGGGTAGATTCTTATTCAAAATATTTGAGCAACCACATCATTAGCAAGCCCAGAATGATTGCTGCGAGTTGAAACGCCGAATCTTTAGGGCCAGATTCTTTATGTAGTTCGGGCATAAGGTCGGTAGCAGCTATATATATGAAACCTCCAGCGGCAAATGGGATAAGCAAGACCATTGATTGGGGCACAAACAGTGAGGCGGCATAGGCAAAATATGTTACTAACGCACCCACTATCGCTATGATTGCTGAAAGGAAATTGTATATGAGTGCTCGCTTCTTTGTTAGTCCCCCGTATACTAGAACGCCGAAATCTCCTATTTCTTGAGGAATCTCGTGAAGCATAACTGCTAGGGTTGTGGCAATTCCGAGCGATATATCAACGATGAAACCTGCGGCCATGGTCATGCCATCAACGAAATTGTGAATGCTGTCCCCAAACAAGTTTAGGTAAGCAAACATGTGGACATTACATGTTTTTTCGTGGCAGTGACGCCAATAGAGAAATTTCTCCATTATGAAAAACAGGAGAATCCCAAAAATTAGAAGTTGGGAGACGGTATCAATGGGCAACTTCTCATCTAACGCCTGAGGAACCATGTGGAAGAGGGCACTTCCTAATAAGCTTCCAGAAGCAAAGCCCACAAGAACCGTTAACAATCTCTTAAGAAGTGACTCACTAAAACCCAGAAACAGGACTCCCACAAATGAAAGTAGACTTACAACAATCACAGCCGAAACTATCAACAGAACAACCGTTTTAATTGCCTCCAATTCGTGGAACTTTTGTACATAAAACTCTCATATGTTTTGTGTACTAATCTATTAATGAATATATGCATAAGATCAATGAGGACCCTGTACGAAAAAAGATAAAATATTATGGGACTCTGACAAAAACAGTTCGGGGTAACCGAAATGAGAAACGAAGAGAACGAGGAATTGGAAAAGATTAGGCGAACAAAACTGAGTAAGATTAAGAGAAGCTTGGTTCTGGAGAAACAGGGAAATCCCTTGAACAAACCTATAGAGGTGACTGACGCGACGTTCAAAGAAATCATTCGGAATAATGCGTTAGTGGTGGTTGATTGTTGGGCGCCATGGTGTGGCCCGTGCCAAATGGTCGCTCCTGTCATAGAGGAACTTGCGCGGGATCACGCTGGAAGAATCTTATTTGGAAAACTGAACGTGGATGAG
>CAYFXC010000082.1:1312-1553 GCA_964347045.1 uncultured archaeon
AAGGAAATAAAGGACTTAAAATGGATAGAGAATTAATAAAGAAATTCTTGAAGAAGAGAAACATATTCGCTGTAGTAGGAGCCAGCAGAGACCCCAAAAAATATGGCTATCAGGTTTATAAAGATCTCAGGGAAGCAGGATACGGAGTGTATCCAGTGAACCCAAATACTGACGAAATTTTGGGTGATAAATGTTACCCTGATCTTGGAGACTTGCCAACAAAGCCAGATGTTGTCGATGT
>CAYFXC010000083.1:0-1508 GCA_964347045.1 uncultured archaeon
CTTTGACAGCTTGATAATAAACTGCCAAGGTACGGTACATAAGGTGGGTCCACTTGCCGAAAGGCACTATGACCACCAACCACGAAAAAGCAATGATCAAGTGAAATGCATAGATATAATACGTGGTCAATGGAAATCCAAGGTATCTGAATATATGAACAACAATCCCGGTCACGGCCATCAACAACAACAGTATCGGAAACATCCAGTCGGTCAAGTCGGAAAACTTATGAATTTGTTCGCGTTTCCTAATGCGACCTAGAATGATTTCCCCGGTAAAATATATGAGAACAGCGGCAGCGTAGTAACCCACCCATCTCTGAGGATGGTAAAGAGGGTAGATATCGTCTGTTTGAAACCACTCCAGAAAGACAACCACCAGAGCGAACATTATCACGTATCCTGTCACGAGCAAAAAGTGCTTTATCCATCGACTCTTGTTTTTGCAGCTCAGAAACAATTTTTGGGAAACTCCATGTACTATCAATGTCTTGGCTTCTGAGAGGAACAAAAAAAGAGGGATCCTCACCTTCTCACCATTTTGGAAGGTGTATCCAAACCCATCCTTTATAAAACCCCGTATGATATCCAGTATTCTGAAACTGCTTCCCTGGTGCATCGTGAGCCAGTACATTCGAAATGCGTTGGAAAATAAAATTATTAAGACCAAGGAAGCTATGGTTATGTCGAACTTGTGTACTAATTCAGCCGGGGCAAATGAGTTGAGTTCAACCCGGTCGGTTACAATGGGTCCGTGAAAAAGGGCTATCAGCAGCGCCATGAGAGCGCCCGAGATGAGAAGCGCTGCTATCTGCCACGCCTTTGTCTGGTAGAGCTTTGCAGAGATGCCTGTCCAGTCATACTGTCCAGTGAGATAGCGTCGGAGTGTCATCATGGCTTCCCCAGGCTCTGTTTCTCTTGGACAACTCGTTGAACAATCGCCACAGTAGTAACATAACCACGGCTCCAAGCTGCCTAGCAACTTATCCCTCAAGCCGAACAGAATATATCGCATTGTTCTCCGAGGAAATGAAGCCGAATCACTCGTTAAATCACATGTAACCGTGCAACTTCCACACTGGAAACAGGCATTGGGATCGAAATTACCATACTTACGAACGTCATTAACCAAAGTAGGATCACTTTTAATTTTCATCATGTTTACACCATATCACCATTGAAGTCCTTTGTTTTCAGTTTATAGAACATCCCCCTTTGTAATTATTGTTTTGGAGACAAGTTAAATGGAAAAGATAGCTTCTTCTTTCTGTTTCTTTATATAAGGACATCGGAAAAAATTAATATAATTGTAATCTCGAGTGTAATTATAGGGCTTACCGTTATTATAGGTAAACTATTGAATTGCTTATAATTACTCGTAATATTATCTGATAATTATTTTCTTGTCAATAGAAAAATTTCCAAAAGTGAGCATCTTTTTCCCGTGAATGATGAGGTCTTTGGGGATGGATGAAGCGACCATTGAAGATTTAGCCTTCGTAGTTCGG